>JAILLF010000038.1 GCA_024693365.1 Acetatifactor sp. | reverse complement strand
TTAAGAGCATTGCAAAGGATATTTCCGTGGATCAGGGAAGTGGCAATGCATATTACCTCGTGGAGGTGGAGTGCGATGCATCAACGCTTCGAAATAAAGACGGAAAGACGGCCGTGCTGATGAACGGTCTTGCCTGCCAGGCCAAAATCGTGACTAGCGAAGAAAAAATACTTTGGTATATGCTAAGGAAGATCGATTTGCTGGATTAAAGAGCGATGGGCAGAAGCCTTATAACCTTCTCAAGCATAAAAAGACATGAAAAAGGACACGGGAACGATTCCCGTGTCCTTATTTTTGTCGTTAGAACTCGCAATTCTTGGGGGTTCTGGGATAAGGGATGACATCGCGGATGTTCTCGACGCCGGTCAGGTACATGATCAGGCGCTCGAAGCCCATGCCGAAGCCGCTGTGGATGCAGCCGCCGTAGCGTCTGGTGTCGAGGTACCAGTCGATGCCTTCCTTGTCAACGCCCATCTCATTCATTCTCTCGATGAGCTTGTCCAGGTTCTCCTCACGCTGGCTGCCGCCCATGAGCTCGCCCGCCTGGGGTACGAGAAGGTCAACTGCGGCAACGGTCTTGTTGTCGGGATTTACCTTCATGTAGTAAGCCTTGATCTCCTTCGGCCAGTCGGTGACAAACACGGGGCCGTGGAAGTAATCTACGATATATTTTTCATGCTCTTTTGCAATGTCCTCGCCGTAATCCGGCTCGAACTCCCACTTTACGTCTGCCTTCTTCAGAATGTCGATCACGTCATGATGTGAGATTCTTGTGAACTCAGCATTTACGATGCCGTCAAGCTTTTCCTTCAATCCCTTCGAAACAAACTTGTCACAGAACTCGATCTCTTCGGGACACTTGTCGCAAACGTATTTCACGACAAACTTCAGCATCTCTTCCTCAATGTCCATAAGGCCGTGAATGTCACAGAATGCCATCTCGGGCTCGATCATCCAGAACTCGTTCGCATGGGTCTGGGTGTTGGAATTCTCGGTTCTAAAGGTGGGGCCGAAGGTGTAGATGTCACCAAAGGCCATGGCAAAGGTCTCGCCCTGGAGCTGGCCGGAGCCGGTGATGAAGCTCTGCTTGCCAAACAGGTCCTTGCTGAAATCAACCTTGCCGTCGTCGGTCTTCGGAAGGTCGTTCACGTTCAGGGTCGTTACCTTGAACATCTGGTCAGAACCCTCACAGTCCGCACAGGTGATGAGAGGCGTGTGTACGTAGAGATAGCCGTTGCTCTGGAAGTATTCGTGAATCGCCATGGCAGCGACGCTGCGGATGCGGAATACTGCGCTGAACAGGTTCGTGCGGGGGCGAAGGTGAGCCACGGTTCTAAGGAATTCTCTGGTGTGGCGCTTGGGCTGAATGGGATAGTCCTCGGGACAATCACCAAGAAGCTCAACGTTTTTTGCCTTTAATTCAAAGGGCTGCTGATTATTCGGGGTGAGCACTACCGTTCCCGTTACCTGTACGCTTGCTCCGACCCTGATCTTGGAGATGGCGTCAAAATTATCAAGTCCATTCTCGTAAACTACCTGTAAATTCTCGAAAAACGATCCGTCATTTACGTTTAGGAATCCAAACTGTGACTGTGCGCGATTGGTACGTACCCAGGCACAGATGGTCACTTCTTTGGATGCATGCTCAGACGTGTTTCTGAACAGCTCTTTGATTTTTGTTCTCATCTCTTATTCCTCCTTAAAAAATCATTATAGGTGCTATGATACCATTTTTTTCAAAGATTTCAATATTTTTTTGCATTTTACCACGCATTTTACGTCATTCGCCACGCTTTTCCCATGAATGACGGTGAGTATGGCATGATAAAACCATGCAAAACATGGCGATAAAAATCGAGACGCGAGCGGAATGCGTGGAAGGAAGCAAGGAAAGAAGCAAGGCAAGAAGCTTGGCAGAGGAAGGGAAGAGGAGTAAGCAGATGAAGCAACGAAATCACTGGCAGGGAAAACGGATCAAGAAGGGGATTCTTCTCCTTATCATGATAAGCCTGGTTCTTGCGCAGGCTGGGTGCGTGAAGATCGAAAGGGCAGGCGGAAAGGATGCGCAGGAAGGCAATGCGCGGGAAAGTGATTCGCAGGGAAATAACAATGCAAAAGGGCAGGCGGCGAATGCCTTGAAGGCACGGGCGCAGGATGACTTTTATGCGTACGTAAACGGGGAGGCGCTTTCCAAGACAAAGCTCTCTTACGGCAAAGCATTCGGAGGACCAATCCAGGAGATGGATGAAGCAATCAAGGAAGAAATCTATGCGGCGGTGATCGCGGTTGGACATTCGGAGGTGGAATATCCTGAGGGTAGCGCGCAGGCTCTGGTCCGCGCCGTATGGAGGCAATATCTGGAGTATCTGGATGAGAAAGAAACGAGAACTGGCAAGAACGAAGGCATCGGAGAGAAGGCTGACACGGAGAAGAACGAGGACGCCAGAGAGAAGGCAGGTGTGGGCAAGAGCGAGGGCGTTGCAGCGAAGGCAGGCACGGAGAAACATGGGGAAGCTGATGCAAACAACCCGGTCGAAAATGCTCTGGCGAGGATCCGGGACGCGGCATCCGCAACGGCTCTTTTGGAGGTGATCGGGGATTTGGAAGAGGAGATCGGCTGGATGCCGTTTTTCCGGATTTCCGTGTCGAAGGATTATTACGTAGCCGGTGAAAATGCGCTGTACTTAGAACAGAAGCTGGAGACCTGTGGCATCTCCTTTGAGGAAATCCTTGAGGAGGATGGTCCCAGAAAGCAGCTTCTTGACATGGCCATTGATGCGCTGGTTTCCTGCGGGGACGTGCCGGAGAAGGCGCGGGAGAAGGCAAAGACTTTCGTTTATCTGATATTGGACGTGTGCATGGCGACAGACCTTTCCCTCCAATATGAGAGTGATCTTCTGGGCTGCTATCAGTTTGTGAAAGAGGAGGAGATGACGGGAATCCTTGGAGGATTGGACGTAAATGTCATAGAAAGGCTTAATGGCATGACAAAGCCCAATCCCTACGGCGGGTTTTACGTGGCGGACGATACGCAGCTGACGGCTCTGGGAAAGTGCTTTTGCGAGGACAACCTGGACGCCCTGAAGACCTGGATGACCTGCGAGCTTCTCTGCACCTACCGGACGTTTTTGGTGGAAGAGCATCCGTTCTTAAAGCTCTATGAAAGCGGTTCTTTTGATGAGAATGAGAGACTTGCGGCGCAGTACGTAAACGGGATTTTGGCGGAGCAGGTGAGCGTGCTCTATGAGGAGGCTTATTATACCCAGGAGATGGATGCTTTTCTCGACAGGCTCTTTGGGGACGTCAAGGAAAGCTACCGTGAACTGATTGGCGATGCGCAGTGGCTTTCCGCTAAGACCAGGCAGGGACTTCTTCAAAAGCTGGAGAATCTGCGGTTCCAAAAGCCGGGCGGCGCAAGCGTTCCAATGATCCGCGTAAGCGACGCGCTTGGATCCACGGCGCTGGAGACGGCATGTCACCTGAAACGCATCCGGCGTCAGCAGGAGCTGGAAGGCATTGGGAAGCCCAAGGACGAAAATGCCCTTTTGATGCCAATGCAGGAGATGAATGCCTGCTACAGCCCGGACAACGTGTTTACGGTCTCGGTGGCGATCCTGCATGCTCCATACTTTGACCCGAAGGCTTCTTATGAGGCGAATCTCGGCGGGATTGGCATGGTCATGGCGCACGAAATCGGACATGCCTTTGATTCCAACGGGTTCAAGTTTACGGCAAAGGGCGAATATGATCCGGATTGGATCAGCGAGACAGATCGTGAGGTCCTGAGGGAGAGAGAAATTCAAATGACGGAGTATTTTGACGCATGCGTCATTATGGACGTGTATCACGTGGACGGAACGCTGACTCTGGGCGAGAACTTCGCGGACAAGGGCGCCATGGAGTGCATGATGAACGTTGTAAAGGGTAAGAAGGAGCGGGAGAGTTTGTTTGAAAACTATGCAAAAATCTGGTGCCTCTGGAAGGAGGACGCAGCGGGGATCGATCAGCTGCTTAAGGACGAACACAGTCCGGAGCGCGTCAGGGTGAATGCCGTGCTTTCGGCAACCAATGCTTTTTATGAAATCTATGAGGTGAAGGAAGGAGACGGAATGTACGTCGCACCGGAAAGGAGAGCTTACAGATGGGGATCTTATTAAAACACACGTTTAAGAATGTTTTCGCAAAGCCCTTCCGGACGTTTTTGCTGGTGATCTGCATTTCCTTTTGCTCCTTCGCGGCACTTCTTAGTCTCGACGTGACGGGGAGCATTACCGGCATCGTCCACGGCATGCTTTCACAGGTCACGGGATCATCGGATCTGATCATTGTAGATGAGCTTGGACTATTAGGTGAGGAAGTTGAAAATGCGACGGGAGGAAAGGTTCTTATGGTCTCAGAGAGGGCGTCGGGACAGATTACCATGCCGGAGGGATTCGGTAATTATTTCCACGTGGAGGATCTGGCGGTTCTGACCTTTGATTTTTCCATTGCAAAGGAAATGCGGCTGCTCACGGAGGAACTTTCGCTCACTGAGGGTGAGGCAGCCATTTCGCTCAAGGCAGCGCAGCGTTTTGGATGGAGAGAGGGAGAGGAAATCCTTTTGTACGGGGACGGCGGGAAGGAAGAGACTTACGTGATCCGCAAGATCCTTCCGGAAAAGGGCATTGCCAATGGACGTGCCGAGGCTGTTTTGAGCGAGGCCGGATATCAGAGGCTCTTTTACGATGCCGCGGAGGAGATCACGTGGCAGACGGCCTACGCGGAGCTGCCAAGGGACGGCTCCGGAAAACTCGATAACGCCTACGTTCGTCAGGTAATCTCGGAGCTAATGGCCTTGGACTATCGCGCAGAAGTGACGAACCTTGCGGATGACGAGGAGCTTCAGGAGATGACGCAGATGCTTGGTCTTATGTTCCTTTTGATGTTCTCCATCTGCTTTCTGCTTGTGATCTTTGTGACGGTCAGTGTTTCCCAGAGGGTTATCAGTGAGAGAATGTCAGTGGTTGGAACCTTTCGGAGTCTGGGATTGACACAAGGCTTTACCACGGCGCTCCTCCTTGCAGAAAGTGGATTTTACGGGATTCTTGGAGGCGTTCTTGGGAGCCTTCTCTATAGGAGCGTCCGGAACCTGATCTTCGGCAGCGTGATCCAGGTAAGCGGCACGGCGACCATCGAGAAAACCTTTGGCAGTACGCCCTCCTGGGCGTGGCTTGCGGTGATTCTCGGGGCGGCGCTGGTGGAATGCGCATGTTCTCTGCGGGAAGTTTTGAAGGCATCCAAGACTGCCATCCGCGACATTATCTTTGACAATAAGGATACGGAATATCGCGCAAACCGTATGCAGATTGGGGCCGGCATCTTGTTCCTGGCGGCTGGACTGGGCTGCATGGCCTTTGTAAAGAGCGTTCCCGCGCAGCTTGTGAGCTTTGTCAGCCTGATCCTGGCACTGGCATTTTTGTTCCCCTTGTTCCTTAAGATCTGCTCCAAGGCGCTTGCCACTTTTTTTGAAAAGGCGGAAAAGCCTATTGCGAGGCTTGCCGCCATGGAGATCTATGCAAGAAAGAGTACCGTGGGAAGCGGGATCCTGTGCGTGACCGCAACGACGCTGGCGCTGATCCTCTTCCTCTTTCAGGGGAGCCTTCAGGCCATGTATGAGATTCATGCCTATCAGTCAGACCTTGTCGTTTCCTGTGACGGAAAGCAAAAGGCATCCACGTACCAGTATCTAAAGGATCTGCCAGGCGTTAATGAAGTGGAACTGGTGTATGGGAAGGAATTAAAAATTGGCGTTGGGGAAAAGAAGACAACCGTGAACGTCTTTGGGGCACCGGAGGGAGGGTTCCGTCTCCTTTGCGGGATCAAGAATTTGCCAAAGGAACTGGCGGATGATGAGTTTTATCTGGATGAAAAGCTGGCAAAGAAATTGGGACTTAAGCTTGGCGAGGAGGCAGAAATCACCTTTGGAACGGACTTTGTGCTTCCCATCAGGAAGACGTTGCGGCTCGCGGGCTTTAGTGACAGTTATGGATATGATTCCACGTCAAATTCCATCGTGATTTCGAAGAATCTTTTCGTGGGCCTGTTTCATGACAAGCCGGGCACGATCCTGATCAGATGTGAGGACGTGGCGGCGGTGAAGGCGGCAATCCATAAGTATTCCGGCAATTACGTGAGTGAAATCCAGACGGCCGGGGAGGTGGATCAGTATTGGCAGGAAAAAGAAGACGGTCTAAAGGGCATGCTGAAGGTGATCATTGGGCTGGGCGTTGGCCTTACGGTGATTGGCATGATCAGTAACCAGCTGATTGGCTTCGCGGGCAGAAAGAGGGAGTGCGCGGTGCTGGCGTCCACTGCCATGAGCAGGAAGCGCATCGGCAGGATGCTCTTTGCCGAGAGTGCGCTTCTGGCGACGATCGCGCTGGCCATCGCCTGTCCCGTGGCGTTTCTGGCCTACGGGGATTTTGGCAGGCTGATGGGTCTTTTGGACATGGAACTCCAACTGGCATGGCATCCTGGGACCTACTTCCGGTTTTTGATTCTTTTGTGGGTGGTGTTTACAATGGTTTCACTGTTTCCGATGCGGGCGCTTCGCAAGATGACGCTGGCGGAGCAGATCCGGTATGAGTGATGAGAGGAGCAGGGAAATGCAAGAGAAATTGAATGAGGATAAAGGTAAGGCGGTGCGCATGGATGGGAAGGAGGAGCAAGAGTATGATCAAGGTGAATAACGTGAGCAAGAGTTTTGGAAAAGAGGAGAACCGCACGCAGGTGCTAAAGGGCGTGAACCTGGAGATTAAAAAGGGCGAGTTTGTGTCTCTGATGGGAGCTTCCGGCAGCGGAAAATCAACGCTTCTCTATCTCATCGGCGGTCTGGACCGCGGATTTGAGGGAAACATAGAGATTGACGGCGCGGATCTGACGAAGATGAAGGAAAAGGAGCTCTCCAAGATCAGGCTGCAAAAGATTGGCTTTATCTTTCAGTTTTATAATCTGGTGCAGAACCTGAGCGTGGAGGACAATATTCTCCTGCCGCTTATGGTCAGGGGCAAAAAGCGCTCGGAGCTGGAGAAGGATCTGAAGGAAATCCTTGAGATCACGGGACTTACGGAAAAGAGAAAGGCTTATCCCGCGCAGCTCTCCGGCGGGCAGCAGCAAAGAGTCGCCATCGCGCGCGCCGTGATGGGAAATCCGGAGATCCTGCTCGCGGATGAAGCCACGGGAAATCTGGATTCCGTCTCCGGTGAGGAGGTCATGAGATTATTCAAGCGGATCAATGAGGAAAAGGGCATCACAATCCTTCAGGTGACCCACTCGGCGGAGTGTGCAAGGTACGGCACGAGAGTTGTGGAGATCAAGAACGGACGGATCGCATAACCTCTTGCCACGTGGCCCCCTTTTCGCTATACTGGAATTAGGGCAGAAGACGTAATGACCCGTGACGGGCAGTTGGCAAAAAGGGTTGAAGGAGGGAATGACGTGTATTACGTAGAAGATCAGGATCCGATTTTGGTAAAACAGGAAGTGGAACTCGATCAGGCGGAGCTTAAGCGCCTGTATCAGGAAATCATGGCGAGATTTGGAGGATACGTGCATCGCTCTTACGACAGCATGTTTGGGCCGTATTCCTTTCCGAAAAAGCTCGAGGAGGAATTTAAGTTCATTAAGGATTATCACGAGACGCCCTTGGGAGATCAGGCGGACGGGCTTGCAATGACGCACTATGAATATGACGAGTACGTGGTTCCCGAGCTGGCCAGGTGGATCAAAGCGCTGCTCGAGGGCGACGTAAGCGTGCTTGCGGCGCTGAAAAAAGGGAAGATGACGGAGACGGCGGAGGTTATTTCCGGCGGAGAGCAAAGTGCGGAATCCATAAAGAAAGCCAAGCAGGAAAAGGCCTTAAATGAGATGAAGGAATATCTGCAGTCATCGGCGGAGAGTATGGACGGGGAGCGGTTCCGTCAGCTTTCGGAGCAGGTGATGGCCAGCCTTCAGGAGGAGCCTTGTGAGGAACGCCTTGACGAGCTGGAGGCATATCGCAAGAAGATCCTTGCCTGCGTGAAGATGCGTCCCGTCATGACGCTGTATAAGGATAAGTGGAACGAACTTCGCCGCGTTTATGGCGACGTGAAGGCATTCTATGAGGGTACTGGGCTCTTTGAGGAGCTTTTGGGGAAAATGGAATGAGAATAGCCATTTGTGACGACGAGAGGCTCTTTCGAAAGGAGCTTTCCGAGGCGTTGTACGAATATTTTGGAAGGCTGGACCTGACCTGCATGGAATATCAGGATGGCAAGGAAATCCTGGAGGCAGTGAGGAAGGGCGTCACTTTTGATGCGCTTTTTTTGGACATCGAGATGAAGGAGACGGACGGCATGACTGCTGCCGCAGGGCTTCGAAGGCTGGGCGTGACGGCGCCGGTCATCTTCCTGACGAGCCACGTGGAGATGGCCATGGAGGGATATGAGGTTTCGGCCTTTCGCTTTCTCGGAAAGCCCCTGCGCAGGGAAAAGCTTCTGCAGACCCTGACGGACCTTCGGACTTTGATCCAGCGCGGCAAGAGCATCCTCATCCGCTGTGAGGGCGAGGACGTGGTGGTGGCGCTTTCTGAGCTGATCTATGCGGAGGCGAGGAACAATGATCTTAGGGTTGTGCTAGCAGACCGGGAATACGTGATCCGCAGGAAGCTGTCGGATTTTGAGCGGGAGCTTTCGGAGCTGTCAGACCTGTTCGTGCGGATCCACAGAGGGTATCTCGTGAATCTGCAGCACGTCATAAAGAATCACGGCATGGAGGTCTTTGTTTCAAATGGAGACGTGCTTAGCGTGAGCCGGAGCCAAATGGCGGCGTTTAAGGAAGCGCTCCTTAGGTACGTGCGCGAGAGCGCAAGGTGAGGAGAGGAAGGATGGAGTAGGGCGTGGCAGTCAAAATTCTCGAAAATGTCCTGTATTATGGCGTGGAAGGTCTGGCTACGTTGTATTGCAGTTGGACCTTGGTCACGCGTTTTTTTGGATTTCCTGCAAAGAAGCGGACCGGAAGGAAATATGTGATGGCAGGGATCCTTTTGCTTTTCGTGATCATGGGATGCATTGGTTCGATGGTCCTCAGGCCGGCGTTGGGAGAAACGGATGGAGAGATCGTCCCCGTCAGCGGCCTAATGTCTTTGATGATGATCTTTTTCCTGCCTTTTCAACTCCTTGAAAAGAAGGGAAAGGGATTTTTGGTTGCTTTCTTTTCTGATGAATTGCTTACGGTGAGTTTGTTGCTGCTCATGGCCCTGGCACGCGGGATTGGGGAACTGGCAGGAATTGGGAAAGAGGGGCTTCTCATTGTCAATGTGGGGGGGTATCTGATTATCATGGCCTTGGTCTGGTGCATTGGCACGTTGTCTGGAAAGCGAAGGAAAGAGCCCATGTCACTTCAGACAATGCTGTTTGTTTACCTGAGCGCGGTTTTGACGGACATAGCCCTGGGGTTCATCAATCCCTTCCAATATGCGGATGATACTCAGGCCATGTTTCGGATCCGGATCGTTTATACGGGAAGAGAGAGTGCGATTTGGAACATTCTGATCCTGGCGTTTGCATTCCTGCTTCTCGGTGTCTTTATGGTGCTGGCGGTGCGGGAGTCGGAGGCAAAGTATTTTCAGAAAAAGATTCTCATAGGCGAGTATTATCTGGAGACCCAAAAGGACCATTATGAGCAGCAGATTGAGGCAAATCAGGAGATACGCAGGATCCGCCATGACGTAAAAAACCACGCCTACGTGATGAAGGAGCTCCTTCGGAGAAAGGAATACGGGGAGCTGGAGGAGTATCTTTCCGAGGTGACGAGAGAGATGGAGCAGGCAGACGTTTCCGTGCACGTGGGGAATGAAATTGCGGATGCCATCCTTTCGGAAAAGAAGCAAAAGGCGGAAAGACTTGGGATCGAAATGAAGGTGGAAGGGGAAATGACGGGAGTGTCATTATCTGCGGTAGACACCTGCACGATCCTTGCAAATATGCTGGATAATGCCATTGAGGCGGTGGCGGGCTTGATGGCGAAGGATGGACAGAACGTTACGGAAGGCCAGGCTGCGACGGAAGATAAGGACGGGGCAGACCGCGAGGCGCAGGCATGCGGGAAGCCCGTGATTGAGCTGAGCTTCCGGAAGAATCAGAATTTCCTTCTCATCGAGGAGAGGAATCCTGCCAGGGAAAACATTGTCGTGGAAAACGGACTCATCGCGACGACCAAGAAGGATCGCGGCAATCATGGCTTTGGGCTGCCCGGCATCCGCGAGGCGGCAGGAAAGTATGACGGTGAATGTGTCATTACGGCAAAGGACGGGTATTTTACGCTGGAGATCATGCTGCCGCTTACGGAGAAGATTCCAGCCCAAGAAGGCAAGAAAATCGGGTAGATTGCCAAGAAAGTTGATTGTCAGAAATGAGGCGCATTCGATAGAATAAGGAAAACGTCACGTGGAGGTGCTTATGGAAAGCTATAAGGTAACGCTTGGGAAGGCCAAGTGCGGATTGGATTTAGGGGACGGAAGCGAGCGCGCGGAGTACGTAAATCAGGATTATATCCTGCATAAGCTCGGCAGACCGCACAGATGCATTAACATTATGTACACCTTGTATCCGAAGGATGCGCAGTGGCCGCAGCGGATCAGCAAGGCGTGCGCGGACATGGACGTGAAGTTCCAGTGGGATTATCCGTATGACGATTATTTTCCCTTTGGCGCGGACGGTGAGCCATTTGAGCAGATGAAGGACATCCGGCGTCATGGACAGGACGTGCTCCTTACGCTGACGGTGGACTGCTCGCTGGATGACGAGTATCTGCGCGGCGTCGCAAGGCAGTTTGCGGACTATGGCCGCATGCGGCTTCGCATCAATCATGAGTGTCAGGGTAACTGGTTTACCCATAACAAGAGATTTAGATTTGAGGAGATCGGAGCATTTTTCGTAAGATTCCGGCAGATTTTGAAGGAAGAGGCGCCAAACGTGAAGGTGATCTTTTGTGCCGGATTTATCAAGCCGGACGGGCGCATTGATCAGGAGGATGCTTTCCTTCCCGCATACAAGGCGGCAGACATCTGGTCTGCGGACAGCTATCCCGCGCTTCATTACGGCTGGCCTTATGACGTCGCAGAGGTTGGCGGCGGCAGTTACAAGGCGGACAATCTCCGCGAGATCTATGGGCTCTTTGAGGGTACGGCAAAGCGCCTTCGCGAGATCACGGGGCTTACGAACCCCATGTCCACGGCGGAGTGCAACACGGACGGCGACGTGACGGGTCCCTTCCATCAGGGCGAGGCCGTGGTGAAATTTGCGGAGTATTTTAAGGACAATAACACCAGCGATTGGTTTGACGGCATATCCATGTATCAGTTCCGCGACCGCGGCAGGCTTGGACTTGAGATCGAGGATCCCAACAATAATGCGGTGGGCATTGAGCAGCCCGTGATGGCGGATTATAAGAAGCTGATCCAGGATCCGTATTTCCTTCCTTCCATGAAGCGCGGCGGGGAAATGACGTTCCCGGCAAAGCTTCGCTGGGGCGGATCGGATGACGCGGACGGCGTGGAGATTCCGGTAAATCTGGAGAGAACGCCGGAGTTCTGTGAGGCGACCTTTGAGGAGGATGCCTGCCTCATGATCGAATTCGGCGGGAAGTGGTTTTATAAGGCAAAGGGCGTGAAGACCATCGATTTCATGAGCCTGTTCTTTGAGAGAAGACTGAATGGTCCTGCAATTGTGCCACTGCGCATCTTTGGAACGCCCGCGGACGGCGTGAATCCAAGAACGGATGCGCCGGACTGGGCAACAAATTATTACAGCGAACTGAAGTCTGCGCCGCAGCTGCGCATCCGCTATGAAGTTCCCGGACGCGTGGGGCTTTGTTAAACAAACGATTGTGTGTCACGGGGACGTGTCTACTGACACGTCCTTTTTGCTACGCACAGTTAGAACAAAAAGTTGTTGCGTGTAATCAAACGACGTGATATATTATCCTCAAAGCAGATTTTCTTGTATTATTCTATTTATTCTGGTTCAATTCTATTTTTCAGAAAATCCATGCTTTCCAACATTTCATACAACTGAAGGATTTTTTGAGGGAATTGAATGGATTTTAAAGCTTGCCTTCTCTGATCTTTTGGTTGCAAAAAACAAGAAAGGAGAAGGGAATGGGGAAATTTGACGAAGAGACGTACGGTTACCTGTCGGTGAAGGAGTACTTTGCCGATCTAATTAACGCGGGATGCTTTGGAGGGGAGGCGGTTGTTTCGGCAGGCGACCTGGAGGAGCTCACGGGCAGAACGCAGGCGGAGACGGAGGGAAAGGGACGGCGGAGCACGTACCGGGACCTTCGCATGAGGCTGCGTGACGGGACAAGCTTTGTGCTGCTGGCCGTGGAGAATCAGGCAAGCATTGACTGGGAGATTCCGGTCAGGTTCATGTGTTATGATGCGGCGGAGTACAAAAAGCAGCTTGACGAGCTTCACAGGAAGAAACGGCAAAGGCGAGAAGAGATTGGCTTAAAAAGGAGTCACTGGGCAGAGAAGATGGGCGCTGGAGACAGGCTTCACCCCGTCTATACCGTGTGTTTTTACCACGGTGAGGGGGAGTGGAACGGGCCAAAGTCGCTGAAGGAAGTGATGGACTTCGGAGAAGACGCCGAAAGGTGGGAGAAGAGGTTTGGTGACTATCCGATCACGGTGATTAACGCAGAGGATGCGGAGGTCGCGAAGAACTGCAGGACGGAGCTTAAGCAGTTCCTGGAAGTGATGAGTGCGCGAAGGGATCGCGAGAAGTTAAGTAAGTTGTTGCAGAATAAGGCATACGAAAACTTAAGCCTCGAGACGTCACGCATTATTGCGGTCATGGCAAACGTGCCGGAGTTTTTGGAAAACGAGGAAAAGTATAAAAATCAGGAAAGGGAGGGATACAATATGTGCCAGGCGATGGATGAACTGAGAGAGGAGTTTAGAGCAGAAGGAAGGGCAGAAGGAAGGGCAGAAGGAAGGGCAGAAACTTCGCTTGCTTGTATACAAAATTTGATGGAGACAATGCAATTGTCTTTGGAGCAGGCGATGAATGCCTTGCGAATTCCGGAGGATAGCAGGCCAAGGCTGAAGCAACTTCTGTGTAAATAAAATTTCTAAATGGTTCTTGCGGGTGATGAAAGTCACCCGCATTTTTTTGTATAATGCATTTGAAGGACTTAAAAATACGGGGAGTGTATGGCGGAATGCCATTGGATTGAAAGGTTTAGGAGGGAAAACAGTGAAAAAGTTTAGAACGTTACTCACAATCGCATGCATGGCATTAGTCATGATGGTGACGTGCGTAAAGGCAAGGGCCATGGAAGGCTCCGGGACTGTGGATGATCCATACATTGTGACGGATTATGCAGAATTTGCGGAAAAATTAAATACCATGGAGCTATATGGTGCTAATTGGTATGAACATGTTGTGCAAGAGGCACCGCCCACTTATTATTTTAAACTGGGTCAGGATATCTATTCTGAAGATAAGATAAACGATGACATGATTCTGAGTTTTGGAAGAGCAAGAATGGATACTGGCACTGGATGGCGTGCCTGCAGCAGTGAAAATTTTGTGCTAGATTTGGCCGGACATCTTATTAAGCGAAAAACAAAATCTACAGATTATGCCATCATCTACGTTAATTCAGGAACACTTACGATTGAGGATAGTATTGGCGGAGGAAAGGTCGAAAGCGAATTCGACACTGCATTCTCTTATGGTTTAGCTGACGTGTGTTACACGATTTTTGTTAGAGACATTAGAAGAGACCTCGTCGAAACATACAGTTGCAATTTAGTTATTAATGGCGGCGAGTTTTACAGCCATAACGGACAATGCATTTATGCAAGAGACATTAACGGAAGCGTAACGATTAATGATGGTATTTTTGATGGAGTGGTTCAAGTTGATAACGTTTCTAGGAATAATTCAAGCCTATACGTCAACGGAGGAACCTTTAGTTGGCTTTCGCATAAGGGTGAAGGATACATTAGGGATTGTAGCATAACGGAAAGATTATATGCAGCGGGTTTCATATCAAGTAAAATCGATTCAAACACTATTGTTACCGTGGATGGAAAAAGGGTGTATAATTTGGATGAAAATGAGTTAGAAGGCAATATTGTGATCACCGATCCGACAAAGCCCAAGATCACTTCGCAGCCCTCACCGTACGTATTCCCGTACGTGGGTGCTTCGCAAACCTTCAGGATCTTTGCAGAGAATGCGGAAAGCTATGAATGGCACGTGAGAGATGACAAAGGGATCGATCGTTCCTGGGAGGATCTTGCGTCCAAGGGTATTATTCAGCTGAGCGACGGGCACATATATAACAACATGCTTTCGTTGGATAAAGCTAACGTTGAAGATCGATTACAGCTGTATTGCGTAGTCCGCGGGAATGGGTATGTCCTGAAATCTAAGCCAGTGGATCTTACGACGGAACCCTTGATCAAAGAGATCCGCGTGGAGATTGAGAATTTCGATGATGCCGTCGTGGGCGCGAACATTGGGGATTTCACTAAAGTAAATTTGGACCACTTAAGCCATGGAACCGCATCGGATGCGACGTGGTATAACTATTACGAGCCGGCGGAAGGGAAAATGGAATGGGGCGAAAGCTACGAGATTTCGTTTTCCGTGGATTTGGATCAAGGCTATGAGCTGGATCCCAAGGCACGCTGCATCGTGAAGACGCCGAAGGGTGACGTCGTTGCAACGAAACTGGCCGGGTCGAACGAAACCCACGCGAATTTCGAATTTAGCTACGAGCCGCCGCGGCCGGAAAACGGGATTAAGATCGAGTCGGTCAGCCGCAGCGTAAAGGAGCCCGTGGCGGGCGAAGCTCCGGCGGTGGAGCTGGATCCCTTAAGCGGGGCGGAGGCGGCGGATTGCCCCTACGCCGTGCAGAGCATGACCTGGAATCCTTCCCCCGAAAGCTTTGTGGAAGGCGGGCAATATGTTTTGATAATCGTATACAAGGCGAAGGACGGGTATGGTTTCTATGATGACACGGAATTTTTCATGAACGGTAATAAAATGATCGTGGACGAAGTCGTTAAGGGAAGCGGCGGCACGGCAAAGGTTGTTTCTTTTATTAAAGCTAAGGCAGCATTTAAGATCACGAAGAAGTCCTTAACGCTTTATGACACCATTGCCATTGACTTTAAGATACCAAAGGAGAGCATGGAAGGATATCATGATCCGTTCCTTTTGGTGACAATGAAGACGAAGTGAGCAGGATTACGGAGTATTCAGAGGATGGTGAGCTTTACAAATTTACCTATCGCGTGGCGCCGCACCACATGGGAGACAAGGTTACGGCGGTGCCGCACGCGCTGAACGCAAGCGGCGCGGACGTGGCCGGAGAAGCGTACAGGTATTCCGTTGCGGAATACTGCTACAATATGCTAAACAAGGAGGATTATCAGGGAGCAGCGTACGCGAAGCTAAGAAGGCTTCTGGTAGACATCCTGCTCTATGGTGATGCGGCGCAGAATTACGTGGGTTACAAGACGAACGCCTTGGCAGGCGCGAACCTCACCGCGGCGCAGCGCGCCATGGGAACGGACGTAACCGCGCAGATGAGTTATCAGTCCGTAAAGGATAAGCTTTTTGCAACGGTGAATGAGGCGGACGCCCTGGCGAGCATTGAGTTGGCGGCGCTCTATCTTGAGTCGGCGGTGAACGTGCAGTTTAAGTATGTGGCAGAGAACCTTTCCGGCCTTCGCGTGGTGGCGACGGATGATCCGGAGGGAATGCATGTGCTCGGCGAGTATGCGGCGGACGGTAATTTGATTGACAACAAGGGTCGTTATTACGTAACCTTCGGTAACCTGAACGCAGGCCAGATGAGGAAGACCATCTACGCGACGGTCATGAAGGGCAACAAGAAGGTCAGCAACACCTATCGATACAGCATCGAGTCGTATGTTGCTTCGATGAGAACTGACAATGGTACGAATCTTGACAAGCTGCTTGACGCAATGATGCGCTACGGCGACTCTGCCGCAGACTTTGCGGGCACTAAATAAAATCGAAAAACTTGGGTCACGAAACCTGTCTTCGTGACCCATAACTTTAAAATAGGTTGAACCATCCATGGAAATTTGCTAAAATAAAGAGGCGACGAATTTTGCAAAAAAAGGGAAGAACTTTTGCATCGAAACGTCGTCTCTTTTTATAGAGCAGGAGATACGTGAGACGCTCGCGACGTGACGACGTCTGCGACAGTACGTGGGAGGACGGGATCTTGAAAGATACGGAAATACTGGATCTGTACTTTGACCGCAACGAGCAGGCCATTGCAGAGACCCAGAATAAGTACGGAACCTACTGCTTTAGCATTGCATACCACATCCTTCATGATCAGGAGGATTCGGATGAGTGCGTCAATGACACTTGGATGAGGGCATGGAATTCGATTCCGCCTAACAGACCGGATTATCTGAATATTTTCCTTGGAACGATCACCAGGAACCTTTCCTTTGACCGCTATAAGAAAAAGAAGGCGGCCAAGCGCGGGAGCGGTGACCTGGGAGTTTGCCTGGATGAGCTGGAGGAATGCATTCCGGATACGGGAAGCAGCACGGAGGACGCGGTGGAAGCGGCAGAGCTTCAGAGAATGATCAACGAATTCTTAAAAACGCTTCCAGAAAAGGATTGTAACGTGTTTCTCCGGAGATACTGGTATTCAGAGGAATATGCGGAGATTGCCGAACGCTACGGGATGAATTTAAATTCCGTAAAGACGACGCTGTTCCGCACCAGGGGAAAGCTGAAGGCTTATCTGGAAAAACAGGGAATCACGGTCTGAAAAGGCAAAGTATGAGGTTACGGACATGAGTGAAAAGAAAACGGGACAGGCGGAGCGCCTGTTTGAAGCGATGAGCGGGGTGGATCCCGAGCTCCTCGCGAGAAGTGAAAAAAAGAAGAAGGTCATTCCCTTCCAGAAATACGCGAAAGCCATGAAGTTGATGGCGGCATGTCTGGCTTTGATTGTCGTGGGCGGAACGTGTTGGGCGACGTTGCGAAATGGCGGAAGACAGACGGCGGCAGAGTTCAGTGCAAACGCCGATTCCGTGAGGAAGGACGGCGTAAGCAAGGCCGGAGATAACTCGAACAAGGGAGACTTTGCGGAAGAGGCCCAGGCGACCAGCGAGACCAACACGGCTAATCATTACGTGGTCAGCGAAAATGAGGCTTCTAAGGATGAGGCTGACGCCTATCCGAAGGAAGTGGCGGCTGACAGTGAAGCATTCTATGGCGATGACGGCCAGAGCTCTACGAAGAACGTGGAGTCCAGTACTGTTACCGCCGAGATTCCGAAGGATTATTTATTAAAGATTTCGGAGAGCGTGGACGGGAGGGGAGTGGATTCAGCGTTTTACGGCAAGGTAGAGCTCAAGGGGAAGAACCTACTTCCTTCCCGGAAGGAGACGAAATCCTATGCAACCGTGATCTATTCCTGGCTGGATGGTTTGGAGCTGATGCCTGCAGAGGATCAGACGTTTGAGGATTACGTTTCCGTGCAATTGATTGACAAGGACGGGAACGTGGCGAAGGAAATCCGCGTCTGCGACAGGTATCTTCAGAAGACTGGTTTGGAAGGAACCTTTGAGATTGTGGACGAAAATTATGACTATGATGAGCTGCGCAGGGCAGTGGATGCTGCGGCGCAGGCGGAAGAATGAGGGGGAATCCCGTGAAGACTTGGAAGGACAGACAGATTTTCCTCGACGTGCTTCGGGTGGCGGCAACCATGGCCGTGGTGATGATGCATACGATCTCAGGAGTGCTCAACGGCTTCTTTGACATGAGGGGCTGGGAGCGGAGAGAGAAGGCGTTTCATGCGCTGATCGACGCGACCTCATGGAGCGTTCCGGTGTTTCTGATCATCAGCGGTTATCTGTTTTTGGATCCGAATCGCAGGGTTACGGTGAAAGACGCGGCGTTTAAGTACTGCCGGAGAATCATTTTCACGTTGATCGTTTTTGGCATCCCCTATGCCCTGTTGGAGTTGGTGGGATACTTAAAGTATTTTGAGTGGTGGATGGTGCCACGGGCCATTAAGAACACGGCCATGGGACGCAGCTGGTCCCACATGTGGTATCTCTACCTGATATTGATCCTATATGCCCTGACGCCACTGATCAAGTGGTTGCTGGAAAGAGTGCCCAAGGCTGTCGTCTATGGTATCATGGCGATTTTGGTCTTGGGCGTTAGCATTGTTCCTTTTTTCGAGGTGCTGAACGGCGCAGATAAGATCTACGCCATTCCGAAGCAGGGAATCTACGTATTCTATTATCTCTGCGGTTACGCATTTTCCATCAGGAAGAGGAAGCCGACAAAAAAAGAAGGGATTTATTGCCTGACCGGCTTTTCAGCCATCCTGATCTTGGAAATGGTGAGCCGCTTTGTGGAAGGGTATGCGCTGGAAATGGCCTACGGCTATCCGTTAACGCTCCTTGCGGCCATTCTGCTGTTTGACGCGGGATGGACGTTCCATAAGCTGGCTGCGGCGACGGAGGAAGAGAAAGCCTTGGATGCTGAGATTGCCGCAAAAGAAAAGAACGAATCCGTGAAGACCAAAGATTCGTTCCGGGACAAATTGCTTTCGTTATGCGTCTGGATGAATCCGTTGTGCTTTGGGATTTACCTGATCCATCCGGCCTTCTTGAACTTATTCTATAAGATATTAAAGATTTCCATCAACAATTTCAGGTTCTACGTGGGCGTGCCCCTGTTCTTTTGCATCGCCTTCTTCGGGGCCCTGATCTCCACCTGGATCCTTAGGCTGTTCCCGCCAATGCGGAAGTACGTGCTGTAGTTATGGAACGTGACAGGGGGACGTTCCTCCGTTACGCTTAGCTCTCAGGCTTCTCCAGTCCAGCGGCCGGAAGCGCCGCAGGGAAGGATGAGGCCGCTTTCGGTGACGGGAAGGCCGATCTCTTCGGAGACGACTTTGCCGCCAAAGCGCTTCGTGATGACGGTGTTTAACATATAGGAAAGAACGGCGGGCTGCAGGCCCGTAGTGTATGAATTGATCAGGAAGAAGAGGGAATCCTTCTTTAATAATTGTGCGGAGAGCTCCAGGAAGGGGAAGATGCTTTCTTCGATCTTCCAGATCTCGCCCTTGGGGCCACGGCCATAGGAAGGCGGATCCATGATGATGCCGTCATATTTGTTGCCGCGGCGGATCTCACGCTCCACAAGCTTTACGCAGTCATCCACGAAATAGCGGACCGGCGCCTCGCCCAGTCCGGAGGAGGTTGCGTTTTCCTTTGCCCAGGCAACCATGCCCTTTGCGGCGTCCACGTGGGTCACGCTGGCCCCGGCAGCAGCTGCGGCGATGGTCGCTCCGCCGGTATAAGCAAACAGATTCAGGACCTTGATCTCGCGGTCAGGGTTCTCTTTTTTTGCCTTTTGGATGATGCCGGAGAACCAGTCCCAGTTTACGGCCTGCTCAGGGAACAGCCCCGTGTGCTTAAAGCTGAAGGGCTTTAAGTGGAAAGTGAGGCATCCGCCTTTGCCATTCTGGCAAGGATTTGCCAAGGCAAAATTGTCGCCGGCGTATGAAATGGTCCATTCCTCGGGGAGCCCAAAGAATTCCCACTCTCCGCCGCCCTTGCTGGAGCGGTGATAGTGGCCGTTCTTTTTCTTCCAGCCCTCGTTGTCATGCGGGGTGTTCCAGATGACTTGGGGATCAGGACGCACCAGACGGTACTGCCCCCAGCGCTCTAACTTTTCTCCGTTTGAGGTATCTATTACTTCATAATCTTTCCAGTTATTTGCGATCCACATGGCATAAACTCCTTCGCGTTTATTGCGGTTCTTGACAGCTCTCGCGTTTTTGGGTGCCGCGGGAATGAGCCGCGGATTTCCTTCGCGCCATAAAACTAGTCTATCATACTTTACTTTATTTTCAAGAAGAACGTCATGAAGATTTGGAAGAAGGCAGATGTTTTTTCTTGCCTTTTTCTCGAATTCCGTTTATTATTTTATTGTTGGAATGCGTTAATTCAGTAAAGCATTGACGTCAAAGAGGGAGGTTATTTATGGAAGGAAGTTTTCTGGAGGTATTGGCATTTATCTGTTATTTGGTGATCGTGATTGGAGTCGGCGTGTACTTCTTTGTGAAGGGCAGAAGGCTGAAGGGCGGTGACAAGGAGTATTTCCTTGGCGGTAGAAACATGAACGGTTGGGTGGCGGCTTTGTCCGCGGGTGCCTCCGACATGAGCGCGTGGGTATTGATGGGATTGCCCGGTTCCATTTATCTTTGGGGCATGGGGCAGGTTTGGATCTCCGTGGGTCTGCTGATTGGAACCATTTGTGCGTGGATATTTGTGGCGCCCAAGCTTCGCCGGTATTCCATTGCGGCGGGCGATGCCATCACGATCCCTCAGTTCCTAACGAAGCGTTTCCTTTCTAAGAGCCCTGTTTTGCAGATCATCTGCGCGATAATCTTCATCGTGGCCTATTGCGTTTATGCGGCATCAAGCCTTGTGGCCTGCGGTAATCTGTTCACCACGGTGTTTGGCGTAAGAGAAGTCGGCGGGATTACTTTGGATGCAACCTTCTACATGATCTGCGCGGCAGTGATCATTTTGCTCTATACCTTCCTTGGCGGATTTAATGCCGTTTGCTGGACGGACTTTTTCCAGGGCATGTTGATGCTTGCGGCTTTAATGGCTACGCCGCTGATCGTTAACTTCGCCATGCAGGCATCTGATTTTGCACCGCTGGCAACTGTTGCGACGGATCCGAACTATTACAACCTGTTATCCAGCGGTAAGTTTGATTGGAAGAGTATTTCTGACATTTTAAGCGGTCTTGGCTGGGGCCTTGGTTACATGGGCATGCCTCACATCTTGGTGCGTTACATGTCCGTAAAGTCAGAGGGAGAAATGAAAAAATCCCGCGTGATCGGTATCTGCTGGACTGCTTTGATCCTTGCAATGGCATCCGTTGTTGGTCTTACCGGTCATCAGTTCCTCGGTGCGTACCTTGAGCAGGGCAGCCAGCAGCTTGTGTTTATCACCATCGTTCGTCAGATCTTCCCCGCACTCATTGCCGGCATCATGCTTTCCGCAATTTTGGCGGCTTCCATGAGTACCGCGGATTCCCAGCTGCTTGCATCCTCTTCGGCGTTTGCGTCTGACGTATATAAGCCCGTGTTCCGCAAGAATGCTACGGATAAAGAGATGCTCTGGGCAGGGCGCATTGTGGTTGCCATTATTTCCATGATCGCACTGCTCATCGCAATGAGCCCGAACTGTAAGGGCATCATGGCGCTGGTGGAGTGCGCGTGGGCAGCCTTCGGCGCGGCATTTGGTCCTGCAATCCTGTTATCTTTATATTGGAAGAGATTCACCTATAAGGGTGCCCTCGCCGGCATTGTGACGGGCTTCGTGGTGGATGCGCTATGGTATGCCTTCCTGTCTGCGCCTACAGGTCTTTATGAGATCATTCCCGGATTTATTGCAAGCTTTATTGCGGCGGTTGTGGTTTCCAAGCTGGACGGCGAGCCTTCAAAGGAGATCGAAGAGCTGTTTGAAAAGGCGAAGCAGGAAGTTTAATTCATTTGGCTGCATGCATTACACAGCCTTTTCCGTTGCAGGGATCTTGTGACATGCTGCCTCCTCCTTCGTGACGGTATTTGGATTCTTTCTATAATAAAATAGGTGGAAGGGCGTAGGGTGCCGGTTTCACGGATAAATCCGTCCGTAACGTGACAAAAGTTGATTTCTTACCGCAAGGTTGACTGAAAGAAGGAATTTGCGGTAGCTTTTATGCGACGAGAGTGACATGGCTACCGCAAGAAGATAAATACGTGAGAAAATGCGGTAAGAAAATAAAAATGACTGTTCCAAATGAGGGAAAGATTACCGCGAGGAATGCGAAATGAGTAAACATGCGGTAGAAAATTGAAAATGACTCACTAAAATGAAGACAAATTACCGCAGAAGACAATAAACATAGAAAGCATGCGGTATGAACACGGGGCTGGGCACGAGGATTGCGCGATGGTAAGCCAGGGAACACGGGCCCAGCTGTGGGCAATGCATGAAAGCAAGTCCGGGAACACGGGCCCAGCCGTGGGCATTTTGCGAAAACAAGTCAAGAAACGTTCAAAAAATGGATTGTATTTAAAAAAATACAATTTTTCTTCGAAAATTCTAAAATTCACTCTTGCACAAATCTCCTTTGTCATTTATACTAAACTTCGCTGTGGCATGATAGCTGTGAAGCGTGAGGTTGCCGTTTTCCGGTGACGGAAGGCGGGTTTTCCGTGGAGCGAATGTCAAGTTAGGAAACTGACGACAAGTCACTGTGTACCAAAAGAACTTTTGCTGAAGTTCAAGAAACGTCTGCCCCCGGGGCAGAAACGACGTGTAAGGGAATGAGCCGGACATACGTTGCAGATGGTTCAGGACACACACGGGAGGGTGTACAGTCGCCACTTGTCGTACTTTCGAAATCAAAAGTGCGAAAAGGAGGAGACTTTTTTTATGGCAAGTCAAGTAATGAGAATTACCCTGAAGGCTTACGAGCATCAGCAGGT
>JAILLF010000054.1 GCA_024693365.1 Acetatifactor sp. | reverse complement strand
CGCGCTCAGCTGACGGTCACTAATAGGCCGAGGGCTTAACCATAATCGGGAAATTTTTCCTGATGGTCCAAATCAGGAAAAATTTCCCGATGCGTGAGAAATCGCGCATGGCCAACTAAATTTAGTTTTGTCTTTATGTTTTCCTTCGATTTCGGTTTTGAGGGTACAATTAAAGTTCCCTTAGGTTTGGCCCAGTGGCTCAGTTGGTTAGAGCGCCGCCCTGTCACGGCGGAGGTCGTCGGTTCGAGCCCGATCTGGGTCGTCACCTGTAAAAGGTATGAATGGGGTCTTAGCTCAGCTGGGAGAGCATCTGCCTTACAAGCAGAGGGTCATAGGTTCGAGCCCTATAGGCCCCATTTCTATTGAAGCACGATATGAAGTTTTGCCGATATGGCTCAATTCTTGATAATTGATGAGGAACGAGTCAATTATAGGCAGAGCAGCTGATTACAAATCAGCTGAGGAAATTTGCCGATATGGCTCAATTGGCAGAGCAGCTGATTTGTAATCAGCAGGTTATCGGTTCGAGTCCGATTATCGGCTTTGTTGAAAATTCCATATGGATGGGTTCCCGAGTGGCCAAAGGGGACAGACTGTAAATCTGCTGCAAATTGCTTCGGTGGTTCGAATCCACCCCCATCCATTTCTTTAAGAATAATTTATCTTAAAGAAGCATATAATTAACTAAATAACGCGGGGTGGAGCAGTCTGGAAGCTCGTCGGGCTCATAACCCGAAGGTCACAGGTTCAAATCCTGTCCCCGCTACTCTAAGCAAAGTCGAAAGACAAAGCTTAAGATGCCCAGATAGCTCAGTTGGTAGAGCAGAGGACTGAAAATCCTCGTGTCACTGGTTCGATTCCGGTTCTGGGCATTTTTATTGCAAACATATCCGTTTTCTCAGTTCTCACCGCTGTTGCGGTGTTTTTTTATACCTTGAAAATCTACGAAACATAGAAAATAATATCGACGAAATATATAATTTGGCTCTTCCATTTTCCAAATCATAGAATTATGATGTTATTAAGGAACGGCGATGGCCATCGTTTCACCTAGCAAAGAAAGGCGGTAAGGGAATGGAACATAAGCTTGCGGAGAATATCAGAAAGTATCGGAAAGAACGTCAAATGACGCAGGAAGATCTTGCGGAAAAATTAAATCTTACCGTAGGTACGATCTCGAAATGGGAAAGAGGTAGCTCGGAACCGGAACTGTCTTATTTGATGCAGCTCGCGCAGATCTTTCACGTATCCCTTGACGCTCTTTTGGACTTTTCCATACAAGGCAATAACGCTGACGTTCTTATGGAAAAGATCGGCAAGCTTTTGAATGCCCGCGAATTTGAGAAAGTGAAAAATGAATGTGAAGCGGCAATTCTCATTTACCCCAATCATTTTATGGTTGTCACCCAAGTTGCGAATGCTTATTACGTGATAGGTACCATAACAAAGGAGAAAGAAGCGCTTCAAAAGGCAATCAAATACTTTCAGCATTCCATCGATCTTTTCTCGCAGAATTCTGATCCGCAGATCAGCATTACGTTACTTCAAAATCATATCGCTGGCTGCTATCTTGCCTTAAATGAAATGCAAAAGGGCATTGATCAGATGAAAAAGAATAATATTTGCGGCATCAATGACGCAGATATTGCGGTCAACCTCATTGTAATGCTGAAGCAGAATGAGGAAGGCTTCGAGTATGCACAAAAGGCTTTTCTTGGCAGCATGTCAAAGATGATCAACGTTTTTCTTGCAATGATAACATACTATGCCAATGAAAAAAGGCCACAGGAAGGTTTAAGGGTAGTGGAAAAGGCTGTCGACTACCTGAATTTGATCAAGAAAAACCGTGAGGAGATCGCATTTGTTGACAAATACGTTGCAAGTGCAATGCTTTTATCGGCGGCCCTCCATGACGAGTTAGGAGAGTGGGATGAGGCAAAGGCGGACATTCTCAAGTCAATCGAGCGCGCGGAAGCATTTGACAAGGCGCCATGTTTCAACGTCAAAAATATCATTTTTGTAGATAACGTAGAAGACGGTTATATTTATGACAGCTTGGGTCTTACTGCAAAACAGGGTCTAATTAGCATGATAGAAGAATTTCATTTGAAAGAATCCGTATCTGATCGGTTTCTTGAGTTTTTCCGGAAGGAAATTGGGCAGGAGGAATCATCCTATGAATAACGAACTAAAAAAATCATTTTGGGAAGGAAATAAAAAGCTTTTTCTCGTGGCTTTTCTCGCAGGTTTGGCAATCAATTCCATCAACCTGTATCTTTCCTACGTATTGCAGGTTGTAACGGACATTGCGGCAGGCGAGGAGAAATCCAAGAGTCTGCTTCAGGTCTTAATTCAATGCGTTTGCGTTTTTGCCGTAATGGAAGTGATCGTCGTCATCTTTGCAAAAACCCAGAATGCTTTCAAGGCAAGAGCCATGAAGCAATATCGGGATGCCGTTTATGAAAGGCTTGCGAAGAAAGGCATCGGGGCCTTTCGGAAGGAGAATACTTCCACTTATGTCTCCGGCATGACCAATGACGCCGGCATCATCGAGGAGAATTATCTCACAAGCCTTTTCACCATTGGTGAGCATATTTTTCTGTTTATTGGTTCGTTGATTCTGATGTTATGGTATTCACCTCTTCTAACCCTGATTGCGATCGGTTTTTCGTTTTTGCCAGTGATTGCAAGCGTTGCAACGGGGAAAAGGCTGGTGAAGCTGGAGAAGGAGGTCTCTGAGAGGAATGAGAAATTTCTTGCCATGATCAGCGAGATTCTGACAGGCTTTTCCGTGGTGAAGAGCTTTAATGCGGAGGAACGCATTGGAAAGCTCCTTGCGGGTGCAAACGCAAAGCTGGAAACCGCAAAGAATCGTCGGAACGTGAACAAAGATTATACTTCCGCGATCGGGGCTTTTTCCGGAGCGGCAACGCAGCTTGGCGTTTTTATCACGGGCGCGTTCCTTTGTCTGAAAGGGATGGGCATTACTCCCGGCATGCTCTTTGTCTTTACGAATCTCATGAATTTTATCATCGGCCCCATTGCACAGCTGCCGGCCCTTCTTGCAAAGAAAAAAGCAGCGATCGCCCTGATCGAAAAGATGGAGACGGCGTTAGCTGAAGAGGATTCAAACGCGAATGAGAAAAAAACGGATTGCGCTTTTGATCATTCCGTGCAGTTAAAGGACGTAGAGTTCTCCTATGACGGCACGAAGAAGGTTTTGGATCACGTTTCCTATGAATTTGAGAAAGGAAAGAGCTATGCGATCGTCGGTGCTTCCGGATGTGGAAAATCCACGCTTCTGCAGCTTTTACTGGCCGGAATGAATGGCTATCAGGGATCGATCACCTATGATGGCAGTGACGTTAAAAACATTCGCCCCGAATCCCTTTACAACACGGTTTCCACGATCCAGCAGAACATCTTTGTGTTTAATGCTTCGATCCGCGATAACGTCACGATGTTTAACGAATTCCCGAAGGAAGAAGTGGACAGGGTCATCGAGATGGCCGGTCTTCGGGAGCTGATCGCAGAGAAGGGTGAAGAATATCTTTGCGGTGAGAACGGAAGCGGTCTCTCCGGCGGTGAAAAGCAGAGGATCTCGATCGCCAGGGCACTTCTTCGCAATGCCAAGATGCTTCTTATCGATGAGGCGACGGCAGCATTGGACGCAGAGACTTCAAACCGCGTGTTAGGCGCGATCCTGGCGCTGAAAAATATGACACGGATCGTCGTGACGCATGATCTTGACGCCGGAACCCTTCGTCAATATGATTCCATCTTGACGCTGAAAAACGGCAGGATTATGGAGGACGGTTCATTTGATGCCCTCATGCAGAAAAAAGGGTATTTCTACTCCTTGTATACGGTAGCCCAGTAAAGCGCGGAAAGAAAAGGGAAGCGATTGATTTAGAAACGAATCGATGATATGATGAAAAAAACGTCAAAAGGAGTAGATATGAACGATAGAGTATTTCAGGATTCGAATCAGCTTCCTAACAGAGCGTATTATAGTCAAAAACTGCTGTCATGCCCTGAATTAGGAAACCGTAGCTGGGGATTTAAATTTTTATCTTGTTTTATAGGTTTCTTTGGTTTTATGATTTGGCTTGGCGTAACCTTTATGGCATATGATTCCATACAACGAAAAGCAACGTCAGATTTAATTGCCACTTTAGTAATGTTTGTTCCTCTTGGAGTATTATTTACGTGGGGGGCGATCAAGCTTAGAAAATGCAGTAATTTTTCGGAGCGCATCAGCAATGGGGAGTATGGATGGACTGTGGGAAATCTCCGAGGGAAGCAAACCGGGCTTCGAAATCGTCATCGATATTATTATCTTATGTTTGACGTATTTGGAGAACGCCTGGAAGTGGAAGTAAATTCTAAAACATATGAAGAGGCTGTGGAGGGCGAATCGTTTCTCATTGCGCGCGTAAGTAAACCAACTTTCTACTTTTGCGTAAAAGATGACCTGACGTGACAGAAAGAATTGACGTCTGGCCGGCAGGCGTGCTATAATCCAACTGTTGCGTGAGCATACAATTCATTCCAAAAGGAGGTAATTTTTATGAATGGCATGAATACCGTGATCAAATTTCATATGGCGAAATTACCTCGGGGATGGAAGTTGTCACAGACCAGGCAGTGACAATTTTATTTGAATAAGCTTTTTATGCATTCCCGTGGCTAAGTCACGGGATTTTTTTGCCCAAAAATACGCCGTATGCAGCGAGAAATCAAAGAAACTTAGCAATGGAAAGGTTAAAAGGGTGAAAAAAATGAAACGCTTAAAAGCTTACATTTCAGCAATGGACAATGCAACAAAGGACTACAAAGAAATTTACGAAGCAAGAATTGTGATACCTGGGAAAACGCCTGGAAATCCACTGGAGTTTCCCGTGTTTGGAAGCGACAACGTGTTTTGGCATGAGGAGGATATTTCCTTTACCATCGAGATGACCAACAAGATGGCGTTGGACCGCCCGACGATCCTGTGCCAGATTCCGGCCGAAAAGCTTGGCATCACGGTTTATCATGAGGCCGTCGCGGATTATTGCTATCGGGAATTTCTTCCCTATCTGGACGCCATGAATGCCGAACTGTTCAACCGGCATAAGCCGCCGGAGAATACGGGCTATTACTATATGGTTCGCCCAAAGGGAGAGGTGATGGTTCGCAATACCGCTTATTTTACGATGAGGCCACGAAAGGACTATTATAACGCCGGCGGAGAAAAAATCATCAACTATCCGCCGGAAAGAGTTGGTCCGCCGCAGATCTGTCTCAGCATGCGGTTTCAGGTACAGTTCCCAAGGAAGCGCAAGAAAAAGGTTCTTCAAATGCTGACGACGGACGTGCCGGAGGCCGTGGACGCTTTCGTGAAAAGCTTTGACAAGGCCATGGTGCAAAACGTGATCGCGCTTGCGGACAAACAAAAGGAACTGCGCAGATGGCTGGCAAAGAGTGATTACTGCGCCTTTATTGCCAACGGCAGCATTTTGCCAAGGGATCCCTGGACGGATCTGCCCATGAAGGGAGCCATACCCTTTACGGCGCCGCAGGAGGACGAGGTGGAAGCCTGCGGGATCAAGGGACTCGGCATTCGTAAGGGCGTCACCGTCATCACGGGCGGCGGTTATTCCGGGAAGTCCACGATCCTTTCCACCATTGCCGCAGGCATTTATGATCATGCCTTCGGCGACGGCAGGGAGTTATGCGTGACGGACCCCTCCGCCATGACCATTTCGGCGGAGGACGGAAGATGCATCAAAAACATCGACGTGTCGCCGTTTATCTCCTGGCTTCCGGGAGGCGATCCAAGGGATTTTTCCACGGAACATGCCTCGGGCTCAACTTCCCAGGCGGCCAACATCCTGGAGGCCGTGGAATATGGTTCGAAGCTTCTTCTCATCGACGAGGACCGAAGCGCGACAAACTTCATGATCCGGGATCAGACCATGAAAACCCTGATCAAGAAGGAGCCGATCACAGCCTTTACGGAACGGGTGAACGAGCTTTACGAAAGCTGCGGCGTATCGACGATCCTTGTCATTGGCGGCAGCGGGGAATATTTGTCCGTCGCCGACAGAACGTATCTTATGGATGAATACGTGATCAGCAACGTTTCCGAACAGGCAAGGAGCCTGGGAGGCGTAAAAATTCGGGAAGCAGAGAAGGTTCAAAACTGGCGGCAGACTAGGCGCCTCAAGAAGGAAGGGTTTACGTCCTATCCCGTGCTTTTGGGGCCGGAGAAGCTCGCCATTCCGGACGTGGGGTTTATTCTCATCGGTGACGAAAAGATCGATACAAGGGGCATTCAGAACGTAATCTGCCATGAACAGCGGACGGCGATGGGATTTATGCTGCGCCTGATCGAAAACCGCCAAAGCGGTGTTTGCGTCAACCTGCAGGAAAGCGTTCAGGCGCTATACCGGGAATTGGAGGAAAAGGGATTGGATGCGGTATATTCCGGTAATTTCCCGGAGTGTGACAGGTTTCTGGCACTGCCGCGGCCGATCGATCTACTGGCACTCATCAGTCGCATGAGAAAAATCCAATTCGCAAAGTGACGATAGGCAAACTACGTAAATCATATTCCATATTATTAACGAAAAGGGGAATCTGTGACTTGACATAGATTCCCTTTTCCGTTAATATGGAAATAGGAGGACGAGAGCATGGCATCGAGCGTAATTCACCTTGCGATTACGGAAAGTATCGCAAAGAAATGGAAAATGAAAGATATTTACAGGCTTCGGCTGGGTGCGGTTCTCCCTGACGGCACCATTCACGGTAACGGGCATCTAAAGCTCCGGATCTGTGACGAGACGAGATCGACCTACGATCTGGAAGGCTTCCGGGAAAGATTTGGGGAGAAGATGAAGGAGGATGATCTGTACCTGGGGTATTATCTTCATTTGGTTCAGGACATTTTTTATCGGTACTATGTCTATTCGGAGCATAACTGGGATCCCCTGGCGCCGGGAAACGTGGAGAGATTGTATCAGGATTACCGTATTACCAACGGGTTTGTTATTGAGAAATATGGATTAAAGTCAGACATGATCCGGCAGCTGGACCTTGCGGGCGAACCGCTCCTTACCGTTGCGGAATATGACGTGGGGGAGCTTGTGGAAAGAATCCGGGGGCATTTTGTTCCCGTGGAGGATACGGGCATCTTCTTTTTCACGAGGGAGATGGCGGAGGAGTTTGTCGGAAGGGCGACCGTCTTTTGCATCGAGGAGCTGCAGAGGCTCTCGGAGGGGAAGCCGGGCCTTGGAAATCTTGCGTGGAGCTGGGAGAGGCACTCGTAAAAAGAAAATCATGCGGAAATCGGGAGAGGCACTCGTAAAAAGAAAACCATGCGGAAATCGGGAGAGGCACTCGTAAAAAGAAAACCATGCGGAAATCGGGAGAGGCACTCGTAAAAAGAAAACCATGCAGAAACCAGGAAAGACACTTGTAAAAGGAAACCGTGCAGAAGTCGGGAGCGGCACTTTATAATAATCATGCAGACGTTGGGAGAGGCAAAACATGTTAATAGAAGAACGGCATCAGAAAATATTAAATTGGCTGGAAGAGAAGGGCTACATTTCGACGGATGACATTCAGGAGGAGTATCAGATCAGCTATGACTCCGCAAAGCGTGACCTGCGCATTCTGGAAGAAAAGGGGCTCCTAAAAAGGACGAGGGGCGGCGCGTTGCCGATCCGCCAGGTTGGCATCGGGCGGCCAAAGGGAAACACGGCAAAGGATATTCCGGTGGTGAAGGAAAACTACGCGCTGATCGCGAAGAAGGCCGTGACCATGCTGAAAAATCAAGACGTTGTCTATATTACTTCCGGTACCGTGGGGTATTTCATGGCGCAGAACGTCCCAGAGGATCTGACGTTGCGCATATGTACGAATTCGATTGTCGTTGCCGAGGAACTTCGCACGAAGCCGAACGTTTCCGTGATCCTTGTTGGCGGAGAGATGGATGACAAGGGCTGTTGTTATGACGGATTTGCGACGGAAATGGTGAAAAAGCTTCGCTTTGACAAATGCTTTTTGACGTCGGCATCCATCTCGGCTGACTTTGGCATTTCCATGCAGCGCACTGCTGCGCTCCCGTTTTACAGTGCCCTGATTGAGGGCTCCAAGCAGGTCATCGGCCTTTATCCAAAGGAGAAAATCGGGTTTCACTCGGTTGTCAGCATTGCGCCTGCAGAGAAGCTTGATCTCATGATCACGGACTGGGATGCTTCAGAGGAGGACCTGAGGCTTCTTTCCGAGAAGGGGATCGAGATTGACGTCGTGGAAAAGCCTGCGAAATAAAGGCATGACGGCTGACGGGAATTAAGAAATCACTGGTAATGGTGCGGTTCTTGGAATTTGGCATTATGATTGAAAAGAAATGATGATTATGGTATGATAATGGTATATTTTGGGTATGGTAATCCTAGATAACGCTATATTTTGTGGAATTATGCATGACGGGAAGGAACCGTTTACGCGGAGAAACTGTTCGAGGGCGAATCCGTATGCGAGGATGAGCGTTTTCGAAAGATGGGGCGGGGGAAAGTCATGGCACACAGAGAAATCAAGGAAATCCGGGAAGAATTGCAAAAGCTTTCCGGCAATAATGCGGAGCTTTATGACAAATTGAATCCCACGGCAAAGCCTTCGGCGGGCGTCCGCGTTCCGGATCTTCGCAAGCTTGCGAAGGAGCTTGCCAAGGAGGATTACAAGTGGTTCCTGGAAAATAATCCCATGGATACTTTCGAACTGGAGATGCTGCAGGGATTGGTCATTGGGTATGCTAAGGATGACGTCAAAACCATCCTGGCTTATCTGAAAAAGTTTATCCCCCACGTGCATGACTGGGCCGTGAATGACATTACGTGCCAAACCTTCCAGATCGCGCGGAAGCACCCTGAGGACGCTTACAAATTCTTCATGAAATACAAGGATTCCAAGAAGGAATTTGAGGTACGCGTCGTTGCGGTGATGCTGATGAGCCATTTTCTGACGGAGGAATATATCGACAGGGTGCTCAAGGTGCTGGACGGGCTTTATGCCAAGGAGTATTACGCGAAGATGGGCATTGCCTGGGCGGTGGCCACGGCGGCTGCGAAATTTCCTGAGAAGGTGTATTCGTACATGATTAGCCCGGAGAATCACTTGAGTGACTGGACCTTCCGGAAAGCCTTGCAGAAGATGCGGGAATCCTACCGCGTGGACAATGCATTGGCGGACAAGATCAAGGCAGAGTGCCAAAGATTTCATCAGGAATAGCATGCCGTAGGAAATAATTAAAAATATTTATGCGGGATTTGACGTTTGACGGCAGGCTTTGTATGTGGCATGCGTAAGGGCTGGGATAAGGAGTAGATAGCGTGGAAATAAAACAACGATCTGAGGATGAGATGCTTGCATTGATTCTTGGCATCGCGAAGTCGGATGAAAACATTCGCGCAGTTTGGATGTCCGGCTCCCGGGCCAATCCGGACGTGCCGAAGGATGCGCATCAGGATTTTGACGTCGTCTTCCAGGTGAAGGACGTAAAGCCGTACTGGGACAATGATGAATGGATTGAGCGGCGGTTTGGAAAGCCGGCGCTGATGCAAAAGCCGGAGAGCATGAGTTTGATCCCTCCGGACGGCGACGGGAATTTCGCCTATCTGATGCTGTTCCCGGACGGGAACCGGATTGACCTTTGCATTACGGAAATGCCCTTTCAGGAAAGTGATGAGCCTGCGATCATCCTTTTGAATAAAGAGGAAGGGGATTCCGAGGGGAATGACAAGGCGCCGGTGATCAAGGGAACGAAGGCTTACTGGTACGTAAAGAGGCCCACGCAAAAGCAGTTTTCGGATTGCTGTAATGAGTTTTACTGGTGCATGAACAACGTGGCGAAGGGCATCGCAAGGGATGAGCTTTCCTATGCGATGAAGCAGTTTAACGACTACGTGCGCGACATGTTGGTGCAGATGCTGAAGTGGTACGTCGGCACGGAGACGGATTTTTCGACGTCGGCAGGCAAAGAAGGGAAGTTCTTTAAGAAATATCTTCCAAGCGACCTGTATGAGCACTTCCGGAAAACCTATTCCGATGCGGATTATGAGCATCTTTGGGCAGCAGTCGCTGAGATGATTGCCTTGTTTGAGACGTCGGCGAAGCACGTAAGTGCCAAATTAGGCTTTGTTTACAAGGAAGAGGAGCGCAGGGCGATCGAAGATTATATCAGCCGCGTGCGGGAAGCATAAAGAAAACAGAAAAAATCACGGCAGTTTGTTGGCCGAAGGAATTAGAATAAAATCCAGAAAGGATGGAAAAAGTATGAGAGAAGAATGTGCTTACAGCGAATTTGACAGAAAAGAAAATTTGCATTTTGATTCGAAAGTAGTACACGGAGCGTTGGGATGTGAACCCATCACGGGAGCCGTGAGTTTCCCCATCTTTCAGACGGCGACCTTCCGCCACAAAACCTTTGGAGTCTCCACGGGATATAACTATTCCCGCGTACAGAACCCTACCCGTCAGGAGCTGGAGCGCACCATGGCCATCTTGGAGAATGGCGCGGAGGGCTTTGCCTTTACCAGCGGACAAGCTGCCAACATGGCAGTGTTCAATCTTCTTGAGAACGGAGATCACGTGATCCTGTGCGATGACATTTACGGCGGCACCTTCCGTATCTGTGACGAGATCTTCAGCAAATTCAATTGCGAATTCTCCTACGTCGACATGACGGAGCTTGACAATATCAAGAACGCCCTTCGCCCTGAGACGAAGATGATCTTCCTTGAGACGCCCACCAATCCCATGATGAAGGTGGCCGACATCCAGGAGATCGCAAAGATCGCGAAGGAAAACAATTGCATTTTTGTCGTGGACAACACCTTCCTGACCCCTTATTTCCAGAAGCCTTTGGATCTTGGGGCAGACATTGTGGTACACAGCGGCACCAAGTATTTGACCGGTCACAATGACGTGATCGCCGGCATCGTGGTTGTTAAGGATCCCGCGAGAATTCCTTTCTTCCAGGGACAGATCAAGTCCATGGGCGCGCAGCTGGGACCCTTCGACTGCTGGCTGATCCTGCGCGGTTTAAAGACCCTTTCCCTCCGCATGCGTCAGCATGACGAGAATGCAAGAAAGGTTGCCAACTGGCTTCTGACCCAGCCCAAGGTCAAGAAGGTTTATTATGCAGGCTTTGAGAATCATAAGGGCTATGAAATCAGCAAGAAGCAGTGCACGGGCTTTGGCGGCATGATCTCCTTTGAGCTTGACAGCGAGGAGACGGCGCAGAACCTTCTCTCCAACGTGAACATGATCCTGTTTGCGGAGAGCCTTGGCGGCACCGAGACCTTGATCACCTATCCCTGGACCCAGACCCACGAGTCCATTCCCGATGACACGAAGATGGCACTGGGCATCACGAAGGCCTTCGTCCGCATCTCCATCGGCATCGAGAACGTGGACGACATTATCAATGATCTTGCACAGGCACTAAGATAACTGCTTTTCTCGCTCAAGGGTTTCTGCAGGAATGATACAAATCGGATATTGGCGAGATGACTACTGGTGCATAAATTGGGGTTTGTCGAGGTGATTACTGATGCATGGAGTTTGTCACGAACGCGAGGCCTAAAATGCAACATGGTAAGAGCGAAGATGGATATGTGTTGTCTTTCTCCGATTGAGTAAAACAAAAAAGCAACAAACGTGAAGTAGCATTAAGCGTATGGAAAGTAAATAGACTTGTAAGCAGCTTGGGTAGTGTAAACTCCGTGACAGGTTATCCAAAATTGCGAAGAAAACATGGGATAACATAAAATTACGGGCAAAAAAGCAAAAGAAGCAATTTGACCCGTAGGAAGTTGGAAAGGACTACGGGCAAAAAAGCAATAGAAGCAAAATGGCCCGTAGGAAGCCGGAAAAGACTACGGGTAAAAAAGCAAAAGAAGCAAAATGGCCCGTAGGAAGTTGGAAAGGACTACGGGTAAAAAAGCAAAAGAAGCAAAATGACCCGTAGGAAGTTGGAAAAGACTACGGGCAAAAAAGCAAAAGAAGCAAAATGACCCGTAGGAAGCTGGAAAAGACTACGGGCAAAAAAGCAAAAGAAGCAAAATGGCCCGTAGGAAGCTGGAAAAGGCTACGGGCAAAAAAACAAAAGAAGCAATTTGACCCGTAGGAAGCTGGAAAAGGCTACGGGCAAAAAAGCAAAAGAAGCAATTTGACCCGTAGGAAGTTGGAAAGGACTACGGGCAAAACTGCAAAAGAAGCAAAATGGCCCGTAGGAAGCTGGAAAAGGCTACGGGCAAAAAAGCAAAAGAAGCAATTTGACCCGTAGGAAGTTGGAAAGGACTACGGGCAAAACTGCAAAAGAAGCAAAATGGCCCGTAGGAAAATGAAAATGTCTACGGGTAGAATGACAAAAAGCTAAGTTTGACCCGTAAATTGAAGAAACGAGATTCGTCTGTTGAGACAAAAGAGCCCTACAACTTCAAGTTTGTCATGAAAAAGAACTCTACAACTTCAAGTTTGTCATGAAAAAGAGCCCTACAACTTTCAGTTTGTCAGGGAAACTCGATCGGGATAAAGGTGGTTGAAAGCTTCGGGTTGGTATTTATAAAAATCTAGAATGGCGGAAGGCTTGACGTCGTGGACGTTGGCGGATATAATATAAAAGTCGTCTGATGCGAAAAGGGCGACTATAAGCGGGCATGGCGGAATTGGCAGACGCGCCAGATTTAGGTTCTGGTGGTAACCCCGTGCAGGTTCAAGTCCTGTTGCCCGCATCTGGCGAAAAATCATTGTATTCAATGACTTTTCGCTTTTTTCTTTTGGGTCCTTACGGTTAAGGAATGGAAGAGTGGTTAGGGGGTAGAAGGGGGATTTGGACATGAGGATAAAAAACGGAGGTAGACTTGTAAACTTGATTACGCTGCTGGTCTTGTCACTTTGCCTTGCGATCGAGCCGCAATAATGCCGTGATCAGCGGTATTGATCCCGGTATTTGCTGGGAGAAATCCCGGTGATCTTTTGGAAGGATTTGAAAAAATACGCGTAACTGGAGTATCCCAGGGCTTCCTGAACCTGCGCGACCGTCTGACCTTCCCGGAGCATGGCCTCAGCTGCGCTGATCTTTTGGAGGGCTATGTAATGTCCGATGGAGACGTGCATGTGGCTCTTAAAAAGCCTGGCAAGATAGTCGGGATGCAAGTAAAAATGCGAAGCCAAATCGGAGAGCTTTACGTTTTCTGCAAGATGCTCCAAGAGATAGGCGATGATTTCATTTACCCTTCTTTGGGAAGGGGAGACAGGAAGCTTCGGCGGGTCGTTTGGCACGGATTCGTTTACCATGCCATGCATGACGGAAAGAAATTGAAAGAACTTGACCATGGCCTGCGGTGAGGTTTGGTCGGAAAGAGAGAGCAACTCGTTGAAATGACGAAGGAGCTCTTTTTTTTGTGTGCGGTTTGGAGAGAGCAGGACGGGAGTTGAACTGTTTTCCAAATATGAGAAGGCAGTGGCTCCCTCACAGAAAACGCCGTTTAACCACTTGGTATGGATGCTCAGAACGTAGCGTTCATATGTTACGCCTGTCTCATGATAGAGCTGATGGATGCAAAAGGCCGGAAGAATCAAAAGTGTTCCGGCGGGAACGGCAGACACTGTGTCATTGATCAGTACGTCAGGAAGGTCCGTCAGCGTAAAATATAATTCCGCGGCATTATGGGAATGAGGTCCCACGGGATAAGGCGCTTTTTCGTTACGATAAGCCACGTCAAAGGGCGGTGCCACGGGGAACATGGAAATGCCGGCGCTTTTTACGTTGTTTGCGCCGTGTTTTTTGTTGTTTTCGCTCATGATTTCTCCAGCTCCTTCCATTTTTGTCAGATGAGATGCGTGATGACAGATTTCCCGTTGTATCGACGTGCGGAATTTTTATAAGTCGGAAAAGTATATAAAAATAGTATTATATGTATATATTAAAACATGCGCGGAGGAATTACAATAGGCATAAAAGGAAAACTAGACGTGCAAGTAGCTTCTGAGCGAAGGGAGGACGGTCATGAAAAAAGTTGGAATCATTGGCTGCGGCGGGATTGCAAAGGTACATGCGTGGGTGCTTGGCGGAATGGAAGACGTGCGGGTGACGGCTTTTTGCGACGTGGACCTGGAGCGTGCGAGAGAGCTGGCGGAAACCATGGGAAGCCTTGATGACGTTCTCATCTGTGATAACTGGCGAAAGGTTTGTCGTGCAGACGTGGACGTGGTTCACCTCTGTACGCCGCATCACCTTCACGTGCCCATGGCGATTGGTTTTCTTCGAAACGGAAAAGCAGTATTTATGGAGAAGCCTTGTGCCACTACGGCAGAGCAGTTTCAGAAACTCCAGGAGGAAAATCAAAGATATCCGGGAAAACTGGGATTTTGTTTCCAAAACAGGTATAACGAGTCGACAATTCTTATGGATCAGCTGGTCGCAGAGAAGCAGGTTGGTAAGATCATTGGCGGCAGGGCGTTTGTGACTTGGCGGCGGGACAAGGATTATTATGAGGGAAGTTCTTGGAAGGGAAAGATAGAGACGGAAGGCGGAGGTGCATTGATCAATCAGTCCATACACACGCTGGACCTGCTCCTGCGATACTTGGGAAAACCCAAGACCGTAAAAGCGACGATTGCCAATCATCATTTATCGTCTAGGATTGAGGTGGAGGACACTGTCGAGGCATGGATGGCCTTTGGAGGAGAGAAACGCGGGTGCTTTTATGCGTCTACCGGCTATGCAGCTGACGCACCGATTCTTCTGGAATTGCAGGGTGAGAAAGGCCGCATCACGTTGAACGGTTCTGAGGTGACGGTATACGTAGAGAATGAACCGCCCAAGCATTATATCCGTGAATGGGAAAAAGGAATCGGTAAGGATTACTGGGGTTGCGGGCATAAGGCTTGTATCGTTGACTTCTACAGGAGCCTTCGCACTGGCGGAAGGTTTCAAAATGACCTAAAGGGCGTGGAAAACGTTTTTCAAACCGTGATGCAGATTTATGAGTCTGCGAGGAACTCATAAGGCTGGAAAAGTATTATGGAAAAGTATTATGGAAAGGCATGGGGAAAGGGAAAGAAAAATGGAAGAAGTAAGGCTTGGAATCATTGGAATTGGCGGCATGGGAAGCGGTCACGCGGTGAACGTGGTAAAGGGCATGGTGCCGAAGATGCGACTGACTGCGGTGGCTGACGTGCGCCAAAGCAGGCTGGACTGGGCAAAGGAGGAATTGCCTGCAGACGTAAAGCGTTTTTGTGATGGCAGGGAGCTGATCGACTCAGGCGAAGTGGACGCCGTATTAATCGCGACTCCGCATTATTTCCACCCGGAATTTGTGATTTATGCGCTGACGCATGGCGTTCACGCCATCAGTGAGAAGCCGGCTGGAGTCTATACAAAACAAGTGCGCGAGATGAATGAGGTTGCGGCAAAGAGCGATAAGGTCTTTGCAATCATGTTCAACCAGCGCACGAACTGCGTATACCGAAAGCTGCATGAAATGATGGAAAGCGGTGAACTTGGCGCAATGAAGCGCGTGAACTGGATCATTACGGACTGGTATCGCACGCAGAGTTATTATGATGCCGCAGGGTGGAAGGCAACCTGGGACGGGGAGGGCGGCGGCGTTCTCTTGAACCAGTGTCCGCATCAGCTAGATCTTTTGCAGTGGCTCTGCGGCATGCCAACCAAGGTGCGCGCATTTTGCCATGAGGCAAAGTGGCATGACATCGAAGTGGAGGATGACGTGACGGCATACATGGAATTTGCCGGAGGCGCGACGGGCGTATTTGTGACGACGACGGGCGATGCTCCGGGAACAAATCGCCTGGAACTGACCTTTGAGATGGGAAAGATCGTTTGCGAACACGGAAAACTCATCTTTGACCGGTTAAAAACAAATGAGAGAACCTGGTGTAAGATTGCAGAGAATGGATTTGCCGTGCCGGAGATGGAGCGCATCGAGATTGAGACGGATGGCCAAAATGAACAGCACGTTGGAGTTCTGAAGGCATTCACCGACAGGATATTGAACGGCGGGCCATTGGTTGCCGAGGGTAGGGAAGGCATCAACGGGTTAACGCTTTCGAATGCGATGTTTCTGTCTTCCTGGCTGGGCAAGACGGTGGTGCTTCCTTCTGATGACGCGCCGGCGGCGAGGACAACGGAAAACACTTTGGTGGCTAGGACAACGGAAAACGATTCAGAGACGTTGTTTGACGAGGATCTCTTCCTGGAAGAACTGAACAAGCGCAGAAAAACTTCGAAGAAGAAGGTGGACAAGGGCATCACCTTTGACACCAAAGGGACGTATTAAGTGTAAAAAAGAAAAAGTGAGGATGGAATTCTATGAGTACGTATCAGAAATTAACCGGATTTGCGGATGAGATCGATCAGGATCTGGGCGTGCAGATTGATAGCTTAAGGAAATTGGACATGCACTTTGTGGAGATGCGCGGCGTCGACGGAAACAACTTGATCTGTCATGACGATACAAAGGTGGCGGAGATCAAAAAGAGATTGGATGATGCCGGAATTGCACTGTCAGCAATCGGGTCTCCCCTGGGAAAGATTGGCATCACGGATCCGTTTGAAAAGCATTTTGAAGAATTCAAGCGTGCGACCGAGATTGCGCATAAGATGGGAACGAGAAACATTCGCATGTTTAGTTTTTACGTGCCGAGAGAGACAGACGGACAGGGAAAGGTTTGGATCAAGGACGGCGTAAAGGAGGAGGTGATCGAGCGCCTGGGGAAATTTGTGGACTTTGCAAAGAGTGCGGACGTGGTGCTTTTGCATGAAAATGAAAAAGGTATCTATGGAGAAATGGCAAAGGAATGTAAGGAATTGTTTGACGTGCTTGGATGTGCAAATTTCCGTGGCATTTTTGACTTTGCTAATTTCGTGCAGGCAGGGCAAAATACGCTGGAGGCGTATGAACTCTTAAAGGCCCATATCGATTACGTCCACGTGAAGGATGCCATTTGGGGGAGCGGAAAAGTTGTTCCTGCAGGATGCGGGGACGGTAACGTAAAGGAAATTTTGGCGCGTATGTTTGCAAACGGCTTCCATGGATTTTTGTCCCTCGAGCCGCACTTGTTTGACTTTGACGGCTTTGCAGGACTTGAGCGAAAGCCTGTCTCCATCCAAGTGGAGGAAGGAAAGAAGCTCACCGGCTTTGAGGCGTTCTCCCTCGCAAGGGAAGCGCTTCTAAAACTGGAAATCTTATAGATCTTCTTTCTTTCGCTGAAAGGCGTGCACCCAATCGGCCTTGACGTAGTAAATGGTAAACAGGATCGAACTGAGGGACCAGGTCAGCGGGTAGGCGATAAAGATTGTCCGGATGTCTGGGAAAAAGCGCACCGCGATGGTGATGTAGGTGATGCGGATCAAACACCAGCAGGCCAGCATGATGATCATCGGGACGGAAGTTTTTCCGGCGCCGCGCAGGATCCCGGCCATGCAGTGGGAGAGTGCGAGCAGACAGTAAAATAAGGTTTCCACGTGGGCTTGGCGAACGCCGATCGCGATGACGTCAGGTTCTTTGGAAAAGAGGCCGATCATGACCGGCGCAAACAGGAAGAACAAAAGACCGATCAGCTCCGCGCAGGCAACGCCCATGAAAATGCCAAAGCGTGTTCCCTTCTTTGCGCGGTCGAACTTTTGCGCGCCCATGTTTTGTGAGGTGAAGGTCGTGAGAGCCATGCTAAAGCTCATGATGGGCAGGAAGGCAAAGCCCTCCACCTTGAAATAGCTGCCGCTCCCAGCCATGGCGGTGGAGCCAAAGGCATTGATATTAGACTGTACAACCACGTTGGCGATGGCGATCACGCTGTTTTGGATCGCCGTGGGAAAACCGATTTTTAGCTCCGCGGAAAGAAGCGGGGCATCAATCTTGATCTTCGAAAGATGAATGCGATGCGGGCCCTTTTCGCGTAAAAGCCGCGTAAACGCAAGGCATGCGCTCAGCGTCTGGGAGAGTGCCGTGGCAGCAGCAGCGGAACCAACGCCAAAGCCAAGCACTGCAACAAATAACAGGTCCAGCAGGACGTTGGTGATGGCGCTGACAATCAAGTAATGCAGGGGGCGCCTGGAATCTCCCATGGCCTGAAAAATGCCGCAGCAGGTGTTGTAAATTACGTTGGACAGGCCGCCGAGAAAGTAAATGCGGAAGTACAAAACGGAATTTGGCATGACGTTCTCCGGCGTCCCCATAAGCTTTAGAAGGAGCGGCGTGATCGTTACGCCTGCCAGGGTAAGCGCAAGTCCGGCAATCAGTCCGAATGCCACGGAGGTGTGCGCCGCGCGGCTGATTCCCGCCTCATCCTTTTCACCGTTCCGGCGGCCGATGATGACGGTGGAACCCATAAAAAGTCCGTTGATAAATCCGACGAGCAAAAAGATCAGGCTTCCGGAGGAAGTGACGGCCGCAAGCGCATCCGTACCAAGATATTTTCCTACGATCATGGAATCTGCAATGTTATATAACTGCTGTAAGAGCTGCCCGAGAAATAAGGGGAGTGCAAACAGCAGTATTTTTTTTGAAATGGAACCTTCCGTCATAACGTATCTCCTATTTAGTGCGCGGAGATTATTTTAGATCAAAGCGTCTTTTTCGTCAAGACGGCTGGTAAAATCCTTGTGAATCATAACAAAAAATGATAAAATGAACGTGGTGCGGAGGGCGGCATGAAGAAATTAGATTTTAACCACGTCAAACAATTGATGCAGTCTGCAAAGGAACTGAGCGATTACGTTCAGTTTATGAGTGATGACCAAAAACGCCAGGAAAAAGAAGTGGAAGAGGAATGCTCCAGGCTGATCGGACTAAGGGCCTTAGAGGCATTGGAAGGAATCTCCGTGGACGAGTTAAAAAACTCTAAGTCTGGCATCCGGACGTCAGCCCTGCGGGAGGCGGGGTATGACAATTTGTTTCAGCTTGCCAGATTAAAGGACTGGGAACTTACGGCGGTCAATGGCATTGGAGAAAAACAGGCGGAGGCCATTCGGAGCGTTATTACGGAATTTGTCAACAGCATGGCGAAGCACGTGCACGTAAGGTTTTCGCTTGAGAAAACGGCGGAGGGTGAAATCCCCAATGCAGAGCTTCTCATGGCAATCTCCAGATTGCGTAAGGGCAATCACGTCCGGTCGATGGTGAAGGAAGTGGGAGAAAGATTCCGCCAGGGCGTAACTTACGTGCTCCCCGGAATTGAAATTAAAAATGGATTTCACTGGTTCTTTGCCGCAAAGGATTCTAAGGAGCGCACGGCTAAGGCCGCCCAGGATCTGGAAAGACTATTGGGCGGAGGAGATTGTGACGAGGTAAGAAGCTGGGCAAACGCATATCATGAGATTCATGACATGACTTTGGAGAATTGCTTAAGAGATTTTGAAGAATCCAGTGCGGATTATTATGCGTTGCTTGAAACGTATGGCGGGTCGGCGCGGGAGAATGCACTGATTTACAGCAGCATTCCGGCCCAGCTGGCAGCAGCCATTGACGAATCCCCGATCGAATTGAGTTGCTTTAAGGGGAATCTCAGATCCTATCAGCTCTTTGGCGCGAAGTACGTTTTGTTTGAAAGAAGGGTTCTTTTGGGAGACGAAATGGGACTTGGGAAAACCGTGCAGGCGATCGCTGCCATGTGTGACGTTTACGCCGGAGACCCGAAGAGAAAATTCTTGGTCGTTTGTCCTGCGTCCGTTCTGATCAATTGGTGCAGGGAGATTAAGAAATTTAGTGAAATGGAAGCATACCTGCTTCATGGAAGTGCATGGGAGAGGGAGTTTGCGGCGTGGCGCGAGGAAGGCGGCGTGGCAGTCACAAACTTCGAGAGCATGGGAAAGTTCGTTTGGGAGATCGATAAAAAAATGCGGCTTGCCATGCTGGTGATCGATGAGGCGCATTACGTAAAAAATCCAGATGCGCAAAGAACCCAGCACGTGCATGCCCTGAATGAAGAGTCGGACAGAATCCTGATGATGACGGGAACACCTTTGGAAAATAAGGTGGAAGAGATGTGTTCATTGATTGAATTCCTTCGCCCCGACATGGTGCAGGAAGTGCGGAAGAATGCCTTTATGAGTCATGCACCGGAATTCCGGGAACTGCTTTCGCCGGTATATCTGCGCAGGCAGCGGGAACAGGTGCTGGAGGAACTGCCGCCCATAGAAGAGATGCAGGAATGGTGTGAACTCACGCCGGAAGATCGCGCGGAATATGTACGTGCCGTTGAGGCAAAGAGCTTTAATTCCATGCGGCGGGTTGCATTTTTATGGGAAGACGCGGAGACGTCCTCCAAGGCCCGGCGCCTTCTGGAGATATGTCATGATGCGATGGAGGATGGAAGAAAGATGGTGATCTATTCCTTCTTCCGTGAGACAATTGACAAGGTGGAAGCGCTTTTGGGAGAGCGGTGCATCGGCACCATCACGGGAAGCACGGAGGTCACGCAGCGGCAGGACGTGATTGACAGACTGACGCATGCTCCGGCGGGGAGTGCCGTAATCTGTCAGATTCAGGCAGGAGGTACGGGACTGAACGTGCAGTCCGCCAGCGTCGTTATCTTTTGTGAACCACAGATAAAACCTTCCCTGACAAATCAGGCAATCTCACGTGTTTATCGCATGGGACAGGTGCGCAACGTATTGGTTTATCACTTGCTCTGTGAAAATACCGTGGATGAAAGCATGGTGATGATGTTGGAGCGAAAGCAACAGGAATTTGACGTGTTCGCGGATGAGTCCGCATTGGCAGACGCGCTGGATCAATTGGTGGATAAAGATTGGATCCAAAGACTCATCGAGGAAGAGAACCGGAAATATTTGGGCGAGGAAATAACACAGGCTTGCCAAGAAGAAAAAGGAGAATGACGGAGGGGCGGGAAAATGAAACGTCGTAGCGGAAAGGTTGGAATTACTTTAATTGCGGCAGGCGCAGCGTTGCTTGTTGCGTTTTCCGGCTGTGAAAAGAATGCGGGACAAACGGACGGGTCGACGGCAGACGCGCCGCAGGTGACGAGTGAGACCGTGGCGGCGACCAATACGGCGGGGCCTGGAGAAACAACGACTCCGGATCATATGCCGATTCCGACGCCGGAACCGACGCCCGAACCAACCCCGGAGCCGACGCCAACGCCCATCCCGTCAGATTATATGATCACGCTGTCAAAGACAGTTTTGGATGAAGAGAGTAAGATGGAGATTGACTTTGATGCCTTGGCAGCGTCAGACGGCGCAAACTTCAAGCAGATCGATGCCTTCGTAGCTTCGCTGACGCCTTCGAAAAAGAATGGCATGACGGGGCTCTTTGCCGGAAAGAATTTGATTTTCATCTCGGCGGAAGCATTTACGGCAGAGGTCATAGATGAGAATTTGACGCCGACGCTTTACCGTCTGGCGACAAAAGGAATCCAGTTCACGGATTACTATCAGCCCGCGGGCGCCGGAACGACGGGCGGGGAATGCCAGAATATCTTTGGATTCTTTCCGGTCCTAGGCGGCAGCTCCGTGAAGAGGACGGCAACGCAAAATAATTATTTTACCATGGGAAATCAGCTGAACCGCCTGGGATATTTCGGCAAGGCTTATCACAACGGCAACTACACCATGTACGACAGGGACAAGACTCACAATAATCTCGGCTATTCCGAAGGCTATATGGCATATGGCAACGGCATGGAGAAATTTATCAGACCGACCTGGCCGGAGAGCGACTGCGACATGTTTGTGGGAACGATCCCGGAGTATATTGATCAGGAGCATTTTAATATTTATTACATGTCCGTGAGCGGGCACAGTAATTATGGTTTTAACAGCAATGCCATGGCGAAGAAGCACAAGGACCGGGTTGCGGACGTGGAGGGATCGACGCCGATCAAGGCATATTTGGCGGCAAACCTGGATTTTGAGGATGCGCTGACGTATCTTGTGGCACGGCTCGAGGAAAAAGGGATTGCAAACGATACCGTGATCGTGATCAGCGCGGATCACTATCCTTACGGGCTTGACGGCGGCAGCAGTGCCGGCTACGGGAACATGAAGTATCTTTCGGAATTATACGGCGAAAAGGTGGAGAACGTGTTCCAAAGGGATCACAATCGCCTAATCCTTTGGTGCGGGTGTCTCGAGGAATATGATCCGATCGTTGTCAGTGATCCCGTAGGCAGCATTGACGTGTTGCCGACGCTCTCGAATCTCTTTGGGACGGAATGGGATTCCAGGCTTTTGCCGGGCAGGGACGTGTTCTCTGACGCCATGCCGATTGCCATTTTGGACCGCAGCAATTGGAAGACGGATCTGGGAATCTGCAAGAAGGGAAAGTTTGTACCCTATGATGAAAACACTGAGCTTCCGGAGGATTACGTGAAGACGGTGAAAAATCTCGTTGGAAAGAAATATGACTTCTGCAAAAACGTTTTGAACACCGACTATTATGGTCATCTGTATGATCTGGGACTATTCGGCCAAACTGCGTCCGAATGTACCGCGGACATGGAAAACGCACGTTGACAAGGGTATGCCATTGTGGGTAAAATAAAAGAGAATTGGGGTAAAATTTTGGAGTGTTGACCGGCTCAAAGCGGTCAGAGGAGGTAGAATGTACGGGGCGATTTTGGGGGATATCATAGGCAGTCCCTTCGAGTTTGACATGGGGAACAAATCGAAGGAATTTGAGCTCTTTTCAGTGAAGAGTTACTTTACGGACGACACCGTCATGACCATTGCGGTTGGCGAAGCGTTAATGGATGCCGGGATTGATGCTTCCGTGGAGGAGATTGAGAAGAAAGTGACCGCGTCCATGCAAAAATGGGGGCACAAATACCCGGATGCGGGATATGGCGGAAGATTTTACCAGTGGCTTCACCTTGGCGAGCTTGCCAAGCCGTATCACAGCTATGGCAATGGCAGCGCAATGCGCGTGAGCGCGGCAGGATGGCTTTACAATACCGTTGACCGGACGAGGGAAGTGGCGGCGGCAACCGCGAGGGTGACGCATGACCACCCGGAAGGCATCAAGGGTGCCGAGGCAACGGCGAGCGTGATCTTTTTGGCCAGAAATGAGACCTCAAAGAGTGAGATCAAGAAGTACGTGGAAAAGGAGTTTGGTTATAATCTCTCGAGAACGCTTGATGAGATCAGGCCGGGCTATCATCACGTGGAAGATTGCATGCATACCGTTCCGGAAGCGATTATTGCGTTCCTGGAGGGCAAGAATTTCGAGGACGTGATCCGGAATGCGGTTTCCCTGGGTGGTGACACTGACACGCTGGCAGCCATTGCAGGCTCCATGGCTGAGGCATTTTACGGCATTCCGCTGGGAATGATCATGCGCGGTGAAGTGTACCTTAGCAGAAAGCTTCTTCGCGTGTTGGAGCGCTTCGATAAGATGCTCGACAGAGAGCCGGTCATGGAGATCAGTTCTCCGGATGATAATCGCCGGATCAAGAGAGCGGTAGATGCCTTTTATGAGATTGGAAATGAAGATAATTTCTTGCTCCTTCGCGATACGCTTTTGCAGCGCATGCTGGAAGACGGACAGGCTTTTGCGCCCATGCGCGATGAAAATGAGAAGAACGAAGAATCCGGGATCAGGGACAAGGTAACGGGCAACGTAAAGGCCAGGGAGAAAGCAGGCGACGGACTTACTTACAACCGTGAAATGCATCTGGTCATCGATGTGGTTCGGGAGCAGAGCGGCAAGGAATGGATTCCGATGTTTACGGATGAACAGGAGCTCTCGAAGGGAAAGAAGCAAGGCGTGTGCGTGAACCGTTCCATTCAGGACGTGCTCGCGTACGGTCTTCATGACCCGAAAATCTCCGGTGTCGTGATCAATCCGTTTGGAAAGTCCGTGGTTCTGAATAAGGAGTTGATTGAGATGTTGTTTTCATCTTTGGAGGAATCCAGGGCAAAGCAATAGGTCAAAACTATCTTGACAATTTTAACAAAAAATGCTATGTTACAAATTAGTTAAGAGGGAGTAGTTATCATCGCGCAATCAACATAACCCGACGCTCTGGGCCATGGGTTGGCCGCACCCGTCGTGGTTGCGCGCTTCATCGATAAGGCGAGGAAGAACAAGACTTTTAGCACGCTTTAGTGCTAAAAGTCTTTCTTATTATTTGCAAGGAAGGAAAGCATATGATGAATACGTTTTGGTTTCAGGCATTGTTGCTGGTTTTGGGTTTTCTGCTTTTAACAAAAGGTGCGGACTGGTTTGTGGACGGCGCGGCATCAATCGCGGACAGGCTTGGCATTCCGCAGCTTGTGATCGGGCTTACCATCGTTGCAATGGGAACTTCCCTTCCTGAAGCAGCAGTCAGCATTTCCGCGGCAATGAAGGGAAGCGCGGCGATCACGATTGGTAACGTGCTGGGCAGTAATATCTTGAACGTGCTTGTGATCCTGGGACTGACCTCGCTCCTTTGTCCGATACCGGTGCAGAAATCCACGGTGCGGTATGAAATCCCGTTTACCATATTGGTTACGGTTGCCCTTGCAGGCTTAGGCCTTTGGGACAATGCGGTAAACAGGCTTGAGGGCGGAATCCTTTGGGGTCTTATGATTCTGTATCTTTTGTATCTTTTGGTGATGGCAAGGAAAGGAAATGCACCGCAGGAAGAAGAGAAGAAGGAGGAAAAGAAAAGGTCCGTACTGTTTTTGTTTGGCATGGTGATCGTTGGCGCGGGAATGATCGTGTTTGGAAGTAACGTGACGATCGATGCTGCGACGGAAATCGCGAAAATGTTTGGCATGGACGAGCGCTTTATTGGTCTTACCATTGTGGCATTTGGAACGTCGCTGCCGGAGTTGGTGACCAGCGTGACTGCCGCCTTGAAGAAGAAACCGGACATTGCCGTTGGCAACATCGTTGGAAGCAATATCTTTAACATTCTCTTTGTGGCGGGAACGACCGCACTGATCACTCCGGTGACATACGCTCAGTCCTTCTTGTTGGACAGCTGCGTTGCCATTGTGACGGTTGTATTACTTTTCCTGTGCGTCGTAAAGAATCACAAGCTGGGCAGACTCGGTGGATTAGTGATGCTACTCGCATACGCGGGATACTTTGCATATATTTTATAGTTTTATTGAAAAGTGAATAAAAAAGTGATATAATTAACACGGGATTTTATGCAAATTCCCGTGTTTTTATTTTCTCAATGGAAACGGTAACCAGCAGCGCGAATCGGAGAATAAACGTACTCATGAGAAAGACGATATTTCGAGCCTATGGCTTTGTGAGCATTCTGTTTATGTTCTTGTTTTTATATGGTCTGTTAAATCTTCGCCTGACCGTTCAGAGGAAGGAAAGTCTGACGGGCTGCGTTGAGATTACGGATTATTCCCACACGGTCGTTCAGGACTATGAGGCTCCCGTGGGTGAAAAAACAATCTTGATGTTTTGCTTGCAGGACGTGCATGCGGATTATGATACGTTATATTTCATGACGGAGCATCAGAACGTCAGGGTTTATTTGGACGGAAAGGAAATCTACCGGATGGAGAGGGCACCCGGCCTGGTCCTTCCGAAAAGTCCGGGAATTGTTTATAACGAAGTGGTCTTTCAGGACGTTGACAACGGAAAGAACGTCCGCATCGACGTTGAGCCAATCTACAAAGGCGTGAATCCCTTGCCGGAATTGCTTTTTGGTAACGGATATGAGATCATCAAGAGGATTTTGTTTTCTAATCTGCCCATCTTAATTCTGTGCGCAAGCGTAATTTTGATCGGCGTTTTCCAGATCATTGTCGCACTGGCCGGCAGAAATCAGGAGGAGCGGGTGGCGATTGCCGTATCGCATTCCCTGTTTACCATCGTGATCGGCTTTTGGAAGGTGCTGGAAAGTAGTTTTATCGCTCTTTTTGCCAGTAAGGCCCCGATCCTTACTATTTTGCCGTTCATCGTTTTGATGTTTCTTCCTCTGATGATGAAGAAGCTGATCTATGATATCTTAAATACCTATGAAAGTACGGCGTGGAAGGTTCCAAACGTTGTGACTCTGGCAGGAATCATTTTGATTATTCTGCTACAGTTTTTTGGGGTCGCAGACTTTAGAGAGACCATATTTATCTCAGAGGGCTGCATGGTGATCACCATTTTGTGTTGCATCGTCGGGGTTGGAGTTTACGCAAAGGAAGAGGGCTTTGACAAGGATGCAAAGACAGCCTTGGCTGTTACCTTATTAGGGCTTATATGGATGTCACTGGATGCGTACACGTATTTGGGAACGACGGGAGTGACAAATTTCCCGATGAGCATGTTGCTGATCCTGATCTTCCTTTTGATCCTGATCTACAACCGTCTCCGCGAATCCAAAAAGGGCATGGAGGTTGGAATGCAGGCACTGCAATACAAGAAGCTTGCATATCATGACGCATTGACGGGATTTTTCAACCGTGCTGCATATTCAGACTTTTTGGGGGGGAAGGAATATGACCCCAAGAAGTGCATTTTGGTGGCCTTTGACTTAAATAATCTCAAGAAGTGTAACGATGAGCTGGGACATGACAAGGGTGATCTGTACATTAAGGAGAGTGCCAAAATCATCATGGATTGCTTTGGAGACAGGGGGCGCTGCTTCCGGTTGGGAGGCGATGAATTTGGCGCCATTTTGATGGATGACACGATGGAGGGCTGCGCAAAGCGTGCAAAAAGAATGCGGGCCCGCGTTGACGAGTTTAACCGCAACAGCAGAGACATTCACATGGGAATCGCATGTGGTTACGCCATTTATGATCCTGCAGAGGATGCGGACGTGCACGCAACCATTCGCAGGGCAGATAAAATGATGTATGAAGAGAAATTCCGCATGAAACAGCAACAGTCAAATGATTAGGAACGTAAACTGGGAGAAAGGGCTATGACGAAGGGCGTTCTTAGAACCTACATTGCAGTTTGTTTGGCTTTGACGGCACTTTTGATCTATTATTGTGTCCGATACAGGGTCATCATGGAACCTGCGTTGCCGGAAACGGGACAGGAGCTGCTGCAGGTCAAGGGTACGGACAATCAAAAGGGAACCACCATACGAAATGACAGCTGGTCGGGAATGCTTCACGTGGACGGCATTACCGGCAAGTATTGTCACTTAATCTTTTATACCATTCATCTGAACGTGGAAGTGTATCATGGCGCGGAATGCATTTATTCCATGGGACCTTCTTCCAGGAAGGCAATCTCGAAGACGCCAGGGTGCGTTTGGAATGACGTTTTGCTCACGGAGGATTTGAACGGGGAAGACATCCGCGTTAAGCTGACGCCGGTTTATCCGGATCTGTCCTTTGGCGTCCCGGATTTTTATCTGGGAGAAAAGGGAGAGATCGTAAAGCAATATCTTCGCAAAGAGCTTGGGACCGTCATAGTCAGTCTGATGCTTATCATAGTGGGTTGCACGATGATGATTTACGTTTTCTACAACCGCAAGAATTCGGAAGTAGATAAGGATCTTGCACTTTTGGGATGGCTTGCGGCGCTCGTGGGCATATGGCGCGCGTCGGATACGGCCCTCATGAAAATGCCGTTTAACAGCCTGCCTGTGTTCAGCCTCATCCCGTTTATCGCCATGATGCTGTGCGTGGTGCCGTTTGTGACGTTTATGATGAACTTGTACAGCACCCGGGAGTTTAAGATCTGGTACGTACCCTGCTGGATTAGCTTGGGCATAACGGGGCTCGGATTGTTTTTGCAGTTTTTCAGTTTGGCAGATTTTAGGCAGATCCTGATTCTGATTCAGGCGTCCATTCTGATCGCCATCGTCGTGATCTTGTGCATGGCGGTGCACGAATTGAAGAGGAGTGGATGGAATGCAAAGCTTCGAAGCAATCTTCTGGGAATGACGCTGGTCACGCTTGGCGTTGCGATCGACCTTGTTTCATATTACCTGACTGACGGCAGAAAGATTACGCCCTTTGTCATCGTTGGCTTTCTGCTCTATTCCATTGCACTTGGCATTTCCGTATTCCGTGAATCCGGAAAGCTGATTGATGCGGGCAGGGGAGCGCAGAGCATGGAGAACCTTGCTTACCATGACAAGCTCACCGGACTCTATAACCGTGCGGCCTTTATCGTGGACACGGATCCCTATGCGGTGCGTCCGGAGAATTACTCCGTGGTGGTTTTGGATCTGAACAATTTGAAATATTGCAACGACCATCTGGGCCATGAGATGGGAGATAAGTATATCAAGGACAGTGCGGAAATTATCAAGAACACCTTTGGCGTCATTGGCGATTGCTACCGCATGGGCGGGGATGAATTCTACTGTCTGATCCCTGAGGGCGGAATGGCTGCCTGCGCTGAGCGGCAGAAGATGATGGAAGCCACGATAGAAGAGTACAACAAAGCCAGTAAGGACATTCAGATCGGCATTGCCTGCGGCTTCGCAAGGTATGACAACCGTATCGATTATGACCTGAATGCAACGGCAAAGCGTGCGGATCAATTGATGTATCAAAATAAAGAAAAAATGAAAAATCATCGGGTTTAGGAGGCAATTCATTTATGAGAAGACAGGGAATACTAATGCCGATCTCAAGCCTGCCGTCCAAGTACGGCATCGGAACGTTTGGAAAGGAGAGCTACGAGTTTGTTGATTTCTTAAAGAAGGCGGGACAGAAGCTTTGGCAGATCCTGCCACTTGGACCGACTGGTTACGGTGCTTCACCGTATCAGTCGTTTTCCACGTTTGCGGGAAATCCTTATTTTATTGACTTGGAGACGTTGATCCAGGACGGTCTTCTGACCAAGAAGGAATGTGACGAGGTTGATTTTGGGGATCATCCAAATTACGTGGATTACGGAAAGCTTTATAACGGCAGATTCCCGTTGCTTCGGAAAGCATGGGAGAGAGCCGTGAAAAAAGGACTGGAGACGAACAAGGAATACGTGGCATTCCTCAAGGAAAATGCTTTCTGGCTGGATGATTACTGTATGTTCATGGCGTTGAAGGATGCCTTCCCGGGCACGGGACTTATGGACTGGGAGGAAGGAATCAGGCTTCGCAAACCCATTGTCATGGCAAAGTATCAAAGGCAGCTTGCGGACGAGGTTCGCTGCTACAAATTCCAGCAGTTTGAGTTTAGCAAACAGTGGAAGGCGTTGAAGCTGTATGCTAACAGGGCTGGCATTGAGATTGTCGGAGACATTCCGATCTACGTGTCGCCGGACAGTGCTGACGTGTGGGCTCATCCGGAACTCTTCCAGGTGGATGAGGACGGAAAGCCCATTGGCGTGGCGGGGTGCCCGCCGGACGCTTTTTCAGCGACGGGACAGCTCTGGGGAAATCCTTTGTATCGCTGGGAATTTCACAAGGTGACGAACTATGCGTGGTGGTATCAGCGCATCAATTATTGCTATAATTGGTATGATATTGTGAGACTGGATCACTTCCGGGGATTTGACGAATATTGGTTTGTGCCCTACGGCGACGATACGGCGGCGGGCGGTCATTGGGAGAAGGGACCTGGAGCGGAGCTCTTTGAGGTGCTGACCCGAAAGATGGCGGACAAGAGCAACAAGGGAACCGGAAGAAGGGGAAAACTGGCTGACCGAAAGGTCATCGCCGAGGATCTGGGCCTTCTTACGGAGGGCGTATTCAGACTCCTGGAGGAGACGGGATATCCCGGCATGAAGGTACTTCAGTTTGCGTTTGACGAAGGTCCTGACGGAGAAGGAATGTACTTGCCGCACAACTATGAAAAGAATTGCGTGGTTTATACCGGAACGCATGACAATGAGACGACGCTGGGGTGGATCCGCGGCAGGAGCAAGGAGCAGAATGCTTTCCTGATGGATTATCTGAATTGCACGGATGACCATGAACTCCTTTGGGCGATGATCCGCGCGGCCGTCTCCAGCGTTGCCGATACGGCCATCATCCCCATGCAGGATTATCTGGAGCTTGGCAACGAAGCCAGGATCAACATGCCCTCAACGCTTGGGGACAACTGGAAATGGAGAATGAGTCAGGGAGCCTGCACGGAAGAGCTTTCGAAGAAGATCCATAAGCTGGCGAGAACGTACGGAAGATTAAGAGAGCAATAAATGCACTGTTTTTATGAAATTATCGAAAATAAATGCAGTTTCATGCGAGTTGCAACTTCAAGTTGCGGAAACGCAAACTATAGTTGGTGGTATTTGAACGATATAAGCAGTATGCTCCTTCTTGAAAGGAGGTCGATGATATGAGTTTTGGAGAAAATATACAGACCATTCGAAAGCAGAATCATCTTTCACAGGAGGGGTTGGCGGAAATGCTCGGCGTGAGCAGACAGGCCGTGTCAAAGTGGGAGCTTGGGGAAGGGTACCCTGAAGTTGATAAGCTTCTGATCTTATCAAAAAAACTGAATGTTTCATTGGACGGTTTGTTGGTAGGAGAAAGAAAGACTGAGACTGTCGGGTCAGAGAAAGGAAAATCTTCAGATACGGTCAGAATCACTTCGCCAAATGAAGGCGTAATCATTAATGCTTCTAAAATAATGCGGTCCCAGCAGTTTAAAGGTGGTAAAAACAGCCCACACTTTGCATTGTATGCATCTGATGGGGATAACTCGTCTTTTGGGGGAGTGCCAAATACATTCCTTGGCTGGTATAGAAATCTTGAAGACATAACGAGAGAGATTGACGAAATACAGACAGCTATGAATGAAGGAGTTGCTACTTATACTCTAAAATACAGTGTTAAATGTAAGCAGAACCTGTTTAGGACGATAGAAGACTAAAAAAATAGCCTTCTGCAACCTTTTGCAAAAGACTTTTTGGTTTGGGTCACGGGGCCGTGTCTACTGACACATTTTCCCGTGACCCATACTATGAGTTAATTAAATTGCATCATGGCCATGTAGGAATTGTGATATTCCTTACAATAGGTGACGTCCTCGAAGAACCAGTCGGGCGGAACAAATGCTTCGGCTGCGTCCTTGCTGCCGAATTCCACTTCCGCGAGGATGAGGTCCTGGAAATATCCGTCAAAGACGTCAATTTCAATGGTCAGCGTGTAATCAGCGGGAGGCTTCGGAAAGCCTTCCTTAAATCCAGGGTTCTTTAGGGGAATCAGGTAGCGTTTCTTGGAGATGACGTTGCCATCCGCCTTCGCGCGAAGGTGATAATACGCATCCTCCGTGAGTTCGAGATTGAACTCTTCCCTGGTCATCATGCCCTTGCCCTTATAGGTCATGTAGTAATGATCATCTTCCTTGCGTACGCGCACTACCGGGTCGACACACAGATATGCCTGCTCTATCTGAAGACAGGGATAGGATTCTAAATTGTCGGGAAGTCTTCTTAGTAAAAATTTGCGTTCTATTTCCATTTTTGTAATACCTTTCTGCTAAACAAATGAGAATGAACTGATGAGATATTTTCTCATTCCACCATTTAAAGTATAGCATAAAATTTTGTGGTTGAATAGTAAAAAAGCAAATTATTTCCAACTGTTTTGAATTGCGATTCACAACAAAAACGAAGCGGTTTACAACAAAGTTTCCATTCAAGGGGCATTTATGCGTATGATACGTATAGTACCTATATGATGGGAGGGGCATCGTGCGTAATTCGAACAAAAAGAAGACGTAAAGTGCGGTTTCTGCGCTTTTCGCGGAAGGTAACCTAAGATATAATGAGTAAGACGGAACTTACGCGAGGCCGGAAATAACTTGGCCATCGGAGGATGCAAGAAGAAAATACGAAAGGACAAAAATTTATGTTAGACGTATCACACGTAACAAAAAAGTATGGCAAACTGTTGGCATGTAACGACGTGGATTTTCATTTGGATCCCGGCAGCGTTACGGTTCTGCTTGGACCGAATGGCGCGGGAAAGAGTACGCTCATGAAATCCATCATTGGTTTTTTGAAATATGACGGAAAGATCACCGTTGGCGGATTTCCCAACAAGACGGTTGATGCCAGAAGAATTCTTGGATACATTCCGGAGATGCCCGCCTTGTATCCGAATCTTACGGTTTCCGAGCACATGGAGTTTCTGGCAAGGGCATACCGCATGACAAATTATAAGGAGAAGGCTGACGCACTCTTGGAGCGCTTTGAACTCTCGGACAAGAAGAAAAAGTTTGGCGACGAGCTTTCTAAGGGCATGCAGCAGAAGCTGAATCTCTGCATGGGCCTTATGACGCAGCCACAGATGATTCTGTTGGATGAGCCCATGATCGGTCTTGATCCTCATGCCATCAAGCAATTGAAGGAGATGTTTGAGGAGATGCGGGCAGAGGGCAGGACGCTTCTTGTCAGCACGCACATCATTGACAGCGTGGACATGCTTTGGGACAGGGCTCTGATCATGCAGGCCGGTCAGATCAAGGCAAACGTTACCAAGGATGAATTGGAGAAGGAAGGCAAAACCTTAGAGCAGCTCTTCTTTGACGTGACGGAAGGTGTTGACCAGGAAGAAATGAAGCATTCGGAAGCAGAAAATGCCGGGAAGGAGTGACCGTTATGAGATTGTTTTTGTATTATGCGGTTCATTCATTTCTCAATCAGTTAAAGAAAATTTTTAAGTCCTGGGCAGTCGTATTTATTTTGGTGTGCGTTGTTTTTGGCGCGATCATCGGAGTGTTTGCGGCATCCGTGTCCGAGGTGGCAGAAAAGAAACAAGCGGAGCAACAGGTGGAACAACAGGTCGAAAGCGAGGAAGCCCAGGAATCGCAATCCCCGGATTCCGCGTTCAAGGTCATGCTTCGGGATGAGGTCGGATATGGCAACTTTTTGGAGCTGATCGTTGCAGCGGTCTTTACCATGATTCTTGCGTTTTCCGTGCTGGGAGCAGACAAAAATGCAGGCAGAATTTTCTTGCCGGCGGACGTTACGCTCTTGTTTTCAGCACCGATGAAACCGCAGTCCGTCATGATGTTCCGTATTGCAAACCAGCTTGGTCAGATGCTTTTGATCGGGTTTTACATGTTGTTCCAGCTGCCTAATCTGATCTTGAACGCAGGAATGAGCATCTGGGCGGCAATTGCGATGGTTGTGGCATTTTGCCTTGCCAACTTTTTCTCGACCCTATTCCAACTGCTGTTTTATTTGATCGGTAACGTTTTCCCGACCTTCAAGAAAATGCTGCGTCCCGGACTTGTTGTTTGCCTGGCATTGATCGTCGGACCGTTTTTCCTGTATCAGAAAAGTAGCGGGCTTGGGATTTTGCCGGCAGCGGCAAGCTTCTTTAATGCGAAAGGAACGCAGTGGATCCCTGTTTGGGGTTGGATGAAAGGTTTTTGCAGGGCAGCTTATGACGCAGATCTTGCGGGCACGCTCCTTTTCTTAGTGTTATTGGCTGTAAGCGCCGTGGTTATGATTTACGTCATCTGGAGCTTAAAGGTTGATTTCTATGAGGATGCCATGGCAAAGTCCGAAGAGATCGCTGCACTCATGGAGGCAGCCAGATCTCAGAATGGCATAATCACGAAGAAGAAGGACAGAAGCGAAAAGCTTTGCAGGGACGGCATGAAGCATGGCGCCGGAGCGAATGTTTTCTTCTGGAAGAGCTGGTACAATCGCGTGCGTTTTTCGCATTTTGGTTTCTTGACAAAAACGATGGAATTCTATTTGATAGTCGCGATAGCTGTTGGCCTGATCTGCAGATTCTCCATTGAGACCAATAACGTATTGGTTCTGGTGGCGATTCTGGCGGGCATGGTGTTTTTCCGTTCCCTGGGAAATCCCTTGGAGACGGACGTCAAGATGTCGTATTTTGTTATGATCCCTGAGAGCACCTGGGCGAAGCTCTTTTATTCCCTGTTGGCCAGCATTGTTTCCACGATGGCAGATCTGGCACTTCCTTTGGTGGTGGGCGCGCTGGTTATGGGCGGAAATCCTTTGGTGGCACTGATCATGATTCTGCCGATTCTTTCCGTTGACGTATATTCAACGCTTGTGGGAGCGTTTATCAACATATCCCTGCCGGCCAATGCCGCGCTGACGATCAAACAGTTTATTCAGATTTTGTTTGTTTATTTTGGCTTGCTTCCGGACATTTTCGTCTTGGTTTTTGCCGTTGTTCTGGGGCACGTGTGGATTGGCATTATTGCCGCCTTCGTAGTAAACCAGTGTCTGAGCTTTTTGTTCTTTGTCCTGACGGCATTGTGGCTTGAACCCCATGGAGGAACTGAGGAAGGACTTCTTGAGGCATAATGATAATAATAAAAGAATAGGAGTGGGATGACGCATGAGTAAAATCGGTATATTCTTTGCAGAAGGTTTTGAGGAGATCGAAGCGCTGACCGTAGTGGACGTGTGCCGCAGATGCGGGATCGAAGTGGAGATGGTTTCCGCATATGGAGAAAAGCAGGTGCTTGGCTCTCACGGAATACTGGTTGGCATGGATAAGGCGCTGGAGGAAGTGGACTTTTCTTCCTATGACGCGTTGGTTCTTCCGGGAGGCGGCAAGGGAACTAAGGGCCTTGAGGCGTGTGCTCCTTTGATGGAGCAGATCGATGCCTTTTACAAGGCAGGAAAGTACGTAGCGGCAATCTGCGCGGCGCCCAGCATTTTTGGGCACAGGGGATTCTTAAAGGGACGCAGGGCGTGCAGTTATCCTGATTTTGAGAGCCATTTGGAGGGTGCGCAGGTGACGGCAGGTCCCGTGGAGATCGACGGCAACGTGATCACCTCCAGGGGCATGGGCACTTCCATCGATTTCGCCCTGGCAATCTCGGAAATCTTTTGCGGGAAAGAAGCCGCAGACGAGATGGCTAAAAAGATCGTATATCAGCAATAAAGGTGGAAGAAGGTCATGAAAGAAAGCATGAAATGCGCGGAGGAGCTGCTCCGCTTTATCAAGGATTGTCCCAGCTGTTATCACGTGATCGCAAAGGTGGCGGAGAACTACCGGGCGCACGGATTTACGGAGCTGGATGAAAGAAAGACTTGGAAGCTTGCCTGGGGAAAGAGTTATTACGTCATCAGAAATGATTCCGCCCTGATCGCCTTCCGTCTGCCTGACAAGAAAGAAAAAGTGAAGGGCTGGCACGTGGCAGCCGCACACTGCGATTCACCGACGTTTAAGGTGAAAGAAAATCCGGAGAGAAGCGCTGACGCTTACGTGACGCTGAACGTGGAGAAGTACGGCGGCATGATCCATTCCACTTGGTTGGACAGACCATTATCCGTGGCAGGCAGGATCGCGATGGAAAACGAAAAGACTGGGGAGATCAGAACAAAGCTGGTGAATGTGGATCGGGATCTTTTGGTCATTCCGAACCTGGCCATTCACATGAACCGCGACGTCAACAAGGGGATGGAGTATAAGCCTCAGACGGACCTGCAACCACTGTTTGCATTAAAGGCAGCCGAGGGTAAGAAAAGTGACGGTAAGGGCACTTCCGCGTTTATGGAGATCGTGGCAAAGGCAGCAGGCGTGAAACCGGATCAGATCCTTGGAAATGACCTGTTCCTATACGTGCGTGACGAGGGAAGGATCCTTGGCGCTGACGGAGAGTTTATCCTCTCGCCCAAGCTGGACGACCTTCAGTGTGTTTACGCGCTGACTGAGAGCCATGCTGAGACGCAGCCGGCTGCATATGCTACCGTCTGTGCCATCTTTGACAATGAAGAGGTGGGGAGCGGTTCCAATCAGGGTGCGGACTCCACGTTCCTGGAAGACGTGTTCCTTCGCGTGGGGGAGAGCCTTGGCATGTCCGCGGCGAAGCAAAAGGAATGGATTGCGGCTGGCTATTTGATCTCTGCAGACAATGCGCATGCGGTTCATCCCAATCACCCGGAAAAAGCGGATCCCACCAACAGACCTTGCTTAAACGGCGGACCGGTGCTGAAGTTTAACTGCGCGCAGAAATACGTGACGGACGGCGTTACGGCGGCGAAGTTCAGGAGCCTGTGCAAACGCGCCGGCGTGCCTTGCCAGACCTACGTCAATCACTCGGACGTCCCGGGCGGAAGTACGCTTGGCAACATTTCCGCTTCTCACGTATCCATTCCCAGCGTCGACGTGGGACTGCCTCAGCTGGCCATGCACTCCGCGGTGGAAACTGGCGGCACAAAAGACACGCTGATGGCGATGAAAGTAATGAAAGAATATTTTTCGGAATAATTGAAAAAATAAAATAATTTAGTGCAAATTAGAGTACGCGGTGGCCGTGCTCTAATTTTTTTGTGCTAATTACACAAAGAGGGGAAACGAAAACTGTTAAAATGGTTTCTTGCGATATGGAAACTGCTTTGCTATAATAAAAATAACGAAACCTATAAACCATAAACCGTTTCCGCGAAAGGAGAGGTGAAACAAAAAGGAATTACGGCAATACGGGAAACATAATCCCGAAAAGAGGAAAACTGGAAAGATTAGAGAGGGAAACCGATCAAAAGCGCATGCTAAGGAGGAAGCAACATGAATACGGAATTGAGAAAGACTATTTTAAACGGAACCATGGAGGTATTTAATCAAAAAGGCCTTAAGTTTACCATGGATGACATTGCAAAGCAGCTGAGCATCAGCAAGAAGACGATCTACAAGGTCTTTGACGACAAGGAAAAGATGTTCTTGGAGATGGTGGATTATCTCTTTGACCAGATCAAGGTCAGCGAGGAAGAGGTGATGAAGGACAAGTCCCTGACCACGCTTGAAAAGATTAGAAAGATCCTGGGCGTGATGCCGGAGAGCTATCGCGACATTGACCTTAGAAAGCTCTATCAACTGAAGGAAAAGTATCCCAGCACCTACAAGCGCGTGGAGGAAAGACTTGAGACCGGATGGGAGAACACGCTGACGCTCCTGGAAAAGGGCATCAAGGAAGGCGTGATCAGGCCCGTGCCTCTTTGCCTTGTAAAGATGATGTTGGAGGCAAGCCTGGAGCAGTTCTTCCAGAGAGACATTCTGATCGTAAACAATTTGAGCTATGGCGAGGCACTGGATCACGTGGTTGACGTCTTAGTCAACGGCATTGCAGTAAGATAGGATTTCGGAGGAAGGCATGGGACAAAGGATTTACCTGGATGACAGGTGGGGATTTACGGAGCAGTTCTCAGTAGAACTGACAAAAAAAGAATATGCGGGAAGCCTTAAGGAGGTGCGCCTTCCGCACACCTGTAAGGAGACGCCGCTACACTATTTTGATGAGAGCATTTATCAGATGGTCAGCGGCTACAGACGGATCCTTTTTGCACCTGCCGAGTGGAAGGAAAAGCGCATCAGGCTGACCTTTGACGGTGTTGGACATGCCTGCAGGGTGTTCCTAAATGGGGAGCAGATTGGGGAGCATCACTGTGGATACACTGCGTTTAGCGTTGAATTGACGGGAAAGCTAAGGATTGGGGAGGATAACGTCCTTGCCGTGGAAGTGGACAGCAGGGAGACGTTAAACGAGCCGCCCTTCGGTTTTGTAATTGATTACATGACCTTTGGCGGAATCTATCGCGACGTGTATCTGGATTTGCATGAGGAAGCTTTTTTGGAGGACGTGTTTATCTCTACGGTTCAAATGACGGGAAGGCGCGTCCGGAGCCGCATCAAGGTGAATTCCGCAAGCTTTGCGGCAGCCAGGCAAAGCGGACTTACCGGGCCAGTTGCGTACCAGGTGAAACAGTTCCTTCGGAGAAAAGATCTGGGAGAATACGTGTTTCTCGGAGAAAAGAAGCTTTCTTCTGACGCAGAGCTGGAGAAAACGGCAAAGCGCGCGAGCAGATTTGGCGGTGAGGAAGGCATTTACGGGGCGACGGACTATGCGGCAGACGGCATGGAAGCGCTGGGAGAGATCGTTCTCTGGGACGTGGAGAATCCTGCCCTGTATCAGCTGAAAACGCAGTTATTTCAAGGTGACGTGATGTTGGACGAAAGGGTTGACGTATTTGGGTTCCGAACCGCAAGGTTCCGCAGGGACGGCTTTTATCTGAATGGAAGAAAGCTCAAGATCCGCGGCCTGAATCGTCACCAGAGCTATCCGTATATTGGGTATGCCGCACCTAAATCTTTGCAGGTAAATGATGCGGAGATATTGAAACGTGAACTTGGCGTCAATGCCGTGAGAACCTCACATTATCCGCAGAGCCATTATTTCCTGGACAGATGTGATGAGCTGGGATTGCTTGTATTTACGGAGATGCCGGGCTGGCAGCATATCGGTGATGAGGAATGGAAAGAGCAGGCGGTCAGGAACGTCAGGGACATGATCCTGCAATACCGGAATCACCCTTCCATCATCATTTGGGGCGTCAGAATTAATGAATCCATGGATGATGACGATTTTTACGTTAGGACGAATGCCGAGGCGAAGCGCCTGGACCCCACGAGACAGACGGGAGGGGTCCGCGCCATCAAAAAGAGTCATCTTCTGGAGGACGTTTATACCTACAATGAATTTGTGCATGAAGGAAATAATAAGGGCTGTGAGCCCAAAAAGAACGTGACGTCGGACGTGACAAAGCCTTATCTCATCACGGAGTACAATGGTCACATGTTTCCCACGAAGGCCTTTGACTGTGAGGACAGGCGCGTGGAGCATGCCCTGCGGCACGCAAACGTCTTGGAGGCGGTTGCGCAGGAGGAAGACGTTTCCGGATCCTTTGGCTGGTGCATGTTTGACTATAACACGCATAAGGACTTTGGAAGCGGCGACCGGATCTGTTATCACGGCGTGATGGACGCGTTCCGGAATCCAAAGCTTGCGGCAGCAGTTTATCAGAGTCAGCAGGATGACGTACCGACGCTCATGCCGAGTTCGTCCATGGATATTGGCGAACATCCCGGATGTAACCGTGGCATGATCTATCTCTTCACGAATGCGGATTCCGTGAAAATGTATAAGAATGGCGAATTCGTGCAGGAGTACCGGAAGGAGGATTCCCCGTATCCCTATTTGCCGCACGGCCCATTGGTGGTGGATGATTTCGTGGGCGACGTGCTGGTGACGAAGGAGGGCATGAAGCCCAGACTGGCCAAAGAGGTCAAGAAGATCATGAATGAAGTGGCCAGAGTGGGACTCAATAATCTTTCCTTGGAGACAAAGCTTGCTTCAGCGAGGCTGATTGCCATGAGGCAAATCACCATGGAACGCGCGACGGAGCTTTACAACAAGTACGTGGGTGACTGGGGAGGAACCTCCACGGCATATCGGTTTGAGGCCATCAAGGACGGCAAGGTGGTAAAGACGGTGGAAAAGCAGCCCATGCATGGCTTGAAGCTTTTTGGAACCGTGGATCACGTGGCGCTAAAGGAGGATCAAACCTATGACGCGGCGGCCATTCGCATCCAGATGCAGGATGAGTTTGGAAATCTTTTAAGCATTTGTAATGATCCCGTAAGCTTTGAAGTTCAGGGAGAAATCGAATTGATCGGACCGAGCGTTGTTTCGCTTCAAGGCGGCATGACGGGAACCTACGTGAGAACGCTTGGAAAGAGCGGCAGCGGAAAGCTGCTCGTGAAGGCGCAGGGCGCAGAACCTTTGGAACTGGACTTTAAAGTCGAGGCATAACTTGTGCAGAAGAAGGTTAGGAGCAAGGAGGGAATCAAATGAGATTAACGATGAAAGAAAAGGCATCCTACGGTCTGGGCGCCGTTGGAAAAGACATGGTCTACATGCTTTCAGCGAGCTACGTGCTGTATTATTTTCAGGACGTCCTTGGCGTGAGTGCTTTTGCAATGGGCGTGATTTTGCTTGTCGCCAGAATCTTTGATGCCTTTAATGATCCCATCATGGGAGTGATCGTGGCAAAGACGAATACCAAGTGGGGAAAGTTTCGCCCCTGGCTGATGATTGGCACCATAACAAATGCGGTGATCCTGGTCCTCATGTTTTCAGCACCTCCTAAGCTCGATGGCAAGGGGCTCGTGGCTTACGCGGCCGTCACCTATATCCTCTGGGGCGTGACCTACACGATGATGGACATCCCGTATTGGTCCATGATCCCGGCCTTCACAAAGTCGGGAAAGGAAAGGGAAGGCCTGACGACGCTTGCCAGATCCTGTGCCGGCGTCGGCTCTGCGCTGGTCACCATCTTTACGATGAAGATCGTGCATGCCATTGGCGGAAATAATGAGCGTTTGGGATTTCTGTGGCTTTCGGTGATTGTCGCCGCTCTCTTTATGGTATTTATCGCCGCCACTTGCTTTGCCGTCAAGGAAAAATCGACGGTCAACGTGGAATCTCCCTCCGTGGGACAGATGTTTAAGGCCCTTGTCAGCAATGACCAGGCCATGGTAGTCGTGATCGCCATTGTGTTGATTAACACTTCCATTTACGTGACGTCAAATTTGGTCATCTATTTTTTCAAATATGATTTCGGCGGAACGGAGTGGTATAACAGCTACACCCTGTTTAACATGTTTGGCGGCGCCATCCAGATTTTGGCCATGATGGTGGCGTATCCCTTGCTTCGAAAGTTCTTTTCAAACGTCAAGATTTTCTATATCACGCTTGCCAGCGCGATCATAGGTTACGTGGTACTGTTTGCCATTGCGTTCATCAACATGTCCAGCGTGTATATTTTGTTTATCCCGGGATTTTTCATCTTTGCGGCAAATGGTGTGTTGCAGGTGCTGACAACAGTTTTCCTTGCCAATACGGTAGATTACGGTGAACTAAAGAATGGCAGAAGAGATGAATCCGTAATCTTCTCCATGCAGACCTTTGTTGTGAAGCTGGCGTCCGGCATCGCAGTATTTGCAGCCTCCATTTGCCTGACGCTGAATCACTTGTCCAATGAAGAGACGACGGAGGCAGAACAGGTGATTGACTTTGCGAAGGACGTATCAAATTCCGCAAAGATGGGACTTCGCATGACCATGACCATTCTTCCCGTGATCGGACTTTTCATTGCAATCGTTGTGTTTGCAAAGAAGTTCATCCTGACGGAAGAGAAGGTGCAGGAAATCACCGAGCAGCTGAAGAAATAATATTTGTCTTGAAGGGTTATTTCACCGCATTTGGAGCATTGGAAAGCGAGAGAAGGCATGATCAGGGAACGGAATCGATGTTTTGAATTGTCAACAAAAGATACGACGTACGTGTTTCGGGCACGCCCTAACGGGCTGCTCGAACATGTTTATTATGGCGAAAGAATCGAGCTTCTTGGCAGGGAAGAGCTTGCGGCGGGCCAGGTGGAGGCGCTCTTGGAAAAACAGGCGTTTGCACCTGGCAATTCGCTGTGTTATGATCAGGAGGACAAAACCTTCTCGATGGAGTATTGCGCGCTGGAATGCTCGGCATCAGGAAAGGGAGACGTGCGCGAGCCCATGGCGGAGGTTATTGGAAAAGATGGCGTAAGGACGCTGGATTTTGTCTATGACAGCCATGAGATCAGTGAGGGAAAAGAGCCTTTCCTGACGCTCCCCGGATCCTGCGACGAGACAGGACGGGTACAACGGCTGAAGATTACGCTAAAGGATGCATGGCAGGGGCTTAAGCTGGAAATCAATTACTGGACGTATGAGGAATGCAACGTCATTACGCGCAGCGCCGTTCTGGTGAATGAAGGTGAGGCGCCCGTGACGGTAGAGCGCCTTTTGAGCCTTCTGGTGGATCTCGATGAGGATGATTGGATTGTACGGAGCTTTACCGGCGCATGGACGAGAGAGATGCATGAAAATCGCATCCCGCTTACGGGCGGGAAATACGTACTATCCTCCGCGACGGGAACTTCCTCAAACCGGGCCAATCCCTTTTTCTTTCTGGAAAAGCGTACCACTGGGGAGGATCACGGTGAGTGCATCGGGTTTAACCTGATCTACAGCGGCAATCATTATGAAGTCGTGGAGGTGAGCCCCTACGGAAAGACAAGAGTGGCGACCGGCATCAATCCGCAGGGATTTGCTTGGATTTTGGAACCGGGAGAGCGCTTTGAGGCTCCTGAGGCCGTGATGACCTTTTCCGGCGCGGGGCGAAACGGCATGAGTAAGAACATGCATGCATTTGTCAGGGAGCATATTGTCCGCGGCACTTGGAAAAAGAAGGAAAGGCCTGTTCTGCTCAACAGCTGGGAGGCATTTTACTTTGACTTTAACGAATCGAAGCTCTTAAAGCTTGCTGAGACGGCAAAGAGTGTCGGGATCGAGCTTTTTGTACTGGACGACGGCTGGTTTGGAAAGCGGGACGACGATACGTCATCGCTGGGCGATTGGACGGAGAATAAAAAGAAGCTTCCGGGCGGCCTGAAGGGTCTGGCAAAAAAGATCAATGCCATGGGACTGGACTTTGGAATCTGGGTGGAGCCGGAGATGGTCAACGTTGACAGCGATCTTTACCGCGCCCATCCGGAATGGGTTCTGGAGGTGCCGGGAAAGGTACACAGTGAAGGCCGGAACCAAAGAATCTTGGATTTGAGTAATCCGGACGTACAACAGTATATGATTGACGAGATGAGCAGAGTCTTTTCCTACGCCAGTATTTCTTACGTAAAATGGGACATGAACCGCGTTTTCAGTGACGCTTATTCGCAGGCACTTCCAAAGGAACGGCAGGGCGAGGTGGTTCACCGATATCAAATGGGATTATACCGCTGCATGAAGGAACTCACGGAGGCCTTCCCCGAGATTTTGTTTGAGGGCTGCGCATCCGGCGGAAACCGTTTTGACCTGGGTATTTTGTGTTACTTCCCGCAGATTTGGGCGAGTGATGACACGGATGCGCTGTGCCGCGCGGAGATCCAAAACGGGTACGGCTATGGATATCCTCAGTCCGTGATCGGCGCGCACGTATCTTCCTGTCCAAACCATCAGACGCTTCGAGTGACGCCGCTTGAGACGCGTTTTGCAGTGGCATGCTTTGGCGCGCTGGGCTATGAATGCAATCTGGCGGACATGAAAAAAGAGGATCTGGAGGCCATCCGGAATCAGATCGAGCTGTATAAATCCTGGAGAAGCGTTTTCCAGTTTGGCACGTGGATCCGCGGAAGAAGCTTTGGCGAAGCAGGGACTGCCGGCATCAGCAATCTGCGGGACGGAGAGGGAAATTTCCAGGAATGGTTCTGCGTATCAGAGGACCAAACCAGGGAGGTCATCGCACTGATGCAGCGCTTTGCAATTCCAAACACGCACTCCCTGCACCTTCGCGCGAGGGCATTGGACGAAGGAAAAACTTATCATTTCAGCAACAGAGAACTCAAGTATAACGTAAAAGGCTTTGGCGACCTGATCAACACCGTAGCGCCCATTCACGTAAAACAGGATTCGCTGCTGCACAACGTGGTGGCAAAATTCGTGAAGATGGACGGGGAGACGGAAGGGTATTTGCTTTCCGGCGACGTGCTGATGCGCGGTGGCGTGAATCTGAAGCAACCCTTCGGCGGGACGGGTTATAATGATCAGGTGAGATATTATCCGGATTTCGGGGCCAGATTATATTTTATTGAGTCAAAGGAGGACTAAAGATTATGTCGCAGGAATTCCTGAGACTAAAAAGGCTTACAAAAAAATATCAGGACGACGTATGGAAATTGCTGTCAGACGCCGACGGAGAGTTTATTCCACCGCTTTCCTCCCGTGAAAAGACAACGCAGGCGGCGCTTTTGCCGGGTAAAGGTGACGCGCGGGGTCCCGTCAGTTATTTTGAACAGATGATTCGACAGGCATTTATCCTTGCGGTAAAGGACGGCAGAGTGAACGGATTTCTTACGTACATTCCCGATCACGTGCTTTTGATCGATGGCAGGGAGGTGACCTGCAATTATATTTCCACCATTGTCGTGGAGCCCGAAAGCCGCAAGCAGGGCCTGACGCGGAGAATGTACGATGAGTTGTTCCGGATCAGCAAGGGGCGCAAGGTCGCGACAAGAACCTGGTCGACCAACGACGCCCACCTCTCATTGCTTAAGAAAATGGGATTTCAACTGATCAAGGCGATCCCGGATGACAGAGGTCCCGGAATCGATACGGTATACTATCTGAAGGAGATTGGAAGCAATGAATAGAAAGAGCACTCTGTGGAGCAAGATCAAGGCATATAAACTTCAGACGCAGTTTTGGATCATGATCATCATGCTGATCATCTTTATCCTGTCACTTTTGGCGTATCAGATTCCGGAGCTTCGGCAGGATGAAGTTATGGCTAACATATTGCTTGCCCTGTTTACTTCACTGTTGGTAACCGTTTTTACCATGCTGGCGGACATCATTGTGAGCTATCATGAGCATAAAAACGAAAAATACCTGGAAGACCTCCGGGCATTTGGCATTCAGAATCTCTTTCAGGACAAGAAGGAAGCGTTGCAGGCGTTGCTTTCGGATTGCGACCGCATGATCTGGATCTCCGGGTATCGTCTGATTTTGACGCGTAATATCAAGAAAGACATTTATGATGCCATTCTGCGCGGCGCGGACGTACGCGCAGTGATCTGCCCGCCCTGGGAAGTGGCATTTCAGATGGTGTATGGCAGCAATGAAAAGGTCTTGGACAATTACCTTCAGGTCTTTGAGACGATCAACAAGGGCAGAAAGGAAATGAAGAAATCAGCAGAGCAAGCTTTACGAAATCGTGGACGGTGAATTCAAAACGTTATTTGCGGAGGCAAAATGGAAGCTGGACTGGGAGGCGTTTGAAAAGGTTTATGACGCGATCGAGAAGGGAGATCTGAGAGAGTCGGAAAAGATCGACATGTTAAGAAAGGCATGCATTCTTCTCGAGGGAGATCCGGAGAAAGCCCGGGCTGAGAATAAATTGTAGAAAATGGCATAAAATATATGGATTTCATGGCGAAACGAGGAACGTCATGTCCCAAAAGATAGAGAATCAGTTAATGCTTGCACTGGAGACGCCGCAGGAGGTCAGGGAACGGACAGAAGATCTGGACACGGGGTTTGATCCGGCATCCGGGACGTGGGAGCTGATCGTAAAGTATAATGGCAGTTTGGATGCATTGCCAGGGATGGTCCGCGTAGAGCCATTAATTGCCGGATATGCCATTTTGACTGTGCCGGAGGCGCTTGTTGAGGCGGCCGGCGCAAACCCGCAAATTGAATACGTGGAAAAGCCCAAAAACTTTTATTTTATTCAGGAAGGGCCCTCGGCGCGCGCCTGCATTGCCGGCGTGACTGCCAGGGACCCTTTTTTGAGTGGGCAAGGCGTGTTGGTCGCGGTGATTGACAGCGGGATTGCCTATCAGAGAAGCGAGTTCCGGAAGGAGGACGGAACAACGAGGATCCTGTATTTCTGGGACCAGACCATTACTCCGGACGGGATAGCGCAGGACATTGTTGAATCAGGGTTGTCAGGGCAGTTTCAGGGCTTCCGTGAAACACGGCCCCCCGGCCCGCCGCGGGGCTTTTTTAAGGGCGTGGAATTTGACGCGGATTGGATCAATGAGACGCTCGCGCTGCCGATGGAGGCGGAGCGATGGGAACGTATGCCCACGATCGACGTATCCGGACACGGGACGGCCGTTGCCGGGATCGCGGCGGCATCGCGGACGACTTCCTATCAGGGCGTGGCACCGGAAGCAGATCTTTTGATCGTAAAGCTGGGAGGAGATAACGGCGATCTGACGGGATACTCGAAGACGACGGAGATATTAAGGGCCGTGACCTATTGCGTAAAGAAGGCTCAGGAGCTTGAGCGCCCGCTGGTCATTAACCTAAGCTTTGGGAACACCTACGGTGCCCATGACGGCAGTACGCTCTTGGAACGGTTCCTCGACAACGCGGCGGAGATTGGAAGATGCGTGATCTGCGTGGGCAGCGGCAATGAGGGGAATTCTTCGGGACACGTTGCGGGAAAGCTTACCGGGAAGAGAATGATCGATCTTGCGATCGCAGGGTTTGAAAGGCATTTGAGCGTGCAGCTTTGGAAGTATTATGGTGATCAGTTTCGCATCTTGCTGCGCGCCCCGGGAGGCACGACCGCTAGCCTTATGCCGGAGCGCCAAGACACCAGTGGCGGAGGATACGCGCTGCGCGTGGAGGATGCGAGGATCTTGGTATATTTTGGGGAGCCAACGCCCTATTCCGCATCGCAGGAGATCTATCTGGAACTGTTGCCGCAGGAGCCGGGAACCTTTTTGCAGGAGGGAATCTGGCGCTTCCTTTTGGAACCCGTAAGGATTGTCACGGGTGCCTTTTCCTTTTACCTGCCGTCAGCCGTGACCAGAAACCGGGGAACCGGCTTTTTGGAGCCAACTCCAGAGAGGACGCTGACCATTCCGGGATCGGCTTCGAAGGTGATCACGGTTGGGGCATATGATCCTGCCTTTGAAGCTTATGCTGATTTTTCAGGCAGGGGCTATGGCATGACAAACGTCCTTGGAGAGCGCGTGGGATATGGGATTGCCAAGCCCGACCTGGTGGCGCCCGGCGTGGGAATCCTGGCGCCGGACGTCCTTGGCGGTTATTCCTATCAGACGGGTACGTCCTTCAGCACGCCGATCGTCAGCGGCAGCGCGGCGCTTTTGATGGAATGGGGAATCATTCGAGGAAAGGATCCCTATTTATATGGCGAAAAGATCAAGGCCTATTTGCGGGGCAGTGCACAGTCCATCCGCGGGGAGACAATTTATCCAAACGAGAAGGTGGGGTTTGGTTCCGTCTGTGCGTCCGAAAGCATTCCGTAGCTATGAGAAGAAGTTGCATTTTGGCAAAAAGGAAACGGAAAGCGCTTGACAAATCCTGAGAAAGTGATATAGTTCTAAATGCAAATGAATTGCATTTAGAACTTGTTTCATTCAAAAAAGTAGGTGAGAACGTGAGACCAGGAATCGGAGAGAAAAAGAAAATATTTTCGGTCATCCTAGCGGCGCTGGTACTGTGTAGCGTTGTTTTCATGCTCTTTTTTGTGGCTCACGAAGCTCAGCACGCCTGCCATGGCGAAGACTGTGAGATCTGTTTTTGCATGGAGATCTGCGAGGGTATTGTCTCCAACATGAAGCATGAGAATCTTGGAGAGTGTCTGTTCGCCCTTTTGGCCGGATTGGTGCTTTTTAAGGTCGTAGCGATTGCCGGCGTTATGGGGATTACTACGCCTGTATCAAGAAAGGTTCGTCTAAATATTTGATTCGGGAGTTCTTCCCGCGAAGCTTACAAATTTTCCCATTACGTAAATTAATATTGACGGAGGATACTCAGGTGAAAAAGTTTTTTGCTATTTTTTTGGCTGCCATTTTAATGGTGAGCTGTATTTCTGCATGCGCAGATAACATAGATGGAAATTCCAAGAAAAAAGGAACGGCTTCTGGAGATGGAAAGAAACTGGAAATTGTAACTACGATCTTTCCCGAATATGATTGGGTGAAGAGCCTGGTTGGGGACGCAGGAGAAGCTGAGATTACCATGCTTTTGGACAATGGAGTGGATCTGCACAGCTTTCAGCCGACCGTAAATGACATTTTGAAGATTTCGAATTGTGATCTTTTTATCTATGTGGGCGGTGAGTCTGACGGATGGGTTGACGACGTGCTGAAAGAAGCGAAGAACCCCAACATGAAGGTGATCAACCTGTTGGAGGCTCTAGGTGATGCCGTAAAGACGGAGGAGATCGTGGAAGGCATGGAGCATGAGCATGATCACGAAGACGGGGACGACCATGATCACGAAGACGGGGACGACCATGACCATGAAGACGGGGACGACCATGACCATGATCACGAGCATGAAGAAGAATTTGATGAGCACGTATGGCTTTCTCTGAAGAATGCTTCCGTGCTTTGTGGCGTGATCACGGACGCACTTTGCGAGCTTGACGGCGCAAACGCTGAAAAGTATCGCGCGAATCTTGCAAGCTATCAGGCGAAGCTGTCTTCGTTGGATGCAGAATATGCGAATGCCGTCAAGGATGCAAAGTTTAAGACGCTTTTGTTTGGTGACAGATTCCCGTTCCGCTATCTCGTGGATGACTATGGCCTGAACTATTATGCAGCATTTGCAGGTTGTTCCGCTGAGAGCGAAGCAAGCTTTGAAACCGTTGTATTTTTGGCGGGCAAGTTAGATGAATTAGAGCTGCCGGCCGTAATGACCATTGAAGGCGCAAATCATAAGATTGCAGAGACCATCCGTTCCAATTCCGGTGCAAAGGATCAGAAGATCCTGACGATGGATTCCATGCAGGCAACGACTTCCAAAGACGTGAAAGAAGGTGCCAATTACCTGAAGATCATGCAGGACAATTTGGAAACGTTGAAGCAGGCAATTCAATAACACGGCAAAATAAATCACTGGAAGGAAACGGAGAATGAATTACGTGAAAAACAGAATATGGGCTTTGTTACTTGTGACGGTATTATGTTTATCGACGCTGACGGCCTGTTCGCAGGCAGGAAATGGCGACGTAAACAAGGAGAAAAACGTTGCCGTGAATAACGCGGCCAAAAAAACGGAAGTAGTCGCGGCAGTGAGCTCGGAACCGAGCGCCGGATGGAATCCCATCACGGGATATGGTCAGCGTTATGATCCCATCCTGCAGAGTACTTTGACGAAGGCGTACGGCGGTGAGATCCAAATGGATCTTGCCACGGATGCGAGCGTGAGCGATGACGGTAAGACTTGGACGATCAAAATCCGTGACGATGCATATTATTCCAACGGCGCGAAGGTGCTTGCCAGCGACGTGGCGTTTACTTACGAGGCCGTAAGAGACAATGGGACGAGCCTGGACCTAAGCAACGTTGAGAAGGCGGAGGCTACGGATGACGTGACGGTTGTGTTCCACATGAAGGAGCCGGATTACACCTTCCTTTACGTGACCTACAAGGTTGGTATCGTGCCTGAGGCATATTATTCAGACAACTATGGGGAGGCACCCATCGGATCAGGTCCTTACAAAATGGTGCAGTGGGAGAAGGGACAGCAGGCTGTCTGGGAATACAATGAGTATTATTACGGGAAGGAACCGGAAATAAAGAGAGTCGTGTTACTTTTCATGAATGATGACGCGGCGTTTATGGCAGTGCAAAGGGGAGACGCGGACCTGGCGTACGTCAACCAAAACCTTGCGACACAAACGGTGGACGGTTACCGGATGGTCAACGTGGAATCCATTGATAACTATGGAATCATCTTCCCGACGCTCTTAAAGCAAGGAGAATTGGCGGAGGATGGACAAGTCATTGGAAATGACGTGACTGGAGATGTCGCGATCCGCAGGGCGCTCAGCGTTGGACTGGACAGACAGGCATTGATCGATCAGGTGTTTAATGGGCTGGCGAAGCCTTCCTTTTCCATGTGCGACACCATGCCTTGGTTTAATGAAAAAACAAAGCTGGATGAGAAGAATTCAGGAGCGGAAGTCGCAAAGACAATCTTGGAAGAGGCCGGCTGGAAGGATTCCGATGGTGACGGCGTCAGGGAGAAGAATGGCGTAAAGGCTGAGTTTACGTTGTTCTACACGTCCACAAATTCCAACAGGCAATCCATGGCCATGGCCGTTGCGGATCAGGCAAAGAAGTTGGGCATTTTGATTCATCCGGAGGGCGCGGCGAATTCCGACATCCAAAAACAGTTTTATTCCACGCCATACGTTTTTGGACGCGGTGACTATACGCCTAATGAATTCTATCTGATGACTTCGACAAATTCGATCGGATGTGGTTGGAGTAATTCCGGCCATTATTCGAATCCCAAGGTGGATGAGTACATGCGTCTTGCCATGGCATCCAAATCGCTGGAGGACGTTTATAAGTATTACAAGCTGGCCCAGTGGGACGGGGAAACGGGTGCAAGCATGATCGGCGACGCGCCGGACTGCTGGCTGGCAAGGGCAGATCACTGTTATTTTGTTCGCGAGGGCCTAAACATTGGTGAGCAGCCGATCCAGCCGCATTGTGCTAACGGACAGGTAGTGCTGAGCAATCTCTGCGACTGGAGTTGGAAATAAGGCCATGTGGAAATTTATCATAAAGAATACGCTAAGAATGCTGCTCTTGCTTTGGGTTGTCAGCGTAGTTACGTTTGCCATGGTTGAGATTTCTCCCATCGATGCCGTCAGCGCCTACGTCGGAGAATATGCCGTGACAGAGCAACAGCAGCAAAAAATCGCGGAATACTGGGGGCTGAACGAGTCCCCAGTCGTTCGTTATTGTAAATGGGCGAAAAACGTCCTGCACGGTGACATGGGAGTATCCATGATCTACCGCAAAAACGTGATGGAAGTGATCGGAGAGCGGTTTGGACTGTCTATCGTTCTTATGGGCTGCGCTTGGGTGCTTTCGGGATTGATCGGATTATTTCTTGGAATTGTGGCGGCAACGTATCAGGGACGCCTGGCGGATAAGGCCATTAAGGTTTATTGTCTGCTCTTGGAATCGTCGCCATCCTTCTGGATCGGAATGTTGCTTTTGATCGTGTTCTCCGTGCGGCTTCGCCTGTTTCCCATGGGGTTGGCGTCTCCCATAGGCATGAGCGTTTCTGAAGCGACGCTTGGACAAAGGCTAAGCCACCTTGCCCTGCCGGTGCTGACGCTGAGTTTCACCGGCATTTCAAAGATCACTTTACAGACCAGGGAGAAGATGATCCAGGTATTGGAGAGTGATTACGCCTTGTTTGCCAAGGCGAGGGGGGAGAGCGTGTGGGGATTTGTCTTCCGACATGGCCTTCGCAACGTTTTGCTTCCGTTTATTATACTGCATTTCGGCTCCGTCAGTGAGCTCTTTGGCGGTTCCGTCCTGGCGGAAACGGTATTTACGTATCCAGGGCTTGGGAATGCAACCGTGCAGTCGGCACTAAAAGGCGACGTTCCTTTGTTTTTGGGGATTACCTTGTTCTCAACGATTTTTGTGTTTTGCGGAAATCTGGCGGCTAACGTTTTGGTAGCCGTTGCAAATCCGCAGATCAGGGAAGGAGGTAACCGTGGAAAACGTTCAAAAAAGAACGAAAAAGTTACGGCTTAACCGCCGCACGCGAACGATCCTTGTTTTTCTTGTGACCATGACCATTCTTGGCTGCATAACCGTGATGGGTCTGGCCATGCATTCAGACCGCTATGGAACGAATTTTCAGATCAAGAACGTGGCACCCTGCGCAGTTCATTTGTTTGGAACGGACTGGATGGGTAGAGACATGTTCATGCGTACCGTGAAGGGCTTGTCCACCAGCATTTTTGTTGGACTTTTGGCATCTGCGGCCTCCTCCGTTCTCGCGCTGTTTCTTGGAGTGGCTGCCGGCGTTTGCGGTGAAAAGGCAACGGCAGTTTTCAACTGGTTTGTGGATTTGTTTATGGGTGTTCCGCACCTGATCTTGCTGATCTTGATCTCAATCCTGATGGGAAAGGGAATCAAGGGCGTGACCACGGGCGTGATCTTAACGCATTGGTGCGGGCTGGGAAGGATTGTGCAGGCAGAGATTGCGGCGCTTCGGAATTCACAATACGTGCTTGCTGCGCAAAAGCTTGGAAAATCAAAGGCATGGATCGCGGTCCGGCACGTGTTGCCACACGTCTTTCCACAGTTTATCGTGGGATTGGTGTTGATGTTTCCGCATGCGATCATGCACGAGGCATCCATTACCTTCCTTGGATTTGGGCTTCCCGCTGAGGAGCCGGCGATTGGCATCATTTTGTCCGAGGCCATGAAGTATTTGACGACGGGGACCTGGTGGCTTGCCGTATTTCCCGGGGCATGCCTTTTGTTTGTGGTATGCCTGTTTGAACTTATGGGAAATCAGCTGCGGCTCCTGATGGATCCATACAGCGCGCAGGAATGACAGGAGGACAAAATGAATCAGAAGAAGACGTTATTGGAGGTCAGGGATTTGGCCGTCAGCTTTCGCATGTATGAAACAGGGCTGCGTCAAAGAAACCTGCAGGTGATAAAAAAACTAAGTGTTTCCCTGCACGAGGGCGAAGTGGTTGCCGTCGTTGGCGCGAGCGGCAGCGGCAAGAGCGTTTTGGCACATGCGGTTTTGGGGATTTTGCCATCGAATGCGATCATCAGCGGGGAAATCCGTTATCAGGGCGAACTTGTGACGGATGAATTGAGAAGAAACAAGCTTGGAACGGAGATCGTCATGATCCCGCAGTCAGTAACGTATCTGGACCCGCTTATGAAGGTGGGAAGACAGGTGCGCGGGACAAAAGGGACGAAGGAGCAACAGGAAAAAGCTTTTGAGCGATATCATCTGAAAAAAGAAGTGGCAAAGGCATATCCGTTTCAGCTGTCCGGAGGAATGACAAGGCGCGTGCTCGTCACCACGGCCGTGATCTCCGGGGCAAAACTGATCCTGGCGGATGAACCGACGCCGGGACTCGGGGAAGAGGATGCCTTGGAGACCATGAAAAACTTTAGGGAATTGGCAGATGCGGGAGCAGGGGTGCTGATGATCACGCATGACGTTGACGTTGCCTTGCAGGCGGCGGATACCATAGTTGTATTTCGCGACGGGATGACGATCGATCAATGTACGAAGGAACAGTTCCTGGCAGGGAAAGAGGCGCTTCATCACCCGTATACAAGGGCATTGTGGGCGGCATTGCCACAGAATGGCTTTACGGTGCCGGCATCGGAAGAGGAATGGAGGGGATGAGAAAAATGGAGGGAAAAGTCCTGTTAGAGGGCAGAAATCTGGATTTCCGCTATCCTTCAGGTGATTGGATTTTAAAAGACGTGAATCTTCAGATCTGCGAAGGCGAGAGAATAGGACTGGTCGGTCCGTCCGGCTATGGAAAAAGCACTCTGGCCAAATTATTGGCAGGCTACGAGCGGCCAACGGGCGGGAGTGTCTTGTGGAAGGGAAAGCCTTTGCCATCCCGCGGCTATTGTCCCGTTCAGATGATCTGTCAGCACCCGGAGAAGGCACTCAATCCGCGCTGGCGCTTAAAGGACTCCCTGACGGAGGGATGGACGCCGGATGATGAGCTCTTGGAGGAACTGTGTATCAAAAAGAAGTTATGGCAAAACAGGTGGCCGAATGAGCTTTCCGGCGGTGAACTGCAGCGCTTTTGCATTGCCCGGATTCTGGGACCGAAAACGGAATTTGTCATTGCGGATGAGATGAGCACCATGCTCGATGCCATCACGCAGGCGCAGATATGGAAAGTGCTCCTTAGGCAGACGGAGAAAAGGAATCTTGGCCTTTTGGTGATCACGCACAATATGGCGCTTGCGGAAAAGCTATGTACAAGAATCATAAGGTTGCAGGAGCTAAACAGGCTGCCAGTTGGCGGTATTGACTGTAAAAAGCACGTGTGCTAGAATTTTATCGGATTTCTGAGGAAGTATTTGTGAAAGGCGGGGATGCGAAGGATGAGCTTGATCACGGTAAAAGGTTTGGCCGTTGGTTATGACGGTCAGGCGATTGAAAAGGACATTCATTTTACGGTGAATAAGGGAGATTATCTTTGTATTTTGGGTGAGAACGGATCAGGAAAGACGACTTTGATGAAGACGCTTTTGCATCTTCAAAAGCCCATTGCGGGAGAGATCCTGCTTCAGGATGGCCTTCGAAGCGATGAGATAGGCTATCTGCCACAGCAGACCGTGATCCAAAAGGATTTTCCTGCATCCGTCCGTGAGATCGTGCGTTCCGGCTTCCTTGGACGCAATGGGCTCCGTCCTTTCTACAGTAAAGAAGAGAATGCATTGGCCGAGCAAAACATGGAGCGCATGGGGATCAAGGAGCTTGCACGGCGCAGCTACCGGGAACTGTCAGGAGGGCAGCAGCAGAGAGTTCTCCTTGCCAGGGCGCTATGCGCCACGCAAAAGCTTCTGGTTTTGGATGAACCCGTGACGGGACTGGATCCCAAGGCAACGATGGAAATGTATGAGCTGATTAAGCAGCTCAATCAGGAAGGCGTTGCCATCATTATGATCACGCATGACGTAAACGTTGCCGTGCAATACAGCAGTCACGTGCTTCACGTGGGAACACCTTCCTTCTTCGGAACCAGGGAATCCTATCTAAACAGCGACTTGGGAAAGCTGTTTTTACTTCAAAGGTCAAAAAAGATGACCGCGGACGCGGAGGAAGGAGAAGCCCATGATTGACAAGTTGATCACTTATTTTCAGATGCCTCTCGTACAGAGAGCTTTGATCGTAGGCGTCCTGATCGCACTGTGCTCCTCACTCCTCGGCGTGACGCTGGTGCTAAAACGCTTCTCCTTCATCGGGGACGGTCTTTCTCACGTGGCCTTCGGGGCAATGACCATTGCTGCCGTTTTGAATCTTTCCAACGACATGTTGCTCATTTTGCCGATCACGGTACTGAGCGCCATTTTGCTTCTTCACACCGGGCAGAATACGAAGATCAAGGGAGACGCGGCCATTGCCATGATTTCCGTGGGTGCGCTTGCCTTTGGCTATTTGATCATGAATCTGTATTCCACGTCCTCCAATCTGTCGGGTGACGTGTGCAGCACCCTGTTTGGGTCGACCTCCATTTTGACGTTGACGAATGAGGAGGTATGGCTCTGCATCGGATTGTCCGTTGTGGTAGTTTTGATCTTTATCCTGTTTTATCATAAAATTTTTGCAGTGACCTTTGACGAAAACTTTGCGAAGGCGACCGGCATGAAGGTGGAAGCGTATCAGCTTTTGATTGCGACGGTCATCGCCGTCATCATCGTACTCGCCATGAATCTGGTGGGATCCCTTTTGATCTCGGCGCTTGTGATCTTCCCCGCGCTTTCGGCGATGAGAATGTTTGGCGACTTTAAGTCCGTGACAATCTGCAGCGCCGTGATCTCGGTATGCTGTGCCTTTTTGGGCATTGTCATTTCCGTTCTGGAGGGAACTCCGGTAGGTTCGACGATCGTGGCAGTAGACGTGGGAGCGTTTCTGGTAGCTTACGCGGTAGGAATGATTAGAGGAGGAAGCAGAAGATGAAAAAGAGGATTGGCAGATTCTTGGCATACGTGACGGTCGCGGCAATGATTGCCGCATGCATGGGTTGCGGACAGGATGCGGGAGCAGCGAAAAGAACGGGTAATAACACAAAGAGCGTGAAGGACATTCTGGATGCTCAGATGACTTCGGAAAGTAATGGCTCAGGAGACAAAGCAGCGGATGGCTCGGAAAGCAAAGCAGCAGATGGCGCAGAAAGCAAAGCGGCAGAGAACTCAGACGTAACTGCAGATTCCGGCATGGCAAAGGACGCGTCGACGGAAAGCTCAGCGGAGACGAATGTTTCATCCGGTGACAACCAGGCTTCTGGCGACGGGCAAGCTTCCGGTAACGGTCAGGCATCTGTCTCGTCCGGGGACGGTGCTTCGGAAGAATTTGTTCCTGACGTTGACCTTACCGCGCTGTCGAGCACCATGGTGTATTCGGAAGTGTATAACATGATGACGGCGCCCAGTGACTATATTGGTAAGAACGTCAAGATGAAAGGTGCCTTCAGTTATTATCAGGACCCCAATACGGGCAATGAGTATTATGCCTGCATCATTCAGGATGCAACGGCATGCTGCGCGCAGGGAATTGAATTTGTGCTTGCCGGGGATCACAAGTACCCGGATGATTATCCCGAAATGAATTCCGAAATTACCGTGGCAGGCGTATTTGACACCTACATGGAAGGAGAGTACATGTACTGTACCCTCAAAAATGCCAGATTTGTGCAGTAAGATTTGATGCAATCACGTAAAAAAGCCCCGACGGATGCGCAGCGTAAACTTAATGACATTGCACGTCCGGCGGGGCTTTCGCTTTAGGTTAACAGGTTTTTGACGAGGGAGATCACGGACTGTCGCAGGTAATCCTGATCCAAGGTTTCAACGATCGGATGCATGCAGGCGTGACAATAATCCTCGATAAGGTCTAATGCGATTCTTACCTTCTCAGCGGCATGCTCCGGCTTGCCGCTTTTTTGTACGTAGATTTCCGTGATGGCGCGGTAAGTTTTCTGCCAGTAATCATCGATCGTGGCCGCGATTTCAGCATCGCTGTGATAAAGCGATTCCAACTCCTCGTGAATGATCCAGAACTTTTTGTGATAGTCCATCAGAAAGTCGAAGAGGGAATTCAGGAAAACTTCAAAATCCACGGTCGGGGCCTGGGCATATTTTCCCGCGAAGCCCTCAAACATGGCATTTGCGCGAAGCTCTAACGCGACAAGGAGAATGTCCTTCTTGTCCTTGAAGTAGTGATAGACAATGCCTGTGGAAAGTCCGGCGGCCTTGGCCACGTCGTCCGTCGTCACGTTGTGATAGCCCTTCTGCAACATCAGCATGGATCCCACTTCCAGGATCTTGTTTCTGGTCTCGATCGAACGCTTTTGCTTCGGCTCATTGACCTTCTTTTCCCGCTTCGCTTTTGTTTCTTTCGGTTCCTTGGCTGCAGATGCTTGCTCTGACGTATCGCTTTGTTTTGCCATGCTGCCTTGTTTTACCATGTTGCGTTGTTTGGTTGTGTTGTTTTGTTTTGCCGTGTTGCTCTGCTTTGTTGCATTACGCTGTTTCGCTTCTTGCTTTTCACTCCGTGTCATGGTTTACTAAACTCCTGTTATTTGGTCCGGGTACCTCGGATTCTTAGCTTGTTTCTTTTGCCTGGAAGTATTCAAGTTCATTAAAACACAGAAGCAAGGACTTTTGCAATGGTTTTGGTTAAAAATTGAGAAAAAGTTCAAAATTTACGCCGCAAAAAATTGAGAAATTATTCAATTTTCACAAAATTGAGGAAAAACTCAATTTTGTAATTGACTTTGCAAAGCGGCGGAATTACAATGAAGAAAAGTAAGCGGCAGCTAACTAATCGGGTTGCTGATCCACTTTTTGGAAGAGCAGAAGAAAGGAAGTTCCGACATGAGAAATCAAGAGAAGCAGAATATGATCGTGGAATTCAAGGACGTGATCAAGAAATACGGGCAGGGAGAGGGTGAGCAGCTGGCGAATGATCATGTGAGCTTTACCATCAATGAGGGAGAGTTTGTGGTGATACTGGGGCAATCCGGCGCGGGAAAATCGACGGTGCTGAACATGCTGGGCGGCATGGACGTGCCGACGTCGGGAACGGTGGAGGTTGCGGGAGAGATGGTTTCTTCCATGAATGACAGGCAGCTTTCCAAGTATCGTGCTGACATGGTGGGGTTTATCTTCCAGTTTTACAATCTGTTGCCGTCCCTTACGGCCTGTGAGAACGTGGCATTGGTAAAAAACATTGTAAAGAATGCAAAGGACCCGGTGGAAATGTTAAAGGCGGTTGGTCTTGAGCAGCATAAAAATAAGTTTCCCGCCCAGATGTCCGGCGGAGAACAGCAGCGCGTCTCCATCGCCCGGGCCCTGGCGAAGGATCCCAAGATTATTCTGGGAGATGAACCCACGGGTGCGTTGGACTCCGAGACTGGCATAATTGTGCTGGAGTTATTGCAAAAGCTTTGTTGGGAGCAACACAAGACCGTTATTCTCGTGACGCACAATGCGGACATTGCAAAGTGTGCGGATAAAGTGATCCGCATGAAAAATGGGAAGGTGCGGGAGATCCGGCTGAATGAGAATCCTGCATCCGTAAGGGAGGTTGAGTGGTAATGCTGTTTCGGAAAATGCTAAGAGAGATGCGTGACAACCTGGGTCAGTTCATCTCCATCTTTATTCTGGCCATGCTTGCCGTGATGCTCTTTGCGGCAATGAAGGCAAGCAACGTCAGCGCGTACCGCAGGCAGGCAGAGATGTATCAGCTCACCAATATGGCGGACGGCTGGATTTACGGCGAAGGCTTTAACGAGGAAGCGCTGGAAAAGATCAGAAACTTGAAGGAAGTAAAGGATGCACAGCGCCGCATGCACGTGACGGCCAATGCGAAGGAGCATGACCAGGCGCAGCTGGAGGTCTATCTGATGGATGAGGCGATCGTGTCGAAGCCCTTTTACGTGTCGGGCGCGGAGTTCGATCTCTCGAAGGAAAATGCCATCTGGATGTCGGAGAGCTTTGCGAAGGCGTGGGACCTAAAGGTGGGGGATTCCTTTACCTTCACCTACAACGGCATGGAAATTACGAAGGAGATCGCCGGACTTATCGTGGCGCCAGAATATCAATACATGAAGGCGGATAAGGATCTGGACGTGGTGTTGAAAAACATCTGCGTGATCTATATGGCGTATCGTGAATTCCCTGCGAGAGATTACGTGAAAAGCCTGATTGAAAAAGGGGATCTGACGCTGGAGATGGCGGCGGAGCATTCGCAGTACGTCCGGGAAAAACAGGAAGCACTGGAAAAGTTTGGCATCTCCAGGGAGAGCTTGACGAAAGAACAATTGCTTTCGCTGGTGGATGAGATTCCTGAGGATAAGCTCCGCCAGGCACTGCCCTACGTGGAGATTCCTTTCACGACGGACGTGGAAAACGTCAAATCCCTGGAACAGGAGATTTCCGATGCGCTCGGCGGTGATTACGCAGTGCTCTGTGATCGCAATGACGTGGCAGGGATTAAGGTGATGGCGGATGAACTGGCACAGCATGATCAGTTTGCAGTGACGTTTCCGGTTGTGTTTATCGCCATCGCGCTTCTTGTGATCATGACAAGCATGAATCGCATGATCTCGCAGCAACGCACGCAGATTGGAACGCTTCGCGCCCTAGGCATGAGGCGCAGGACAATCATTGTTCATTACCTGAGCTACAGCTTTCTTGTTTCCCTCCTTGGAGCCCTCGTTGGGCTTTGGATTGGAACCTACCTGCTCGGAGAATTTATTGCGCAGGTATTCCGCGCGTGGTATTTCATCCCGGGCTGGACGGTGGAGATGGACGGAAGCTTTATCCTGGTAATCCTTATGATCGTTGCAGCTTGCACGGGTGCAACCTATCTGAGTTGCCGGAAGGTGATGGACGTACGGCCTGCGGAGAGCCTTCGCCCCGCGCCGCCAAAAGCGGGGAAGCGGATTTTGTTTGAGCGGCTCCCTTTTTGGAACGGTTTTGGTTTTAACGTTCAGTATAATTTGCGCGACATATCCCGCGGGAAGCTTCGCGCCGTGATGGGAGTGCTTGGGACGGCTGCCGGAATGATGCTGATGGTTGCCGCCTTCTCTTCCCTGACAACCATCCGAAATGCATCAGACTGGACCTTTGAGAAGCTCCAGAATTTCAAGACGCAGATCGATTTTGACGGCGACGTGACGGTGGAGCGCGCTCAGGAGCTTCGGGATCAGTTGGGCGGAGAGCTTGTGCAGACGGCTGCCGTGGAAGTTGCGGTGAAGAAAAATGCCAAATCCACCGAAAGAAAATCGACGATCCTCATTGTCACGGAGGGCAGGAATCTGTTCCGCCTGACGGATGAAAAGCAGAACCTGACGGAGCTTTCGCCGGGAACGATCGCAATCACCAGAAAGCTTGCGGAGGCCTTTGACTTAAAGGTGGGCGATACGGTATACTGGCACTTGTATGAGAAAAATGAATGGTATGAGGCGAAGATCGGTCTGATCAACCGCAACCCCAGCATGCAGGGTCTTACCATGCTTCGCGAGGACTATGAAAAGATGGGGGCAAATTATTTGCCAACGGTTTTGTATTCGGGAAAGGTTGATCTTTGGGCAGACTTAAAGGGTGCCAAGGGCGTGCTTGCCGTCCATGATAATGCAGATCTGCGCGAAAGCTTTGACGTGATGATGCAGATGATTTATCTGGTTCTCGGAGTGTACCTGATTTTTGCCATGGTGCTGCCCATTGTCGTGTTGTACAACAGCGGGAACCTTTCCTTCCATGAGAGACTAAAGGAATTTGCAACGCTGAAGGTCCTTGGTTTTCAGACGGGGGCGATCAGAAAGCTGTTGTCCATCCAGAATCTCTGGCTCTCCATCCTGGGCGTCATTCTTGGTGCGCCCTTTGGAACCAAGCTTTTGCAGTTTATGTTTGATTCCAACGGAGACAGCATGGATTATCAGGTGACCGCAGGCGCCTTCGAATATCTTGTTTCCGGTGCGTTTGTCCTGATCATTTCCGTGCTGGTGGGGTTCTTGTTCCAGAAGAAGATCCGAAGGCTGGACATGGTGGAGACGCTGAAGGGGATAGAATAACGGGAAAATGAAAATAAGTTAGTAAAAAAGCAACCTTGCAGGGCGTGCAAAGCCTGCGGGGGTGCTTTTGTATGTGTATTAATAAATTAAGCCGGCCGGGGTACAGGATATGGTGACGGAAGCATAATAATCATGTGTGCCAAGGGGCATGGTTTGAGTGACTGTCGCGGATGCCGTGGCATAATTGCCGCTGTGGCTACACGAAGAACTCTTCGTCATCCAGTGGCTGTCATAGGAGGTTGTCTGATGGGAACAGGCAACGCATTGAGACATTGTGCCATCATAAATAAACGTGGCGGTTACAGAGATTGACCACAAGGGATTTTGCAATGCATCCAGTATGGTTGAGGTACGGGTTTCTGTTTTGGTTTGCAAATCATTTGTGTTCTGAGGTGAGTCTGTTTGGATGACGGAATCCGTGGTTATAAGATAATACTCTTCTCCACCAATGATTATTTTTTGAATATCAGTGGTGGTTTCATAAGCATGAGCAGTGACAGAAAGAACAAATACAGACATGAAGCAACATAATATGAATAGTAATATTTTTCTCATAATACCTCCTATAAGTTATTTAGATGAGGAAGAGGTGGTAGTCATCTGGAAAAATACGGCCTCCGAACGCATGGAAGATTGGTGTTCCTGCCAAAATAAGTACCCCCAAAAGATAGTGGCAGCTAGCATTAGCGAACAAAGGAAAATACCTATGCGCTTTAGAAAACGACGAATGCTAATGACGGAACAAAAGGATTCTATGTTCATCCCTGAATAATAATTTTGAATCACTTCACGGGGTTCGCCAAATTCCCTGTAAAAATCTTCCATGCAAGAGAATGCTGAGGAGTCACTTGCGTCCAAAAACTCATCAATTGTCGTTTCCATGTGGCGCAGGTACGTTCGTTCTTCCTTACGCATGACTGGGAGCAGGGCACGCAACTGAGTCAAATATTTCTTCTTCAGCAGGACTTGCGGATTCAAGCTCATCATTCCGAATCTCCTTTCCCAAAATCTTGTCAATGCTTGCGGAAGTCAAGCGATAGGAAGCGAGTAATTCTTTCAAATACTCTTTGCCCGGGGCTTCCAGATGGTAATAGACGCGCGTCCGCTTCCTGCCGACCAGCTTGGAATACTCGCTGATCATTCCCTCCTTTTCCAACTTGTAGGCAGCGGTATAAATGGTGTTTTGATTGAGGTTAAGGCTCCCTTCCGAAAGCTCGGAAACGGCTTTTGTGATTTCATAAACGTAGCAATCCTTTTGATTCAGAAAGTATAAAACCAGCATATCCGTTATGCCACTGATAAAATAGTTTTTTCCTGCCATGAGCACGTCCTCCGTAAGGTAATGTTGGTACAAATGATATAAATAAATAATATCATGCAATATTTATGGAATCAATACTACGAAATTCAAAATATATATTGACAAAGATGTTGCGAGTGAGTAAAATGAGTGCATAAAGATGTAATAAGAAGAGGTGATTCCGAGGGAGATTATTTTTTTGTAATCTGTTAATTGAGTAGGAATGGAGGTCATAATTATGAGGCGATTTTTGGGGATGGCATTAATAATGTCTTTAGTATTTATGCTGTATTCTAAGAATGTAATGGCTTGTCCATATACATCTGGATGCTATTCAAACAGTACATATAAAACACATGGCCAGCAAAATGGCTGGGTTGAGCATCATATGGTAGGAGAACCTAATGGTTATGTTTCTGAATGCGCAATTACTCATGTGTCTGGCCATCATTATAATTACTGCAGCGGGTGTAACTATTATATTTGCGATACGATAGAAGAGTGCTCTGAAATACATAATAACGTGCATTGTTACAGCAGATATTACTTATGTGGAATTTAATTGGTTATTTAATTCAATGGGGGAAAGTAATTTCCCCCATTGTTTGTGAAAGGGATAAAATGAAAAAGTTTATAGCAAGGCAGTTTCTTGTTGTGGTAATGCTATTTTCCTTATTAGCGCTTTTAGGATGCTCAAAAGAGGCTGATATTGAAAATTCAGTCGAAAACATCGGCGAAGTACCGAAGGAAATTGATCTGTCGGATAAGACATGGAAAGAAGTGTCCAATGGATCAGAAGGCAATGAATGGAACGTAATTAGATATTGGGAAGACATATGTACACTTAAGGATGGTGAATGGATTAAGGGCGAGGCATTATATGCGACAAACGACCAACTGTTATACTGTATGCAAGAGTATCATAAGGCCGGTGAGGGGCAGATCACGTATGAGAATGTCCTGCATGTTCTTGACGTTACCTCGTTGGAAGAAAGAAAACTGGTGTTGGCACTGGGAAGTGGTAAAAATGAGTCTAATTTAACTCAGGAAGAATTGGAAAACATTGACACTGCATTGCATATGGGAAAAGCAAGAGTCAATTCGCTAGACGCTGTCGATGGAATAATAGTCTTAACGGTTGCAATATATGATGATGACATGACAATGAAAAATTTTTACGTGATTAAGATGACTGAGGAAGGATCTATTATCCAAGGAATGGATATGCTAAAGATTTGTCAAAAAGACATGGAAGGAATAACGACGGCGCCAACATTGATTTTGGATGCTGATGAGAACGTTTATGTTGTAGACAACGGAAGAAAGATGCTATATATTCTTGACATGGAAGGGCAAAAACTTTCGGAAATATATGGAAATGCGAACACAATTACCAGTTTTGCCGGAAAATCTGTGACGGGAGTTCCTATTTTTTTTGAAATTACACTTCCAGACATGGAGAGTCAATTCTTTTGTCTTAAGGATCGAAAGAGGGAAAACTTATCTGAAAAGAAACGGCGGAATTTGCAAAACTGCTGGGTTGATTGGTCAGGAAGAGCCTATTACGTAACAACTGATTCCTTGTACAAATGGAATGTATTAACGGGAGAAGTTTTAAAGATATGCAATTTAAATGGCATAAAATTTACGGACGTAAAACAGGTGATAACTGACAAAAATGGAGATGCGTGTTTGTTTGTGGATGACGGCACGGAAAGCGATTGCCTTTTGGTGTCTGAAAAGGTATTGCCTGACGCAAAAGAAGTGATAATAATGGTCTGGGGCATGGATGATTATGTTACGAACTGTGTTTCGGATTATGAGCGAAAGCATCCTGGCATTCACGTAAAGCTGGAGCCGATGAATGAAACAAATGAATTGGCGATGAATCGCCTGGCGGAGGAGATTAGAAACGGCAACGGACCTGATCTTTTAATCTTGCGTCGAAAGGAATTGGAAATCCTTCAGGGGGCAAACTGTTTGCGCCAAATAGATGGAATTCTTTCCGAGGAGCTTAAGACAACATTGTTTGCAGGGGCTTTAAAATATGGGGAAATAGATGGGCATGCTTATGGAATCCCTTATGAAGCGGAGATTGCGACGCTTTTGATATCAGATCAGAATTGTGAGAGTGTGTCTTGGTCATTGCGCGATGCGATGGATTTATGTGCGAAAATCAGCAGAGAGAATAAGGCGCTAATTGGAATTGAAAGCACGCCATATCCAGTTCCCTCGAGCCAATTGTTAGTTGATTTGCTGTTGTGTCACATGGAGGGAAGCCATTTTCTGGACATAAAAAATGGAAAGTGTGATTTTGAGAATAAGGAGTTCGAAGAATTATTGGCGTTTTGCAAGCAATATGGAGATCCTATTGAAAGTCAATATTTCTTGGAAACAGAGGAGAAACTGGAGAGGGTTCACGATGGAAGTCGGTTAACTGATTACGTGAGTGGTGGATTCTTGAAATACTCTCATGAGAGAAGTCTGCTGGGTGAACGTTTTCACGCGATTGGTTTCCCGTCGATAGGAACCAGAATGATATGTAACAAGTGCGTGGCGATAAGCAATATGACGAAGAATCCTTTGATCACTGAAGATATCGTGTTATATTTGCTAAGTCCCAAATGTCAAACGAATTATTCCGTTAATTGGTTACGTAAAGACATTATGCTAAGCCGTGTCAAAGAGCACACGGATCTTTCTGAGAAACCAGTATTCCTAATGGATGGATACAACTTTATTGAGCTAGATGGAAAAGGAGATGGGACGTCTTTTTTGCAGGAATACGTAGAATTGATGGAGAATGCGAAGGTAGACATGGGAATTGGTGAAGTTCAAAACATTATCTTGGAGGAGGCGGAGGCCTTCTTCACAGGGGACAAAACATTAGAAGAAGTAGTTAGGGTAATTCAGAGTCGCGTGCAGCTTTATTTTGACGAATGATAGTTTCCTTTACCCTGTTTTGGGGCGGATAACGAAATCATTCGAAAGATTGGAAAGATTGGAAATATAAAAAAACATATTGACAATTGCTTGCGATAGCGTTATGATTCTTTTCAAGTGAAGAGCGTAATTGCTTTAGAAAATTGAATAGCGGACTTGAAACCGAGGAAGTGGAGATAAAAACAGTAGGTGCGCTTACAGAGAGACCGGATGCTGAGAAAGGTTGGAAATGCAGGCTGTTAAATGGACCACGGAGGGCGCTTAGAAATGAGGAACGCGGGAGCGGGCTTCAGAGTATGGGGCGACGTAAGGCATGCGTAAATTGCACAGGATATGTTGGTATCCGATAAGGGCACTACCCATAGGGGAGTGAATCAAGGTGGCACCGCGGGAAAAGAATTTACCCGTCCTTGACAGTATCGAAGAGATATTGTCAAGGACTTTTTTTGTAGCGAGGAAGGAAATCAAGCGACCTGCGAAGCAGGGCATTTGATTTCACCCGAGCGTACGCGAAATAAAATCAAAAGCTGCGAAGCAGGGCATTTGTCAAGCAAAGAATAAAGGAGGTATCTGACATGAAGGTGAATCAGACATTGGAGGAATGTAGGAAACTGGCGGAAACGGGTGAATACGGCGTGATTCCTCTTTCCACGGAAATTTACGGCGACGCGAAGACGCCCATCGAGATTCTTCGAATCTTGAAAAGAGTCAGCCGTCACGTGTATTTGTTGGAAAGCGCGGATTCTCAAAAGCGTTGGAGCAGGTATTCTTTTTTGGGATATGATCCGCTTCTGGAGCTTTCTTGCAGAAATGGCGTAACCACGATCAAAACTTCACTGACGACGCAACGGGAAACAAAGGACGTGAAGGCATGCATCCGTGAGATCATGAAGGATAACGCAAGCCCGCAGCTGCCTGATCTGCCTGGTTTCACCGGCGGACTGGTGGGATACTTCGCATATGATTATATCAAATATGCAGAGCCGAGTCTGAAGCTTGACGCAAAGGATGAAGAGGGCTTTTCCGACGTGAATCTGATGCTGTTCCATAAGGTGATCGCGTTTGATCATTTCCGTCAGAAGATCATTCTCATTACCAACGTAAAGACGAATGACTTGGAGATCAATTACAATAAGGCACTGATCGAGCTGGAGGGCATGAAGCGGCTGATCGAGGGAGGCGAGAGGGCCAAGGAGGATCGGTTGAAGCTGAAGTCGGATTTCCGGTCGTTGTTTGATGAAACGGAATACTGCGAGATGGTGGAGAAGGGAAAGCATTACATCAAAGAGGGCGATATTTTCCAGGTGGTTCTTTCCAACCGCATGGAGGCCGACGTGGAAGGAAGCCTTCTGGATGCATACAGGGTGCTTCGGACCAATAATCCTTCCCCGTATATGTTTTATTTCTCCGGCGCGGACGGAGAGTTTACGGGAGCCAGCCCTGAGACGCTGGTAAAGCTGGAAGGCGACAGGGTGTTTACGTATCCGCTTGCGGGAACGAGAAAACGCGGTGCAACGCCGGCCGAGGATGCAGCGCTGGAAAAGGAGCTGCTGGCAGATGAAAAAGAAAAGGCAGAGCATAACATGCTGGTTGACCTTGGAAGAAATGACGTCGGTAAGGTAAGCCGGCTGGGAACGGTACAGGTCGAGAAATACATGGGAATTGAGAGATACTCCCACGTGATGCACATTGGTTCCACCGTCAGCGGACAGCTGGCAGAGGGAAAGGACGCACTGGATTGCGTAGATGCGATCCTTCCGGCGGGAACGCTTTCCGGAGCGCCGAAGCTGAGGGCCTGCGAAATCATCAATGAGCTGGAGAATAATAAGCGCGGCATATACGGGGGAGCCATCGGTTACCTTTCCTTCACGGGAAATCTGGATACCTGCATTGGCATCCGGCTGGCCTTTGCCAAGAACGGTAAGGTATTTATCCGCGTCGGCGCCGGAATTGTTGCTGACAGCGTTCCGGAAAAGGAGTATCAGGAGTGCATGCAAAAGGCAGCGGCCGTAAGGGAGGCGCTCATCGCGGCAAGCGAGGGCATGGAGTAACGCAGAATAGTGAATTTGCAGGACGGGAGGAAATGCAATGATTTTATTGATTGATAACTATGACAGTTTTTCTTATAACGTATATCAGATGGTCGGTGCCATTTCGCCGGACGTCAAAGTGATCAGAAACGATGAGGCGTCCGTAGAGGAGATTGAAAAGCTTGCGCCTGAGTACATTATCATGTCGCCCGGACCGGGAAGACCTGCAGATGCGGGAATCTGTGAGGACGTGGTGAAACACTTTACCGGAAAGGTCCCCATCCTTGGCATCTGCCTTGGACATCAGGCCATCTGTGAGGCACTTGGCGGTAAGATCACTTATGCCAAGGAGTTGATGCACGGCAAGCAGAGCGTCGCAAAGATCGATACCTCCAGCAAGCTCTTTACGGGCATGCATGATGAGATGACGGTGGGAAGATATCATTCTCTTTCCGCAGAGGCAGAAACATTGCCTGATTGCCTGAAGGTGACGGCGCGTACCGCAGACGGTGAGATCATGGCGGTGGAGCACGTGAGCGCACCGGTCTATGGCCTGCAGTTCCATCCGGAATCCATTTTAACGCCCGAAGGGAACCGCGTGCTGGAGAATTTCCTGGGCAAGGGAACCGCGACTGCTGCGGAGCCTGCACCTGAAAAGAAGGCATCTGCAGACACGATCAAGAAAGCAATCATTCTGCTGAGCAAAAAAGAAAATATTGGTTATGACATGGCGAAGGCCGTGATGAATGAGATTATGGACGGCAATACGTCTGAGGTGCAAAAGAGTGCATATCTCACCGCACTTTCCATGAAGGGCGAGACCATAGAGGAGATCACCGGTTCTGCTGAGGCAATGCGGGATCATAGCCTAAAGCTCCATTCGGAAAAGTCTACGCTGGAGATTGTCGGAACCGGCGGAGACAATGCAAATTCCTTCAACATTTCGACTACGTCGGCAATGGTAATCGCAGCGGCCGGCGTGCCCGTGACGAAGCACGGCAACCGTGCGGCAAGTTCGAAATCCGGTGCCGCAGACTGTCTGGAAGCGCTTGGCGCAAACATCACGATCGGACCGGAAAAGAGCATAGAGGTTCTGAACGAGGCAGGCATCTGTTTCCTGTTTGCACAGAAGTATCACAGTGCCATGAAGTACGTGGGCCCCATCCGCAAAGAACTCGGAATCCGCACGATCTTCAACATCCTTGGGCCTCTGACCAATCCCGCATGTCCTTCCATGATCGTTCTTGGCGTTTATGAGGAGGCGCTCCTGGAGCCGCTGGCAAAGGTGCTTTCCAACCTTGGTATCCAAAGGGGTCTGGTGGTATTTGGAAGAGAAAAGCTGGATGAGATTTCGGCGGTGGGCGAGACGGCCGTGTGTGAGATCGATCACGGCACCTTCAAGAAGTACGTGATCACGCCCGAGGACATGGGACTTAGCCATTGCGGCCAGAAGGATCTTCTTGGCGGAACGCCTGCAGAAAATGCAGAGATCACAAAGGCAGTGCTCCGCGGCGAGGAACAGGGCGGCAAGAGAACCGCAGTTCTGATGAATGCCGGCGCGGCGCTCTACGTGGCAGGAAAGGCCGCTTCCCTCAAGGAGGGCGTTGCCCTTGCGGCACGCGTGATCGACAGCGGTGATGCATACAAGAAGATGGAAGAGTTTGTAACGTTGACAAATAAGTAAGATGCGGAACTCAGGGGCGGGGTCAGATAGTCCTTTCAGGCACGCTTGGCACACATGCCTGAGAAGGACTAACCTGACCCTCCCCCTCGAGGTTGTTGAAAGCTTACGGTTTGAGATGGATCGTCAAGGCAACAATGACGAGAGAAAAAAATAAGAACGAAAACAAGAGAAAAGATAAGGACAGAAGAGTAGGACAGAAGAGTAGGACTGGAAAATAAGGATAATAAAGGCGAGAGAGCGCTATTATAGGGATTAATGATATGACGATATTGGATGAAATAGCAGGGAAAACGAGAGAGAGAATCCAGGTGGAGAAAAGGCACGTTCCGGAGCAGGAGCTGCGGGCGGTTGTCGGGGAAATTCTTGCGAAGGAGAAGGCGGAAGGAACTTACGGAGGTAGTGCTTTTGAAAAGGCACTGGCAAAGGAGGGAATGAGCTTCATATGTGAGGTGAAGAAGGCATCGCCTTCCAAGGGATTGATCGCACCGGATTTTCCGTATTTGGAGATCGCGAAAGAGTATGAGAAGGCGGGGGCAAGCGCCACGTCCATCCTGACGGAGCCGTTTTACTTCAGGGGAAGTGATGAGTATCTGCGGGAGATCCGGCGGGAGATCAACATCCCGATTCTGCGGAAGGATTTTACGGTGGATGCCTACATGCTTTATCAGGCCAAGGAAATGGGAGCCAATGCAGTGCTTCTCATCTGCGCCCTGCTTTCTGACCTGGAGCTTTCCGAATATCTTGGACTTGCAAAGGAACTTGGCCTTGCGGCGTTGGTGGAGACGCATGATGAGCAGGAGGTTGAGATGGCGCTTCGCTCCGGCGCAAGGATCATCGGCGTGAACAACAGGAATCTGAAGGATTTCACGGTGGACATCCAAAATTCCGTCAGACTTCGCGAACTGGTTCCGAAGGATCGCTTGTTTGTTTCTGAGAGCGGAATGAAGACCCGTGAAGACATTGCAAGACTGGAACGGGGCGGCGTCAATGCGGTACTCATCGGCGAGACGTTCATGAGAAGCCCTGACAAAAAGAAAATGCTGGACGAACTGGCTGGGCGGTAGGAAAAGACGAGGACGGTACAGCCGGAAGGCGAAAAAATCGATCCAGGCAGTAGTAAATGGCGAGACGGTACCGCCGGAAGGCGGAAAAGGTAAATTAGGCGGTAGGTGCGGATGAAGATTAAGATTTGCGGTTTAAGAAGACCGGAGGACGTCGCGTACGCCAATGAGGTGAAGCCTGATTACGTGGGATTTATCCTGACGGCAGGTTTTCGAAGGAGCATCACAAAGGAGATTGCAAGAGAACTGAGGAACGAGCTTGCGCCTGGCATTACGGCGGTGGGCGTCTTTGTGAATGAGCCAGTGGAACATGTCGTACAATTTCTGGAAGAAGGCATTATTGACGTGGCGCAGCTCCATGGCCAGGAAAGCGAAGAAGACATTGTTTACGTCAAAGCTGCGACGGGCAAGCCCGTGATCAAGGTTGTGAGATTCATAAAGCAGGAAGACGGGAAAGTCGTGAAATCAAGCGACGTGCAGGTGGGAGATGCAGAAGTTGCGAAGACTGTGAAATCAAGCGACATACAGGCGGGAAATCAAGAAAATGCGAAATTGATAAATCGATACGCCGTGGAAGCCTGGCTGGATTCGGCAGCAGATTACTTGCTCTTTGACAGCGGTACGGGAACGGGCAAAACCTTTGACTGGAGCGTGCTCGCGGAAGTGCTGGCGGACTATGGCGGAACGCTTCCCAAGGAATTCTTCCTGGCAGGAGGAATTAGCACGGAAAACATTGGTGAGGCATACGAACAGGTGCGGCCCTATGCGGTGGATTTGAGCAGCAGCGTTGAAACGGAAGGCGTGAAGAATCTTGAGAAAATGAAGCTTGCAGTTTCTGCGGCGCGGAAGGCCGGAAAGAACTGAAAAGAAAGAACCGGAATAGAAGAGCAAGAAAGAACTGGAAAGAAACGAAAAAGAAAGAACCCCAAAAGTAAGAACCCCAAAAGAAAGGAACGAAGAGATGAGTAAGGGCAGATATGGAATTCATGGCGGTCAGTATATTTCAGAGACGCTGATGAATGAGTTGATCAGATTGGAAGAGGCGTATGAGCATTACAAGAAGGATCCGGAGTTCAACGCGGAGCTTCAAAAGCTCTTTAATGAATACGCAGGGCGTCCGTCGCTGTTGTACTATGCGGACAAGATGACGAAGGATCTGGGCGGCGCAAAAATCTATCTGAAGCGTGAGGACTTAAATCATACGGGTTCGCACAAGATCAACAATGTTTTGGGGCAGGCGCTGCTTGCAAAGAAGATGGGCAAGACGAGGCTGATCGCTGAGACCGGCGCGGGTCAGCACGGCGTGGCAACGGCAACGGCGGCAGCCCTGCTGGGCATGGAGTGCGAGATATTCATGGGCAAGGAAGACACGGACCGTCAGGCACTGAACGTATATCGCATGGAGCTTCTTGGCGCGAAGGTGCATCCCGTGACCAGCGGCACGATGACCTTGAAGGATGCCGTAAATGAAACAATGCGTGAGTGGACAAACCGCGTGAATGACACGCATTACTGCCTCGGTTCCGTAATGGGACCTCATCCCTTCCCCATGATCGTTCGTGATTTCCAGAGCGTGATCAGCAAGGAGATGAAGGAGCAGATCCTGAAGGCAGAGGGCAAGCTTCCGGCAGCAGTCATCGCCTGTGTGGGCGGCGGCAGCAATGCCATGGGGGCATTCTACAACTTCATCGACGACAAGGACGTGAAGCTGATCGGCTGCGAAGCTGCCGGCAAGGGCGTGGATACGGCGCTCACCGCTGCAACGATCGCAACGGGCAGCATTGGCATTTTCCACGGCATGAAGTCTTATTTCTGCCAGGATGAGTATGGCCAGATTGCTCCCGTATATTCAATTTCCGCAGGACTTGACTATCCCGGCATTGGACCGGAGCATGCTTACCTTCATGACATTGGACGCGCCCAGTACGTGCCTGTGACCGATGACGAGGCCGTGGATGCCTTTGAATATCTGGCCCGCACGGAAGGCATCATCTGCGCCATTGAGAGTGCGCACGCTGTGGCACACGCCCTAAAGATTGCGAAAGACTTTGGCAAGGACGAGAGCATCATCATCAATATTTCTGGCAGGGGCGACAAGGACGTGGCGGCAATCGCAAGATATCGCGGCGTGGACATCCATGACTAAGCAGGACGACCGAGTGACAAACTTAGGAGCCGCGAGGGCATAAGCAGCGTCGCCGGCTTATGAAAAGGCGAGAGAACCACAACAAACCCGCGACAAACAATCAGCGACGCGCGTGATTGAAACCACGGATAGAGAGTAGTATGGAGGAATAGATAACAATGCAGGCAGATAACAGATTTGTAAACAATAAAATTCACAAAGCATTTGAAAACAATAACGGGAAAGCATTTATTGCCTTTCTGACGGCGGGGGATCCCGATGCGGACAGCACCGTGAAGTTTGTGCTGGAGATGGAAAAGGCAGGTGCTGACCTGATCGAAATTGGCGTTCCATTCTCTGATCCCACGGCAGAGGGCGTGGTGATCCAGGATGCCAACATCCGGGCGCTGAAGGGTGGCATGACGACGGACGGGGCGTTTGAGATCGTGCGGCGCATCCGCGAGGTGAGCCAGATTCCTCTGTGCTTTATGACCTACTGCAATCCCGTGTTCCACTACGGATATGACCGGTTCTTTGCAAAATGCGAGGAGCTTGGCGTTGACGGCATTATTATTCCGGACCTTCCCTATGAGGAGAAGGCGGAGATGGATGAGCCTGCAAATGCGCACGGCGTTGCCGTGATCTCCATGATCGCACCGACTTCAGAAGCCCGCATCCAGATGACTGCGAAGGAGGCCAAGGGCTTTATCTATGTCGTGAGTTCCATGGGCGTAACCGGCGTACGGAGTGAGATTAAGACGGATATTTCAGCAATCGTCCAGAGCATCCGTGAGGTGACGGACGTTCCCTGTGCCGTTGGCTTTGGCATCAGCACTCCGGAGCAGGCGAAGAAGATGGCGGCCATCTCTGACGGCAGCATCGTGGGAAGCGCCATCGTCAAGATTATTGCCGCAAAGGGAAAGGATGCCGCTCCCGATCTCGCAGCGTACGTAAGGAGCATGAAGGCAGCCGTGGAGGAAGCATAGATCATTACACCTAGGCAGCCGTGGCAAAGACGGCTCGCGGACTTCAATTCTTAAATTTTTATAAAATATGCCTGAAAACGATCTCTTGAATCGATTTACAAGAGGGGTTTTCGGGCTTTTTTTTGACAAAATTTAAGGAAAGGTGTAAAATTATAGTTGTAAAACTATTGTTTTTTGTCAAAAATGCCGATAAAATTGGTGAAAACCATTATTGGGTGTATTGCGCCCATTGAGGAAACTGATTTGAATAAACTAACTTTTTGGATCTGCGACGGAACCATATAAATTAAAGGGGAAACAGGAAACTGGTATGAATGGGGTTTGAAATGAAGAAAGACGAAGAAAAAAAGAAGAAAGATCGCGCCGCCTTGCTTTTGGAGCGAAGAAAAATCGCATACAATTTCGTATTGCTTCTGACGACTTTCTTTGTCGTGCTTATCGGCGTATTGACGCTGGCCTGGTTTGTAAGTAACAAAAAGGTTAAGTCTACTAGCATGAACGTGATGGTAAGAGTACCGGAAGGCATTCAGATTTCACCGGGACATTTGGAAGGAGGATATCTGTCTGTCACAAACGGTGCGGTAAACGTACCGATCGTCTCCGCGGATTGGAACGACGAGGGGCTGGAGATCGACAAGTATTACAGATTCGGACGACTGTTTCCTGCGTCTTCCGATACGGGAGTACCGATTATTTTTACGCCGGATTCGACGGACATGGGTAAAGCTCTTGGAGAAACGCCTCGGTTTTACGTCGCTGACGGAAGGAGCGATGGGGCGTTGAAGCATTCGCTGGACAGCAACGTGGCTGCCGCAGGCGACGAAGATTCCCTGATGGCAACGGCACACGTGCTGAGCGCAAGTGATTCGGAGACGGATGAGGAGCAGGTTACCTTTTGGGATGGCTACGCGGCAGGCGCTTTTTGGTTTGACACGAATGATGACGGGTATTACGCAGAATTTCCCGCCTGGCTCAGAACCAACAGCCCGGTTTCCGTTTCGCTTTGCGTTGAAGGATACGTTACGAAATGGAATGGTGAGACGGACGCAGATGAAGAAGACGCGGACGGCGACGGGGAGGTCTCTGAACCAGACCGACTTTATAAGGCGGTGCGCATCGCCGTGTTGAGAGAGCGGGAAGGAGAGAATGGTACGGTTCTGGAGCCTGCCGTTTCGACGGGAAACAGTCCGGTCTCGGGATCGATTCTTCCGCTGAAAAACGCCGGATCGTTTGAAGAAGGCAGACTGGCAGTAGACGTTTTGGATTCAAGGCTATTGACGGACAGAGATGCGGATCATTTCGTTGCGGGAGAGTTGTATGGCCTCAGACCTGCATCGCATGAGGTCGTCAATGACGAAAAGGTACAACTGGAAACGGAGCCTGTGTATCAGAATTATGTTTCTTACGGCGCGGACATTCCGATCGTAATACTGGACGGACACAATGGAAACGGCGAATTCGGACCAGCCGAGAAATTGATTTTCAGGGTCTGGCTGGACGGGGATGATAAGGATTGCTGGAATGCTACGGCGGGGCAGGATTGGTGCATCAATCTGAGGTTTTACGAAATGACCGCGGAATAAGATATTTTGGAAGGTGGTGAGCTGCGGCATGGATGAAAAAAAGAAGAATGAACGAAAAAGAATGATAGCCATCCATATGATCGCACTTGTGCTGATTGTCGGAACCTTTTCAACGGGAGCATGGTTTGTCTTTGGAAAGATTGTCCCGACGGGAAAAATGCGCATGGCAGCAGTAGGCGCCAACTATGAGATCTCATTTCTGGAAAATGGGCAGGCCGGAAAGTTTTTCCGAGATTTTCACGCTCAGGTAAAAGATCCCTATGCCGTAGTATGGTTGATGGACGATGAGCATAATGTCTATAATAACAACGATAACGAGATCGACGGAATCAGCCCGGGAGCCTGTGGAAGCGTTTCCTTTTACGTTACGCCCAAGACGGATTCGGTTAATCTGGAGTTTACGTTTGAAATTCTCGGATACGAGATGGTGAGGGACGAAGCTACCGGCGAGCTCACGCAGGAATTGGAGTTGCTTGATAAAGAGGAAGAGCCGGCGATCTTTCTGAACGGACACATCCTCCTGTTTGAGGGCAGGAGCGGGGAGCCGGATCACTATACATACTCGGGCCCCGTGCTGTCAAATGATGATTTTGAGCGTGTGCTCAGGAAAACCTTTCCGGGCAGCGGAGGCAGACAGCCGGTGACGTTATACTGGGTTTGGCCGCAGACGCTGAGTACGCTGGTCGATGCGAGACAAAGTGGGGACATGGACGTTACCACGGTTCCGATCACGAGTGGAGTAGATTATGAAAACGTTGTGAATAATCTGACGGAGCATGCAGGTTTTTTCCTGAAGGCTTCGGATGATTCCGCGGGGAATGGCAGCGCATCGCTGGGCGCACTGACCGAAAGCGAGATCGTTGAACGATATCGCCTTTACGGATATCTGTATGATCAGGCGGATAATGACATCGGCATGAGTATCCGTTACGTTATTCTGAAAATGTCGGTTGCTGAAGTGGTTCCGGAAGGAGAATAACTTTCATGAAAAAGCTGAAGCAGTATTTTTTACAACTAAAAATGATCCGCCGGGTTGAACTGGTTCTTTCGATTTTATGTACTGTTTTTCTGCTGGTCATCTTTCCCGCATTTGCGTGGTTCAGCTATGTAAACCGCATGGAAACGATGACGAAGATTAAGGAGCCGGACAATCTGGATATAAAAGCGGGTAATTTTGATCAGATAATCAATTTTGAGATCAGGGACGTTGACATCGAGAAAATGGTGGAAACGGGGGTGTCCGAGTATCGTGTGTTCAGCGTGAGCGCAGGTGATTACATGATCAGCTATTATCTTCAGCTGGCGCATACTACCAACATCCCGTTCACGTATAAAATATACAGGGCAACCCGCTTGGATGAGGCTGGTGACGGGAGCGGCGTGACCGTGCAGTATCATCCATTGGATAATGCTGACGCCGTTACGGAGTATCAGTTTGATCCGGCAGTGGATGAGATCACTCTCACGCTCAAAAATGGGGATGCATCAAACGAAAGCCATTTTGGAAGAACGCTCGCGATGCGCGGCGAGGATACGTACTATAAAAGAACCTATGCGGAGAATGACGATCCGGAGATTTATGCCGTGCCGCTTTACTATGAATCGGAACGCATAATCCCGACGCAAAAGGAAAAAGGCGATCACGACTATTTCGTTTTGGAAATAGGATGGGCGGGAAGTCCTTCGGACGAGACCGGCTTTAAGGAGTGGAATAAGGCAGTCAACAATAAAGAAACGGACATAGTGCTTCTTACGGCAAGCAGAAGCACAAATTAATGACGAAGGGGGTGAAAGGCCATGGATAGATTGAAGAGCATGATAAAAAAGAATTGGACCAGAATATGGCTGATCACCGTTGTGTTGCTGACAGTGGGGGCATATTTCACGTATGCCGCGTATACAGAGGTCTCTACCGTCAAAAGAGTGGTTTATACGAAGGGCAGTGCCGGGGACATGTTTTCGTCAAACTGCATGCGACCGGATATATCCTCGCTGCGACTTA
>JAILLF010000048.1 GCA_024693365.1 Acetatifactor sp. | reverse complement strand
TCCCACCTCATTGATCCAATTCACCAACTCTTTCCACGACCGGATCCGATATGGATCATTCCAATCCAATCCCCGCATAATCCACTGTCCATCTTCAACTGCCATGTCATTTACTCCCTATATCTACAACCTAACGTACCATCGGTTCCTGCCTTTCGTTTTGCCCATTCATTCTGCCATCTGCTTAATATTCTAATTACTCCTAAAACAAAAATCAAGCCCACTAGGTGAGCTTGATTTCATCATGGAACCATTCATTAATTTGTATCAGCCGTATTCTCCTGCTTCTTTTCTTTCTTCTCAGTGCTGCTCAAAGCCACCGTCAATACTGCAAAGAACGTGCCTGCCGAAGCCCAATCCATTGGAATGTTCTTTGTAAAGCTTTGTACAATGGAGATAGCCTCAAAAACCAGTCCGATTACCAACAGTGCATACAGAAATACTCTCGTCTTATTCATAAGAAATACCTGCCTTTCGTTTGTTTAGATTTGGGGCGTTGCCCTTGCTTCGTTGTACCCATCATATCAAACAAAATGCAGGCCTGCCATGGAACAAGCTTACGGTTAGCTTACGCTTTTGTAAGATTATGCCAGAACCTGATCGGCCCAGTCCTTTAGTTCGTTCTCCGATGCCCTAGGCGAAAACCTCTTTCCGTCAATGACGTTTGCCCCAGGAGCTAGTTCTTGCAAGTTCTTTGCCGTATCGCCCAGTCCGCTTCCTCCGGACGTGCAGAAGGGAATTACCTTCTTGCCCGAAAAATCATATGCCTCCATGAACGTGTCAATAATGGAAGGCTCACGATACCACCATACGGGAAATCCAATGAACACAACGCCATACTGTCCCATGTCTTCAACCTTCGACGCAATCGCGGGACGGGAGCTTCTGTCTTTCATCTCCACGCTGCTCCTGCTCTTCTTGTCCATCCAATTAAGATCTGCCTTTGTATAAATCTGCTCAGGCTTAATCTCAAACAGATCCGCGCCAATCGCATGAGCCAAATTCTTCGCAACCTTCTCAGTCACGCCGCTTGCACTAAAATATGCAACTAAACTCTTCCCCACGTCATTCATCCTCCTTTGTTTGATCACATCTATGTCTCTTCAGTAATTCCATTTCTACGTAATCGAAAAATAAGTTAATCTTATCTCTTCCCCTTAACCGAACACCTCCTTTATTTTCCTTATCTCCTCCTCCCTTACCGTGACCTCACCACCATGTATCGCCACGTCAATGTCCCTCTGCGTTCTCAGCACGTACTTGCTCTCGATCGGGCTGTTGTTCTGCACAAAGAAAACATAGCCGTCGATCCATACGTGAATGCCACTCTCCTTTAAGAATCTTGACAGAATATAGATCTGTCGGTTCACTTGTTTGATTGGATTGCGCACGGTCTTTTGATAAAATGATCCGCCTGGCGTCATTTTGGTTTTGATCCATTCGTCATCTTCCTCTTCCCCGAATAGCTCCCCGGAGTAGTTCTTGACCTCGATGATGAAAATGCCATGTTTGTTGATGATCAGGTTGTCTAGTTCCGTTTCTTTCCCTTCCGCCATGATCCTTACGTTCGTGAGCATAACGTCGTCCTCATGCAGGATTTCCTGAATAACGGTGCTGGCGAAGTTCTCCCCAAGGCGGCCCGCACGCTTCTCCGGCAGTTCAATCCCGCTTGGCCCTAGCTTTGTGACAAGCCAGCCTAAGAATATGACTACGCATACGGAAAGCACTATGATCATAACGATCAAAACATTAATACCCATTATTTCAACATCCTCCGTTGGCATCCCGCAGTTCATTTTCCGATACCTCATTCGCGTCTTTTCTCAGAAAATCTGTCGTTGTGGGTAAATATATGATTGGGAAGCTTTGATTTTCTGAAAAATAGACTTGAATTAGACTGGCCTGATGCCAAAAAGAAAATCCGCTCTGAGGATACTATAACACGTCCTCAAAGCGGATTCAAGTCATATAAAATTATCCCTTCGCCATAACTATGTCATCCATTTTTACCCCCAGCATTGTCGCCAATATCATGAGGTTATCGATCGTGGGAAGATTCTTCCCGTTGATCCACTTATATACCGGATACGGCGAGGCGAAACCCATCACCATCTGTATGTCCTTTACGGTGATCCCCGCCGCATTCTTTAATTCATTGATCCTCTCGCCCGTTGCCTTTACGTCTATCACGGGCACTTGTTCAAATAATATCATCTTTTTATCCTCTTCATGCTGCTTCAAAGTAGCTGCTTTCTCTTCATCATGCTACTTTATGACAGCTATTTGCTCTTTTTCTCATCACGCTACTTGCTAATTCTGTCTGCGATGGAACTTGCTGCATAAGACTCTGGCTTTACCTTACAGTCATAGCCGCAGGCCTTGATCCAGCCCACCAATCCCGGAATCAATTCCTTTGTCTTTCCGCGATCGTTCCAGCTTGCGTCCACGTGGATCACCAGAGACAATTTATCCCGAACGTCGCGATAATCCTCTTTCTCCAGCGTCTCCACCAAAGTCGTCATAACCTCGAGACTTCGAGTCGTCTCCTCGGTCAGCTTCAATCTCACGTCAGCGATCCTCCTGATCCTTGAAACCTCATAGAAGAAGATGCCTCCATGGCCCTCACAGGTGACGGCGATCACGGACACGATCTTTGTGTCCGAAAAGTTTTGCGAATCCGTACCTACCGTGATTTGGAAGGGAGCTCCATAGTGTTCCATTCGCTTTACGTAATCCATAATTTTGTCTGGAATACGATTTAGATTCAATTTTCCATATGTCTGAGATTGGAACGCCATTTTGCTTTCCTCCTTTCATGCGTTCATTTCAATTTGACGCAACTACTTCGTTAATTTCTTCTTGCGGGGCCAGGGGAAGCGCCAACTTCCTGTGCCCCATTTGTTATAAAATTGTCCCCCCTCGGGGAGCACTTCGTGCCGGATTCGAACCGTGCATCTCAGGTTTGAAAGACCTGCGGCGTAGCCCATTTGCCTAACGAAGCATATATAAACGGCACCTGCCAGCTTTGCGAGCCAGGGGCCTGGCGGAATCATGCGCGTACCCCCGCAAAATCGTGCCTGGAGCCTAGCGGAATCGTGCAATAAAAAAGGGAGCCGTCCTTGGATTCTCCTCAGACAACTCCCTGGCATTTGCATAATAAACGGCCTTTTCACCCGCCGTTTCTGCACCTGGGTTGCCTGATCCTAGTATCACTTTTGCCTTCAAGAATGCTTATCAGGGCGTAATTTCTGCATTCAAAACCAAGGCCCAAATCCAAAATTTCGCGCACAAAATCAAGGCTCATCGGCAGTGAGCTTAGCTGGGCCATATTCTGCTTTTGAAGTCTTGTCGTCTGCATTGTTATCTCCTCATAGATTGATTATCTTGCTACAACACTCATAAAAACCATCTGCTTCGCAGATGCCGTCGCTACGCGACTTGTGTTTTTATTTCGTGCACGCTCGCACGAAAACAAATGTCTGCTTCGCAGCCGCTTGTTTTCGTTTGCGAGCTGCAAAAAAGGAAGCGCCCCTATTTCTTTGTATCAAAAAGAAAAGGATCGGCGCTTCCTTTGAACATATAGTACTCCGTTCGTCAGCACGTGTCAATACCCTTTTTGAAATTTTTTCAAATCACCTCCGCCATCTCGAAAAGTTCCTCAGGCGCATAAGCCTTCTCCGCCATTTTTGAGCGGTAGAAATCTATGTATTTTTGCATGTCGGTAAAATTATAAGTTTGTCCAATCATCTCCTCGGTATAATACTCTGCCAGACCTTCGAAGCGATCATAATTCTCTATCTCCATGGGAATTCTCTTTTGAAGAAGCGTGATGACGTATTCATGCAGGAACATGGCCTTGGCAGAGCCATAGTCTCTGTCGATGCTAAAGAGGTCATAGACGTTCCCGTCGTCCGTCTCATAAATTATTGCTTCCACTCCGTGTCTGATTGAACTGATCAGGGATGCAAAAAAGATAGTTTCACTCTCAATTCCCACAAGCTTTTCCGCCTTCTCGTCGAGCCTCTCTTCATCAAACCTCTTCTGCCATTCCCGTGCGGTTCCGTCAAGCCGCTTTTCCTCTTCCGGCCAAATCTTTTCGCAATAATCATCATGATATTTCACGAAAATGCCAAAGATCTCCAAAAGCGCGTCCGTATAGGCTTCAAATCCCGGAAATCCACCCTCGCTCTTGATCTTGTCTATGGCCTCCTGTGCATTTCCCGCATACATCCCCGTCCAAAAGAGCTTGCCGTTGTACTCCCCGCCCTTCATTGTCAGTTCCTTCTCATATTTCTTCAGCGTGGCCGCGTCTTCCGGCGAAATGCTGTCACGATGCTTTTGCCCGTATTCATTGTCATATCCCACCTTCGCAACCGACATCAGGTGAAAGAAAAAATTGTTATCTTTGTCATATACGCACTGAATCTTTCCCATTTTCCAACCTCCAAATTGAATCTAGATTTACTCCGACGGAGTCAAGCGTATGTCCCGGCAGTTCGATGATCCTGGCATTGATGCCGTAGGATGACAAGTCATCTCCCTAATTCATCATCTCCGTGCAGGACCTTGGGCATATTGTGCAGGCGCTGCATGGCCCTGTAAGCATCCGCCTTACCGTCGCGATTGGAAACGCATTTCTCGATTTCGTCAATCTCTTTCAGCATCTGCCCGATTAATACATTTTTATCCGAATCCCACACAACGAACTTACGCGTTGACGAGGTCAATTCCTCACGCATGGAAAGCGCCCGTTCATAACATGGAAACGAGCTCTTGCGCCCCCCTCCAAAGCAGAGATGCGCGTGCTTCTTACATATCTTCTCCAAGTCCGAAAACGCCTTTTCCGCGCAATCAACTCCCTTTTCTTCCAGCGAAGCGTACTGGATCAAATTTCTCCACAGCCAGCACTCATCCAGAAGGCGCTTTTTCTCTCCCATGCGCCACCTAGTACCTTGCTTTCCGCCCTTTTCATAAACGACGCCAATCTCCAAAATATGATAATAGATTTCAGAATTCACCTGCCGAACGCCTTCTCTGTTTTCACTCATTTTTCTTACTTTTTACTCTTTACGATTTCTTCAATCTTTTTCTGCATTTCCTTAAGAGTAGCCCTTTGGCCGCCCAATACTTTCATGTTTCGGAGCAGCGTGGGGATTTTCTCCAGCTCAGGATCACCTTCCGCGAACTGTTCTATCGTCTTCCATAACCTCGCTTCGCAGTCTTCCTTTCGGTAATCTGATAACGAAATCAGCGCCAGACAGTAGTAATATCCCGTAATGTCGAAATTGTTCCAATACTTTTCGCCAAATGGCGGAATAAACGTTTCAAGCAGTTTCAGTACCGTGTCAACCGTCTTTTCCTTTTCCGCAAAAGGACACATTTTCTGATATTCCTTTAGCGTCACGGGAGCATGGGATGCCTTCGATATTTGCTTGCAGAGTTCCCATATTTCTTCATTGGTCGCACCTACTTGTTCCGCAGCCTCCAGTAAAGGCAACGTAATCTTGGAGCGCCAAATGGTTTCACCCGGGAACTTCGGTCCGGTTATCACGTATGTTTTATGATTGTCAAGACAATCCTTCAGCCATTCTTCCTCTTTCTTTAAGTAATCGCGAACCTCTGACGCCGTAGGAATATGATTTTTTCCCATAGAAACACCCACCTTTCCAGATTTAAATCACACTTCAAAAACATTACGTTTTTGCCATCAATGTTTCTTTGCCCTCAACGCTTCTTTGCAATCAACGCTTCTTCTCCGTCAATGCTTCTTCGCCACAATAAGATATCTGTGAATCGTTCCTTCCACTGCACCAGTCCGGTCAATCGTCTCCTGCATGCGAAGGAGTGCATCAAAGCACTTCTCCACGGAAAATCCAGGAAATTCCCACTCAATAATGCGCGCAAACCAGACAAATGCCCCCACGTCATAAAAGCGGATGGGCTTGAAAGCTTCTTCGGCGCGGATCACGTCAAACCCAGCCTCCTCAAAGGCCTTCTTTTGAACGGCCAACACCAATTCCGGATGCGGCACGGGAATGTCCGGCAGAACCATCTCAACAAACTCCCTGTCGTTACGCCCGCCCACCTGCTGGGTGATGAATAACCCCTCCGGCTTTAGGATTCTGTATGCCTCCTTAGGATCAAAGCTTCCATGCCTGTTTATGAAAAGGTCAAACGCATCGTCGGCGTAAGGAATGTTTTTCTCATCATCACAAGGCTTGAAATCAATCCCAAGCGGAAGCAGCGTCTCCTTGCACAGCTCCACGTTTGGCGGAAATCCTTCCGTCGCCGCCGTATTCTGAAAAGGATGTCCAAGCGATAACAAAAACTCGCCGCCCCCCGTGTCATAGTCCAGCAGCTTCATGTCATCCGTACGGTACTTATCAATGATCTGCCTGTAATCCCAGGGAAGATCATTTTCCTCCTCATACCTGCCGTGAATGTGCGAAAAATCCCATCCATGCACGTGTGCAATCTTCTCCTCCGCTTCCCACTCTTTTCTCAATTCCTTTATTCTTTCCTCGTTCACGTAATCATCCTCCCGTTTGCACAATGATCTCCGTTCCTCGAATCCGGCGGTTCTTCCGTGCCGTTTCCTTCTCCTGCCTGCGCACTTCCATCTTATCAGCACTCACGATACTTCATTCTTCTGCATCATGCCCTATTCGATTGTGAAGCTTTCCGTCTTCAAATCACAATAATATCTTCCGCTTTCGGCGGTAAACTTTAATACACAATAATCCGGATCCGTAACACCGCCCTTATAAAACATGGTGTCGCCTTTCCGCCAGATCATATTTTTAGTTTCCTGATCAGTAAGCACTTCCATTTTACCTTTCAACATAACTCCGACAGTTTAAATTTCCGATTTTACGTTCCCCGTTCATCCCGACAATTTTGAATTTGCTGAGCTTTTTTTCCCCTGGGAAACTCGAAGTTACTTGGCTCTTTTGTCTCGACAGACGAATCTCGTTTCTTCAATTTACGGGTCAAACTTAGCTTTTTGTCAATCTACCCGTAGGCATTTTCATTTTCCTACGGGTCATTTTGCTTCTTTTGCTTTTTTGCCCGTAGTCTTTTCCTGCTTCTTACGGGCCATTTTGCTTCTTTTGCTTTTTTGCCCGTAGTCTTTTCCAACTTCCTACGGGTCATTTTGCTTCTTTTGCTTTTTTGTCCGTAGTCTTTTCCTGCTTCCTACGGGTCAAATTGCTTCTTTTGCATTTTTGCCCGTAGTCCCTTCCAACTTCCTACGGGTCAAATTGCTTCTTTTGCATTTTTGCCCGTAGCCTTTTCTGGCTTCCTACGGGTCATTTTGCTTCTTTTGCTTTTTTGCCCGTAGTCTTTTCCTGCTTCCTACGGGCCATTTTGCTTCTTTTACCTTTTTTCCCGTAGTCTTTTCCTGCTTCCTACGGGCCATTTTGCTTCTTTTACTTTTTTTCCCGTAGCCTTTTCCAATTTCCTACGGGTCATTTTGCTTCTTTTGCTTTTTTGCCCGTAGTCTTTTCCTACTTCCTACGATTATTTGCCTCATAGTTTTAACTGAAATATATTCCTGTATAACTTGTCATCAGTTCTCCTATTTCTTGGTTCATTTAATACAGGATTATCAGTGCATATATTACGTGCTCAAAGCTTCCTGCACTTAAAACACATTGAAAGAGGGACCATTTTCGCTTTTTGTGCCTTGGGGCTGTTATCTTCCGTATTTGCCAATGACTCTTCGTCAGTTTGCTCAATCATTTTCTCGATGATAAAACCGGCATCATACAGTGCATTAACGTATGTTGAAATCTTTCTGTTCGCAAACGTTACGGTTGTATCATGAACCGGCATCTTAAAGTAGGACTCATCAAAATAACTGCGCGAAAGGACCAGCGCTCCATTATCAACAATGTCTTCTCCCGTCTCATATGATTTCGCAACGCAATAATGAAGGGGATGCCCCCAGCTAAATATAAAAATACCGCCCTTCTTAAGATACGAAGCTATCCTCTTAAACGTCCCTTCAAGATCTGTCGTCCAACCTATTCCGTATATGGAGTAAACATAGTCAAAATAATCTTGTGGAATATCACTCTCTGCTTCCATTGGCGCACATATGAGTTTCGGGTTGCAGCCACATTCCCTTAAGAGCTTCCCGGCATTATCCAATTGTTTCTGAGACAGATCTAATCCCCACAATTCTCCCGCGCCTTTATCTGCAAGGTATTTTAGTGAATGCCCGCTGCCGCAGCAAATTTCCAGGACTTTCTTTCCTTCAACGTCCGAAAAGAAATGGAGGTCGTCTTCCGTTACGAATTTGACTCCAAATTTAGGCAAAGCCGTTGTTCCAAACCAGAGATCAGCGTGCTCATCCCAGTATTGTTTATTTTTTGCTATGATTTGTTCTTCCATCATCAGTACCTATTCCTCTATATTTCGTCAAAACAACCTCTTCCTGAATCATATCCTTATATTTCTCATATTCCTGTTTCCAAATATCGCGCAGGCCATCCGTTATATTTCCTGCTTTCCCTCTGGCTGTTAAATCAGCTTCTCTTTCTTCCGGAGTTCTTCTTGCGCGTGGATTAATCTCACCGCTTTTGCACTTATTAATGAAATGAACGAAAGAATCTGCTATCTGGTTTAATGAAAACCCTTTCTCATGATTGCAAAATACTATTTTTCCTTTACTATTTTCAGATAGTCCTATTGCAAAGTAATTCCCAAAGGAATCAACTCCTATCGGCAAATACAGTTTATTCTCAAATACCGGTGTCTGAAGATTATCTTCAATATTCTCCGGCGTATTTATCCCGAAAAGATATCTTAAATCCGTAGAACATCCCCTAATTCCCACGTGAGTATTTGGCGTGTCTCCCCCATTATACTTAACCAAGAACTTACGGTATTCCTCATCAAGCACTATGCCATACTTACTCTCAAACTCTCGCACAAGCTCTTCCGATCCATTCCCATACTTTGAAATAAGCATATTTAGTCCTCCGTTCTCTCATATGCCCGCAGGCATACCTCACCATTTGCGGCAGGATCCGATACTGCCTCACCGCCTCCAACCATGCCAAGCCTGCCGGACGCGTCCATCCTCTTAACCGCGTCATAAGCCATCGGCACCCATATATCATTTTGATTTGCTTCATAAAGAGCCTGCGCGCACACGCCCTGCTCCCACGGATATCTCTGCATGGCCAGCATTGCTGAAATGACTTTCCCCATCATGGCGTATCTCTCATTCACCTTTCCCGTGAAAACCGGCACGTTGAAAGCTTTCATCGCATATCCTTTCCTACCTTACAACTGCAGTTTTATTCTGGCAGATCAAATACGAATGCTTCCGTGATGCCCCATTGAAGATCAGCTTTTTTATTCCTTTTACTGTTTTCATACGTTTGGGGGGCGCCTTTGCAGATATATATCACTTGGCTGAAAGCATTGATCTCTTCCTCAGTGATATCCCGATCAGCCCAGTAGCCTTTCGCTTTAAGAGAAACCATCATTGAAAACACCTTTAACAGAAATACGGTATTTGGCGTTGAAGATATTCAGTTTATACGCATGACCATTCTTTACCCTTACGAATTTACGATCAAATATACTAGGGCAATCAATTCCAGCCCCAATATACGTGGTATGCGTTAAATCTGATTTACCGAGAATCTCCACTTCGACCTCATCCCGGAAGTTTTGAAGAACGTAGTTTTTTACGCTTTCGATAATTTCCTGCTCACTCAACGGACGTTCCTCAACAGTTGCCGTCATGTGTTCTTCTTCCTTGCAACCAACCAGAAACAGGCACGAAAGAAGAATTGCCAAAAGAAACGATAGAGACATCCTCCGTTTACCGCAAATCACGTCTACCCCTCCTCAACAAAAACTCCCGTCAACCTTGGCACTTGAAATCTGCTTGTAAAAAGATCACACTTACACAGGAATGAGTAGAAAACATGGCGGCCCTGACCAGACATGGATTCATAATTCCCCTGCCCCTTTGCCAGGATCACGTCCGCCTCATCCATCGCCGTTTTTGCATCCTGTGGGAGCATGTCATAGACAGTTCCCGCGATCGCATCGCCATTCGAAAGAATCTCCGCCACCTTATCCAGTCCGGCGTAACGTGCATCCTCCTCCGTCGCGTCATTCAACACTTCCTTGCCACGCACAAGTGCCTTGACTTTAAGTTGTGGGAATCTTTTCTTCAACTGTTCGATCATGAGCTTGTCCAGCACGATCTCCCCGCAATTGTCACAAATAAGAAGAAATGATTTTCCACGCGCGCATTCCCTCAGGAACGCCTCGTACGCAGGCACGTCGCCGTCCCGCATCTTGGTATCCTGAAACAGCTCCAGGAACTCGTCCCGGTCCACGTGATTCATGGCTCCAAAGTCAATGTAGTTCCCGATCCGGGACATAATAAAAGCCTTTGCCAGCGGATCCGGGGACGCCTCGATCTCTCTTCGCAGATCTTTCTCCATGCTAAGAACCAGATCGTTATACCTTTTCTTGACATCCCCGTAATCCGCGCCCTTGCCAAAGTATTTCAGATGGACCTGATGAAACAGGTAAACCATGTAAGGACTGGTGTCATCCTTCCCCCGGTGATCCAAAAGTGCCTTGATCTCTGCCAGATATTCCGCGTTGTCCGTCTTATCCCGCTGCCTGTCATACAAGCACTTGGCACAGCTCTCTGATATTCGCTTCTCTATTTGGTTTGTTTTCATCATTTCAGCTTCCCAAACATTCCTATTCCGTAGCCTTCAAGTCGAAAAGTCTCATATTCTCATCCCCTGCGAATTGCTGACCGTCGGAATAAAAAATGGGGCCTACCGCGCCCAGAGTCCCGTCGTTCTGGACGATGGGCGTGAACTTGTCGTAACTGATCGCTTCAATGCTCTTCTCCAGATCATAATAATCTTTTCCGTCACAAAAATCCTTTATGGCGTCAGTCGTCTTGCTGAAGAACTCTTCATCCGTCATGCCAAAACGCTTCGTAACTTCGCCGTCTTCCAAAGCCGCCAGCGAATCAAGATCATAATTGAATACCTCGCAGGTATAATAGTCCTCATTGGTAGCACTTGCATAAATGACAAAAGACACGGTGTTATCCTTTACGCCCCACTTCACCTGGGTCGTATAGCCGTCAGCGTAATCACCATTCTCTTCCAACGGATACTTCTCTTGCACGTAATTTCCAAGAAAAGCATTGATCTCCGTTGCTTCCTTTCCATCCACGGTAAGCTTGGGAATCACGCTGGAGCACTCGGAAATAGTCTTTACCGTAACCACCTCGATCGAGACCTTGTGGGTATCCGTTACAACCTCATACATTACGTTCTCAGGGGTTGCGGCTTCACTGGATGATTCCTCAGTTGGTGCGACCTCGCTGGATGCGGCTTCACTGGATGATTCGCTTGATGTTGCTTCACTGGATGCTACTTCGCTGGATGATTCCTCGCTTGATGCAGCTTCGCTGGATGCGACCTCACTCGTCACTACGGTGTCCTTTGAAGCTTGCTGCTCACTTGCCGGATTTTGCTGATCGTCAGCGCATCCTGCTGCCATTAGTGATAAACAAATTGCCATTGATACGATTGTTGCTTTTTTCAATTTAATTCCCCTCTCATTCTATCTTTTATTGATTGTATTTTAGTTTCTCTCTCATTCCATTTTTATTGGATGTGTTTTAATTCCCCGCACATTCCAGCTTTCACTGATTGTGTTTTCCCATGTCCGTAAAGGCTCCTGGCATCTCATTTATGATCTCCAGACAGACTTATAAACGTTTCTTTCCTCGCCTTGATAATCGCCGAGTCCTTCAAATACGGTTTCAAACCCACATTTTTGCAGGACGTGCTTGGACGCAACGTTCTCGCTGAGGCAAATTCCCAGCACGGCGTCGGTTCCCACCATTTTGGCCGCTCCCGGCAGAAATGCCTTAACCGCTTCCGTTGCATAGCCTTTACGCGTATATTCTTTTGCCACGTGATATCCAATCTCCCACGTGCCGTCTTCCATGGGAACCATCTGTACGTATCCAATGTTCGCGCCATCACTCCTCAAAAGAACCGGATACACCAAAGGCCCCTCGGTCCCGCCATACTGCGACGTCAGAAATTCTATGGTCTCCTTCGCGTCTTCTACCGTCTCAAACACCTCATCCGGCACAAACCTTCGGTTGTCCTCATCCAGCGAGTTCTTGTGCACGTCCTCAGCCATTTCCAGAGTAAACTCCGTAATCAGTAACCTTTCCGTTTCAATCTTCATTGCCATCCTCCTATTTCCAGATCTCATCCCACAGATCATCATGGGATTTCGTGAATAACTCAGGCTTTTCGTCCTTCGAAAAATACCTTAACTCCGTAGTCTCAACCTGATCGCAGTAAAGCTCCCCGCCAACCGGCTTAAGCTCATATGCGATAACAATGCTTTGCGCCTGATCCCCGCTGGCATACCTAATGTCCATGTCCGTAAACACGCCAATGATCTTGCCAACCTCTACGTCAAGGCCCGTCTCCTCTTTCGCCTCCCGCTTCGCTGCCATCTGAGGCGTTTCGCCAATCTCGATCGCCCCTCCCGGAAATCCCCATTTATTACTGTTTCCTCTTTTTTGCAAAAGGACCTCGCCCCGTTCGTTGAAGATGCAACCTCCCGCAAAAGTCAGAATAATCTTCTCATGCCCCACCTTGCTTCTAATCCACTGGATATAGTTTTGTTGATTCATACCCTGCCCTCCAATCACAACCCAAGAGCTAAACACAACCTTACGATCGCGCGCGAGTCCCCGCACTACTTTCCGTCTTCTTCCCATGGCTTGTATTTGTACTGAATTTCCCCATATAGACCTCGACACGCTCCACGGGGGGATTTTGTGAAAATCACACTCAGAATTATACAAATTCATCCAAGCTCTGCCTCACCTACACTCTCCTGAAACGGATCCTGCACATCCATAGCGTATGAAGCGATACGTTCAATGATTTTCACAGAAAACCATATCATTCTAAGTATACCAAAATCGGAAACTGCGGTCAATTTAATTATCTTTCCCAATCACGTTCCCCTTGCCAAGCATCTTCCTTGCAATTAAAATATTAACTGACAGTTAAGCGTCTCAGACCTGACGTTATCTTGTGATCGCTATCCGGTTTGCTATAATGAAATTACGACGTCGAATAAAAGCGAAAGGATAAAACGCCATGAAACTATTGATTGGGGAAAACATTAAAAGACTGCGGGTTCAAAAAGGAATTACGCAGGAACAGTTGGCTGAAGCAATGCACGTATCATCCGTAGCCGTCAGCAAATGGGAGCGCGGGGAAACAACGCCCGACGTCTCCGTTCTGCCCATGTTGGCATTTTATTTTCAAGTTTCCATAGACGAACTCATGAGCTACGACGCCTGCGCCGTGGAATTGGAAATCCAGGAGTTTTTAAGGGAGCACAAAACCGAGGCTGAAGCCCATCACCAAAGGAAGTGCAAATCCCTTTCCACAAGTGCGTACCGCAAGTATCCTAATGATTACCGGGTTATGGAATTATATATGTGGGATCTGATTGGCGGTTATGCCGACAATGACCAGAAAGAAGTACTGGAACATGCAGAGGAAATCCATAAGATCTGCGACCGCATCCTTGACGGATGCAAGGACGCATATATACGTGCGGATGCCATTGTGATGCGCGGAAAGCTTCTGCACGCCGCCGGCCAAACCCCGGAAGCTCTTGCACTTTATCAAAAAGAATTGCCAGACTGGTATCAAACCTCAGGTCAAAAGAGCGAGCAGCTCTTTGACAAGGACACTCCGGAATTTTCGGACCACCTGGAGAAAAACATCCTCGAGTTAAGCAAATTTGTCCTAAACAAACTTTCAAAGCAGATTTGGTTTTGCAATCCCGAAAAAACACTTCTGGAAAAAACGGAAGAAGCCGTTGCGTTGTGTAATGCCATGAAAGCCTTTCAGCCTTTTACCTCAAAGGAAAATCTGCACTCCTTGATCGCGGGCTTTGCCTCAGATTTTGAATCAAAACTCAAACTGGCAAAAGCGCCCAAAGACTTAACAGATCAAATCCACGCCTTCCAAATCTAACAATCTTCACCTCAAGGCTAAATTGCTCAAAAAACAGGCACGGACTTAAGCGCCATCGGCTTAAATCCGTGCCTGTCTCACAAGAGGACCAATTCCATATTCATCTTTCAATTGTTAATTCCATTCCTTCAAAAAATCCGCAATATACTTAAACTCACAGCCCGCATTGGCGGCCGTGTCCTCATCCTTCTTCTCATCTCCCACAAACAGGATCTCCAAGGCGTCGATGCCAAAGTATTCCGCAACGTATTCCAGCCCCTTTTTATTGGGCTTCCTGTATCCGCACGTCTGGGAAGAAACATACAGGTCAAATAATGGCTCCAATTCTTTTATGGCAGGCCGGAAGATCCGATCCGGCATTCCGTTTGGCAGGTCCGTAAGGCAAGCCGCGGAAAGCCCGCTGGCCTTGCATTTTTCCAATACGTCCCTTGCATAATCAAACACGCATGCCACAAGCTTCATGCCCGCAAAGAAGTCATTTATAATGGTCTCCGTGGCAGGCCTTCGACTCCAATGGGCCGTCGCATCTTCGAAAATAATCTCGGGAACGATTTCCTCTTCCCGCTTGCAGTTCCGCGGATTATATGCCTTGAGAATATCGCAGGCCTTTATGATCTCCTCTTCCTCTAGATCAAGATGATTCTTCTCGCTCACGTTCTGGAATGCCTTGTAATAGTACTCATCCCAATTTAACGGCATTCCCCTGTATTCCATCAAGGTTCCGCCCAGATCAAACACAACCGCTTTCCTCATTGAATCTTGCCATCCTCTCAACCGTCACGGCATCAACAAACTGTCTACTGCGATCCTAGTCAATCGACAAACTACTGCAATTTATTAGCCACGAACAATTTTCAGACTACCACCGAGCTCGGTCCCTTTGACGTAAATGATCGAAGCATTCTCTTCCTCGGCGCCTTCCCATGACACTTCCACGGCATTCTCCTCCTCATTTTCCTGAGGTACTTCCACGTCATTCCCCAAATCCTCATAATCGTAATCATCGCAGATAACCTTTACGTCCTTGGGTACGCGCAGGACAATGCTTCCCAATACTGCCACGTAATCGACGTAGATTTCTTTCTTGAGCGGATTCTGAGTGAAATCCACCTCATTGGTTCCAAGGATTGCAGAGGGGAATATCACGTCCACGTTTTCCTTGACTTTCATCACGTTCTTTCCAAACAGGAAAAGGCTTGAGTACACATTCCTCCCCTGAATCTTTTCACGTTTTTTCTTCGTCTCGTCCGAAATCTTCTTTGCCTCAACCGCGCTTGCAACCGCTGTCACGCTGGTAACGATTCCCATAACAACCAACAGCTTCTTTATCATCTTTGAATTCTTCATAACGTAATCCTCCTTTTAATCAATCATCCAATCTCATTTACTTGTTCATCGTTTTCTTGTTAACCGTTCTCTTATGAACCGTTCCCCTATTAATCGTTCCCTTGTTAACAGTTCTTCTTTGCCGTGGCCTGAAGCCGAGCGGTCAGGCTCTGAAACTCTTTATTCCCCCGCAGGCAGTCAAAGCACTCCTGCTCCATCTTTTTTAACAGTTCCGCCGGCATGTTATTCCCATTGGCAGTTCCAAACTCCCCGTAACCACTGCCCCGAAAAAACACAGATACGTGCTTTGCATCCTTGTCATGATCCAGCGTTGCTTCCGCGTGCCCAGCGCTCTTCTTAAGCGCTTCCAGGGCCTTCTTTTTCTCACCGCGTCTGGCATGGATCTCCGCCATGGCAGTATTGCAATTCTGCAGGCAGGTGTGGAAGAATCCAAAATCCTGCTTTTCAAACATCACGTAAAGCATGTCCTCATATTTCTGCAAGATCTCTAATTGCTCGGTTTCCGTGACATTGTAGCTTCCATCGGCCAGCTCCACTCTTGAATTCTCCACCATAGACTGAAACAGCCACATGAGAAGCAAAAACGTGCGTACCTGATTGAACTCCACCTTATTCCTGCCGCTGCTCACTTCGCAGAGCATGTTCTCATAGCAGCCGTTCATGCTCGGAAGCTTCCAAGCCACGTCGATCGCCTTTTTCTCCTCGCCGGACTTGTAATACGAAAGACACAAAACCTGCTTTGCCTGTAATCTGCGCCTCTCATCCGGGCACTCCGCAGCAATCTTCTCTGCGTATTGGATCGCTTTTTTACAATCCTCCCCCGCCTTCGCATTGCCGTCGTCATTGCTTTTCCTCTGGTACAGTATCATCAGCTGTTCCATGAGATCAAAGCGGTCCGGGAAACGTTTCAGCGCGCCGGAAAGCAATTTTTCCGCCTTGGCGTAATGATTGTAGAAGATCTCTTCCTTCGCGGTCTTGATGACGTCCCGGATCTCTTGCTCCCGCATCTCAAAATCGATTCCCAGCAGTTCGTCTGCCGTCACGTTTAGCACGTGGCACAGGATCGGAATCGCCGACAGATCCGGCATCGTCTTTCCCGTCTCCCACTGCGAAACCGCTGACACGGAGACGTGCATCAGTTCCGCTAGGTGCTCCTGCGTGATGCCTGCCCTCTTCCGAAACGTCATGATATTCGTACCCAGTTCCTTCATACTCTCTTTCCTTTCCAACGTTTTTCTCTGGCGCCTATATACACTATAGCGCACTTTATAAGCTTTTGGAAGAGAGTCTTGTTAAAATTCGATTTAAGTGTCGCTTAAATTTCTTAGTTCTTCTAAATCTTTCAACTCACCTTGGCTTGTTCCTTGTTTCCATACGTCATATATACATATGCGTATTTTCCCATTTTCTCAAAGCCCCGCACAGCCAAATATTCAATTATGCAAGATTTTATCTGCGCAAATCCGCTGAAAAGCTTGATTTTTATCTCTCGGGCACATATAAAACTCCTCCCATTCTCCTTTTGATCACATTACCGTAATCCAATAACGTTTCATTTTCGTGCCTTCTACGTCAATGGTCTTCTCGAATACCCCGCCATTTGCCAGAATGGTTTTCTCACTTGCAGCATTATCCGCATCACAGGTGACAAACATTTTTTCAATCCCTAGCTTCTTTGCGTTTTGGACGTTCAATCGGAGCATTTCCTTGGCGTATCCCTTCCCGCGCTCTGAGGGGCGCACGGAATACCCGCAGTGACCGCCCCAGGTTCCAAGAATGGGATGATTAATATGATGCCGCAGGTCAATGATGCCGACGAGCCTGTTGTCGCTCACTCGAATCGCCAGATACGTATGCGACGGAACCTGCGTTCCCACTTCCATGCAGGTCTCTTCCCTTTTCCGCAGGTCACAGATCCGGATCCATTCTTCCGCGGAGCTACTGTCATCTAATGATAGGCAGCCGGCGAATTGATTCTCATTCTCTGCATCCCTTTCCAATATCTCTTTCCGGAACACCCAGATCTCTTCTGCATATTTAAGTTCTGGCGCCGTAAGTATTATCGTCTCCATCTCGATCCCCGATTCCTTTCTTAACCAACTTCTCCTGCCTCCCAGCCTTACCTGTCTTCTTGTCTCTCCGCCCTCTGGCCTCTCTGCCTTCTGGCCTCTCCTGCCCTCATACCTTTCTCGCCCTTAGGCCTTTATTTCCATACACTCGTTAAACTTGCAAAACCTCTTCAGCGCCTGATCTAACGCCGCCTCTAATTTCTTTGTTTGCCGGACGCCTGGCTCCCACCAGAGGCCCTTCACGCGAAGCACTTTTTCCTTGCGGTCCGCCACGGCCTCAATTCTTCCAACAAAGCGGTCGCCGTATAGAATTGGCAAAGTATAATATCCGTATTTTCGCTTTGCCGCCGGCGTATAGATTTCCCATGCATACTGAAAATCCCACAGAGCCAGGACAAGGGATTTATCCCAATTGATCGGGTCCAGCGGCGCGACAAAGGTCATCCTCGGTTTCAACTCCACAATGCCTTCCATGATCCTTTGCATCAACGGGGCATCTTCCGCCAGATAATAAAACGTTTGCTTTATGCCTTCCACCATCACCGGGCAGATTTTTCCGTCGTCTGACAGCTTCTCCAAAATCCTTTTGCGCATCTTGGCATTGAGCTGAATGCCCAAAAACGCCGTGCTATTCTTATCCCACAAAAGTCCAACCGCACCGATCCTGCGCAGCACGCGCCACGTAACAAAGCTTTCTTCGTCCTTACAGGGATTCTCCGCCTCAAGAATGGATGCCGGCAGGTGCTTTCTTGCCAGATCATAATACTTACGGCTTCCCTGCTTATGACTTATGATCAGCTCCCCGTCCGTATAAAGCTGCTCCAAAACGGATCTCGCCGCAGACGAAAGCTTGTGCCAGTTACCACTCCAATGCATGGAGGAATGCCAGTAAATCTCGCCTTCGATGGGAAGGGAATCACTGCATACCGGGCCATTTTTATCAATGTAATCCATGGCTTGCTCTTTCAGTCCTTCCAAGCCTTCAAACGTATCTCCGAGCGCCCGGCTTCGCTCCCTGTAGGACGAGAAATATGGCCAATCCTTCGTAGGCCAGATGGAAAGCTCCTTGTCAGCGTAGTCCACCAGGAGCCTGTCCTTGTAAAGAAGCTCCTGAAGCATCGCCTTCTGAAATCCTTTCACTCTGGACCATAGCGTAAGCTCCGCATTTTTACCGCAGACGTCAATCGGATCATATTGAATGCATCCAGCTTGGCATACGTATTCATATGCCCCTTCTTTCCCAACAAACCGATATTCTCCCGTCAGTCCCTGCCTTGCAAGAATAAACTGCCTTGCCTGTTGTTTTGTAATGGTGATCATAATCCCCTGCGCCGCTCCTTTTTGTTTTATTCCAATTTTTATTTTAATACCTTTGACTGACATGCGTCAATGCAGGCGCTACGCTAAATGCGCTCCAATAGATTCTCCCGGCATGACAAAACCCACGGCAGCCCGGTTCCCCGGACAGTCGTGGGTTCATTTTACTCAAAAAGGTCTCCTGACAGATAATGATCGCCACTGTCGGGAATGATCACAACGATGTTCTTGCCTGCGTTTTCTGGCCGGCTTGCCACTTCATAAGCGGCGCGCAGGGCTGCTCCGGCGGAAATGCCAACCGTAAAGCCTTCTACCACGGGAACCCGCCTTGCGTAAGCATATGCATCCTCATCCGTCACGTCAATCACTTCGTCAAAAATGCTTACGTCCGTTACGGGAGGCGTTGCTCCTCCGCCAATCCCCTGAATCTTGTGCGGTCCGGGTGCTCCTCCGTTTAAGACGGCGCTTCCGGCCGGCTCCACTCCGATCACCTTGAGGTCCGGATTCTTTTCCTTCAAGAATTTACCTGCTCCGCTCACGGTTCCGCCGGTTCCCGACGCTGCCACGAAAATATCAATCTTTTCTTCCGTATCTTCCCAGATTTCAGGTCCCGTCGTCTTATAATGCGCCAAGGGATTATTGGGATTGCCGCCCTGTCCAAGCACTACGGCGTTCTCCGTGGCCGCAAGGAGTTCAGACGCCTTTGCACCTGCCCCGGCCATGTTCAGTTCTCCGGGCGTATGATAGACCTCCGCCCCAAAGGCCCTAAGGATCTTCGTTCTTTCCGCAGAGAGATTGTCCGGCATGCAGATCTTCACCTGATATCCCTTGGCCGCGCCGATCGACGCGATGCCAATGCCGGTATTGCCCGAAGTGCCCTCAATGATCGTTCCGCCGGGTTTGAGCTCTCCCGCTTCTTCCTTGGCCTTGATCATATTGTAGGCGATTCTGTCCTTTACTGATCCGGAAGGGTTAAAAAACTCTAGCTTTCCAAAGATATGTGCCGTCACGTTCCATTCCTTCTCCAAACCGTGCAGCTCCAAAAGCGGCGTGTGGCCGATCAGTTCCGTAATATTGTGATAAATCTTTCCCATAATGCTTCCTCCTTACGTTTTAATCTTTATCCTCGCAGGTTACCGCGACTCATTCATATCGGAATTTTCGTTCCGGATCCTTGCTCAAACGTTCTCTGTTCGCCGGCTCCTTCCATGGCTCCAGATTTGGTCCCAGCGGCAAAATATTGTTTGGATTTGTCTTAAGGCAGCACAGATGATAATGCTTCTTGATGGCCTCAAAATCCGTATTCTTTCCAAATGCGTCTTCCGCATACAGATCTCTTGCATATGCCCACAGGTTCGGATAATCCCGGAGCATTTTCCCGTTTACGCGAAAACCGTTAAAGTATGCCACGTCAAACCTTGCCAGCGTGACGTAAAGACGCACGTCCGATTCCGTAACGTAATCACCGAAGAGGAACCTTTGCCCCGAGAGCCGTTCCTCCAAAACGTCAAAGGCATCGAATACCAGATGATACGCCTTGGAATAAGCGTCCTGACTTGTTGCGAATCCCGCCTTGTAAACACCGTTATTTTCGTCATGGAATACATATGCGTTTAACTTGTCAATTTCCTCCCGAAGCTCCTCAGGATAAAGACTCGGCGCATGCTCCTTATGATACTTCTTCCATGCGGTTTCAAAGTACAGCGTCAGATTAAAGTAATCATTATTGACGACGGCACCTGTCTTTAAGTCAACAAGTGCAGGCACCGTAAATCTTCCCTGATAATCCGGATCTGCCTTTTTGTACGCTTCGCTCAAAAGATGGATTCCCAGAACGGGATCCTTATCCCCCTCGTCCAAGGTAAACGCCCAGTCAGACCATGGTACGTCAGGCCGTATGGGATCCAGCGTTCCCACTGAAATAACGTCCTCAAGTCCCAGGAGCTGTCGAACGATGATGGAGCGGTTTGCCCAGGGGCAAACGGGAGCCCACAACAGACGATATCTTCCCTTCTCAACCGGAAGCTCTCCTTCCCCCTCTCCAAAGGGTGTCGTAAAGCGATTTGCCTGTCGTTCAAATTTTCCACTGCTTTGTATTTCTCCGTTTGTTACGTGATCCACTACCGCCATGTTTTTACCTCCACGCTTTTTGATCGGTCAGTCTCAAGTTAAATCTTCAGAGGACCAAATTTCGTCTCCCTGTCATTTGTCTCCAGCCATATCTTTACGTCTGGGCCTTCCGGGAATATCCCGTCAGGATTATTTGCCGCTCCCAGCAAGTACCCTCTCTTAATGGCATCAAAGTCCGTTATGTCGCGGTATGCCGGAAGAGAATATAATTCTTTTGCGTAATTCCAAAGATTATGATAATCCCGGATCCGCTTTTTGTTTAAGCGGTATCCAAAGTAATATGCCACGTCAAATCTTGTCAGCGTCACGTACAGTCTTACGTCAGCTTCCGTGAGCTTGTCTCCAAGAAGAAATCTGTTTTCACCTAAATGCTTCTCGATCTGATCCAAGCGATCAAATACCAAATGATAGTACTTTTCATACTCTGCCTGACTTTGTGCCAAGCCGGCCCTGTTCACGCCTTCATTTAATTCCCCTACAAGCTTTTCAATTTGTTCCGCCATTTTCCTGCCTCTCTTTCTTCCATGCAGGCCCTTGCATGTCGGCCCTGCCTATTTCTTCCTCAAAGCGATAATCCTTTGGCAGGAAAAACCCTTCATCCTCCATCCACTGAAGATGATCTCCCGCACCTTCAAAGTATTCCATTGCCGTTTTCGCTCTTCTAAATCCCAGCTTTTCATATAAGAGAACCGTTTGAGGATGCGTATACAGGATCACGTTTTGTCCCTTCAATTGCTCCAGAAGCTTTAGGATCATCTTACGTCCAATCCCTCTCCCCTGATACGCTTCCTCAAGCGCCACGTTGTAGATTGCCGCTTGGAAAAGCCCATCCGTTAACGCCCTTGCCACTCCAACAATCTTCCTCCCGTCATAGACAAAAACAACGGCGCCGCTGTTTGAAAATGCCTTCTTCTGTTCCTCTGCCGTATGGTCGGAGAGGCCGGAGCGCCGAAGCACGTCCGCCACCTCCTGCCAGTCGACTTCCCCCAAAGTTGTCTTATACCATATCTCCATTTGCAATGCCTTCCGTTTTCTTCAAAGCTTATTCAAAGGGTACCACTGCTCCGTCATACTTCTCGTTGATGAACTTCTTGATCTCATCAGACTTCAGAACCTTTACCAGCTCCTGGATCGCTTCATCATTCTCATGACCTTCCTTTACGGCGATGATGTTTACGTAGGTTTTAGCTGCAGTGGAGGAACTGGACTCATATGCGATGGAATCCTTGCCGACGGAAAGTCCTGCTTCCAGTGCATAGTTGCCATTCAGAACCACGTATGCAACTTCGCTTTTAACGCGTGCAACCTGGGCAGCTTCAAGCTCCTGAAGCTTTAAGTTCTTGGGATTGCTTGTAATGTCGTTGATGGTTGCGGTCAGTCCGGCATCATCCTTTAAGGTGATCAGACCGTTGTCCTGCAGAAGCAGAAGCGCACGTGCTTCATTTGTGGTGTCGTTGGGGATTGCAATCACGTCGCCCTCAGCAACGTCGTCCAGGGAGGCCTTTGTTCCGGGATAGATTCCAAAGGGCTCATAATGGATGCCGCCTGCGTTTGCAAGATGCGTGCCCTGCTCTGCATTGAAGGACTCCAGGTAAGGAACGTGAACTGCGTAGTTTGCGTCTAATTCTCCGCTTTCCACGGTGGTCATGGGAAGTACGTAATCATCAAACACGGTGATCTCCAGCTTGATGCCCTGCTTCTCAAGGATGGGTTTTACCTGCTCAAGCACTTCTGCGTGGGGCGTGGCGGAGGCTGCGATCTTGATGACCTTTTCCTCCTTCGCGCTTGCCTTTGCGCTCGCATTACCGCATCCTGCAAGGGATGCCAATGCCAAAACTCCGGTTAACACAACTGCCAATACTCTCTTTTTCATAATCTTTTCTCCTCTTTTCCTTTATTTTCTTTTTTCTACTTTCTGGGCAATTTTCATGCCTATCGTCTGGAATATCTGAAACAGTATTATGATCAATAATACCGTGACGACCATAACGTCGGTCTGATACCTATAGTATCCATAGCGGACGGCAATGTCTCCAAGGCCGCCTCCGCCTACGGTTCCCGCCATTGCGGAATACCCTAAAATGGTTCCCAGGGCAATGGTTGCCCCGGTGACAAGCGAAGTTCTCGCCTCCACCAGCATGACGCGAAAGATCACGTCGAAATCTGACGCCCCCATGGACCTTGCCGCTTCGATCACGCCCTTGTCCACTTCCTTTAGTGAGGTGTGCCAATTTCTTCACCTCCTTCACTTCTGACGGAATTTGCGCAAAAGAAAACCGTCCATGCCATGTCACGGACGGTTTATTGACTCATTCATGAACCATTGTCATAAAATCATGCGCAGCCAAAGAAGCCGTCATGAACAGTCAATCTACCTGTCCGGCGACAAAACATTCGACAGCAACGTGCCACGTGCAATTGTGTTCTTATGCTGATTCTGCTCATGTTTTCTGGCTTCCTTTCCTTTGATAGTGTCGATATTACACCTATTAACCTACTTTGTCAATAGGTTTAGTGTATATTTTTATTTTTCTTCTTGACAACGTAACAATGTTACGATACAATGCAGTTGTAACATTGTTACGGAACATTGTTACGTGCATGGCAATAAACTGTGTAAAGGAGGGACTGCGTTGGATTGGGATAAGAATCTAATTTCCAAAAAAGACCTGCTTGCCCGTTACGGCATCTCTTACGGATCGCTCTATCGTTGGAAACGAAAGGGGCTGATCCCTGATGAGTGGTTTATAAAGAAGGCCACCGTAACCGGCCAGGAAACCTTCTTTCCTGAAGAACTGATCTGCGAGCGCATGGAGCGGATCCTCTCCACCAAAGAAGACATTCTCTTGGATGAGCTGGCTGCCAAGCTTTCAGGAGAAGAACAAACCAACCGCACCGTCGTGATCGAGACGGCGTACGGACAACACAGCTACAAGCTCTCTGACATCCGCAAGATCACCATATCGGGGGAAGGCGGGCGTAAGGACGTAACCCAAAAAATCATGGAAATATTGGGCGCTGATGAAGCGTAGAACCTATTTAAGGAGGATTGAAAATGAATATATCAGGAAGTGGAAGTCTCCCCGGAGGCGATTATCAAGACGCCATTAACATTAGCGGATGCGGAAAGGTAACCGGCAACGTTTCTTGTACGGATTTCAACGTCTCCGGTTCCGGCAGCGTGGAAGGTGACCTGCGTTGTCTCGGCGACGTTAAAATCTCTGGAAATGGAAACATTAAGGGCAACATGGATGCCATCGCCGTGAGCGTGTCAGGAAACGGCAAGGTGGGCGGTTCTTTGCAATGCGAAAAGTGTTCCTCGTCTGGAAATCTCAAAGTCGATTCCATTGCTGCCAATGAGTTGCACGTAAGTGGTCTCCTAAGGTCAGACGGCGACGTTACGTCCGAAGATGCCGTAATCCGCGGCGGAATCACCTGCAATGGCTTAATCAATGCTGAGAAGCTTGACGTGATCTTCGATTTTGGTTCTTCCGCAAATTCCATTGGCGGAAGCTTCATCAAAATACGCAGAAAAGGGGTTGTCGGCGGACTCTTCGCGCGAATGTTTGGCAAGAAAAAGGGCGGCATTTTCCAAGTGACTGACAGTATTGAAGGCGACGTGATCGACATTGAATACGTGGTTGCAAATTCCGTAATGGGCCGGGACGTAAAAATAGGACCTGGCTGTAAGATCGGCCAGGTCATCTACGGTGAAACTATTAGCGTCAGCACGGATGCAGAGATAGAACACTGTGATAAGCAGGTTTGATTCCGTCAAATCTGATTCCGTTCTTGGGACAGTTTCTTTTTAAAGTACACGTATCGCATGCATGCCGTGATCCCGCTGACCGCCCATACGATGCCTACCGACCACCAGATTCCCCACACGCCTATCACGGGGATGCCTACCATCGCTGCGGGCACCACAAATCTTCCGATGGCCTCGACAATGCCGTTCAACAATGCGAAGATTGCGTCACCGAGGCCATTAAGAACGCCTCTCACCACATAGATCAAACCGAGCGTCACATAGAAGAAGCTGGTGATCCGGAGGGCCTTCGCTCCCATTGCGATCACGGCTTCGTCATCTACAAAAATCCGAATGACGTTTTCTCCAAACACCTGCATCACTGGTAACATTATCATAGAAAAGCATACCATGATCATCAAACCGTATCTGTAGCCTGCTTTTACTCTCTCCATCTGCTTTGCGCCGTAATTCTGACCCGTGTAGGTTGCGAGTGCGGCGCCCAGCGTCTGATAGGGCTGATGAATGAGTTGTTCAATCCTGCTTGTTGCCGTGAATGTCGCCACTGCCACCTTTCCAAAGGAATTGACAACCTTTTGCAGGGCCATGCATGAGATGGCTATTAGCGAGAATTGCAGGGAAATCGGAATGCCAAGCTTTAATACGCTGTATACGATCTCTCCGTTAAATCTAAGGTCTTCCCGCGTGATTTTAAAATATTTGTTCTTCTTTGCGGCATAGGCGAGACAGCTGATCCCCGAAACAAACTGTGAAATCACCGTCGCATATCCTGCGCCGCGGACGCTCAGGTGAAAAACATATACAAATAACACGTCCAAGCCTGTATTCAATAAGCAGGAAAAAATCAAGAATAACAGGGGCGTCTTAGAATCACCAAGCGCCCGAAGTATGGATGACACATAATTGTACAGCGACACAAATACGATCCCGGCGCACATAATTCTCAAATATGCCACGGATTCATCCATAATCTCCGGCGGCGTATCCAAAAGCCGCAATATTGGCACGGACAAAGAGGAGGCCAAAATGCCCACTGCCAGCGGGAATACCAGCATAACGTAACCCGTATTTACGATGCAGCTCTTTACCGCATTGTCATCACCCTTTCCAAAAAACTGGGACGTGATGATCCCGCCGCCACTTCCGATTCCATTGCACAACGCAAAAAAGAGGAAGTTCACGGAGCTGGTCGCTCCGATGGCTGCCAGCGCGTCAGCACCCACAAATTGTCCAACAATCACCGAATCCACCAGGTTATAAACCTGCTGAAACAGATTTCCGATCAACATTGGTATGGAAAAAAGGATGATCAGCCTGACCGGATTACCCTCCGTCATTCTGAGCATTGCTGACTTACGCTCTCTCATTGTTCTTCCTCATGAATTAGGCATCTGCTCTTCTACGTAAAAAGCATTCCTCTACATTTTCATTACGAAAATTATAAAGGAATGCTTTTCATTCGTCTATAGATATTTTCAAAAATCTAAATATCTGTTATTCCATTATCTCGAAAATTTGGAAATGAAATTCCATGCGGCTTCGTTAGTATGACGTCTGCACTCGTGTACCTGACCGCTGATGCTGGCAAAGGCCGTGCGGCATACGCCGTCTTCACTGTCATAGTAACGGATGGTCAGATCGCTGTCTCTCGAATCGTCATGAAGCACTTCCACGCGATCCCCGGGAACACCGTAAATGGGATCCGCCCACTGATCCTTGTCCGCATAGGACACGTCAAACTTGCACTTACACTTGTTGACCTGAGCAGCATACTGCACTCTCTCAATGCCCTGCTCCGCTTGGAAGGGAAGCTCGGGAAGATGAGACTTTTCACCGCCGGAATAGAACAGAGCTACGGGAACGTCCATGTTGATGCCGTCCTCGATGGACTTGCCAAACGCATTATTTCTCACGGGGAACAACGCGCTTGCAGGTGCAAGGCCTGCAAACAGTTGCGGGAATTCCTGGAACATGTCCCAAGTCTTTCCACTTCCCATGGAGAAGCCAGTTGCGTAAATCCTGTGCTCGTCGACCTTATAGCGCTTCTTGATTTCCTCGATCACCTGCACTGCCTCTGCCGCAGGCACGTCCTGATGATTGTCGATTGCAACGTAGAGGAAACCATATTTGTGGCAAACCTCCCACCATCCCGAAACGAAGGTCAGGAACATGGAGGAATCTCCGCCGCCATGGAAGCCCATCACCAAAGGAGCGGGACCGTTGTCAAACGCATCGTTGTTGTAATATGCAAAATAACCCACCTTGTGCTCTGCCGTATCCTTATATCTGCCATGATTGTCCGGAGAAGTCTTAATGGTAACGCATCCGGCCTCTTCCGTCATGTTCAGCGCATGGAAATCGGGCTCGATTTCCATGTTGCCGCACCACATCTTAAACTTGCGGACAAACGCCTTAAAGTCAGCCTTATAGTCAGCCTTATCCTTAATCAGCACGTTCTCACAGCCTGCAAAAGCTGCATTAATCTCATCGGAATTTCCAACGCTTAAGTAGCCTATGTCCTTGCGCTCAGGGGCAGGAACAACGGACAGCCTCTCCATGGAACACATTGCCGGCGTGATCTCGCCGGGGCCCCAAAGGTATTCGCCTTGAAGCGTCTTTAACAGATTCTTTGCAATATAGTCGGCCGATTCGCCAAAACCATACAGGTCTGCACGGAAAATGGCGCCGCGCACGAAATAGCCCTTGAACTGTCTGGTGAAGAAGTCCATGATTTCAACGATGCCATCCTTGTAGAAAGGATTCATCTTGATCTCAGCGATCAAATCTGCATACAGCGCTTCGGTCTGACTCTTCCAACCGTCCTCGGCAGTCGGATAAACAAACAGTACGCTGGAATCCACGGAAGAAGCAATGTCTGCAAGTCCGCTGGACTTTGCAAACGCGATCGCACTCTCCATGCTCTGCGGCTTCTCTTCCAAAACCAAAAGAAGCGGCGCGCGGAAGGTATAATTGTTTACCTCGCCGTCAATGTCCGTCGCAGGCACAAAAGCCTTCAGATAAAACTTCTCAAACTTGTGCTCCCAATACTTTCCCCCATCAGGCAGCACGGTTACGTTAGGTCTTTCCATCATAGCCATAAGAAACTCCTCCTTGATAAATCGTTTTACAAAGAACTGTTACCATTCTAACATTTTTTTGTTAGAAGCGCAACCATAGTTCATGAGATAAACTGTTCAGTCGGTAAACAGTTCAGAAGGTAAACAGTTGAAATTTGCTGACACGCTATTATTTCATTATTTCGTTTCGCGTGTATCAACCCAAAATAACCGACACTGAAGTGTCCATACTAAACACCGATCATTCCTCGCTGCCAACCACAAAGAGAAACTTCATGGTTCTTCCCCTGCACCATACTTTGGCTATCGTTTAACAACAAAAACTCTTCCTTCCGTAGATCCATCAAAATAAAATCAGCCTGGCAAGCCGTTAATCTTGCCAGGCTGAAATCAAGCAGTAAACCAATCCTCATAACCCAAACCGTCAAACGCCATCCAAATAATCATTCAGAATGTCCATCTTAATCCAGAACGCCATGTAATACGTTCCGATCATCTTAGGCAAGCTTGAGGTCTCCGTCCTTGACCCAGCTTAGCTTCTTTGCGATCAAATGGAACACTAAGGATAAAACTGCAGGAAGGACAAAGGAAATCATGACAAGTCCCACCCAATCCATTGCGGTGATGGCAGCCTTGGTTCCCTCCGCCACGTCCTTAACCCATCCGGTATATACGCCAATCTGACCAACCAGACCACAGGTTCCCATGCCGGAAGATACGGGCGCGCCATTCATCTTCAGTTGGAAAATGCAGGTTGCGATGGGACCGGTGATGGCACTGGCAAGCGTCGGTGCGATCCACACTCTTGGATTTTTAATAATGTTTGGCATCTGCAGCATGGAGGTTCCGATTCCCTGGGATACCAAGCCACCCCACTTGTTCTCCTTAAAGGAGATCACTGCGAAGCCAACCATCTGCGCACAACACCCTGCAACGGCTGCGCCGCCGGCAAGTCCGGTCAGTCCAAGCGCCGCACAGATTGCTGCGGAAGATATGGGAAGGGTAAGAGCCATGCCAACTGCCACGGCCACAAGAATCCCCATAATAAACGGTTGCTGATCCGTTGCCCACTTAATGAACAGCCCTACGCTGCTGGCTGCCTTGCCAAGCGCAGGAGCGATGAGCCAGGAAAAGAATACGCCAATGCCAATGGTGACAAGAGGCGTCACCAAAATGTCAACCTTCGTCTCCTTGGAGATCATCTTACCAAATTCAGCGGCAATGATCGCGATAAACAACACCGCCAAAGGACCACCTGCTCCGCCGAGGGCGTTCGCGGCAAATCCCACGGTAATCATGGAAAAGAGTACCAACGGAGGACATTTCAGCGCATAGCCGATCGCAACTGCCATGGCCGGACCGCTCATCAACGATGCAAGTCCGCCAACGGTATAAGGAATCAGCACGTCACCGGATTTGATGCTGAGTACGGTCGCCTTTAAGAATGGAACGTTTAACTGCTTTCCGACGGTATCAATAATCGTACCGATCAACAGGGAACAAAAAAGTCCCTGTGCCATTGCTCCCAATGCGTCAATTCCATAACGCTTCAGGGAAATTTCCACGTCCTTGCGTTTCATGAATGCTTTGATCTTTTCCATAGACTCTCCTCTCTCCAAGTACATGGGCGTTCATTCGAGCGCTTCCCTGACCTCTTTGCGATCGCTTTGCGCCTACGCTCCGAATCTTCGCATGGTCACTTTGCGTCTGCGCTCCGAACCCCTCACGTCTTGGCCTGAAAATGATTGACAATTATTTATCAAAGTATTTATTGTGCCTATCATAATACTATTTTGAGAAAAACACAAGTCCTTTTTTCAAAAAATTAAGTTGTCGAAAACCATTCTGCTTCCAGCGCCTTGCGGAACTGGGTTTCGTAGAGTTCCGTGTAGGTGCCGCCGGCCTTTACCAGATCAGCGTGCACGCCCCTCTCCACGATCTCACCGTCCTTGACCACGAGAATCTCGTCTGCAGCCAGAATTGTGGAAAGTCTGTGTGCGATCAGGATGCTGGTCCTGGATTCAATGATGGGATCGATGGCTTCCTGGATCTTGCTCTCAGAGATGGAATCCAGGGAGGACGTCGCCTCGTCAAAGATCAGTAGCGCAGGATCCTTTAGCAGCACTCTTGCAATGGAGATTCTCTGCTTCTCACCGCCGGAAAGCTTCAATCCGCGGTTACCAACCACGGCATCGAGCCCAAGCTCCTGCTTTTCGATGAAGTCGTAGATATTCGCCTTTTTACAAGCCTCGATCAGCTCCTCTTCCGTCGCATCCGGCTTCGCATACAGGAGGTTCTCACGGATGGTTCCGTTGAAAAGATATGTCTCCTGGCTCACAATGCCCACGTTGTCGCGCAGGAAGGAAAGATCCAGTTTTCTGACGTCAACGCCGTCAAAGGTCACCGAGCCGCCATTTACGTCATAGAGTCTGGGGATCAGGTTGATGATGGTACTCTTTCCTGATCCGGAGGGTCCAACAATGGCTATGCTGTGTCCGCCCTCCAACTTGAAGTTGATCTTCTTTAGGATTTGGCGTTCCTCCGTATAGGAGAAATCCACGTCCTTGAATTCCACGGTTCCGTCGGTAAGGAGAGGCTTCTCCGGCTTTTCGGGATTTTGGATGTCAACCTTCATGTCAAAGTAATCAAAGATACGCGTAAACAATGCCATGGAACGGATCCACTCCACCTGGATGTTGAGCAGCATGTTCACGGGCCCGTACATTCTGCCGAGCAGAGTGACCAGAACGGTCACGTCGCCCACGGTGAGGCTGGAATCATATTTGATCATCAAAATGCCGCCCACCAGATACAAAAGCATGGGGCCCACGCTGGAAAACGTGGAAATGATGACCCAGAACCACCGGCCCGCCATACTCTCACGGATGTTCAGGCGGATCATGCGATGGTTTACGTTCTTGTACTTTCCGTACTCATAGTCCTCCTTGCAGAAAAGCTTCACAAGGAGCTGTCCCGACACGGAAAGCGTCTCGTTCAGGATGCCGTTGATCTCGTCATTGCACTCCTGGGATTCCTTCGTGAGTTCCCAACGCTTCTTGCCCGCAAGTCTCGTGGGGATGACAAAGAGCGGCACCACTGCGGCGCCCACCAACGCCAGAATCCAGTTCTGACGGAACATGATGACCACGGCCGCCACCAGGGTAATGCCATTCGACAGAATGGAGGTGAACGTGCTTGTGATGACGCGCTCCACGCCACCGATGTCACTTGTCATTCTCGTGATAATGTCACCCTGATTGCTCGAGGTAAAAAACTTCTGACTCATCTTCTGGAGATGACGATACATTTGGTTACGCATGTCAAAGGTGATGTGCTGCGCAATCCAGTTATTCAAATAATTCTCACCCACGCCTATCAAATTCGATCCCAGCGTCACGCCAAGGCTTAACAGGATCAGCTTGATCAACATGTCCAGATTCCGTCCGATCAGACCTTCATCGATAATGCGTCCGGTCAGCACAGAAGGCAACAAACCCAACACGGAAGAAAGAGCGATGGCACAAAGCACCAGGAACATCTGCTTCCAGTAGGGAAGCAAGTAACTGAACACTCGTTTTAACAAGGGCCACGTGACCTTCGGTCTGTTAGCCTTCTCCTCTTCCGTCAAAAATCCTCCCCGCATGGGGCCTCCAGGTCCTCTAGGTGGCATAAGCTACTCCTTCTCTTAATCGAATCTCTCGTCGATCACGCGCTTTGACTTCTTCTCACTTCTAGGCAGGAATCCAAGCTCCACCACGTATACGAGGGGCGTAAATCCAATCTTACTCTTTACCTTTTCAGCAACCTTCTTCTGAAGATCCTTAAAGTCATTGCTTCCGCTGGCCTCAATGTAGATACGCATGCTGTCCTTGCCGTCCAGGTGAGAAATGCGGATCTGGTACTCGCTGGAAAGCTCAGGGAACGTTGCAAGGATTTCCTCAATCTGCTTCGGGAATACGTTAACACCCTTGATCTTCATCATGTCGTCGCTTCTGCCGGAGATTACGTCGATTCTCGGGAACTTGCTGCCGCAAGGGCACTCGCCGGGAATGATTCTGGAGAGGTCATGGGTCCTGAATCTGATCAGGGGAGCTCCCTCCTTCACGAGGGTCGTGATCACGATCTCACCCCACTCGCCGTCCGGAACGTTCTTGCCAGTTGCGGGATCAATGATCTCAAGATAAATATAATCATCCCAATAATGCATGCCCGTATCGTACTTACAGTTGATGCCGATGCCGGGGCCGTAAATCTCGGTCAGGCCATAAATGTCATACAGTTCAATGCCGAGCTCATTATGGATTCTCTGGCGCATCTTGTCGCTCCAACGCTCGGATCCGAACACGCCCTTCTTCAGGCAGATCTTGTCCTTAAGGCCCTGCTTTTCCATCTCCTCAGCAAGAAGAAGTGCATAGGATGAGGTTGCGCAGAGAACGGTACTCTTCATGTCGATCATCATCTGGAGCTGCTTCGGCGTATTGCCGGGGCCCATGGGAATCGCCATGGCGCCAAGCTTCTCACAGCCGTTCTGGAAGCCAATGCCTGCCGTCCAGAGACCATAGCCGGGAGTGATCTGAATGCGATCCTTGTTCGTGATGCCTGCGAACTCATAACAGCGCTTAAACATCTCACCCCAGTCGTCCACGTCCTTTGCGGTATATGGGATGATAACGGGCTTGCCGGTCGTACCGGAAGAAGAGTGGATACGGACAACGTCTTCCTCCTTACAGGTCATAAGGCCAAGGGGATAGGCTTCGCGAAGATCCTCCTTCTCCGAGAACGGTAGATTTAAGAAATCCTCGACGGTCTCCACCTTATCCACGCCTGCTGCCTTAAGGCGCTTGCCGTAGAAATTGTCTGCCGCGATCAGTCGCCCGATCTGGACGTTAACTTGTTTCAATTGAGTCTCGTTGATCTGCATTACAGAATATCCTCCCTTGTAAAGAATTATGGCACGTGCATCCACGCATAGTATAATACCTAATCAACCATTGTGCTAATCAATTATTTACTCCAAGCCAAAGATTTAAGGTTTAATTCCCAGAATTTGTCAGGAACGCGTTCTTTCATGGCTTCCTCGACTTCTGCCTCGCCAAGGCCAAGTTCGCCGCTCCGGATCGCTGCACCGAGCAGAACCACGTTCAGCGTCTTTGCGGAGCCTAATTCCGCTGCCGCCTGATCCGCGTCGACGATGGTCAGATGCTCCACGTTGGCCTGCAGATAAGCGATCATGGCATCGGCATCATAAGAAGATTTTCCGATCATGGCACTTACCGGCATCACGGGGCGCTTGCTCACGACCACTGCCCCGCCCTTCTTCAAAAAGGGGAGCTGACGCACCGCCTCACCCGGCTCGAAAGCAATGATCAGATCCGCTTCCCCCTTTGCGATCAAAGGGGAATTGGCTCCCTCACCAATGCGCAGGTGGCTAAAAACGCTGCCGCCGCGCTGTGCCATGCCTATGGTTTCAGCCGTCTTGATGGGAAGGTCTTTTTTCATGGCTGCGGATGCGATGAGTCTGGATGCAAGGATGGTTCCCTGTCCGCCCACGCCGCAGAGAATGACGTTCTTACGCATGTTCTTTCCCTCCCTCCGTCTTTTTTACCGTATCATTTTTGCAACCGCCGCTGATGGCGCCAACGGGGCAAATCTGCTCGCACAGCGTACATCCCGTACAGAGGGAAGTATCCACCTTGGCCTTCTTTCCGTCCGCGTCAAGGATCAGCGCCGGACATCCCAGCTCGCGAATGCAATTGCCGCAGGCAATACACTTCTCATGATTCACTGCGGAATGGCCTGAGGGCTTTGTCAGCGCAATGCAGGGCGACCGAAAGATGATCGCCTTCACGCCCGGTTCCTGCGCAACGCGCTTCACCGTTTCCACGGAAAGCTTGTAATCCAAAGGATCCACGGTTTCCACGACGTTAAGTCCGATGGCGCGGAGCACCTTCTCCATGCTCACCTTTTCCACCACCTGCCCCATGACCGTGCGGCCCGTGCCGGGATGCGGCTGATGACCCGTCATTGCCGTGGTGGAATTATCCAGGATCACCAAGGTCATGTCCGCCTGATTATAAAAGGCATTGATGGTCTCTGTAATGCCGGATGCAAAGAACGTGGAATCTCCCACGAATGCAAAGCATTTTGTGTCTGGTTCCGTATGATAAACGCCCTGCGCAATGCCAATGCCGGCACCCATGCAAAGACAAGTATCGCACATGTCAAGGGGCTGCGCATTGCCCAAGGTATAACATCCAATGTCACCGCAATAAATCGTCTTCTGACCCTTCATGGCCACCTTCACGGCATAGAAGGATGCTCTGTGAGGACAACCCGCGCACAATACGGGCGGCCGGACCGGAAGGGCCGGAGGCTGTGCCTCATCCCCCTTCGCAGTAGCGGCATCTTTGCATGCACCATTCAGACTCGCATCACCAATGCCCGTTCCATTCTTCGTCTGCGCGCCGTTCTTCCCGCCTTCCTGCAAAAATTCTGCCATGGCAGCATTTACAATCTCCAACGTATTTTCGCCGGAAAGAGGCACGTCGCCCGTCTTCTTTCCGCGGATCTTGACACTCAGTCCATACTTTCCGCATACGTAGGTCAGTGCCCTCTCGATCACGGGATCGAGCTCCTCTACGCAAAGCACCTCATCAAGACCATCTAAAAACTCCAATGCCAGCTTCTCCGGGAACGGGAAAGGGGTTGCCACGCGCAACACGCGAACGTTACGTTCCCCCATGGAATCCAGTACGTAGCCAAAATTCGCTCCCTGGGTTGCAATTCCCTTCTTGCCCCCTGACGCCCCAAACGCAGCAGTCCCAACCATGGCCGTCCCAGCTGCGCCATTAGAGCCCTCAGCCGCACGCGCCGTGCACTCCTTCTCCCTGATGATCACGTTCCTCGCATACTCCGAGAACACGTCTGAAAGCTCTGCATTTCTCTTTTCGATCAAGGCATGGTTTTTCACGGACAGCCTAGGAAAGATCACCCATCTGGAAGAATCCTTCACAAAGCCCTCCGGCCGCGTCTTCTGATACTCCTCTGCGTCCTTTACGTCCAAGGCTTCATAGCCATGATCCACCCTCGTCGTTGCGCGGAAGATCACGGGCGTTCCGTACTTCTCCGAAACCTCAAAAGCCTCCTGGATCATCTCATATGCATCGCTCACCGAACAGGGATCAAACACGGGCACCTTTGAAAACATGCCAAACGTCCTGGTATCCTGCTCCGTCTGCGACGAGATCGGTCCGGGATCATCTGCCACGAGCACCACCATGCCGCCCTTTACGCCTATGTATTCCAGGCTCATCAGCGGATCCGACGCCACGTTCAGGCCCACCTGCTTCATGGTGACCAGCGTCCTTGCACCCGCATAAGCCGCACCTGCCGCCACCTCCATGCCTGCCTTCTCGTTAATGGACCACTCCACGTAAACGTTGCCCGGATTCCTCTTCGCGATCGTCTCCAGCACTTCCGTGGAGGGCGTCCCGGGATATCCCGCCACGAGATTAACGCCTGCCGCCAAAGCTCCTAACGCTATGGCTTCATTTCCCATCAAAAACTCTTTGTGCATTTTTATTTCCTTTCGCAAAGTATGTAATCTTTATAAATCTGAAGTTCGATAATGTCATCCTTCTCAAAGGGTTGCTCCTGACTCGCCATGCTAAACGTAAGGAACCGATACCCATCTTCCGCATACGTCAAAACCTTGAGCCGCCATGTTGGCGGTCTGCCACAGACCGTATTTGTCGGCAGGTATTCCCAAACCCTTGCAGGCACGTTCTTACTCATCCATTTCATCTGCAAGTACTGGAAAACTCGGACCACTCTCCCGATCACAAAACTACATGGAATGATGGCAAAAATTACCAAAAACAGTATTGCGGGCGGTTTATCCAACCCATTCATAATACATAGAATGGGAACCAGCATACAAATAAATAATAGCGGGATGCCTAGGTATAACATGAAGTCTAAGTCATCACGAATTGAACTAACGCGCTTTAACAACACCTCCACCGTTGCTTCCTCTTCAAACATCGCTTTCCCCCTAAATCGTCAATTCCACTTAATATACTTTTGTAACTTATCTTTGGGATCGATCATAAAATAGTACTTGTATACCATAAGCCCTATCTGCGTATTTATTCCGTAAGGCTGCTTGGTATCACCCAATTGATACAATATAAACTTGTTTCCCTCCGGCGTATTCACAAGAAGCTTGACAATCTGCGCAGGTACGCCGTTCATTAAGACATTGTCGTCAAGATAACCATAAACCGTGGCTGTGATATGCGTCCCCTTATATTTCACCAACACATGGCGGACTAACGGTATAAGCATGATGATAAAGGCGGCGACTCCGATTACGGCAAACGGAATGCTTATAAGGCAAACCTGCATGAATTCCTCCGAATCATCTTGTAGCCACCAAATAATCGGAAAAATAAATCCAAAAAAGCCAAAACTGAAAGCAAAAATAGCAGGGAATGCCACCGTCCAAAAGTTTATGGTCGCCTCCTTGCATTCCAGCACGGGATAATTCATGTCAGCCTGCGCAGTGACCAGTCCGGTCGCCGATCCGCAGAACGGGCAAATCTCCGTTGTCACCGGGGCGCCGCAATTCTTACAAGTTAATCCTCTGACCTGTTCATTATCTCTCATTTTCGTTCCCCCGTATCTCTTGAGTTTCGTTCTCTCCTAACTCTTCCGTTCTGTTTTTCCACGTCTCTTCAGATCCATTTTCTTCCATCTCTTCAGTTCCGTTTTCCCGAATCTCTTCCGTATCATCCAAGCGTACGTGATTTTCATAAGCTCTTACGTAAATCATGCCCGTAATCGGACTCGTCCACTCCGGATCGTCCACGTCCAAATATAAATACCGATACCCTCCGGTAGTGTCAACCATCAGTTTCAATACTGTTTTTGCGGGGGTGCCGTCTTCATACCTCATTACTTCAGACTCACATATCCTTGCCAATGCGCGGGTTGCTTTCTCTTGATATCCCAAGTACTCTGAATATCGTCTCTTCCACTTACGAAAAAAAAGAATGCCAAAAAAGAATAATGGTATGAAAATCACAAAAGACTGGTCTCTATCCTTTGGAGAAATCCATCCCAAAAAGAGATTACATCCAAAGACAAGTAACACAAAGGCCAAGAAGCCATCTCCTGCCATCGCTCCGTACTTAGGCTCATACTTCTCATGTTCGAACACGGGACGGTCTATGTCAATTCGTACCGTTAGCAAATCATCCTCCGAACCAGGTAAAATTCGTAATCCCTTATATTTTTTCACCCTGCCCATCCTCTTCCATGCATACAAAATCTTTATATACCCTAAGTGAAATCATGCCCGTGATTGGAATTGTCCACGCGGAATTCTTTATCGGATAAAAAATGCAACGCAATCCATCCGTTGTATCAACCAATAATTTGACCTTTCTCTCCGGCGCCTCACCCTCCTTGGGCTCGTTCTGTGAACAAAAACATACTCTCGCCAATACCTGGATGCTTTTTGTCTTCCATACATGCCACTGGTATAACATGACCGCCAGCCGACAACCGGCAAACATTCCAAAGGCGATAAACACAACGAAAACCGCAAGTGTCAAGCTGCCGCCGCCAACGCCTGTCACAGAGGCCTTCACCAAACCCGTGAAGGCTCCCGCTCCGACCAAGGCAAAAAAACCGGCTCCACCAATTTCTGAACGGTTTAGCTTAGGTTCCCGATATGCAAATTCTTGATAAAGAAGATCCGTCCGCGCCGATAGCAGATCATCTTCCGACATGGGTACAATTTCAACGCCCTTTTCCTCTTTCTCCAAAATACAATAATTTTGAAGTAACCTGACCGTAATCTCGTCCTTACTGAAGTTTAACACAGTACCTTCCTTCAATGGGTAGTAAATAAATCTGTACCCGTCCGGAAGATACGCCAGTAACTTTAAGCATCGTTCCTTACTTTTCCATTCTGGATCATAATAGTCATCATATCCCCGCACCGACGCCTTATAGCTTTGGCCAAACAGTTTTGTCTTGAAAAACATGGCATTTGACAAGATTGCGCCCCCGGCGCTCATGATCACCACGAGAATCATAATGAGATAAAAGTCCCTTCCCGCGGCAGGAACACTTGCATCCCAAAAGAATTTGGGAAGAGTAAAGCAAAAACATAAGGCATACAATGCAAGAAATAACAAAAAGCAAAAACTCGCGTAATCAAATTTGCAAGGTTGGTAACGCACCATCGGGTATTGTACGTTCTCTCTAATTTGTTCCGTTGTTTTCCCTTCGCCCTCCTCTAAGATTTCCTTCCCACCCTCGCTCATTTCTTTCCTCCTCTTTTACCATCCATTACGATTTGTTCTTTAACTCTAGCAACGCTACGCACTCGACATCGTTTTCGTTGAGCAACACCTTGCCACGAAGGACATAGCCTATCTTCTCATAACAGGCATTGGAAGCTACAACAACTGGCTACGTTGCGCCCCTGTTCATCCTTCCAAAGGTATGTATTCACCGCATCACCAGCAGATAGACCTTCATAAGAAAATATGATAGTCTTCCATCTCGACATCAAGCGTGATCGTTCTTTCCCCGGTATTGCTCATTTTCTGCAAAAGGCTCACGACTTCGACGTCATTTTCATTGATTAACCACTTATTTTCTCAAACTTAAGCTGATATACTATCTCACAGGACAAATCATCTGAAGGTCAAACGGTTCTTCTTCAGCAATTTCTTTTATGGGATTACTTACCAGGTCACTTCCCATTGCTCTGTAAAATGCGATCGTCTCCTCAGAAGAACAGGCAGATATGTACAAAGCCTGCGCACCGGCTTTTTTGGCTTCCTCTTTTCCTGCCTCAAATAGTTTTCTGCCAACGCCTTGTCCTCTGCATTCAGAAGATACCTGCATCATATCAAGGATCATATACGGACCACTAAGCTTCCTTAACAGTCCTATAAAGCCGACCACTTTATCATTATCTAATGCAATGTATGTGATATATTCATCACTGCATATTTTATTTGCTACAGAACGCTTTTTGTCAAGGTCCCAATCTTCGGTATATTTGCATTCTACTAATGCATATTCTCCGCCTATTCTGCGATAAACC
>JAILLF010000030.1 GCA_024693365.1 Acetatifactor sp. | reverse complement strand
CGTGGGCATCACAGCGATATAGTTGGTGCCGTACTGCAGGTTATAGCTCTCGCACATCTTCAGACCGGCAATCTTCGCGATGGCATATTCCTCGTTGGTATACTCTAGAGGCGAGGTGAGCAGACAGTCCTCCTTCATGGGTTGTGGCGCGTTCTTCGGATAGATACAGGTGCTGCCCAGGAACAGCAGTTTCTTCACGCCATGGGCGTAGGCCTCTGAGATGACGTTACACTGTATCTTCATGTTCATCATGATGAAGTCAGCCCTGTACAACGAGTTGGCCATAATACCTCCCACGAAGGCGGCTGCCAGCACCACGGCATCTGGCTGTTCCTCATCGAAGAACTTTTTTACTGCCACCTGATCTGTCAAATCCAGCTCCTTGTGGCTTCTCCCCACCAAATTCTTATACCCTCTACTCAAGAGGTTATTCCAAATGGCCGATCCCACAAGACCGTGATGTCCAGCCACATAAATTTTTGAATTCTTATTTAACATGTAATCATTTATTTCGAACACGAATTGCTCAGATTGAACGGATAGGTTTATATCCGTATGATCCGTTAAATCCGTGTTCGTCTACTATTTCACGATGCCCTTTTCCAGGTACTCAGCGAGGTTCGTGCGAACTTTCTCCGCTGCACCCTCCGAGGCCACCTTGGCCATGTCGTTTTCCACCATCAGTTTGACCAGTTCCTCGAACGATGTCCTGTTCGGGTTCCAGCCCAGTTTGGCACGTGCCTTCGTGGGATCACCCCAGAGGTTCACCACGTCCGTGGGACGGTAAAAGTCGGGTGATACCTCGACGAGCACCTTGCCTGTGGCCTTGTCGATGCCCTTCTCGTCAACACCCTTACCTTGCCACTCCAGTTCGATACCCACATGACGGAAGGCATAGTCAGCAAATTCGCGAACCGTGTGCTGCACACCTGTGGCGATTACAAAGTCTTCAGGCTGATCCTGCTGCAGGATGAGCCACATACACTCCACATAATCTTTGGCGTAGCCCCAGTCGCGCAGCGAGTCGAGGTTACCCAGGTAGAGCTTCTCCTGCTTACCTTGTTTGATGCGGGCGGCAGCCAGGGTAATCTTTCGTGTCACGAAGGTCTCGCCACGACGCTCACTCTCGTGGTTAAACAGGATTCCCGAGCAACAGTACATGTTATAAGCCTCACGATACTCCTTCACGATCCAGAAGCCATACTGCTTCGCCACAGCATAGGGCGAATAGGGATGGAACGGGGTGTTCTCGTTCTGTGGAACCTCCTCCACCTTGCCGTAAAGCTCGGAAGTGGATGCCTGATAGATGCGGCAAGTCTCCGCAAGCCCGCAAACACGCACGGCCTCCAAAACGCGAAGCACGCCTGTCGCATCGACGTCAGCCGTAAACTCAGGCACGTCAAAGCTTACCTGCACGTGGCTCTGTGCCGCGAGGTTATAAATCTCGTCCGGTCGAACACTTCCGATCACTTTCACAAGACTCATGGAATCTGCCAGATCCCCATAGTGCAAATGAAATCTTGGATTCCCCTCCAAATGCGCGATTCTCTCCCTAAAATCTACGGATGATCTTCTGATAATGCCATGCACGTCATAGCCCTTCTCCAGCAAAAACTCTGACAAATACGAACCATCCTGTCCCGTTACTCCCGTAATCAATGCCTTCTTCATGTCAATCCTCCACTTTTTATTATTCGTCATGCGACGCAATTTCCTCTTCCAATCCTTCCCGTAAAGACAGTACGTTGCCGCATTCCCCACCAAGCCTCGCGGCCAAATGTCTGCCGCATCCTCCTTGGGCCAGGGCGTCTGCCGCATCCTCCACCAATCCTCGCGGCCAAACGTCTGCCGCATTCCTCCATTGGGCCAGGGCGTCTGCCGCATCCCTCTCTTGGGAACAATTAGCCGGCAGCACTTAGCAAACCAGTCGCCTGAATGGAAAATTTTGAGAAATGTTTGAGGAGCTTTAGCTCCGAGTTTTTCTCAAAATTTTCCACTCCATTCAGACGGCTGGTGAGCTTAGTGCTGTCCGTGCCGTTCCCAAGAGAGGGATGCGGCAAACGCCCGGTTAACGGGCGGGACGCGGCAGACGCCCGAATCAAAGGGCGGGACGCGGCAGACGCCCGGCCCCTACCCCTTCAAAGCTCACAAAAAAGATTATAACAAAAAAAAGCCAACGTCTGAATTCAGAAAATTGGCTTTTGTTTGCATTATATTGACTTTTTACCATTGCTCACGATATTTACTTGGCGGCATGCCCTCAACCTCTTTGAATACCCTGGAAAAATAATGCAGTGCGCCAAGCCCGCATTCCAATCCAATCTCTTCCACGGATTTGTCCGTAAATCTCAAAAGCTGCTTGGCCCTTGTAATGCGGACGCCGAGAAGATATGCGTTGATGGACTGTCCGTAGTGCTCCTTAAATACTCTTGTCAGGTAATACTTATTGACGAAAAATCTGGCACTCAAGTCGTCCAGAGTGATTTTTTCCGCATAGTGGGCATCGAGCCAAGCTTTTACGGGAACCACGGACTTCTTTTTGGCAGGCATGTCTGCCACGTCCTCCGGATGCCAGGATTCCACCATCAATAGCGTAAGAAGCTCGCCAAGACATTCATTAATCTTCATGTCCTTCACGTAATCCGAACCGCTTGCAAGGTCGAAAAGCCTTTGCCATACGTTGCAAAAGCCATCAACGTCTTCCGGTTCAAATACGGGCCGCCCGCCACGTTCCACGTATTTATCATAGACATAACTAAGCGTTGGACCGTTAAAGTGACACCATTCCAACGTCCACAGACGTTCGGGACTAGTTGCATGAGAATAAGCCTTATGACAGTCCACAAACACGCAAGAGTCTTTTTTTAACGGGTATGTTTTCCCCTCATACGTCAAAATGCCTTCCCCTTCCCTCACGTGAAAAAACAAATAGGATGAAAGGGCCTCTCTTGAGCTGACGTGCGGCCTTCTCGCCGTAAGGCTTCCAATTTCCTGCAAATGCAACAGGCTGTCCCGCGCAAAGCCGGACGGCGTATACAGTATTCGGTTTGAAGCCACCACTGCCGATTGTTTATCCGAAAACAGTTCCATCTGCTCTCCCCCTTTCCTCAACCCGTTATCATTAACTTACCTCATATTGACGCATCGGGCAAGCATTTTTTGCACTGTTTCGCGCACAAAAGCCCTCACGGGCCAATTGACCCGCAAGGGCTTTGTTTCGTAATCTATCTGTTAATCTCAATGTCACCGCTGGCGGTGTTTACTTTAATCTTCAGGTACGGCTCTTCTCCGATCGTACCCACTGCACGCTTTCCGGTCTTTACGTATTTCACGTTCTCATCCGTTGAGATGCAGTCACAGAAGGTATCGATGTCACCACTTGCAGTATTCAGGGTCATCTGAACGCCAATGCCCTCCGGAATCGCCAACTCCACGTCACCGCTGGCCGTGCTAACCTCAAGCTTTTCTCCGGCCTGCGTCAGATTGCATTCCACGTCGCCGCTGGCCGTTCTAAAGAATGCGTCACCCTGACATTCCTTGATCTTTGCGTCGCCGCTGGCGGTACTCACGTTTGTCTTGCCAACTGTTTTCTGAACCTTCACGTCGCCGCTCACGGTTTTGACCTGCACTTCACCCTCGATCGACTCAAATGCAACGTCGCCGCTCAGCGTGCCGATGCTAACGTCACCGATGGAGCAGGCACCGCATACGTCGCCGCTCATAGTCTTATAAACCTGCTTTGCCGCGCCAATATCCTCCAGCTTAATGTCACCGGATGCCGTCAGGATCTTAATCTCGTCCAAGCTTCCCGCAAGACTCTCCGGAATGAATACCCGCACAATACCTCTTCTTGGAAATCCAATCATGTTGGAGCCGTAATGAATTTTTAACTGCTTCTTGGATACGGTATACTGCAGGAGCTGATCTTCCTTGGGATCCTTATTATACAACTCCTGTATGAAAATCTCGGGATCAGTTGTCAGTTGGACGTCAACGTCAATAGGTGAACTTTCCACTTCCATGACAATGCTGGCAATTCCGTCCGTTGCAAACTTTCTTTCGTTACAGATTTCCATATCCTTATATTTTCCGTCATCACTCTGAAGGTTAATGCCGACGTCACTGATGATCTGCTTGATGCTGGAACTAATGTTATCGATCACGCCGCTGGTAAGGAAGGTATTCAGCGCTTCCTTGGCCTGCTGACCGAAATCACCGGCCTGCTGCTCCATTTGCTGGCCAAAATTCTTCGCCTGCTGACCAAGATTCCTGGCCTGCTTTTCAAAGTATTCGCCCTGCCACTTCCAGTATTCACATTGTTTCTCCCAATACTCGCTCTTCGTTTTGTTCTTGCCTTCCTCCGTTTGAGCGCCAAGCTCTGCCAGCAACTCCTCAATGTCGCCGATGGAACCCATCACCATGGTATAGGACTGCTCTTCGGTGAAACCTCTCTGAATCAGATCCTCATATTTCTCCTCTGCATTGGAGATCATTTCTTCCTGCAGTTCCGTTGCTTCCTGTGATTCCGGTACGTTTTCAAAAAGATCCATGATCGCTGATTTGATCTTGTCTTTCATTTATTTATGCCTCTCTTTCCGTCGCCTCTGCGACAATCCACTTCAAATCTTTTCCTTATACCAAAAGGCTGTCGATCATCTGTTTTGCCTTCTGCCATTCCGCCTTATTCTGTCCGTAAGCCTCACGACCCTTTTCCGTGATAGAGTAATAGCGCCTGCGGGCACCCACATCTTCATTTCCCCAGTAAGTCGTTACCAGGCCTTCCTTCTCCAAACGACGGAACGCGGAGTACAGGGTTGCGTCCTTCAGCTCGATCTGAGCCTCCGTCTTCGCCATGATCTCCTTGTTGATCAAATATCCATAGCTGTCATGCTCTACCAGACTCGCTAGGATAATGGTATCCGTGTTTCCTCTCAACAGATCTGATGCAATTGACATTGTGCCACCATCCTTTCCAAATATATTTTACAGAAAATATAATCGATTTATCTTACCTCGATGTTTATAAGTTATCACAATATACCTCGCCTGTCAAGGTATACTTTATAAACAAATTCTAAATTGTTTTTTATAAACTCCAAATCGTGGTGTTTAAACAAAGAAGGATGATTCCCTGCGGAACCATCCTTCGCCATTTCGATATTACGATCTGCGTATTTTCTTATTTCTGGGCAACGTCCTTCATGGAGAAACTGATTCTGCCCATCTTGTCCTTGCCAAGGCAAACAACGGTAACAACGTCGCCAAGGGTCAGGTAATCCTCTACGCGCTCCACTCTCTCCTTCGCGATCTTGGAGATGTGAACCATGCCTTCCTTGCCAGGCGCAAACTCGATAAATGCACCGAACTCCTTGATGCTTACAACCTTGCCCTTGAAGATCTGGCCTTCTTCGAAGTCGGTCACGATCATCTGAACCATGTCCTGAGCCTTTGCCATCATCTCCTTGTCGGTACCGCAGATGCTTACCATGCCGTCATCCGTAATGTCAATCTTTACGCCGGTGCGGGCAATGATCTCGTTGATGGTCTTGCCTCTCTGGCCAACCACGTCACCGATCTTCTCGGGATCGATCTGCATAGAGATGATCTTGGGAGCATACTTTCCAACCTCAGGTCTGGGAGCTGCAATCGCTGGCTTCATGCAGTTGTCCATGATGAAGAGTCTCGCCTCGCGGCAACGAGCGATGGCACCCTCAACGATGGGTCTGGTCAAGCCATGGATCTTGATGTCCATCTGGATTGCGGTAATGCCTTCCGTGGTACCGGTTACCTTGAAGTCCATGTCGCCGAAGAAGTCCTCAAGGCCCTGGATGTCGGTAAGCAGTACGAAATCGTCATCGGTCTCTCCGGTCACAAGACCACAGGAGATGCCGGCTACCATCTTCTTGATGGGCACGCCTGCTGCCATCAGGGACATGCAGGATGCACAGGTGGATGCCATGGAAGTGGAGCCGTTGGACTCAAAGGTCTCGGATACGCAGCGGATGCTGTAAGGGAACTCCTCCTCGCTGGGCAGCACGGGGATCAGAGCTCTCTCTGCCAGTGCGCCGTGTCCAATCTCACGTCTTCCGGGTCCGCGGGAAGGCTTCGTCTCGCCAACGGAGTAGGACGGGAAATTATAATGATGCATGTAGCGTTTGGTCACTTCGTTGTCATCAAGACCGTCAACCTTCTGTGCCTCGGAAAGAGGTGCCAGCGTACATACGTCACAAATCTGGGTCTGTCCGCGGGTGAACATTGCGGAGCCGTGTACTCTGGGAATAATGTCAACCTCTGCAGCCAGAGGACGGATCTGGGTGATCTCACGACCGTCGGGACGCTTGTGATCCTTCAGGATCATCTTACGGACGGTCTTCTTCTCATACTGATAAACTGCCTCGCCAAGGATTGCAAGCCAATCTTCCTTCTCGGCAAATGCCTCCTCAAGCTTAGCGGTGATATTTCTGATGTTCTCCTCGCGGGTCTGCTTCTCATCGGTGAAGACTGCTACTTCCATCTCCTCGGGAGTAACGATCTTCTTCATCTCTTCGAACATCTCAGCAGGGATCGCGCAGCTGGTGTACTCATGCTTCTTCTTGCCAACCTCGGCAACAATCTTGTCGATGAACGCAATGATGGTCTGGTTGATCTCATGTGCCTTGTAAATGGCCTCGATCATCTTTGCCTCAGGAACCTCGTTAGCACCGGCCTCGATCATGATTACCTTCTCACGGGTGGATGCAACGGTCAGGTTCAGGTCTCCTTCCTTCCACTGCTTCTGGGAAGGATTTACGATCAGCTCACCGTCGATCATGCCCATCTGGGTCATGGCGCAGGGACCGTCAAAAGGAATGTCGGAGATGCAGGTAGCGATGGCCGCACCGATCATGGCTACCAGCTCAGGTCTGCACTCAGGGTCAACGCTCATTACCATGTTGTTCAGGGTAACGTCGTTTCTGTAGTCCTTAGGGAACAGGGGACGCATGGGTCTGTCAATTACGCGGCTGGTAAGGATTGCATTCTCACTTGCCTTGCCCTCACGCTTGTTGAAACCGCCGGGAATCTTTCCAACGGCATACATCTTCTCTTCATATTCCACGCTCAGGGGGAAGAAATCGATTCCCTCCCTGGGTTTTTCGGATGCGGTTGCGGTACACAAAACGGTGGTGTCACCGTAGTGCATGAACGCACATCCATTGGCCTGCTTGCCTACGCGGTTCACGTCAACCACAAGCTTGCGGCCGCCAAGTTCCATTTCATAGCTCTTGTACATAGTACCTCCTTCTTTGGACAGTTGCTTCGTCGCAAGTCTGTTACGAATGCGAAGCCTGTCTTTGTCTTGTATTATTTTTTACACAAAGCGGAGGCCTCCGAAACTACTGAAAAACACGGGACGTTTCCCATGCTTTTCAGTGGTCTCGGGATTGTCCTTCCGCTTTGGGTTTACCGGTTTTTAAGATGCATGAAGCATTTCTTTTAAAGAAACATAAGCGGAGCGCCCGCATGCGGGCCATCTCCGCTCTTTTTTCCTGAATTATTTTCTTAAGCCAAGCTTTTCGATCAGTGCACGATATCTCTCAAGATCCTTCTTCTTCAGGTAAGCAAGAAGGCCACGTCTCTGACCAACCATCTTCAGCATTCCGCGACGGGAATGATGATCCTTGGGGTTCTCCTTCAGATGCTCGGTAAGCTCCTGGATTCTTGCGGACAGAACTGCGATCTGTACCTCAGGTGATCCGGTGTCGCCAGGGGTTCTGGCATACTCGTTCATGATTGCTGTTTTCTTTTCCTTAGAAATCATTGCTCTTTTCCTCCTAATGATATAAAATGTTAACACCAGGCACTAAGACTGGGTCAGAGCTGTCCCTAATCTGGGCGCCGGTTTGCTCACGCTTTTGTAGTATAACACGTTTATTTTTTTTTGTAAAGGACATATTTTCAGCGTTCCATCTTCCCCGAGAGTACTCCCGCAGGCTATTCATTCAAATACAGTGCTACGCGATTCTGAATTTTCTCTGCAGCTTCTTCCGCATTCATGCCTCCTTTGAAATATGCTTCAGCCTCTTCCCATATGATCTGCAAAATCTTCTCACTTCCGCCCTTTGCAGATTGTCCAACGGTAATAAGTATAATTATTATCTCCCCAACCCATTAAAATTTCAACGGTATTTATTTATATGAAAGACAAATTTTGAGGACGAATGACAAATATGGCTTTAACACTTTAAACCGCAAAATTTTTTTCTTGCAAATTAAAGGCGATTAGATTATAATAGTCGATGATTTACGTGAATGTCTATTTTGAAAGGATGACAACCCATGAGCTTCGAGTTTATAAGAAAATTACCTACTCCCGCAGAGATCAAGGAGGAATATCCCCTCCCCGCGGGCTTAGCACAGTTAAAAGAAAAAAGAGATGCCGCGATCCGCGACGTGATCACGGGAAAAACCAATAAATTCCTTTTGATCATCGGCCCCTGCTCTGCAGACAACGAGGATTCCGTATGTGATTACGTATCACGTCTTGCCAAAGTGCAGGAAAGCGTAAAAGACAAAGTACTTTTAATCCCCCGCATCTATACCAATAAACCCCGCACCACCGGCGAGGGTTACAAGGGCATGGTGCATCAGCCGGATCCCGAGAAGAAGCCTGATCTCCTGGCTGGCCTTATTGCCATTCGCAAAATGCACATCCGTGCCATGAGCGAGACGGGGCTGACCTCTGCCGACGAAATGCTCTATCCCGAAAATTACCGCTATCTGTCTGACATTCTCTCCTACGTCGCAGTAGGCGCCAGGTCCGTTGAGGATCAGCAACACAGACTTACCGTCAGCGGTTTTGACGTGCCCGCGGGTATGAAGAACCCCACCAGCGGTGACCTCTCCGTCATGCTGAATTCCGTTTACGCAGCGCAGCACGGACATTCCTTCATCTATCGCGGTTGGGAGGTGAACACCAGCGGAAACGAGCTGGCACACACCATCCTTCGCGGCGCAACGAACAAACACGGTCAGAACATTCCGAATTACCATTATGAAGACATTGTTCATCTTCTGGAAATGTATCATAAGATGGATCTGAAAAACCCGGCCTGCGTCATCGACACGAACCATTCCAATTCCAACAAGCAGTTCGCCGAGCAGATCAGAATCGCAAAGGAGATCATGCACAGTCGTAAGGTAAATCCTGATATCCACTCTCTGGTAAAGGGCCTGATGATCGAGAGCTACATTGAAGAAGGCTCCCAAAAGGTTGGCGGCGGCATCTACGGCAAATCCATCACGGATCCCTGCCTTGGCTGGGCTGACACGGATCGCCTGATTCACGAGATCGCTGAATTTGAATAAGAATTTCATTTTATAACATTGCCTGCAGGCATGCTTCCATTCTTTAAAACCCGGAAAGAATCCCATGGAGTACGACGGGATTCCAAAAGCATTCCATAAAAATGCCAATTCCCAGGATGAGCAAGCAAAGAAGCATCCTGATCAGGCAATTTTTTTGTGCAGCGCGCACCGGTGGCTGACCCCAAGGTACAGTTCCATGCACCATTCCAACCAGAAGTAAAATCCCGGTCCATAAAAAAGCCATTGCGGAAAAATGCTGGCAAAAATCAGCAGAAGTCCCTTGATGCCATAGTTTGAAAAGGCCGCGCATGAAAATGCACCAAAGCTCCACCCCATCCAAATTGCCGCACCGCCGCATGCCGCCGGTGCCAAATACGTTGTTGCAAGAATCCCCAGTCCTGCGATCCACTTCCCGCGACTCCAGCAAACACAGGGCAACAGCGACTTGGAATCCGGGATCTCCCCTCGCAACAATCGAAGCGACTCTGGCACAAGTGCGCTGTCAGCCTGTCCCAAGAACAGGCAACAAATAATTCCACACAAAAAACCGGACGCACACAACGGTAACAGCGGAAGTCTTTGAATCCATTTCTTCAAAACGGTTTCTCCTTCCAACCCTATCGGGCTTTCATCTGTCCATTCTACGCGACCGGCATTTCGTTTATGCCTAATTCTTCTATTCGCCTAATAATTTTATTGCTCTTACGCAATCTTCTCAAGCAGTTTTTTCACGCTCACCAGCTTTACGCAGAGCACAAAAAGATCCGTTGCCTGTGCCATCTCCTCCGGCGTCGGGAAGGAAGGGGCGATGCGGATGTTGCTGTCCTTGGGATCCTTTCCGTAGGGATACGTTGCTCCGGCGCCCGTCAAAACAACCCCGGCCTCCTTACATTTTGCCACGATTTCCTTCGCACAGCCCTCCATGGCGTCAAAGGAAATAAAGTAACCGCCGTTGGGTCTCGTCCACTCGCCAATGCCAAGTCCACCGAGCTCTTCGTCCAAAATATCCAATACGGCTTCAAATTTCGGGCGTAAAATCTGCGCATGCTTGATCATCTGCGCCTTGATTCCCTGGATGTCCTTGAAGTAGTTTGCATGCAACAGCTGATTGATCTTGTCGTAACCGATGGTCTGGATCGTCATGGATTTCTTCATAAAATCAAGATTTCCCTTGGAAGATGCCACGGCTGCAATGCCGGCACCAGCAAAGCTGATCTTGGATGTAGATGCAAATTCATAAACCATGTCGGGATTTCCGGCCTTTTCGCACTCTCCCAAAATTTCCAACAGGGAATCCGAGCGATCTTCATAGAGATCATGTACGGCATACGCATTATCCCAGAAAATTCTGAAATCCTTTGCTGCCGGCTTCAATGCCGCAAAACGCTTTACGGTCTCATCCGAGTACGTATAGCCCTGGGGATTGGAATATTTCGGAACGCACCAAATGCCCTTAATCGCGGGATCCTCGCTTACGTATTTCTCAACCAAATCCATGTCAGGCCCTTGCGGCGTCATGGGAATGGTGATCATCTCAATGCCAAAATGCTGCGTGATTGCAAAATGTCTGTCATATCCCGGCGCAGGGCAAAGAAATTTCACCTGATCCAATTTACACCAGGGAGTGGATCCCATAACGCCATGTGTCATGGATCTGGAAATCGTATCATACATGATGGGCAGGCTCGCGTTACCGCAAACGATCACGTTCTCAGGCTGTACCTGCATAATGTCTGCCATGAGCTTCTTTGCCTCGGGAATACCGTCAAGAAGGCCATAGTTTCTGGTATCCATGCCTGCCGCGGTCTTCATGCAACTCTTGGAATCCAATGCATCCAACAATCCCATTCCCATCTCCAACTGCGCAACGGAGGGCTTTCCTCTGGACATGTCAAGCTTCAGACCCTTTTCCTTTACGATGTCAAAAGCTCTTTCCAGCTCATCATTTAAGTTCAACAATTCCTCTCTGCTCAATTCCGAATATGCTTTCATCTTTTACTCCTTGCAATACGTTTTGGATAATCGTATACAATCATACATCTCGAATATCATACTATATGATTCTGGATTTAACAAGAGGATTTTTTAAAAAAATACAAAAACACCGTACCCTTTTGGGATACGGTGTTTTAAGCTCTTATGAAATTTTAGGTCAAACACTGTGGATCTTCTGGAATGGCATTACTTAGCGTAATCAATTACGCGGCTTTCACGAATGACGTTTACCTTGATCTGACCAGGATATTCCATCTCGGTCTCGATCTTCTTGGAAATGTCACGCGCCATCAGTACCATGTCGGCATCTGATACCTGCTCAGGTACTACCATTACGCGAACCTCACGACCTGCCTGAATTGCAAAAGATTTTTCTACACCCTTGAAATTGTTTGTGATGTCTTCTAATTGTTTTAATCTGCTGGTATAGGTCTCCAGCGTTTCTCTTCTTGCTCCCGGTCTTGCAGCGGATATTGTATCAGCAGCTTGTACAATGCATGCAATCAGGGACGTAGGCTCCACGTCGCCGTGGTGGGATTCTACCGCGTTGATCACGACGGCATTCTCCTTATACTTCCTACAAAGCTCGGCACCCAACTGTACATGGGAACCTTCCATCTCGCGATCGATGGATTTTCCAATGTCATGAAGCAGACCAGCTCTCTTTGCAAGTCTGACGTCGAGACCCATTTCTGCGGCAAGCAGTCCGGATAAATGTGCCACCTCAATGGAATGCTTCAATACGTTCTGACCATAACTGGTTCTGAACTTCATCTTGCCGAGGAGTCTCACGAGTTCGGGATGAATGCCATGTACGCCTACTTCGAGGAGTGCGGATTCGCCCTCTTCCTTGATCATAACTTCGACTTCCTTCTGTGCCTTCTCGACAGTCTCTTCGATTCTGGCAGGATGGATTCTTCCGTCCACGATCAATTTCTCCAGCGCGATTCTTGCTACTTCACGACGAATGGGATCGAAACCGGAAAGCACAACTGCTTCAGGCGTATCATCAATGATCAGGTCTACGCCGGTCATGGTTTCCAGAGTACGGATGTTTCGACCTTCTCGGCCGATGATCCTTCCCTTCATCTCATCGCTGGGCAACTGTACGACGGAAATCGTAGTCTCAGAGACGTAATCTGCTGCACATCTCTGGATTGCATTCACCACGTATTCCTTCGCCTTCTTGTCAGCTTCTTCCTTGGCCCGACTCTCCATTTCCTTGATCATCACGGCCGTTTCATGCTTCACTTCATCTTCAACAATTTTCAATAAGTAGTCTTTTGCCTGTTCAGAGGTTAAGCCGGAAATTCGCTCCAGTTCCTGTAAGCGTTGCTCGTTTAACTTGGAAATCTCAACCTTCATTTTGTTCAGGTTCTCTTCCTTCGCAGATAAACTTTGCTCGCGCTTTTCAATGGCATCTGCCTTTTTATCGATGTTTTCTTCCTTTTGCTGCAGCCTTCTCTCAGATCTTTGCGCCTCAGCCCTGCGTTCCTTGATCTCTTTGTCGAGTTCATTCTTCGTGCGAATGGACTCTTCCTTGACCTCGAGGAGCGCTTCACGCTTCTTCGCTTCCGCAGTCTTTAAGGCTTCGTCGATAATGCTTCTCGCTTTATCTTCGGCCTTTCCGATCGTCTCTTCCGTCTTCCTCTTCTGTACGGAAGCGGAAAGAAAGCTAGAAATTACTGCGGTTACGGCTACTGCTACCAGAAGAATCATCAGCCATACAAAGTCAGGCATTTCTGGAGCACCTCCTTATGAAATTTTCACAGTTCAAAAGCAATTCACAACACTTCAATGATAAACGCAAATTATTGGTATGTCAAGTATAAGAATGAAAAATTGCTTTTCTAATGCAATCTGCCGAAAATCCCTTTCGCATCAAAAAAGCATATTCCCGATTCTGCTCGGAAACCGTCGCGTTTTGCGGATCAAACCCTCGCTTTCTAAACAATTCCCGGATCATTTGTTCCTCATCCTGAACTCCGCCGGCCGCCTTCCATTCTGCAAACGCCTGCCCTACAACGTCCTCTGGAATTCCCTTTGTTCTGAGATCCTGCTCCATTCTAAGGCGGGACCTGCTCTCCTGATGGCACTGTATAAAATCCAAGGCAAAGCGCAGGTCATCCGTATAATGATAAGATGCCACGTAATCCAGGGCTTCTTGCACGATTTCCTCCGGATAACCGCCCTCTCGCAGTTTTTCCCGAAGCTTGGCGGTTGTATAATCCTTCTTTAACAGCAAATTCATTGCCCGAAGCTTAGCTCTCTTGGGCAAAATTTCCTTTGTGATCGTCTCATAGTCCTTTTCGCTCAGTTCCTCTCCCAATTGCAAGTGAAAGCGACGAAGTTCGCCCTTGTACAAGACAAAGGCGAACTCCCCGTCAATACTGATCCTGCTCCGGGATTTGGTCACGTCCTCAATTCCCGTAATGATCATTCCTTTTTTCCTCGCTTACTCCTCAGGCAAACCATCCGACGCCTGTTCTCCGTTTAGATTAAAATGCGCCCTGATCTTCTCCTCGATCTCGTCGCAAACCGCCGGATTATCCTTAAGGTATTGCTTGGCGTTTTCGCGTCCCTGGCCGATCTTCTCTCCTTGGTAAGCATACCATGCACCGGACTTATTCACTATGTTAATGGATGCTGCCAGATCCAGGATGTCTCCCGCGGTGGAAATTCCTTCTCCGAACATGATGTCAAACTCTGCTTCCTTGAAAGGAGGCGCCACCTTGTTCTTTACAACCTTCACGCGGGTACGGTTCCCGATCACCTCGCCGCCCTGCTTTAAAGATTCGATGCGGCGTACGTCCAAACGCACGGAAGCATAGAATTTTAATGCACGGCCACCCGTCGTTGTCTCCGGATTTCCGAACATCACGCCAATCTTCTCACGAAGCTGGTTGATAAATACCACGGTACAGTTGGACTTGCTGATCACGGCCGTCAGCTTACGCAATGCCTGTGACATCAGTCTCGCCTGCAGTCCCACGTGACTGTCGCCCATGTCTCCGTCGATCTCCGCCTTGGGAACCAGCGCCGCAACGGAGTCAACTACCACGATGTCCATTGCGCCGGAACGTACCATGGTCTCCGTGATCTCCATCGCCTGCTCGCCGTTGTCCGGCTGGGAAATGTACAGATCGTCAATGTTTACGCCAATGTTCTTTGCATATACGGGATCCAGCGCATGCTCCGCGTCGATGAATCCGGCAATGCCGCCGCGCTTTTGCACTTCCGCGATCATGTGCAGGGTTACCGTCGTCTTACCACTGGACTCAGGTCCGTAAATCTCAATAATCCTTCCCTTGGGAATGCCGCCAAGGCCAAGGGCAATGTCAAGGCTTAAGGATCCGGTGGGGATCGTCTCCACGTTCATCTTTGCGGAAGGATCGCCAAGGCGCATCACCGTTCCCTTGCCGTACTGCTTTTCAATCTGACTGAGCGCTGCATCCAGCGCCTTCATCTTGTCTTCCTTTTCCATTCGCTTTTCATCCATGATTTTGTCATCCGCTTTCATATGCGTTTTCTTTGTCGCCCGGAACCAGTCCGTCCCTGGGCTTTTCCCCTCTCTTTGCCCCTTAGGCAATACTTTTCGGGAACAAATGTTCGTTGTTGTTATCATAAAACATTTGTTCGATTTTGTCAATGCTTTTCATGCAATATCTTTGCTACGTAGTCATGCTACCACAAATCCAGTCCATTATTTGTCCCTCAATGGCACCCCTCCTTCTTTTTTCAATTTTTTAATCTTCTGAAGCTATCGGCGAAATGCCAGACCGCGGGCTCGCGCAAGAAAACGCAGGTTGCCGCAAAGAATCCCGCCGGCAGGGAATCTGCCCTTCACGGGTTCTCGTTTATCAGATAAAAAAAATGTATCACGTTCCCTGACGTTTCGCAAGGTTCGCAATACATTTTATAATCATTTAAGAAATCCTTATTTCAATATTTCCTTACTCAAATATTCCAACACGCAGCTTCTTGCCAGCATCAGCGCGGTTGTCACGGATGCCCTTCTGATTTTCTCGCGCGTTCCGTTAAAATGGCATTCCTTCACCGTGACCTTGCCCTTCACGTTACAGCTGATATAGACAAGCCCAACGGGTTTTTCCTTTGTTCCGCCATCCGGTCCCGCAATGCCGGTCACCGCGATTCCCACGTCCGTCTTCGTCTCGGCAAGAAGTCCCTTCACCATCTCCTGCGCCGTTTGGCTGCTTACGGCACCATATTTTTCAAGCGTACCCTTTTTTACGCCCAAAAGCTTTCTCTTGGCCTTGTTGGAATACGTCACAAAACCTGCCTTGTAGAGTTCAGAGATGCCCGGCACGTTGATGAGCGTCGCGGAAATCAGGCCGCCCGTACAGGATTCCGCACAGCTGATGGTCAGCCCCGCACTCTGAAGCAGGTCCGCCAGAGCCTTTTCCAGCGTCACGCCGTCATCCGTGGAATAAATGTCATTTCCAAACCGTGACTTTAATTCCTTCACCATGGGCTTGATCAGCTTTGACGCTTCCTTCTGGGAATCCGCCTTTGCCGTCACGCGCACGTGCACCTCTCCCGTCTTTGCATAGGTTGCAATGGTGGGATTAGTCTGCTTGTCAATCAAATCACGGAGCTGCTCTTCCACGAAGCTCTCTGACAACCCGCAGGTCTTTACCGTCTGCGAAAGGATGACGAAAGGCGACTGTTCCTTCAGGTACGGCGCCACGCTCTCCTCGAACATGAGCTTCAGCTCCTCCGGCGGACCAGGCAATAAAATAAACTTATTCTTCTTCGTCTCCACTGCCATGCCCGGCGCCGTTCCGTTATGATTTTCAAACACCCTTGCGCCATCTGGCAACATGGCTTGTTTCCAGTTGTTCTCCGTGGGCTTCATCTTTCTTTTTTCGAAGTACTCCGCAATCTGCTTCTTGCTCTTTTCGTCCATGAGCAATTTCTTTCCACAGAACTTTGCCACGGTTTCCTTTGTCAGGTCATCCTGCGTCGGTCCAAGTCCGCCTGACAGAATAATGATCTCACTTCTCTTTGCCGCCAGCTCCAGCGTTTCCAAAAGGCGTTCCCCGTTGTCACCCACCACCGTCTGATAGTAACAGGAGATGCCAAGCCCCGCCAGCTGTTCCGCCAGATAGGCCGCATTCGTGTTTACGATGTTGCCAAGCAGTATTTCCGTACCCACGCATATAATTTCCGCAGTCATAATTTCCTCCCGTCCCAAGGACGTTTATTTTGTATCCTTCATGACGTCTTTGTTCTTCCAAACGTAATCAACAAGTGAAATAATGGTCAGTCCCAGGGCGATCACCATGATGATCGTCGTGAGGATCCCGAAAACCTTTCCTCCGCCAAAATCCGCAAAAACCGGCACGTCCTCCACGATCATCATGCCGATCATGATCATCTGGAACGTCGTCTTAAACTTCCCCCAATAGCTTGCCGCAATGACAACGCCCTTGTCGGAAGCGATCAGACGGAACCCGCTGATAATGAATTCCCTGCTGATGATCACGACCACGATCCAGGAAGGAATCCTTCTCATCTCCACAAGCACGATCAGCGCCGCGCAGACCAGGAGCTTATCCGCAAGGGGATCCATAAACTTTCCAAAATTGGTCACCAGATTATATTTTCTGGCAATCTTGCCGTCCAGCATGTCCGTCAGGCTGGCAATGACAAACGCCGCAAGCGCCAGGAATTCCGGGATCACGTGATCCTCGCCAAAGATAGCCTGAAACCATCCCCAGCTCTCATGACTTCCCAACAAAAGGAGTATGAACGGCACGATCAAAATCACGCGGACGATCGTCAGCTTATTGGGCAAATTCATTTTTTTCTTTGCATCTTCACTCATGACATACTTCTCCGATCAGATCATATTCATTCGCGTCCGTCACGCGCACCCTGACGAGATCCCCAGTCATAAAATTCGCCGTTGAATTCACGAAAAGATATCCGTCCACGTTCGGTGCGTCCCGATACGTTCTTGCAACGTAGGTATCCTCATCCGCGACCTTGCCCTCAATCATCACGACAAGTTTGCGGCCGATCATCTCCTCAGCCTTTTCAAAGGCGATCTCCTGCTGCAGCTCCATTAGCTCGTCGCGCCTTTGCAGCTTGATCTCCTCAGGAACCTGTCCTTCCATAACGGCTGCTGCCGTATCTTCCTCCTGGGAATAGGGAAATACGCCCAGCCTGTCAAATTCCAGCTCATCCACAAAATTGTAAAGCTCTTCAAAATCTTCCTGCGTCTCCCCGGGGAATCCGCTGATTAAAGTCGTACGCAAACATATGTCTGGGATTTTCTCGCGCAGCTTTGCGATTATCGACCTGAGGGAGGCTTGGTCCGTCTTCCTTCCCATGCGCTTTAGCACGGCATCGGAAGCATGCTGAATGGGAACGTCCAAATAATGACAGACCTTCGGCTCCGTCGCGATCACTTCGATGAGTTCGTCCGTGATCTCTTCCGGATAACAATACAGAATGCGGATCCAATAAATGCCCGCAACCTTGGCCAGCTGCCTCAAAAGCTCCGGCAAGGTTTTTTTACCATACAGGTCAACGCCGTACAGCGTCGTTTCCTGCGCCACCAGGATCAGTTCCTTTACGCCTTTTTCTGCAAGCTCTTCCGCCTGCTTCACCAACGTTTCCATGGGGATGCTCCGGTAACCACCCCGCACCCTTGGGATAATGCAATAGGTACAATGCTTATCACACCCCTCGGCAATCTTAAGATATGCGTAATGGCCTCCCGTCGTCACGCTCTGCGCCAAACCGGCAACAGGTTCCGCATTCAAGTCACGAAAATGATTCCCGGGGTTCCCGCCCAGAACTTCCTCCAACGCGGAAACAATCTCACGAATGGCATTGGTGCCCACAATGGCATCCACCTCGGGTATCTCCTTCTGAATCTCATCGCGATAACGCTGCGCAAGGCAACCACAGGCGATCAAGGCCTTGACCGACCCGTTCTTTCGCATCTCCGCGAATTCCAAAAGCGTATTGATGCTCTCTTCCTTGGCATCCCCGATGAAGCAACAGGTGTTGACAATCACTGCCTCCGCCTCATCCTCATCATCGGTAAAGGAATGCCCCTTTGACTCCAGGAGTCCAAGCATCATTTCCGTATCTACCAAATTCTTGTCACATCCCAGCGACGTAAAAAGTATTTTCAAAATCTGACCTCACTAACAAAAAGTAGCCGGTGCGCGAGGCTCCGGCTGCTCTTTTTGGCAATCGCCCTATTATTTCGTCTCGTCGTCTCCAAGAATCTTGATCTTTCCTGCGTTCAGCTCGTCTACTGCGATGGAAAGAGGCTTCTTGCCCTTCTCGTCTACCAGAGGTTCATCTCCGGAAATGATCTGGCGCGCCCTTTTCGCCGTTGCCATAACAATGGAATAACGGCTGTTGACCACGGGAGTCTCACCAGGCTCAACCTCACTGTTTACTACCTTCATCAAATCTGTATAAGACGGATGCAACATGTCACTCACCTTGTCCTTTCTAAAAATATTTCCTTCTTAATCCTTTTCCAGGCGAAAGTCCTTCATTTCCTCCCGGATGCGTGCAATGAAATCCTTTCTCCTCACGGGTTCGTTGCGGGCCGCCTCGATCATGGCATGCAACTCCTTCACGCAAAGCTCCAGATCATCATTGATCACGATATAATCATAGGCATCCATGCCTTCTGATTCCTCATAAGCCCGGGACAAACGCTTTGCAATGACTTCGCTGGTCTCGGTCCCACGCCCTTCCAAGCGGCGCTTTAGTTCTGCCGCACACGGTGGCGTCACAAATAGCAGGAGCGACTCAGGAAATTTTTCCTTAATCTGCAGGGCGCCCTGGATCTCAATCTCTAAGATCACGTCCTTCCCCGCCGCAAGCTGCTCCTCCACATACGCCCTGGGCGTTCCATAATAATTCTCGCAATAGGTAGCATACTCGATCAGGCCGTTCTCCGCAATGGTTTTTTCAAATTTCTCCCTGTCCACGAAGAAGTATTCCACGCCGTCCCGTTCCCCTTCCCGGGGTTTTCTGGTTGTCATGGAGATGGACAAAGCATAGTTATCATAAGTTTGCAAGAGTTTTTTTACAAGCGTTCCCTTGCCCGCCCCGGAAAACCCGGAGATCACCATCAAAATACCCTTCTTTGCTTCCACGTCAATCCTCCTCATCCTCCGGAACAAGTCCCTCCTGGGCGCGTCCGGCAATGGTTTCCGGGAGCAGCGCCGAAAGCACCACCTGATTGTTCTCCATCACAATCACGGATTTTGTCTTCCGCCCCTGCGTGGCATCAATGGCCATGCCCGTCTCCTTCGCCTTCTGAACCAGGCGCTTAATGGGCGCCGCGTCCGGACTGACGATGGCAATGATCTTTTCCGTATTCACAATGTTACCAAAACCCACGTGAATTAATTTGTTCATTTTTGATCTCCGCCATGCCCAATCCGCTACTCGATATTTTGTATCTGTTCCCTTACCTTTTCGATCTCGGTCTTGAGTTCGATGCCGCAATTGGATATCTCGAGATCATTCGATTTGGACAGGATGGTATTGGCCTCGCGGTTCATCTCCTGTGCGATGAAATCCAGCTTTCTTCCAATGCTTCCGCCTTCGATCAGGGCATTCTTCGTGGTCTCCACGTGACTGCGGAGACGTACCATCTCCTCATCCACGCAAACCTTATCCGCAAAGATCGTTACCTCCGTGACAAGACGCGCCTCATCCACGGTATTGTCACCCAGCATCTCCTTCACCTTCTCCTGAAGCTTCTGGCGATACTCCGCAATGATCTGAGGGCTTCTCTGCGCAATGAAGTCAACAAGCTTTAACATATTGTCCAGTTTTGCGATCAGGTCATTCTTTAGGTTTTCACCCTCCGTGATCCTGCTCTGCACAAACATCTCACAAGCTCCGTCCAGCGCCTTTTTCAGTTCCTTCCAGATCTCTTCCTCGTCGCCCTCGTTCTCCTCCATGGTAAACACGTCAGGATACTTGGACAACGTGGATACCCGGATGTCATCATCCAGACCAAAATCCTGCTGGATCTGACGCAGATACTTCAGATACTCTGCAGCAAGCTCTTTATTGTAATGCACGTTGGAGGTATTCTCGGACAGATCCTCATACGTGATGAAAAGATCCACCTTACCTCTGGAAATATAATTCTTTAATTCGTTTCGGATGGAAGATTCAAAGAAATTCAGCTTCTTTGGCATCTTCAAGTTCACGTCCAGATAACGGTGATTCACGGCTTTCATTTCCACCGTAAACTTCCTGTTATTCTCCGTAACCTCACATCGGCCGAAACCGGTCATGCTCTTGATCATGTTTGCTATCCCTTCCGCGCGTAATCCTTACCCGTCAGATTGCACGCCTCGTTATATTATATTCCAAACTCGCGACCTCGTCAAGACTAACGTCTCTTGGCCTTGCGGACGGCCTTCCTGACCTCCGTCACCTGCACGCGCAGAGCCTCGTAATCCCTCTCCGTCTCCGGAGCGAAGAAAGTAAGATATAACTCTTCCCGAAGCTTCTCCGGCAGGATCACGCCATATCTTTCCGCCATCCAGTCAAGTTCCTCCTTCGGCGTGGTTAGCTTGCAGAAGCCTTCATCCCGATCCTTCAGATACTTTGTCAGCCTGCCGTATTCCAATCGCACCCGTTCCTTCCCGGAAAGCTTTGATTCATGGTACGCCTGCATAAGCCGCCTGATCAAAAAGAATGCCGCCACGGCAAGAATAACAAGCCCCAGGATGCCGGCTCCGCCTGCCAGGGCGTTTTCGACGTATCGTGCAATGGCCTGCTGTCCTTGTTCGTCTTGATTTCCCTGCTGGCCTCCCGCTCCGAGAAAGGCTTCCCAGAAGCCTCCCGTCTCTTCCTCCTCATCCGCAAGGGCAGCCGGCGTCACCTCAACAACAATCCACCCCTTCCCCTCCACAAACATCTCGATCCAGGCGTGTCCGTGAGCATCCGGAATCTCCAGCTCCACAAGTGCCGTATCTCCCAGAGGCGAATAACCGTCATAATATTCCTCATAAGAGATATCCTCAAGCAACTTACCGTCATTCACGACGTCCGTATAGGTAAAGACGTAGCCTTCCACGTAACGCGCGGGAATTCCCATGTTTCTCAGCATCATGGTACCTGCTGAAGCGAAGTGCGAACAGTATCCCTTTTTATTTTTTGAGAGGAAATAGCTAACGTAATCCAAACCGCCAAAATAATATCCCGGTCTCAAGGTATATCGGAATTCCCGTGCAAAATAATCCTTTAGCTGCTCAGCGATCTCCTCAGGCGTTCCCGAAAGCCCGGCATCCTTACAGGCATTGACCACTGCATTGTGGCAATTTACGGGAACCGTCAGGAAACGGTCACTTACCTTCTCACCACCCAACCCTGGCACGGACTCATCATTCACCTTCGGATAGTAAACGTAACGGGCTCCGTACTTACTGTCGGGTATCAGCTCGTCTCCTGAAAGCTGCTGCACCTCTCTCATGTCCGTATAGTAAGGGTCATACGCGTAGGATTTTGCTCTGAGATTGAATACCTCCATGACTCCGCGCGGCTGCAGATTGGGATTTTGCTCATATAATGCCTTTCTGCCGTCTCTCACCCTGTCAAGGATTTCGTCTGCCACTCCGCTCTCCGTCAGGCTGCTCCATCGCTTTCCGTTATAATCCACGCCTACAAAAGCCTGCAAATACGTGGGTTCCATGCTGTAGGGCGTAAATCGCACGACCAGATCCGTCTCATTGTCCGGCATCAGCATGGAATTCTGAGACAACTCGCCTTCGCTGATTCCACCTCCGGCAGCGTTATTCATAAACATTGCCATGAGACCGTACTGGGCGTACGTCACTGCCGTCACTTCCGTCGATTCCTTTATGGGATTCTTCGGAATCACGGAACGGAACCTCGCCCGAGGCAAAAAGATCATGAACAATAGAACCACGACGCCCGAGACCGCCATGCCAACGGGCAGTGCCTGCCTGATCTGAGCGGCTACGTGTTTTTTTACCTTACCGCACTGCAGAATTCCCAGCGTCACGTATCCGGAAAGAAGCAGGAACAGATAAACTGCGGAAGGCGTCTTGTCAAAATAGATTGGAACCAAATAGATCGGGAACGTCATAAGAACCGTTCGCGCGAGACTTGCCTTATATTGCAATCGGATGACCATAAGAATGGCAATTACAAAACCCACAAACAGTGCGATGGCCGTGATTGTCAGATAAGCGTCATCCACCTGCAGGTTATAAAGTCCTGCGCCGGTAATGCCCAAATATGCCTGCGCGGCCTCATACATTTCATTGATCACGGCATACGCGCCGCTGTTTAAGATCCAAAAACGCTTCACCGCAACGTAGGCGTACACGATAAAGATTCCGATCACGCAAAGGTTGGTAAACCACCTTTTCCCCGTCTCATAAATAAAGGACAACAAAAGGGACAAACCGAAAATTCCAAATACACAGGTCATCAAATTATACTTGATGCCATAAGCGTCCAAAAATCCTCCAACGGCCCCAAAAGAGACCATGTAAACAAGCAACGCCTCTGCCAGCGCTGCCCAAACGTCATATGTTCTCTTTTTCTTGCCGTCCGTCAGCTCGATCTGGGAAGGCTCACGCCTTCTCCATCTGACGTTCCTCTTACCGGACGTATTCTCCCTTAAACTTTCCATGCTTCACCACAACGTATGCTTCTCCGGGATACTCCGCTTCCATGGCATTTCTCACCTGTCCCGGATTCTTCTTTCCACTGATGCTTAAAATCTCGTCTATAATGCTTGCCAGTTCTCCTTCTTCCGCCAGATACCTCGCTTCCAGCCGGCCTCCGTACCCCATCCAGCAAAGTCTGATGGGATAACCCTTGTCAAGGAGTCGCAGCCCCAAGCCGTGAAGGGAACTCATGAGCGCGTCATTCTCTGCCGGATCCTCCGTAAGCGCGAGCAAAACGTTAATCTTGTCCCTTCCCGAAGAAAGACGCTCCCGTACCATCGTTCGTCCCGTCTTCGCCGTGAGCTTCCAGTGAATGCTCTTTAGCTCATCCCCAGGAACGTACTCGCGGATCTCGAAATCCGGATTGACGTCCGTACCATGTTTTTTCGTTTCATTTTCGTCAGGAAAATCTTCCACGCACGTCGTCAGGTCTTCCTCCACCGGTGAAATTTCCGGTGCAACGACTACCCACGCATCTTTACGCGCCGGAATCTCCGTGCTACATATGCCAAGCCAGTCCCACGCAACAAACTCCGTCAGGTTAACCTCCACGCGTCCGACGTGATGGCTGAGAAGTTCCTGGTCCACCGCAATGCTCGTCCCCGGGGCCGCCCAAACCCTTTCCTTCTTTTTTTCCTCATACTCCGTAAACACGTTACGAACCACGTACGTCACGTCAGCCGCAAATCCAAAGTATCTGCCGGCATTTTTGACGCGGATGCTCACGGGGACGGAATGCTCCCGGCCTATGCCAAGAGCCGGAAGTGACGCCTGCACCTGCAGTGCGTCCCGTCGGAAATAAAGTATGCCTATGCTGATCGGAACAAAGACGATCATCAGGATCAGCATAATGGTCAGCTCGTAACCACGAAAAAACCACCACAAACCAAATACCGCTAGAAACAAGAGGGCGTAGCGCAGGATTCCCCACGTTCGAAACTTCAGTTTCTTTTTCATCAAACCGCCCGAATCCTTTCCGTAATCTCCCGAATGATTCCGGGAATGCTGGTACCCTCTGCCCTGGCCATGGCATTTAAATGGATCCTGTGCGACCAAACCTCAGGAATGACGGCCAGCACGTCCTCAGGGATGACAAACTCCCCTCCGCGGATCACCGCCATCGCCCGCGCCATTTTAAGCAGGGCAATGCTGCCTCTCGGGCTTACGCCCAATGCGATCCTAGGATCGCGTCTTGTCTCCTCCGTCAAATTGACGATGTATTCATGCACGTTATCCGATACGTGAAGCTCCCTCGCCTGTTCCCGAAGCTCCAGAAGCCTCTCGGCAGTGAGCACCGGCTGCACAAGCTCCAACCCTTTTCCTGAGCTTTCCTTCAGGATTTCCACGGCCGCCTTATGCTCCGGATATCCCATGGTCAGACAGATCAAAAATCGATCCAGCTGGGACTCCGGCAAAAGCTGCGTTCCCGAAGAACCATAGGGATTTTCCGTCGCAATGACCGTAAACGGGTTGGGCAGTTCATGCGTAATGCCGTCCACCGTAACGTGACCTTCTTCCATAACCTCCAAAAGTGCCGACTGCGTCTTTGAAGAAGTCCTGTTTAATTCATCTGCCAAAAACAAATTGCTAAATATGGCTCCCGGCTTGTATTCAAAAGTCCCCTGCGCTCCGTTGTACATTGTAAATCCTACGATGTCACTCGGAAGCACGTCCGGCGTAAATTGCATTCTCCGGTAATCCAGCTCCATGGCCTTTCCAAGTGCCATGGCCAGCGTCGTCTTTCCAACGCCTGGTATGTCCTCCAAAAGCACGTGACCGCCTGCAAGCACCGCAGCAAGCACCTTCCTGATCACGTCATCCTTACCCTTCACTACCTGTCTAACCTGTATTACAACCTGTTCAAGTTCTGCATTCATCCGTCAATCCTCCAAAACAATCCTCTGCCGATCACCTTCCTGATTCCTCGCGTCAAATCATCTCTGCAAGGGCAAGTACTCTTGTTTCAAACCGTCGCGGGCCTTCGCCTCATAATTCATCCGACAACGTACTTGCAAGAAAATAACCTTTTTTTATTATATCATAAGCCTTCCCGTCGGTAAACGGATTATTTTGGTCTTTTTCCTGCTATGCGATCTTTTTTCCCTTCCGGTTTTGTCCTTCCGGTTTTGTCCTTCCGGTTTTGCCCTTCTGCCTTTACCCTTCGATTTTTTCCATTCTACTTTCCACCGAATTACTGCATCGGGTATTTTCCGGCATTTGTCCGCAACTTACCCACACCTTTATATTACTTGGGTATATAGAAATATGCACGTTGCTTTTACCCATTTTTTCATAACTGCTTGGGTATTATTATTGCTTTTTCGTAATATTACCCACTTTTCCTTCCTGCTTTGGGCAATAGACAAAGATTTCCATTTTTATACCCATGCATTCATCACAAAACATTCAACGTGATGATTTCATCACAAAGTGAAATAACTCACAAAATTTTTGAGAGACGTTTATTGCCTTGAAATCGTAGAACATACGTTCTATAATAAATAAAATCATTTCCTGAGCAAGCCGTAACGCGACGTAACGTAAAGAATTAAATTCCGTACAAGGCCGTATCGTGAAAAATCAAATTCCGTGCAAACAGCGCGGAATCATGCGTCCTTACGTATTATTGGGGTGCTTTTCAAAGATCAGGAATACGCCAGGGAAGGAGGGATCGCCTTGGAAAAACCAATTGAAGTCATCTGTCAGCACAAGACGGACGGCACCATACTGCCCATCAAGATCCGATGCGATGACGAGGACGGCGAATATCACGTCTACAGGATTCTCAGCTTCCGTGAGCTTGCCCCGGGCGAATCCTCCGTGACTTTGCCGAGCACCATCAATGCGACAAAAGTCCTGCGTCGCTTTGACTGTAAGATTCACGTGTTTGGAAAGGAAAAGTGCGTCTCCCTCCTCTACAACACCTGCACCGGAAGATGGGACTTGCGCGCCTAGCCCGTTAAGAGTAAAATAAGAAAATGCAATCCTTTTGATTAATGCTTCAATGAACAAAACAGATGAAAAACAGCCCCGCGCAAAACCTTTGACGGGGCGCGGAGGTACTTATGGCATTCGACGGCCTTACCATAGCAAACGTTGCTTATGAATTAAATCGCGAACTCACGGGCGCACGGCTTTACAAGATCGCGCAACCGGAGGCGGACGAACTTCTTTTGACACTCAAAACCGCAGACGGACAAAAGCGTCTTTTGATCTCTGCCGACGCTTCCCTCCCCTTGGTTTATCTCACGGACGATAATAAACCAAGTCCCATGACTGCGCCCAACTTCTGCATGTTGCTTCGGAAGCACCTGCAAAACGGACGGATCACGGGAATCTCGCAGCCTGGCTTGGAGCGTATTCTCCATATCGACGTGGAACATCTGGATGAGATGGGCGACCTGTGCCGGAAAACCTTAGTCATCGAGATCATGGGAAAGCACAGCAACGTGATCTTTGTAAATGGCGACGGAACCATTCTGGACAGCATTAAGCATGTCTCCGCTGCCGTCAGCAGCGTCCGCGAGGTGCTTCCCGGAAAGCCTTATTTCGTTGCGAACACGCAGGATAAGCTGGATCTTTTTACGCAGACGTACGAGGAATTCAGGGATCGCCTTGCATCCAAGCCCCAGCCTGCCTATAAGGCTCTCTACGGCTCCGTCACGGGCATCTCTCCCATCCTGGCGCAGGAGCTCTGTCATCGTGCAGGCGTTGACGGCGACAGGCCTACGGCCGCCATGGATGACGCGTCGTACGCAAAGCTTTTCCAAGTCATGATGGCACTGAAGGCCACCATCGAGAATGGGAGCTTTGCTCCCTGCGTGGCCTATGACGGGAAGAATCCGGCGGAATACGCCGCAATTCCCCTGACAATCTATGGTGCCCGGGAAGAAGGAAATGCGTCGTCCTCAGCCCAAGACGTTCCCCGTGGAGGCTGCCTCGCCCCGTCCCAAAACGTCCCCAGGGAAGGCTGCCTCGCCCCGTCCCAAAATGCCACTGATGCAGGCTACCGCGTGGAGCCCTTCCCTTCCATGTCCGCCCTGCTGGAATATTATTATGCCGAAAAGAACGCCCAGACGCGCATCCACCAAAGGTCCGCTGACCTGCGCCGCGTCGTGCAGACGATTCTGGAACGCAACGTAAAGAAATATGACCTGCAGCTTCAACAGATCAAGGATACGGAAAAACGGGAAACCTATCGCATTTACGGCGAGTTATTAAATACCTACGGCTACAACGCGGCTCCCGGAGCAAAATCCCTGGAGGCCCTGAATTACTATACCAATGAAACCATCCAAATCCCTTTGGATCCCACGCTTACCGCCAAGGAGAATGCCCAAAGGTACTTTGACCGCTATGGCAAGATGAAGCGCACGTACGAGGCCCTGACAACGCTCACGGAGGAGGTCAAGGCGGAGATTGACCATCTGGAATCCATTGCAACTTCCCTGGAGATTGCCCAGAAGGAGGAGGACCTGTCGCAGATCAAGGAAGAACTCATCGAGAGCGGTTACGTTCACAGGAAAGGTCCCGCCAAGAAGGTGAAGATCACCAGCAAACCCTTCCACTACGTAAGCAGCGACGGTTTTGACATTTACGTAGGAAAGAATAATTACCAGAATGACCAGCTGACCTTCCAGTTTGCAACGGGCAATGACTGGTGGTTTCACGCCAAAAAAATCCCCGGCTCTCACGTCATCGTGAAAACCGAGGGAAAGGAGCTCCCCGACCGCACCTTCGAGGAAGCCGCGCGCCTTGCCGCTTACTACTCCAAGGGTCGAGAACAGGATAAGGTCGAAATCGACTACGTCCAGAAAAAGCACGTAAAAAAGCCCAGCGGTGCAAAACCGGGCTTTGTCGTGTACTATACCAATTTTTCCATGGCGGTGTCCAGCGACGTCTCCGGCCTAAAGCAAGTATAATCGCCTTTCAGCGCGATAAGCCTACTTCGTCACAACTCCGTTTTACAACCCAGGGGCTTATATCAATCTACACTTTCTGGCAATCTTTACAAGGACGTGCCCCTTGGGCAGGTCCTTTAATTCTTCCTCGCTCAAAGTTTTCAGCGACAGCAGAATCACAAAATATACGATCACTGCAAAGATCACTGCCGGGATCACCGCAATCCTTGGAGATTTGATTGCCTTCAGCAAAAGCTCATACGCTCCCCTTGCCGCAATGCCCATGATCAGAGACGCGATGGTCGGGAGAATAAAGGAAGTCTTCCACTCCTGCCGATAGTTGATGGCCCGTCTCAGGGCATACTGGTTCAATGCGCACATAATCGCGGCATATAAGGTATTTGTGATGGCAATTCCATAAAGATCAATGTCCGTAAATATCAGAAGCACAAGGGAGACAACCGTCTGCACGCCCAACGCGATACCCGCATTGAGTACTGGAACGTTGACCTTGCCAAGCCCCTGCAAAATGGAATTGCTCAGCGTGGATAAGGCATACAAAACAACCGCAGGCGCAAGCACCATGAGAACTCTCGCCGCCAAGGTCACGACCTCGTCCGATCTCGGGAATAAGATATATATGAGCGGCTTCGCCAAAACAAACAGCCCCACGGCGGCCGGAATGGAAAGGATCATCGTCGTCTTTATGGCCTTGTGGATCTTTTCCTTCGTCATCTGCACGTCCCCGGAGGCAGAGGCCTGCGCGACGGAAGGAATCATCGCGGACGCCATTGCCGTTGCAAACGCGATTGGAATGTTAAACATGGTAATGGAAACGCCGTAGGTGCCATAATTGGTATACTGCCGCACGCTGTCCTGCCCCCTTAGGTTCGGTACCAGCTTCGTGTAGAGATAATTGACTACGGTGGAATTCAAATTATAGATTGCCGTACTCATGATAAACGGCGTTACGACCATCGTGATCGAGCGAATCATGCTTCCGTAGGAATCGATCCGTTCGCTGTTGTCTTTCTGAACCCGCCTTAAAATCATCTTCCTGTTCAGGAAATAAATCCACGTCATAAAGAGCAGTCCGATCAAAACGCCAACGCCCGTTCCCGTAGCGCTTCCCATGGCGCCAAGAACGGCACTCTTGATCTCCGGACTCTCATTCGCGAGAAAACTCTTCGAGATGCCCCATTGGATCAAAACCCATGCACCGCCGATGCTGACGACGGCATTAGCAAACTGTTCCATAATCTGGGAAACGGAGGTTTGCACCATACTCCTGTGCGCTTGGAAATACCCTCTGAGAACGCCCAAAATGCCGTAAATAAAGATTGTCGGAGCAAACATGCGAAGTACCGGAACGGCCATCGGCTCAACAAACCACTCCGCACAGAAAAACAAAAACAGGCTGGCAATCAGCCCGACTGCCAGCACGTACCCCATTGCACAATAAAAAAGCCGGTGGGCATTGCGATATTCCCGCACGGCCAGTTTTGGCGCGATCAGCTTAGATATGGCAGAAGGAATGCTATAGGAGGATACCAATAACACAATGGTGTAATACCCGTATGCTGCGTGATAATACCCAAATCCCGTCTCCCCGATTACGGCTACCAAAGGGCTCTTATACAAGAGCCCTATGATTCTTGATATAATGCCCGCCGCGGCCAAGATTCCCGCCTGCGCCACAAAATTATCTTTTGTCTTACTCTGATTTCCCATGTTTCAAGTCATCCAAATTCCATTATCCGATCAGCCAGTCATACATCTCCTGATATTTCTTCGCGGACACGTCCCAAGAGAAATCTGCCGCCATGGCGCGATCCACCATCTTGTTCCACTCCCGCTTTCTGTCATAATAGACGTGCTCCGCATACCGGATCGTGCGCAGCATCTCATGGGCATTGTAGTTCGTAAAGCTAAAGCCCGTGCCAGTGCTCTCAAACTCGTTATACGGCTCCACGGTATCCTTGAGGCCGCCCGTCTCACGTACGATGGGAATGGTCCCGTAGCGAAGGCTCATGAGCTGACTCAGTCCGCAGGGCTCAAACAGGGACGGCATGAGGAATGCGTCGCTGGCCGCATAAATCCTGTGGGACAACTCCTCGGAATAATAAATGTTCGCCGACACCTTATTCTGATACTTCCAGTCAAAGTGGCGGAACATGTTTTCATAGCGGTCCTCGCCGGTACCCAGCACCACGATCTGGACGTCGTCCTGACAAAGCTCATCCATCACGTAGGATACCAGGTCAAGGCCCTTTTGATCCGTCAGTCTCGAGATAAGACCGATCATCATTTTATTCTCGCCCTTGGTCAATCCCAGCTGTTCCTGCAACGCCAGCTTGTTCTTTACCTTCTCCTTGCGGAAATTCACGGCATCATACTGCTTCACGATATATTTGTCCGTCGTGGGATTAAAATCCGTATAGTCAATGCCATTGACAATGCCCCTTAGGTCATTGCTTCTGGCGCGAAGCAGACCGTCTAGTCCCTCGCCGTAGAACTGCGTTTTGATCTCCTCCGCGTAAGTCTCGCTCACGGTGGTCACCGCATCCGCGAAGACAATGCCGCCCTTCAGAAGATTGGCATCCTTGTATGCCTCCAGTTTATCAGAAGTAAAGTAATAATCCGGCAGTCCGGTGATGGACTGTACCGTCTTTACGTCCCATTTCCCTTGGAATTTCAGGTTATGGATCGTCATAATGGACTTGATGCTTGCAAAGAACAGGTCACCGCGGAATCTTTCCTTCAGATATACGGGGATCAGACCCGTCTGCCAGTCGTGACAATGGATCACGTCAGGCTGAAATCCGATAAGCGGCAGGGCTGACAGCACTGCCTTGGAGAAAAATGCAAACTTCTCAATCTCATAACAGGGATCGTCACAATAGGGCTTCGGTCCGCCAAAATAATGCTCGTTGTCAATGAAATAATAATGTACGCCGTCCACGATTGCTTCCTCTATGCCAACGTAGACGCTCTGCCAGTTGTAGTCCATGTAAAAGTTCGTAATAAAACTGATCTTTTCCTTCATTTCCTGCTTGATGCAGGTATATTTGGGTAAAATGACCCGGACGTCAAAATAGTTCTTGTCAATGCATTTCGGCAGGGATCCAACAACGTCCGCAAGACCGCCGGTTTTCACAAAAGGTACGCCCTCTGATGCAGCAAATAAAATTTTTTTCATTAGAAACCCTCCAGCGAAAAAAAACTTATACTACATAGACAGTATACTACATATTCAAAAAATAAGGAAGAGGGTTGCCAATTTTTCCGAAAAAACTATGCAATATGCACAAAACATAACGATTTCAACGATAGGACAGCCGGATTTTGTCCGCGATCAGGGCAATGAATTCCGAGTTGGTCGGTTTCCCCTTACTCGTGTCGATCGTATACCCGAACAGTGCATCCAGCGTTTCCATCCTGCCCCTGCTCCATGCCACCTCAATGGCATGTCGTATCGCTCTCTCCACTCTGCTCGGCGTGGTCTGAAAACGCTTTGCGATGGTGGGATACAGAATTTTCGTGATGGAGCTGATCATGCCGGCATCCCGAACCGACATCATGATGGCCTCCCGCAAATACTGGTACCCCTTGATGTGAGCCGGCACGCCGATCTCATGGATCATTGCCGTCACCTCCTGCTCTAAATCCTTTTCCTCCGGCAGCTTTGCCGCAGCCTGAATTTCCTTTCCTTTGCCGGACGGCATCTCCCTGGACGGCACCGTGATCATGATCTGAAACTCCTTATTCGCATTCAAAAGGTCCCCTAAGAGCTTTTGTACTTTTTCATTGTCTTTTGTGGAAGTAACGTTCCATTGCTCCATGACGTGTTTTACCTCCGCATTCCTACTTTTTTCGCTCCAGAAAGTCGTCATGCTTCATTGTAATAGTTTCTTTGCGCCTTCTCAACAGCAATCCGTCGCAAAAAAGCGCCAGTTTCCACAATCTTCGCCGCAATCCGCAAAGATTGTCCGCGCTTTTCCCGAAAAACGTCAGAATCACTTGTTGAAAAATTCAATTTGCGCTATACTGGCGATAGCATGAATCACAATTTTACCATACCTTCAGAAAGGACGTACCAACATGATCAAACAAGAGATCGCCGAGATCAAAAAACTCTTTAGCCCCAAGAAATGTTCCATCGACCGCATCTGCGGTTGTTACGTGGACGGCGAAAAAAATAAAAAGACGCAGTTTTCCCAGGCGTTTTTGGCCCTGCCCGAGGAAGAAATGTTTAAATATTTCGAGATCTTGAAAAAATCTCTCTCCGGCACCATCGGAAAGAATCTCCTGAACCTCGAATTTCCCCTCTCCAGCGAATCAGCCGGCGGCACGCAGGAATTTCTGTATCGCTTAAAACAAAGCGGCCTTAAGGATGATGCCCTCTTGGAGCAGTTCTATGACCAGATTATCTCCACTTATGAGTACGTGGGCAATTATCTGATCTTACTCATCCATGACTGCTATGACGTGCCGAAGCACACCTTGGACGGCGTGGAAAACGAGGATGCCTCAGAGGAGGTTTATGAGTACGTGCTTGCCTGCGTTTGTCCCGTGGAACTCAGCAAGCCGGGCCTCTCCTACAATCCGGAGGAAAATGCCTTCCAGAACCGCATCCGTGACTGGGTGGTCAGCATGCCTCAGATGGGGTTCCTCTTCCCTGCCTTTAACGATCGCAGCACGGACCTGCACTCCGTTCTATACTACACCAAGGACGGCGAGGACTTAAAGGATGGCCTCGTGGACGCCATCTTAGGCTGTCCCCTGCCTCTTTCCGCAGGGAGCCAGAAAGAGACCTTTCACGCCATCATCGAAGAAACCCTGGAAGATGCCTGCGACATTGAAATTGTGAAAAGCATTCATGACAAGCTGACCGAGATGGTCGAAGAACACAAGCTGAAGGAGGATCCCGCTCCCCTTGTGCTTGACAAGGAGGAAGTGAAAACGATCCTTGCGGACAGCGGCGTATCCAATGAAAAGCTCTCTCATTTTGAAGAGCATTACGAGGAGGCTGCCGGTGAAGACGTGCCCCTGTTTGTCAATAACGTCATGAACGCCAAGAGCTTCGAGGTCAAGACTCCCGACGTCGTGGTCAAGGTAAAACCCGAGCGGACGGACCTGATCGAGACCCGCGTCATCGACGGACGTCAGTGCCTTGTCATCGCCTTAGACGGCACCGTCGAAGTCAACGGCATCACCGTCCGGAAATCCCTCGCTGATCCCGAATAAAAAAAGGTCACGGGGACGTGTCTGCTGACACGTTTCCCGTGACCCTGTTCAATCAATAATTTGATTCATAAATCTCAATGTACATCTGGCTATTCCGCTGAAACTCAATACTAACGTGTTTCTTATTTTCCTTATTGCTACCGTAAAATCTGTCCGAGGCGCTGTCAAAATATCCATCATAGCCTGCATCAATACATTTCTGAACGTACGCAATAAACCCTTCCCTCGTTACTTCTCCGACATAGATATAGAGGCTGGTCTTGCTCAGTCTGTCCAGACAACTCTTTTCTGCCTCAGGTACCGGTACGGACGCAACCAAATCCGCCGTCGGCCATTGGAAATTTGTCCAGGAAATCCCTTTGTCAAGGTATACGTGGATCTCTTTTGAATAATTGCTGTATTCAACAGAGAGTTTATTATCATTCTCGTCGTATGCCTCATAACGGTCATCCGTCTCCTCGGCATCTATGGAATAACCAAGTTCCTTGCACTTATCAACGTACGGACCATAGTCTTCTTTTTTCGCTGAGAACGTTGCAGAAAATCTGCTCTTGGAGGAAGAAGTATACTGCAGTTTACCTTCCGGCTCCGGGAGATCACTTCCAAGGCCCTGCGTTGGCCAGGCTGCATATCTGCTGGAACTTTGCTCGCTCATAACAACTCCGCACCAGACAAACGCCAAAATACAAACGAGGCTCAGGCAAATCCTTTTGGCATAGAGCTGTTTTTTGTTCTTGCTCACCCGATGCTTTTGCTTCATGATAATGGCTAAGATCATAAGCACCAGCTGGATCATCGAAATAAAGCCAGCCGCCTTTCCATCATCGGTAAAGATCAAGATGGAAAGAACCCCTAGAATGACGCAGAAAACAACTTGCAGAACAAGGATGACGGCATCCCTCGCCTTCTGCCCCGGAGTCCTTACGTCCTTTTGATTCACTTGGTTTTGAAAGGTTTTCTGCGCTTCCTGAATGCTTTCCTTGCGCACGTCACGAATGGCATCGTGAAGCATGCCCTGCAATTCCGCCTTGGATACGCCGTCAAACGGTTCCGTGGCCTCACAATAAGGACATACAAACACTTTTCTTTCCTGATCTACGCGCATTACCGCATTGCAATTCTTACAATTCATAACAAAATCTCCCAAATTTCGATATTACTGATTGAATTGTACCATTGAAATCATTTTTTTGCAATATCAAGAACACGTCCCCGTGACACGTAAAAAAGCGTGAGCCTGGCTTATCCAGGCTCACGCCGTTTCTTCTTTGGGATTAGTCTTCCGTAAACAGTGCGGTGGAATAATATCTGTCGCCGCTGTCAGGAAGGAGTGCCACGATAACCTTGCCCTTATTCTCAGGTCTCTTTGCAAGCTCAATTGCACCATACAGGGATGCGCCGGAGGAAATGCCTACGGAAATGCCTTCCTTCTTCGCAAGAAGCTTGGCAGTTGCAAATGCCGCATCATTGGGTGCCTTGATGATCTCGTCGTAGATCTTGGTATTCAGCACGTCAGGAACGAAGCCTGCGCCAATGCCCTGAATCTTGTGTGCGCCAGCCTTGCCTTCGGAAAGAACGGGGGAGCTTTCAGGCTCTAATGCCACAATTTTTACGTTTGGATTCTGCTCCTTCAGGTACTCACCGGTACCAGTCAGCGTGCCGCCGGTGCCTACGCCCGCGATAAATACGTCAACCTTACCGTCCGTATCCTTCCAGATTTCGGGACCCGTCGTGGCTCTGTGAATCGCAGGGTTTGCGGGATTGACAAACTGTCCGGGAATAAAGCTTCCGGGAATCTCCTGGGCAAGCTCTTCCGCCTTGGCAATGGCACCCTTCATGCCCTTTGCGCCCTCGGTCAAAACGATCTCTGCGCCGTATGCCTTCAGGATGTTTCTGCGCTCCACGCTCATGGTCTCAGGCATGGTCAGGATAATGCGATATCCCTTTGCCGCTGCAATGGCTGCAAGACCAATTCCGGTGTTGCCGCTGGTGGGCTCGATAATCACGGAACCTTCCTTCAAAAGGCCCTTCTCCTCAGCATCCTCAATCATGGCCTTCGCAATTCGATCCTTAACGCTTCCTGCGGGATTAAAGTACTCCAGCTTTACAAGAATCGTCGCTTCCAGTCCAAGTTCTTTCTCAATGTTCACTACCTCCACCAACGGGGTGTTTCCGATCAGTCCTAACGTTCCTTTATAAATCTTAGCCATAATTCCATCCTCTCTTTCCTGGGTCATGCCCTATTATACTCTTTCCTATCACTATTATCCACTCTTTTTTACAAGAACTCACGTCAACAGAAATCACTTATGGGACGACTTATGCTCTTGCACCTGCAAATCCGTTTTCGAGATCAGCAATAATGTCATCGATATGCTCCGTACCAATGGAAAGACGGATCGTATTCTGCTTGATGCCCTGATCTGCAAGCTCCTCTTCAGAAAGCTGGGAGTGCGTCGTGGATGCGGGATGAATTACAAGACTCTTTACGTCAGCCACGTTTGCAAGCAGGGAGAATATCTTCAGGTTGTCAATGAACTTCCAAGCCTCATCACGGCCACCCTTGATTTCAAAGGTAAAGATGGAACCGCCGCCATTCGGGAAGAATTTCTTGTAGAGTTCATGATCAGGATGATCCTCGAGGGAAGGGTGATTTACCTTCTCTACCTGAGGATGATTCTTTAAGAACTCTACAACCTTCTTCGTGTTCTCCACGTGTCTGTCCAGTCTCAGGGACAGCGTCTCAACACCCTGCAGCAACAGGAATGCGTTGAATGGAGAAATGGTTGCACCCGTATCGCGAAGAAGGATTGCGCGAATATAGGTTACGAATGCAGCCGGGCCTACAACGTCGTAAAAGCTTACGCCGTGATAGCTGGGGTTCGGAGCAGCAATGTTCGGATACTTTCCGCTTGCCTTCCAGTCAAACTTGCCGGATTCAATGATGATACCGCCAAGAGTCGTTCCATGACCGCCGATAAATTTCGTTGCGGAGTGAACCACAATGTCTGCACCATGCTCGATGGGTCTGAACAGATAAGGAGTTCCAAAGGTATTGTCAACTACCAGGGGAAGTCCGTGCTTGTGTGCGATCTCTGCGATGGCATCAACGTTGGGGATGTCACTGTTGGGATTGCCAAGCGTCTCTAAGTAGATGGCTCTGGTGTTCTCCTGAATGGCTCCCTCAACCTCTGCCAGATTGTGTGCGTCTACAAAGGTCGTCGAGATGCCGTACTGAGGAAGCGTATGAGACAGAAGGTTGAAGCTTCCGCCATAGATGGTCTTCTGTGCAACCACGTGTCCGCCGTTTGCCGCAAGTGCCTCAATGGCATAGGTGATGGCTGCCGCACCGGATGCAAGTGCAAGTGCCGCGCTGCCGCCCTCTAATGCGGCGATTCTCTTTTCGAGAACGTCCTGGGTGCTGTTGGTGAGTCTGCCGTAAATGTTACCGGCATCTGCAAGGCCGAAACGGTCTGCTGCATGCTTGCTGTTATGGAATACGTAAGAAGTCGTCTGATAAATGGGTACTGCCCTGGAATCGGTTGCGGGATCCGCCTGCTCCTGACCAACGTGTAACTGTAAGGTTTCAAATTTGTAATTGCTCATAATCGTAATCTCCTTTTGAATTAAATTTATATTCGTGTTTTTTATTCAGTTGTTGTGATATTGTCGCTTGGTTTCGTGTACGCTCGGTCGAAACCAAATGCCACCTTCGGTGTCGCTTGGTTTCGTTACTTCTTGGCACTCATAAAAACCTCCTGCTTCGCAGGAGTCGCTGCTGCGCAGCTTCTGTTTTTATTTCGTGTACGCTCGGTCGAAACCAAATGCCACCTTCGGTGTCGCTTGGTTTCGTTACCTCGCTAACAAGAAAAGCCCAGGGCTATTTTTACTCCCGGGCTTTTGGCATTCTCTTCTGCTTTGCAATTAGCTTCTACATCGCAGTTCATCAAGGCGTGCTAACGGACAGCGCAGCGCCCCAGCCAAATTAAATGCCCGGGAGTTTCGCATTCGCCAACAACACATGCCGTTATTCTTTTTGAGATTCTGAATTGTAAGCATCTCTCACGCCTCCTTTCAACTTCGATAGTGCCATCATATCACTATTAGCCTACTATGTCAATAGGTTTTGTGAGAATTTTAAAATTTCTCTTTTTCTATTCCTTAAAAGCCCTTCTGAGCCTTTCCAACGCCTCCTTTAGCGTGCTCCTGCTTGTCGCCAGATTGATTCGTTCAAAACCAGTGCCCGTCTTTCCAAAGATATGTCCGTCATCCAGCCAAAGCCTTGCCTTTTGGACGATCCGCTCCGACAATTCTTCGCCGCAAAGTCCAAATTCACGGAAGTCCAGCCATACAAGATACGTTCCCTCAGGCTCAATGACCTTTACCTCCGGCAACTCCTTTGCCAGATATTCTTTCATAAACCGGAGATTCTCCTGAATATACTTCCACGCGGACCTGTACCATTCCTCGCCATGCTGATAGGCAACCTTGCAGGCTTCCACGCCAAAAGCATTGAGCTGGCTGTAGCCTGCTGCCTGGATCTGCTTTCGAAGCGCCCTTCTCAGCTTTTGATTCGGCACGATAATGTTTGCGATCTGCAGTCCTGCGAGATTGAAGGTCTTACTGACGGAGGTGCAGGTGATGCAAAATTCCTTTGCCCTTTCGTCTGCGTTCAGAAAAGGCACATGCTTATGACCCGGATACACAAAGTCCTCATGGATCTCATCGCTGACCACGATCACGCCATGCCGTACGCAGATCTCCGCAAGCCTTTGCAATTCCTCCTTTGTCCATACCCTGCCAACGGGATTGTGCGGGCTGCAAAGCATGAAGAGCTTTACGTGATATTCCTTGATCTTGTTTTCAAAATCTTCAAAATCAACGTGATAGGTTCCGTCCTCAGGCACGAGATCGCTGCTGATGACCTTGCGTCCGTTATCCTGTACGACCTCCGTCAGCGGATAATATACCGGTTGCTGGATCAGCACGTAATCCCCGGCCTCCGTATAAGCCTTCACCGCCATCGCCAAGGCAAAGACAACGCCCGGCGTCTTTAACACCCACTGCGGCTCCACGTCCAGATCATGATGTGATTTCATCCAGTCCCGCAAGGCCTCAAAGTAATCCTCTCGCGTTTCCGTGTAACCGAAAATCCCGTGTCTTGCCCGCTCCTCCAAGGCATCCAAAATGAAACTGGAGGTTTTAAAGTCCATGTCAGCGACCCAAAGCGGAAGCACGTCTGCAGGCTTCCCCCTGCGCACTGCAAAATCATATTTCAGGCTGTCCGTATTCCGGCGCTCCACCACTTCGTCAAAATTCAAATTTCTTTCCTGCTCCATCCCGTCCACCTTCTTTCAAATCATCCTCGCGGTTTTCCGTCTTTTACGTCATTTCACAAAGCTTGCAAATGCCTGCTCGAGATCAGTGATCAGGTCCTTTTCATCTTCTATGCCTGCAGAAAGCCGCAGCACGCGCTCCGTGATTCCGTTGGCAAGTCTTACCTCCTCCGGCACGTCCGCATGCGTCTGCGTCGTCGGATAGGTAAGCAGCGTTTCCACGCCGCCAAGACTCTCCGCAAAAGGAATCAGCTTTGTATTCTTCAATACGTGAAGCGCCAGCTCCTTGCTCTCCAATTCAAAGGTCAACATGGAACCAAACCCGCTTGCCTGCGCCTTGCAGATTTCATATGCCTGCGTCCCGGGGATTCCGGGATAATATACCTTCTTTACCTCTGGTCTTTGCAACAGCCAATTTGCAATGGCCTTCGCATTTGCCTGCGCCTTTTCCATCCGCAGGGGAAGCGTCTTGATCCCGCGAAGGATGAGCCAGCTGTCAAACGGTGCCAGCCCAGATCCCACCGTCTTGATAAGAAATCTCATTCGATCTGAGATTTCCTGCGATTTCGTGACAATAAATCCTGCCAGGGTATCGTTATGTCCGCCAAGGAATTTCGTGCCGCTGTGGATCACGACGTCAGCCCCAAGCTCCAACGGCTTCTGGAAATAGGGCGACAGGAAGGTATTGTCCACGATCAGCAGCAAGCCGTGACGCCTTGCGATCTCCGCCGCCTTTCGGACGTCCGTGACGTTCATCATGGGATTGGTCGGCGTTTCGATAAAGATGGCTTTCGTATTCTCCTTTACAAAGGCTTCCAGATTTTCCTGGCTGCAATTGACGTGTGAAAAGGTGATGCCGTTCTTGACGCAAACGTTTCGGAACAGTCGAATGCTGCCGCCGTAGAGATCCGCATCTGCAATAATATGATCCCCGGGTTTAAAAATCTCCATCAATGCCGTGATGGCTGCCATGCCGGTACTAAACGCCAATGCGTCAATTCCGCCCTCCAAGGCTGCCACGACTTTTTCCACCTGTGCCCTGGTCGGATTCTGCAGTCTGCCGTAATCAAAGCCGGTACTCTTACCAACCTCAGGATGCTCAAAGGTTGCCGACTGATAGATTGGGAAGCTGATGGCTCCGGTGACGTCCGCCACGGGACGCTCCTTATTTCCGTATACACATTTCGTTGCAAATCCAAAGCCCCCGTTCTCACCTTCCAGAACACTTGCGTTCTCTGCCTGCGCTTCATTCCCGCTCGCCAAATCCGCTTTCGCACCTGCATTCGCAACCAGTTCCCGCACTCGTTCCGCGCCTGCCTTCAGCGCCGCGTCATCCAGATATTTTTCCACAAGCACGCAGGTGAAATTGGGATGAAATCCCACGGGTCTTACAGGCTTATCTTCTTCCTTCTTTCTCGGTACGTCATAGGCATGCGCAGAGACGTCAGGGTTTAACGCGTAACCGCACTTTTCATAAAAGCCCTGCGCCCTGTCCTGACTGGAAATCACGATATGGGAGATTCCCTTCTCGGCGATCCACTGTTCCGCCGCCTCTATCATGACTCTGCCATAACCGCCCTTTTGCTTTTCGCGGACCGTACAGACACGCTCAATCTTTGCCACGTCCTTTTGGGGATATGCAATCCTAAGTCCGCAGACCGGCTTGTGATCTTCCACCACAAGGATTCCCTGAAAGTCATCCGTCCCCTTGTCACCATTAAATTCCAGTTCTACCGGAATCCCCTGTCCCACGCAAAACGCGTCCGTCCTGACATAATTATATGCATGTAACTGCCAAATAGGAGAATCTCCCGTCACTCTGTAAACTTCCATCTCATTTCTCCTTCTAATAAAATCACTTCGCGATATTTGTTGCTTCATTTCGAGGATAAATCATTTCTCCCACTTGATGATCGCCCTCTGCGCCTTATTTACGGCGAGGTCGATCACGGTGGTGATCACGCCGACAGTCACGATTCCCGCGAGCACGCAGCGATAATCTGCAAAGCTTTTATACTTTTCCGTAAAATATCCAATTCCCAAATTGATGCCCAGCATCTCTGCACCTGAAAGGCACATAAATGCTCCGCGCAAACTCTTTGAAATACTCCCGATAATTCCCGGAAGGCAATAAGGAAATATCACTTTCCAAAGCATTCCAATGGTTCCAACGCCCATGGTTCTTGCCGCTTCTATGATCTGTCTGTCTATCTGCCCGACCCTGATAACCGTTCCCTGAAACGTTGGCCAGAATACCGCAAAGAAGATTACCGCGATGGCAGCCTGACGGAAGGTCGAAAGGATCATGATGAGATATGCCGAAAACATCAGCGGCGGAATCAGCGTAATCACGTTGGAGATTGGAAGAAGGACTTCCCTGACTCTTGGAATCCAACCTGCCAGCAGGCCTAAAAGAGTTCCCAGCGTTGCTGCCAGCAAAAATCCCCAGAACAGTAGCTGTATCGATCCCCAGACGTCCTTTGAAATCTCTGGAGCCTTTTCCACAAAGACGTGGAACAGTCCTTCCGGTGAGGGAAGCAACAGGTCATTGTGAATCCATCCCAGCTTGTAAGCCACCTCCCAAAGCAGAAAGAATCCATACAGTACTACCGCAACGTCATTTGTACTCTTTTTCTTTGCCCAAAACAGGTAACTCACGTAAATCAAATAGGAAACAAGCAATACCACAATGTAAGCGCCACTGTCGTAATAAGCCTTGTGCGTCGTAAAATAAGGGAAGGTCAAGGTCAGGATGACGTCGACGATCATCAACGCGGTGGCTAGGAATAATTCCAAATACATTCCCCTTTCCAGTCGAAAAAAGCTTTTCATAGCGTCACCCCCGCATCAATCTTATCCTCTACCTGATCATAGAATGCCGAGATCAGTTGTCTGTGCAGTCTCTCATATTCCTCCGTTCCGGAAAGCTCCTCCCGCACCCTGGGATGAGGAAGTCTCACCTTGTGAATGCTCCGGATGCTGCCCGGCTCCATCACGACGATCCTGTCCGCCAGAAGGATTGCCTCGTCAATGTCATGCGTGATAAAAATCACCGTCTTGTGATAGTTTGCACAGAGCTTAGATACCAGTTCCTGAAGCTCTAAGCGAAGCTTCGGGTCAATGGCTCCAAAGGGCTCGTCCAAGAGAAGCACCTCAGATTCCAGCGCCAGCGCCCTTGCCACGGCCACCCTCTGCTTCATGCCGCCCGAGAGTTGGCTCGGATAACGGTCTTTTGCACTTGCAAGTCCCACGCTCTCGACGTAGGAATCCGCAAGCTCCGACCGCTCCTTGCGTCCAAGCTTCCTGCCGCTTTGCTTAATGCCAAAGAGCACGTTCCCTTTCACCGTAAGCCACGGAAACAGCGAATACTGCTGAAACACCACCGCACGGTCAATTCCGGGACCCTTGATGGGCTTTCCGTCCATGAGAAGCTCTCCGCTCTTTGGTTTGTTCAATCCGCTCAAAAGACTCAAAAGCGTTGATTTTCCGCAGCCGGATGCGCCGAGGATGCATATAAACTCTCCCTCGCGAATGTCGAGACTTACGTCCTTTAATGCGCCAAATCTGGTCTTTTGATCCACGTAATCAAAGGACACGTCCTTGATCTGAATCTTCACTTTTCGGTTTTCGCCCTGCGTCTTTGCTTCCTTTGCTTCACTCATCTTCATCACTTCCCGTCTTTATTGCTTTTCTTGCTTTACCATCATTTCATTTTCAAAATTCCGGTCATCATTCATAGATTTCCGTGGAGAGATACCGCTCTCCGCTGTCAGGAAGAAGTACCGTAATGACCTTTCCCTGATTCTCCGGCTTTTTTGCCAGCTGCTCCGCGGCATACAGTGCCGCGCCGGAGGAGATTCCCGCAAGCACGCCCTCAATTCTTGCAAGATCGTTTGCCGCCTGCAATGCCTGCTCCGTGGTGACGGCAATGACGTCGTCATAGACCTCCGTATCCAGCACCAACGGGATAAATCCTGCACCCAGTCCCTGAAGCTTGTGTCCGCCCGCACGTCCCTCCGAAAGCATTGGAGAATCCTTGGGTTCCACCGCGATCACCTTGAGATCAGGGTTCACTTCCTTCAAATACTTACCGGCACCTGAGAGCGTCCCGCCCGTTCCCACGCCTGCTACAAAGACGTCCACGTGCTTGTTGCTGTCACGCCAGATCTCCGGACCCGTTGTCTCATAATGTGCCTTCGGATTCGCCGCATTTGTAAACTGCCCCGGAATGAATGCATGCGGTATGGTCTCTGCCAGCTCCTTCGCCTTCGCAATGGCCGCCTTCATTCCTCCCTTTCCTTCCGTGAGAACGATCTCCGCGCCATATGCCTTTAGAACGTTTTGCCGCTCCACGCTCATGGTATCCGGCATCACAATGATCACCCGATATCCCTTGGCCGCCGCAACTGCCGCAAGTCCGATTCCCGTATTACCGCTGGTCGGCTCAATGATGACGGAATCCTTTTTGAGAAGCCCCTTCGCCTCTGCGTCGCGGATCATGTAAAGTGCCACCCTGTCCTTCACGCTGCCAGCCAGACTGTACCATTCCAGCTTTGCCAGAATGTCAGCGTAAAGTTTCTTTTGTTCGCGATATTTGCCAAGTCTGAGCAGCGGAGTGTTTCCAATCAGCTCCGTCACGTCTTCCACTCTTTTCACGTCTGCCTCCGTTCCGCAAGGCCTGAAGGTCAGGCCTCGTCATATAGGTCACTGGAAAGATATTTGTTGCCCCCGTCAGGGAAGAGCACCACAACGTTCTTTCCTTCATTTTTCGGTCTCTTGGAAACCTCAACTGCTGCCCACAGGGCCGCTCCTGCACTAATGCCGATCAGCAGTCCCTCCTTCTTCGGGCAAAGCCTTGCATAAGCATAGGCATCCTCATCGCTACACAGCAGGATTTCATTGTATAAACTCAGATCCGTAATGGGACATACGGCACCGCCGCCAATCCCCTGAATCTTATGCGGTCCCGGCTCCCCGCCATTTAATACGGGACATCTTTGGGGTTCCACGCCATAGATCAAAACGTCCGGGTTCTTTTCCCGAAGGAATCTGCCTATGCCGCCGGAGGTTCCGCTGGTCCCGACCGCCGCCACAAAAACGTCAACCTTCCCTCTCATGGCTTCCCAGATCTCCGGCCCCGTCGTCAGGTAATGCGTCTCGGGATGATGCGGATTCTCGCCCTGCGCCGGACGGAAGGCTCCGGGGATGGTTTCAACCAGTTCCCTGGCCTTACCGCCGCCTCCTCCAAAGCCCTGCGTCTTCGGCGTGAGCTCAACCCGCGCTCCGTAAGCCTTTAACAGTTTTATTTTTTCTTTGCTTGTGTCCTCCGCCATGCAGATGATTGCTTGATAATCCTTTGCGGCAGCTACCATCGCTAGTCCGATTCCCGTATTTCCGCTCGTTCCCTCCACAATGGTCCCGCCGGGCTTTAACTTTCCTTCCTGCTCCGCCGCTTCGATCAAGTGAAGTGCTGCCCTGTCCTTCACGCTGCCTGCCGGGTTAAAGCTTTCCACCTTCGCGTATAGCTTCACGGGAATCCTCGTCTCTTTTTCAATTTGTTTTAAGTGGACAAGCGGCGTATTTCCCACCAGCTCGGTCACGCTCTCATAAATTCTTCCCATGCTCTCACCTCGCGTTACCATTCATCTAAATCCTGATTTCTCCGGCGTTTCACGTTCCAGGACGTCTTCGCGTTTTGTTAGTTTGCACCCTGGAACTGATCTGCCAGGTTCTTATAAAATGCATTGTCGGGATTTGCAGCGATCAACTGGTCCAGTGCCTGCTTATATGCGGAAGTATTTACGTTCTGCGTAATGTCATAGTTGCCAAAGTCTACGGCATTCCCGGTAAATACGCCGGAGTTGTAAGCTGCTTCCACATACTTTTGAATGCCCTTGGTGTTAGGATCTACTGCAAACTTTGTAACGCCGCCGTACAGATAAGTCTCAACGTAATCGGGCTCCTTGCCGGAGTATTCGGCAACGGTCTTCACCACGTCAGCCTTTACTGCCGCATCGGTTTCACCCTGCTTGTAATACTCAAATGCCTTAATTCTGGCAGTCTCATATGCCACAAAGGAATCATATTTCTCGTTAAAGCGCTTGTTGGAGGTTACTTCACGGCAGCATACGTAATCAGGAGAAAGATCACCGGCTGCCACTACGATCTCCAGATCATAAGCATCTGCATAGAGCAGTGCGAATTCCATGGGCAGGAATCCAAGCTCGATCTCACCCTTCTGTACTGCCTGAGCGGTAGCCGTGGGATCTGCATAATAGGAAACGTTACCCGCATCCTCATTTTCTATATTTTTGATAGTGTCCGCGCTTACGCCATTGTCAAGAAGATACTGTCTGGTTACAACCCAGGATGCTTCATTTCTTTGGAATCCGATCTTTGCGTTCGTTACGGCCTCAAAATTGAGCTTTTTGTCGGTTCCCTTGAACTTGTCTGCGTTGCCCTTCTTCGCGATGACTGCACCGCCTTCTACTGCAGTACCTGCCACAAACGTCAGGTCATAGCCGGCACCGATGGCCTGCACGTCAGGCACAAACCCGGCCGTCAGAACGTCCAATGCACCGTTATCTTCATTGATGGCGGTCAGTGCGTCATTTCCGCCGATGGCGACGGGATTCACCGTCACGCCCTCTGCCGCAAAATACCCCTTTTGCAGTGCCAGAATATTTACGGTCACGCGAATGTTACCTGCGGGATAGGATACGCTGAGCGGAACCAATTCCTTTTTCTCGGCCGTCTGCGGCTCCTGCGCGTTATTGTTTGCATTTGCCTCGTTCGTGTTGCCTGTCTGTGAAACCTGTGCATTACCTGATGCCTGTGATGAACTATTCTGGTCAGCAATGCTGCCCTGCACGCCGCAGGCACCAAGCGTCGAAACTGCCAGCAGTGCGCCGGCCAATACCAAATTGAATCTTTTTCCAAACTTTCTCATAATCTTACTCCTCCTAATTCTTTGCCTTTTTCAGGCATTCCTTTCTATTTTGATTTCTCGTCCAAGTCATGAATGCTGACTTGTCATAAGCCTTAACGTCAGCTCCGCGGATCTCGTAAGCTCCGCTGCCGTCGTGTACTCATCCGTTCCATGACTGTTTTCCATCGCATTTGCAATTACAATGGTGTCAACGTTATGTTCATTCAGCCTGTTGGCATCACTTCCTCCGTATGTTGTAATTGTTTCCGGGTGCTCCAGCGTCGTCACCTCCTTCGCTGCCGAAAGGAAACGCTTCACGACGTTCTTTCTTTTTGAAATGCCATAGGACCGAATGTGCTCGGTCAATCCGAACTCGATCGCTCCTCCGTATTTTTTTGCTGCCTTCTCAAAGATTTCTCTGATCAGGTCCGCCTCGCAGAGTGCTTTCTCATGTTCCAGACATCGAATTTCTCCTTCGATCCAAATCGCTTCGGGAACTATGTTTCTTCCGCTCCCTCCGCTGATCGTTCCAAAGTTTACCGTGAGGTTTTCATACACCCGCCCGGTCCTGACGTTTGCCAAGGCATCCGCTGCAATGCTCAGCGCATTGATTCCCTTCTCCGGATTAAATCCCGCGTGTGCCGCCCTGCCCTTCACGCCGATCTTAAGGGAGAGGATGGAAGGTGCTGCCGTTGCCGCCGTTCCCACGGGCCCAGTCAAATCCAGTACGTAGCCTTCCTTTGCCTTGATTTTCTTGTAATCTATGAACCTGCTGCCGCTACAGTAGGGTTCCTCCGCCACCGTAAAAAGGATTTCCAGGTCGGGATGTGGAATCTTCTTTTCCTGAATGACCGTCAGGGCTTCTATGATGGAGACCAGCCCGGAAACGTCATCTGCGCCAAGCACCGTATTTCCTGCGGAAGTGATCCTTCCGTCATCATGAAGAATCGCTTTCTTTCCAATCCCTGGATTAACCGTATCCATATGGGAGGAGAAAAGGATCGGATCACCGGTTCCTTTTAAGTATGCATAGAGATTTGACGCCGTCTTTGTTCTGGAAGCATCTTCTTCCAGAAGCTTGCTTTTTGTGTCATCTTCCTCCACGCTAAGCCCCAGGCTCTTAAGCTTCTCCTTCAGATACTTTGCAATTCCTTCTTCCTGATAAGAAGGTGCGTCAAAGGAGGTCAGTTTGAAGAATTCCGCCAGGATCCGATCCTTGTTTACGCTTACTCTTTCTGCCATTTACTTCACTTCCTTTCGCTTGTTTCCTTTCCTCGCTAATAAAAAAGGAGCCTTTTTGAAAGGCTCCCGGACGCATGGCATTCATAACATAGTTTTCCTAAGTTATCTCATGGGCGAAGACGCGCAGTCGAACGCCCCAGCCATATACGTGCCCGGGAATCCTGCATTCGACAACAACACATGACGTTATTCAGTTCATGAATCAGAAACTGTTGCATAGTCTGTGTCTCCTCTCATCTTACTCTTCAAAAAAATCGTTCCGTATCAAGTAAGCACATCATATCATCATTTACCTACTATGTCAATAGGTTTAGTGTAGTTTTTATATTTTTTAGATTACGTAATCAGGTTCCTCGAGAAGACTCATCTTTTTTAGGAAATCCCTGGTTCTTTCTTGCGTGGGTGCCGTAAACACTTCCTTGGGCGTACCGTCCTCCACGATCTTTCCGTGATCAAGAAAGATACATCTGGTTGCAACCTTACGGATAAATGCCATCTCATGGGATACCAGGATCATGGTATGTCCCTCCTCAGCGAGCTGTTTGATTGTCTCCAGCACCTCGCCGACAAGCTCGGGATCCAGTGCGGACGTCGGCTCATCCATCAAGATCAGATCCGGCTTCATGGCCAGTACTCTCGCGATGGCAACACGCTGCTGCTGTCCGCCGGAAAGATGCTTGGGGTAATGATTTGCCCACTGCGTCATGCCAACTCTGTCCAGTTCCTTCAACGCAATTTTCCTTGCCTCGTCCTTGCTCTTTTTCTGCACGGTGATCAGCCCTTCCATCACGTTCTCCAGCGCCGTCTTCTTTTGAAACAGGTTAAATCTCTGAAAAACCATGCCGGTTCTCTGGCGAAGCTGCGTTACGTTCTTTAGATTTGATTTCTTCGCATTTGACAGTTCAATCTTATTCCCGCCAATCTCGATGAATCCGCTCTCCGGGATCTCCAACTGGTTAATGCAGCGAAGAAGCGTTGACTTTCCGGTACCGGAAGGCCCGATCACGCCCAGCACGTCGCCTTCGTTGATGATGAGGTCAATGCCATCCAAAACAACGTTGTTGTTAAATTTCTTTTTCAGATCCTTTATGACAAACCTCTGTTTTTCTGCCATGCCAATTCACCTCCCAATCCATTGTGGTTCTTCTTTGCGGCATAAGCCCTGCTTTTTGGATTTCTAAGGCTTTCCAGCTCCTCCGGACGGATCTGTTCCACCTGCTCCGGAACGGAAATCTTCTTTTCAACAAATTTCAATATCTTCTCAAACAGGATCGTGATCGCCCAGTAAATGATTGCCAGGGATACGTATACCTCAAAATATCTGTAATTTCTGCCGGACAAAATCTTTCCTTCCGCAGTCATCTCCACCACTGCACAGGTAAACGCCAGTGACGTTCCCTTGATTGCATTGATAAAAGAATTTCCCAGGGACGGCAGCGCCACGGACAGCGCTTCCGGGATAATGATTCTGCGAAGGGATTGCCATCCCGTCATGCCTATGGCTGCAGCCGCCTCGTGCTGGCCCTTATCCACCGAAAGGAGTGCTGCCCGGAAGACCTCCGCGTCAAAGGCGGACTGGTTAAATCCAAGCGCCAAAACTGCATACACAAAACCGGGAATCGCTGCCACCTTGAGATCGCTCCCCGTCTGCTGATTGATATATTTCAGTAACATCGGTACGCCAAAGTACGCAATGTACAATTGCACCAGCACGGGCGTCCCTCTCACCAGCGATACGTAAAAGGTCGCCAGCTTATCCAGCACCTTCACCTTCTTGATCTTGATGATGGCGATCAAAAGTCCCAAAAGCATTCCAAAAACCGTAGACGCGATCGCCAATTCCATGGTGACCGGGAGATATTTTAACAGATCCGGGATCTGCGTGAATACCAACTTAAAATCGAATATTTTTCCTGTCATCTTCCCACTCCCTTCTTTGCGTTTCACCGCAAGCCATATATTGGAAAGGGCGGCACTCTTCGGCCGCCCTTATGCAAAGCTTTAGTTGATTGTGCTTTCAAAATCTTCTGCCGCAGGAGTCGTGGCATAGCCAAAATACTGCTGTGAGAGCTTTTCCAGCGTGCCGTCCTGATAGAGTTCCTTGATCGCCACGTTTATGTCGTCACGCAGCTTCTTGCCCTTTTCGTCCTTCGCATAAAGATAATAGGTATTCACGGTAGGCAGAATGTCTGCAAGCGCCTCCTCGCCAAGCGTTACCTTCTTAATGCCCTGGAACTGATACTCGTCAAAGTATGCAGAGATCATCGGACCGTCATCCAGAGTAAAGTCTGCCGCGCCGTCTGCAACCTGCTGGTATCTGACAACCACGCCTGCATCGGAATAGATCAGTTTGATCTGCTCATCCGGATGCTCCGCGTTCCACTGTTCGAGGGCCGCAGTGTCACCGCCGGAAGCGCCGACGATCACGGAATACCCTCTTGCGGCTGCATCATGCAGGTCCTTTAAGGGAGTGTCATTCTCTCTCTGTACAAATGCCTTGTCCGTGATCTTATAAGGATAGGAGAAGTAATAAGATTCGCCTCTCTGCTCGCGCCATACCCAGTTACCAACGGTGACGTCATAGAGTCCGGAAAGGACTCCGGTAAGGCCGTCCGTTGCGGATACATACTCTGCCTCATACTCGGGAAGTCTGTCAATTGCCTCCTTGAATACCGCAAAGTCAAAGCCATCCGGCGTGCCGTCTTCCTTTACGTAAAGGTAAGGTGCCGGGCCCTGACTTACGTGAACCTTGATCTTCGTAACGGTTGCGTCCGAAGACGTGCCTGTGCTCTCAACCTTCTGCTCCGCCCCGGCCGCACTTGCCTTGGGGGCGGCATTGCCGCATCCCGCAAGGGCTCCCGCCAATAAAGATACGCCAAACGCCGCTGCCAATATGCTCAAAATTTTCTTTTTCATAATTGTCTCCTCCAATGAACTAGTGATTATTTATTGCTTAAGAGTCCCTTTAAGGGATTTACGGTAACGTCAAAATCAGGTCTGTAATTGGTCGGCTCTCTGTCCTCCCAGGAAGGGGAATTCCAAATGGTCTCGGAAATCTCGGACTGATAATCCTCAGGAGTCTCTCCTGCGGGATGCTTTAAGAACAGGTTCTCAGGATCTGCGGAAAGCTTTGCTCTCTCATGATCGGTCTTCCAAAGCTCCTCGAACGGAATCAGGGGCACGATGCGCTCCTCATAACCCTTGAAGAATCCCTTGCCCGCGCCAATGCCGCGGCCCTCGCGGAAGAAGGTATACTTTGCAAACTGAGGAATGGAATAGAGCTCTCTTACATATCCCCAAATGTTCTTGTATTCCGTGATCCTCTTCTTCATGGGGCCGATGGACCTGAAGTATCCGGTCTCCCACCTTACCAGGGATACGTAGGCGCGGATGTCAGAATCCGTAACGTAGTCACCAAAGATGAAACGGTTGGTCTCCAGTCTCTTGTCCAGCTTCTCCAGGGAATCAAAGAAATCTTCATAGCCCTCGTTGTATGCTTCCCATGACACGCCAAATGCCATGCGGTAATGACCATTATTGATATGAGGGAAGAGCCAGTCATTGAACTCATCGATCTCTTTTCTGTACTTCTTGGGATACAGGTCCGGTGCATCCACGGGTTGGAACTTTCTGAACTGTACTTCAATGTAATTGGACAATCTGTGATAATCGTTGTTGACTGCCTTCTTCTCAACAACGTCCACAAAGGTAGGCGTTGTTGCGCGTCCCTTATATTCCGGATTTGCATTCTTATAAAATTCAGAAAGGAAATGAACGCCCGTGATGGGATCTCTAAAATCCTTCTGGTCAGCAAAGCCGTGACCATACTTGTTGGTCTCGCCGGAATGGCTCGTGGTCTGATCTGCGATCACGTCCTGCAATCCCAGCAGGTCTCTTGCGATCACGGGACGATTGGACCAGTTGCATCCGTGTGCCCAGTAGATGGCAAAGCGATTTGCCTCTGCCTTATGCTCGCCTTCCTTGTCACCAAAGGGAACGATGAAGGAGTTCGGCTGGCGTACGAAAACGCCTCTCTCATTGGTCTCATCTCTCTGCTCGTTCGGTCTGGGTGCGAGGCCTCCTGCCTCTGCCGCGAACTTCTCTGCAAGTTCATCCGTATAATCGGTTTTTACGTTCTGTGCTTTATGAAAACTTAAACTGCAACTATCTGCCATGGTAGGAATCTCCTTTTCACTTGTTTGATTTTTTTTTGATTTTTCTGTTTTAATTTTTCTGTTTTGATTTTTGTTTTGATTTTTGTTTTGATTTTTCCTTGTTGTTTTTTACTTTGCACGTTGGCATTTGAGCAATAAAAAAACAGCTCACGCACCGTGAAACTGTCTGCCCATTGCATTGCTTATTGTTTCATGGATACTCTAAGTAGACTGTATGAACCTACGCATCATGCAGCAACAGCAACACATCATCATCGTATTCTCCTTTACTCTTAATTCTGCTCTAGTCATTGCCATTGCTCCTTTCTCCATGTCTTATTTCATGGCTTTGAATTATTTCGTGCGACGCCTTGTCGCTTGCGATACGTTGATCATAATACTTCGCAAGCGAGTTGTAAATTACGTGACTTCTATCGCTTGTGATAAGCTATGATTATCACCAAGAGACATTGCGCTTTCTTCTTGAGCGCCAGGTCTAGAGTTCCTTAAACTTCAAGAGTTCTTCCACGTAGGCCTTGCCATAGGAGGAAAGCTTGCTTCCCTTTCTCGTGATGTACCCGATGACCAGCGGATCCTCTTCCTTCAGTTTGATGGCCACAAGTCCCTGCAGGATCGCGTCATTCTCGGATAGCATGCCGGAACCGATGGAATACCCCTTTAAGCTGGCGATGAGCTCCATGGTGGTTGCCCTGTCATCCGACTTGATCAGCTTCGTGAAATCATAGTCCGCCATTGCTTCCTCGGTAAGATAAAAATTACTGTCATCCGTCTGATCGAAAACCACGCACGGATACTCCCGAAGTTCTTCCAGTGAGATCTCCTTCCGGCCTGCGAAGGGATGCCCCTTCCAAACGTACGCATAGGTCTCCCGTTGCATCAGCGGCACAAACTCCAACTGATATTCCTTTAGCAGCTTTTTCAAAACCTTCTCATTATTACCAGAATAGGAAACAACACCAACCTCACTCTTTAAGTCCCTGACGTTTTCCAACACTTCCCTCGTCTTCGTCTCATGAATGGAGAACGAATATTTTTCAGGCCGAAATCTGCTGATCACGTTGGAAAAAGAACGGATCGCAAAATTATAATGCTGCGTTGAAACGGAAAAGCGTTCCTTCTCCTTGTCGGAGGACAGATAGCGCTCCTCAAGGATTTCATACTGGCCAAGTACCTTCTTGGCATAGGTGACAAACTCCCGGCCCTCCTGCGTCAAGGCAATGCCCTTATTGGAACGTTCAAAAATCATAATTCCCAGTTCCGTTTCGAGCTCCGTGATGGAACTCGAAAGTGCAGGCTGCGACACGTAAAGCTTCGTCGCCGCCTCACGCATGGAAGGCGATGCCGCAACCGTAAGCACGTATTTTAACTGATTAAGATTCATTGCGGCACCTCCTCACCTGAGCCCATTCTTACAATACCATGAAACACTTTGCAACGCTTAAGATCATCTGTCATGAAGGTCTCGGATTTCATTTTCTGCCTTCTTCTTGTAATAATCGTCCAGCGCGGAACGGATGGCCTCCTCCGCAAGCACGGAGCAGTGCATCTTGTAGTCAGGAAGGCCGTCCAGAGCTTCAGCAACGGCCTTGTTTGTCAGCTGCATGGCCTCGGACACGGGCTTTCCCTTGATCAGCTCCGTTGCCATGGAGCTTGACGCAATCGCACTGCCGCATCCGAAGGTCTCAAACTTCACGTCAGAAATAACGTCATCATCGATTTTCAAATACATCTTCATGATGTCGCCGCACTTTGCATTGCCAACCTCACCGACGCCGTCCGCATTCTCGATCACACCCACGTTGCGCGGGTTGCGGAAATGATCCATTACTTTTTCACTATATAAAGCCATCTTAAATTCCTCCTAAATCCATCCTTTATTTCTTATCGAATCTACAGAATAAACGGTTTCTTTCCTGCCATGAGGTCTCTCCAGATCGGTGAAAAGCTCCTTAGGTATTCTACAACTTCCTTCACGGATTGAATGATCTCATGAATCTGTTCTTCCGTCACGTCCTCACCCAATGACAGTCTGAGCGACCCGTGCGCCACGTCGTGAACCCTGCCGATGGCAAGAAGCACGTGACTCGGATCCAGGGATCCTGAGGTGCAGGCACTGCCAGAGGAAGCGGAAATTCTCTTGTCATCCAAAAGGAGCAGCAATGACTCTCCCTCAATTCCCTCAAAGCAGAAATTTACGTTTCCGGGAAGTCTCTTGGTCTCATCCCCGTTCAGTGCGGAATGCGGGATCTCGCGAAGGCCTGCGATCAACTGGTCGCGTCTTTTCTTAAGCTTCTCACTGTTCTCCTCCAGATGCTCCGCCGCTTCCTTTAGCGCAGCTGCCATCGCCGCAATGCCCGGCACGTTCTCCGTTCCGGCTCTCTTTCCGCGCTCCTGCGCCCCACCCTCGATCAGATTGGAAAGCAGAACGCCTTTCTTTGCATACAGGAAACCTACGCCCTTGGGACCATGGAATTTATGAGCCGAAGAAGAAAGCAGGTCAATATTGTCATCCACCACGTTCACGGGAACGTGTGCAATTGCCTGAACCGCATCCGTGTGGAAAAGCACGCCGTGCTTCCTGCAGATTGCCCCAATCTCACGGATCGGCTGGATGGTTCCAATCTCATTATTTGCATACATAATGGTTACAAGACAGGTATCCTCGCGGATGGCAGCCTCAAGCTCCTCAGGGCGTACAAGCCCGTCCTCGTGCACGTCAAGAAGCGTGATCTCATAGCCTTCCTTCTTTAATTTTTCCAAGGTATGAAGCACCGCGTGATGCTCAAACGCAGAGGAAATAATGTGCTTCTTTCCCTTTTTCTCCCCAATTTTTGCAGCGGAAATGATCGCCTGGTTGTCAGCCTCACTCCCGCCGGAGGTGAACAAAATCTCTCTTGGATCAGCCCCGATCACTTCTGCGACGTCCTTTCTCGCCTGCTCCAAAACCTCCTTGGCTCTCTGTCCGATTGTATAGAGGCTCGAGGGATTTCCAAAGGTTTCCTTCATCAGGGAAACCATGGTTTCAATCGCGCGGGAGCTCATTTTTGTAGTTGCGGCATTATCAGCATATATCACGGCATCTTCTCCTTTTCCTATTCTTCTGAATTTTTTGCTTTGTGACATATCTGTATTATATTCCTATTTACCTACCGTGTCAATAGGTTTATGAAAAATGTCTTGATTTACCTATTTACCCGAGGTATAATAGGGTAAATTAAGTTTTAGGAAAAGGCGGTGATTCCATGATTACAACCAAGGGACGCTATGCCCTGCGCGTCATGATCGATCTGGCAGAGAATAACGGACATGAAGTGTTTGTTCCCCTAAAAGACATTGCGGAAAGACAAGAGATTTCGAAAAAGTATCTCGAGATCATCGTAAAAGACATGGTAACGGGCAATTTGCTCATCGGTGCCAGCGGAAAGGGCGGCGGTTACAAACTATGTCGCAAGCCTGAAGAATATAACGTTGGAGAAATACTGGAGGTCATGGAAGGAAAACTCTCCTCCGTGAGCTGTCTGTCAGGCGACTTCAACGACTGTCCCAGAAGGAACAGCTGTCACACTCTGCCCATGTGGACTGAGTACGACAACATGGTTCACAATTTCTTCTATGAGAAAAAGCTCACGGATTTACTCAAGCCCGTGGCGAAAACTCCATCCCGGAAAACAAAGAAGGCCAAGGCGTAACCGCCTGGCCTTTTCTTTTTCCAGCATTTTCCTTCCTGCATTTTCCTTCCATCACTTTCCATACGTCTTGCACTTTCGGCAAGCTTCCGTCTCCTGCCAGCTCCCGCTTACAGCATGATTCCATTTACTACCGCTCGCACCCTGTGATGATGATACAGTTCCTCGTTCGGGCGCATGTTATGCATGTATGCGACGGAAAACTTTGCGACGGGATCCGCTTCCACCCAAATGCCGGTGCCTCCGGTCCAGCCAAAGTCTCCCAGATGGCCGTTGTGACCGTATTTTTGCGTAAGAAGCGTCCGAAAGCCCAGTCCATAACCATAGCCAGCCAGATAATCATTCTCAAAATCAGCCATCTGAGCAGGCCCAAGCTGATTTTCATGAAGCATCGCAACCGTGCCGCTGCCCAGAAATTTCTTCCCCTTATACGTACCACCATTAGCCAGCATCTGCATGAATACCGCAAAGTCATGCGCACTGATGAGAAGGTTCGGACGGGCACCCGCAGGCACGCTTTCCGGATCCAGCGCCGAGAAATCCGTTGCCCTCTCAAACTGTCCGAGACCTTTCTTTGCGTAATTCGTCACAATACGGTCCTGATTCCAAGGGCGAGCAAACGTATCTGCATCCTCAAGCTCCAAGGGATCAATGAGGCGATCCCGAAAGACCTCCCGCAGCGGCTTCCCCTCGAACGTCTCGACAAGAACGCCCGTAATTTCGGAGCCAAAACCATACTGCCAGTGAGACCCCGGCTCAAACATCACGGGCGCGTTCGCCATGACGCGCACCTCCTCCGCGATGGTGCTGGGCCCCTTCTTTAGAAGCTCCGCCATCTGTCGGCTCATTGCAGCCAGCGTCGGCGTCGTCGGATTTGCTGACGGCACCATGCAATACGGAAGGCCACACGTCATTGCAACCGCATCCCGAATGGTGATCGGCTTTTCCAGCGGCTCCGTGACAATCTCCCCATTTGGACGCATGACGTATTTCTGCGTATTCTTCCACTCTGGCAGATAATAATATAGCGGATCACTGAAAAGAAACTTTCCTTCTTCGTAGATCATGCCAAGAATGGCATACGTAAACAGCTTCGTCGTGGAAGCCTGACTGAACATGCTGTGGACGTCCACCTTCTTCCCGGATTCCACGTCCGCGTATCCCGCTTCCCCGTGGTAGATCATTTCATCTCCCTGCATGATCGCTACCGCGCAGCCCGGATTCGTTCCCTGCTCAACAAAGCCCTTCAGCAAATTGTCCAATCTTGAAAAATCCTTCATAAAACGCCTCCCCACAATGATTTTTATATGAAAGAAATACCTATGTCCATTGTAAGTATAACGTTTTACTTTAATCCAGTCAACGCCACGTCCCCCTGACCCAATCCCGCCCCAACCATAACCTGGTTAGATTACGTACATATCCCAGCTGCCGGAAGTTTTTCCCTTGCATTCCGCAAGGAATTCTGCCAGCGTTACTTTCTCCGCATACTCCCGAAGAAGTCCATTCAATCTCACCCAAAGGCATTCGTTAATGCAACAGCGAAGCGCGCCCGCGCGCCCTTCTTCCACAGGTTCCATGTCTGCCAGAATGTCCGCATCCAACGCATTGATCACCTCAGAAAGCTTTACGTTTGCGGCAGGCCGTGATAAGCGATAGCCTCCCCGCAAGCCTTTTTGCGCACGGATCAAGCCCGCCTGACGCAGAAGCGGCAATATCTGTTCCAAATATTTTTGAGAAACATTTTGTCTCTCTGAAATCTCTGCAGTCGAAACGCTGATTCCGTTTTCCGAATGGATTGCAATGTCCAAAAGTGCCATGACGCCATATTCTACCCTTGTTGAAACGATCATGATCCGTCCCTCCTTTCCAGAATAAAACCATCATACTTCCATTTTCCTACTATGTCAATAGGTATTGTAATAATTTAAGCATCAGAAAAAATTGGGTCAGGGGAACGCGTCACTAGACACGTCCCCCTGACCCAAATAAACCAGATACTTTTATCTCCATGCACGTTTTACAAAATAGTTACGCAGTTCCGAGATCGGGATGGGACGGGAATACTTATATCCCTGCAGATAGGATGCGCACATGTCCGTGCAGCGTTTCTCGTCCCCGTCCGTCTCCACGCCTTCATATAATACGGAAAACTCTAAGGAAGCGAACATGTTTGCAAGGCTGCCAACCATCTTTTCCGACCGCTCATTTCCTTCCGAAGCAACCACGAGAGACTTATCAAACTTGATAATGTCAAAGGGGAGCTCCAAAATCCTCTCCATGTTGGAATATCCCGTTCCAAAATCATCCAGATAAATCCGGATGCCCCGCTCGCGGAGCTCGTTAATCTTATCCTTTACCACGACGAAATCATGCTCCGTCTGGGATTCCGTGATCTCAATCGCGATCTTGTCATCCGGCACGCTGCTGTCGCGGATGATCGCAAATACGTCATCCACAAAGGACAGGTCATGCATTTCCGTAATGGAAACGTTGACAGACACACGGTTCAATTCATATCCTTCATGAATCAGCTTGCCAATCTCGTCACAGGTCTTATAAAGCATGATCTTTGTAAGTTCATGGATCAAACCGTTTTCCTCCGCTATGGGAATAAACTGTTCCGGATAAATGATCCCTCGTTTTGGAAGATCCAATCGCATCAACGCTTCCGCCGTATCATATTTTTCCGTCTTTAAATTATAGACAGGCTGACAATAGGCAAGTACCCGCTTGTCATTTAGATTCCCTTTCTTGCATATGTCATTCAGTTCATCAAGAAGATTCTCGTACTCTTCATACAGACTGACGTCCTTTTCCTTGATCACGTGAATGTCATTCATCTTCATGTGCTGTTGAATGCTTTTGATAAAGCGGATGTATTCATTTTTTCTGCTGATCTTCTCGACGGAATCTCCCACAATAATCTTGTAATCATAGCGAAACTTTTCATATTCTGCGTGAAAGGCCTCGATCATTGCCTTTAGTTTTTGCTTGTAATTCACGTTCAGACTCTTCTTCGCAATAAAGATAACGTGACCGTTACTTATCTGGAACAATACGCATCCTCGGAAATACGCACTTGCGAACCTGCGGATCGTTTCCTGCAGCTCCTTCGAAAGCTTTTTCCCGTCCACCTCAAAGTCAGGAAGGAAAAGGCTCACCACGATCATGGGAACTCCCTTTTCATAGTAATAGCTGACCGTGTCCTCAAGGCCCTTTGAATTGATGGAACCGATCTCAAGATCGTAGGGATTGGAATGGACCAGATACAACATGGCGATGGATGGCAACAAAAACGTACCTACCGTAAGAGAAGTATTGCCCAATCTTCCCTGCATGAATATGAGCAAAAACGAAATCATCATGGTTCCGTAAAAGCCCATCATCACTCTTTGATAGATTCTTTTTCGGTACGTCATGAGCAAAATCACGATCAAAATAACGAAGGCCAGGTATCCATACGTGAACGTACTCTTTCCGCTGATGGACACACTCTCCTCATTCACGCGGAATCCGTTGTCCTGCAGGGTTATTGCGACGTCCGCTGCATTAACGATAAAAAACGTGACGAGACCGATGCCGATCGTTAAACGTTTTTTGTCACCTTCCAGCCGCATAACCTCCGTAACGTAAATCACGTACAATAATAAAATGGCATACAGAATTGCATGATATCCAATATTCATCCAAAAAGGCACTAAACGGTTAACGCCCTCGACAAACTCATATAAATTATGACTAATCACGTTTGTCAATGCAGCCATAAACGTGAAAGAAACGATGGTCAAATACACTCCAAATACCTTAGACCTGTTTACGTAGGATGCAGAAAGCAACACGAAGATCACGAGGCTGATGGCCATCACCAATATGTCTCCCGCAGGGGAATAATTGTCGAAATAAAAATGTAAACCCATAGTTCTTTCGCTTCTCTCAACTCTTTTATTTTACTGTCTGCAACAATGAATTATAGCATTTTTCCGCTCGTTTGTATAGTATTAGTTTCCTTCCACGGTGATGATCACGTACTCCGACCACGTGCCTGTCTTAAAAGGAATCTCCCAGTCTGAAATGCCGGAGGTCACGATAAAATCCACGTTGCCCCGTCTAACGTGACCGTAAACAAGATCATCCACGCGTACAATCCTGCTCAAGATTGTCCACGGCACCAGCTGTCCGCCGTGGGTATGCCCGGAAACCACAAGATCAGCCGCCGACGTTACCTCTCTCTCGTAATCATTCGGTTCGTGGTTGATGACAATGACGTACTTGCTCTCGTCAATGCCGGACAAAAACTCGTTTATGTCCTTCCGCTGGGAGTCATAGCAGTCGCGCCGCCCTGCGACGTAATATCTGTCATCCACGAGGACGTACTCATCCTCCAAAACGCGAACTCCATTTTTTTCAAGAATTTGCCGTATGTCTTTCTTGTTAAAATCACGTCCTCCGTAATATCCCGGATCATGATTTCCATAGGCATACCATATGCCATGCCGAAGGTTCATCCTCCCAAGTGCCTCACAGGCCTTTTCAAAATCATCCCTCTTCGTCGAATCATCGACAAAATCTCCCGCGATCAAAAGGAGGTCAGGATCTTGTTCCTGAATCGTCCGTAAGTGCTTCTCAAAACCTTCCGCGTCAAACGTCGTCCCCAAATGAATGTCTGCAATCATTGCGATCCTGATCACGCCAACCTGCTTCTTTGTCTGAAGCACGTAATCCTTCTGCCATACGTGATTGCATAAAAAATATCCAGCGACAAGATAGATTACCGAAGTAAGAACCGCAAGCCATCCCTGCCAGTAAACCTTCGTTTTGGGAATGCGCTTCCCAAAGATCTTTCCCAGAACGTCAAACAGCAGGAAGAAAAAGACAAAATGGAGCCCTATAATCACGGCATTGATCGCAGAAAAAACAAAGCCTGCCAAAACCGTCAGTGCGGCCAGAATCAGGAAGGAAATGACGTAACCTAGAAATTTCCTCTTGCCTGCCATCCTTTTAATCAAACCAAATCTCGCCACGGCTACCGTAAGGTAGGCAATCCCGACAAGAAAACCCAGCGCAAATGCGCTCATGACCATCATCCACATAAGCTTCCCTCATTAAAGTCTTCTAACGCGCTGCCAGCCAGTCTTCAAAAGAAAAGGCCGGCATTGCCATAATCTCTTTTGCCGCTTCTGCGCTGCCAACGTAGCGAATATGCCACGGTTCATAAGTATAATCCACGGTTCCGTCCGTTCTTCCGGGATATCGGAGAATAAACCCGTGATCCGCAAGTCTGGCGTGAATCCTTTTCCACACCTCTGGATACTTTACCAGATCCTCGTTCTCATACACCTCCACGCCGTCCAACCGAAAATACAGATCGAGCGCAAGTCCCGTATGATGCTCGGAATACCCGGGCGTCGCCACGGTTCTCTTCGCATATGCCGCGCCATACTTTTCCGTAAAGCGGTCCATGATCTCCTGTTGGTAGGCTACGCTCCTGTATGCGGAATCCAAGTCCACGTCGATCCCTTCGTTTTCCAAAAGGTCAGCTTTCAGTTCCAAATATGCCTTGTATGCCGTACGTTCGGCCCGAACCGTATCTCCGACGGAATTGACCATGGAAACCAGATCCAGGTTCTCCTCCCAACCTTCCGGCAGGGCATGCTTCTTATCGATCAGTACGTAATAATCCAGTTCTTTCGAAGACGTGCCTTCCGCCCGCACGCTCTCCTCTCCCTTTGGCACATTCTGAATACTGCAGATGCTTTCTTCCATCTGCTTCACCTTCCAATATACGTCGGGATCTCGCATCACGTAAGGCGTGATCCACAAGACGTAAGCATCTCCGTCCTCCGAAAGCAGATAATAATTGACTTCACCGTGAGGCCAATCCACCTTGACGAGTTCGCGTCCCCCGCAATTTACGATTTCCGTCTTCTGACCGTTATTTCGCGTGATCAGTTCCGCAAGAGCCGCGGCATCCGGCTTACTGACCTGGTCCCATCTTTGCAACGAAACCGAAAGGGAATCATTGATTCCCTCAAACACGTAATTGAGATTCCCTTCCTTCTTAGGCTCCGTCGTCAGTTCCTTGGGAATCTGCATGGCAAAGTCCAGAGTGTCAGCGCAAAGCCAAACCGTTTCCAGGCGCCGTTCCTCCGGTTCCGGAGTGATGGTAACGGCCTCAAAGGGAGCCGTCGCATCCGTATTGTCCAAATTATCAGGCTGTTTTTCCTTGGCTTCACATCCCGTAAGCAAAAGCAGCAGACAGATCGCAAGCCCTGCATAAATCCTTTTTTTCATGAGTTCCCCCATCCTTCCGCCAGGCATCCGTGCACGCGCGTTACAGGATCAGTTCCATGCCAATCTTTTGGGGTTTCAGTCCCATCGCTTCATAAAACTTCATTGCGGACGGGTTGCAGGTCCAGACGTTCAGCGTCACGTTGTAAAAGCCTTGCAACTTTGCAAATTCTACCACGTGTTCGTATAATGCCTTTCCTACGCCTTGACCGCGCGCCTTCTCGTCGACGCATATGTCATCAACGTACAGCGTTCTTACGTCCGTTAGCACGCTGTCATTCAATATCTGCTTATAAATTGTGAACGCATGCCCTAGGACTATGCCCTGCTCATTTTCGCAGACAAACACCGGCGTCTCATCATTTGCGAAGATCTCTTTCAGCTCCTCCGCATTATATTTCGTCGCCGGCCCCTTAAAAAGATCCGGGCGGCCGTTATGATGCACCATGTCCACCTGCACCAGGAGCTCCAATACTCTTGGAATGTCTTTCTCTTCTGCCCTTCTTACGTGCGTCAAATTCTTTACCTCCTGCGTTGGTCTCGCGTAAACTTTATTTTCCGGTTTCCGCCTCCAGATGCGATCTCTTCAGCGCGTGGTGCCAACGGATGAATGCCGTGCCAATAATGATCACGTAGCCAACAATGCTCCATGCGTTGGGCGTTTCATTCAAGAATAGCATGCCCAGGATCGCCGCGAAAATAACCTGCGTGTAATCAAATACGGAAATCTCCTTTGCCGGCGCAAATTTATATGCCGACGTGATGCCAAACTGCCCAAGGGATGCCGCCACTCCTGCCATAATCAGGCAGAGCCACTGTCTTCCCGTCATGGGATGATAATCAAAGAGCAAAAACGGCGCCGTAACCAGACAGGAAAACAGGGAAAAGCACAGAACGATGATCGAAGTGCGTTCTCCCTTGCCGCCAAGCCGCCTTACAAACACGTAGGCAGTGCCCGCGCCAAAACCGCCATATAAGCCAATCAATGCCGGCACGACGGACACGTCACCACCTGGCCGGATAATAAAGAGTGCACCGATAAATGCAATCACCGTTGCCGCCACGTCCATCAGCTTTGGCTTTTCCTTCAAAACGGGAATAGAGATCAAAATGGCAAAGAAAGGAGAAAGCTTGTTCAGCATGTTGGCATCCGCGATCCCAAGTCTGTCGATCGCATAAAAATTACAGATCAGGCCGCTGGTGCCAAACAAACACCGGAGCGCTATGTCTCCCCAACTACCCTTTTTTACGTGAAATTTATCTTCGCTTCTGAGCAGCAAAATGACGGTGATCACCGCCGCAAATGCATTTCGGAAAAAGGCCTTTTGCATGGTCGGCACGTCGCCGGAGAGTCTGACAAAAAACGTCATCAGAGAAAACCCAAACGCCGCCGCCAAGATGCACAGTATTCCCTTGATCCTTGAATTATATTGTTTCATTCCTTCTACCCTGGTCCATTCGCCACAAATTCGCACCTATTTTACATTATATGATGAACAAATGGGGACTTCAACAATTTTCGCCATAAAAATAAGCCAGGGCTTGGGTCACGGGGGCGTGACCCAAACCCCAGCCTGCTATTCCCTCTCCGACAATCGTTTCTCGAAGCGGTTCTTTTTCGTGTTGGCTGGAATTGCAGTGGCGTATTTGCCGCTAAAGCATGCATCGCAGTACCCTTCATGCCCCACCAGTTCTTTTAAGGTGGTGATCGGAAGGTATCCCAAGGAATCCGCGCCGATCTCCTTTGCAATCTCCGATATGCTCATCTGGCAGGCGATCAGGTTCTCTTTGGAATCGATGTCCGTCCCATAATAGCAAGGATTCGTAAATGGCGGCGAAGATATCCTCACGTGAACCTCTGCCGCGCCGGCCTCCCGGAGAAGACGCACAATCCTCTCACTGGTTGTCCCGCGGACAATGGAATCGTCCACCAGGATCACTCGTTTCCCATCCACCGTATCCTTTAAGGGATTGAGCTTGATCTTTACCTGGTTGTTACGTTCCTCCTGCCCGGGAGAAATAAAGGTTCTTCCAATGTATTTATTCTTGATGAAACCAATGCCATATGGAATTCCGGAATATCTGGAATATCCAAGTGCCGCGTCCAGTCCGGAATCCGGTACGCCAACGACGACGTCAGCCTCCACGGGGAATTCTCTCGCCAGGATTTCGCCCGCCTTGACTCTTGCCGCATGCACGCTCACGTCTTCGATCACGGAGTCGGGCCGCGCGAAATAAATATATTCAAAAATACAGATTTGCTTCTTTGCCGTATCGCAGTGATTCGTATGCTTTATAATGCCCTGATCCGTAAAGACAAGGAGTTCGCCAGGCCTAAGCTCCCTCACAAGCTTTGCTCCCACAGCCTCAAGCGCGCAGCTCTCAGACGCGACCACGTAACTGCCGTCGCTGCGCCGGCCGTAACACAAAGGCCTGTATCCATGCGGATCCCGCGCAGCAATCAGCTTTGTCGCCGACATGAGAATTATGGAATACGCACCTTCCAAGTATTTCATGCTCTCCAGTACGGCCTGCTCGATGGATGGCGCCTTTAGGCGCTCTCTCGTCACGACGTAAGCGATGATCTCCGTATCCGAAGTCGAATGGAAAATGGCTCCCGACAGTTCCAACTCATTTCGCAGTTCATAGGCATTGCTCAGGTTCCCGTTATGGGCAAGCGCCATCTTTCCTTTTTGATGATTGACTTCTATGGGTTGGCAGTTGTTTCTATTGTTTCCTCCGGTGGTTCCGTAACGCACGTGGCCTACGGCCATCTTACCCTCGGGAAGCTTGGACAGTTCCTCCGCGTCGAAGACCGTGCTCACCTGTCCCAGATCTTTGTGTGAAAAGAAAAGTCCGTCATCATTTACGACAATGCCGCAGCTCTCCTGCCCGCGATGCTGCAGGGCGTAAAGGCCATAGTAAACGTCATTGGCAATTTTGTATGGCTTAGGTGAAAAGATGCCAAACACGCCACATTCCTCATGAAGCTTTTCGTCATTTCTTCTCATGCCTGTCGCCCTTCTTCCACGGATCTTTTTAATGCCGCTCCGATAAATCCGTTAAAAAGCGGATGAGGCTTATTCGGTCTGCTCTTAAACTCCGGATGGAACTGCACGCCCACGTGGAACGGTCTGTCCGTCAGTTCCACGGTCTCCACCAAGAGTCCGTCCGGAGACGTTCCGCCGATCGTGAGTCCCTTTTCCTGCAAGAGATCCCGATAATCATTGTTAAATTCATAGCGGTGGCGGTGACGCTCATGGATCACCAACACGCCGTTTTCATCTGCCGGCTGCGTCTCGGCATAGCACCGCTCCAAAACAGTGCCGCTCTTTACGTTGCAAGGATATGCGCCAAGCCGGAGCGTTCCGCCCTTGTCAATGGAATCGCTCTGTCCGGGCATGAAATCAATCACCTTGTGTTTGCACTGCTCATCAAATTCGCCTGAGTTTGCATCGGGAATTCCCGCCACGTTTCTCGCATATTCAATCACCGCAATCTGCATGCCAAGGCAGATGCCGAAATACGGGATCTGATGCTCTCTGGCATACTTTGCAGCTTGGATCATTCCCTCGATGCCACGGTTGCCAAAACCGCCGGGAAGAATGATGCCGTCAAGTCCGCCGAGCTCTTGCTTGAGCACTTCCTTCTGCGACGTGCCATTCGCAAGCCCCGTCTCTAGCTTTTCGGAATCGATCCAGTGAACGTTGACGTGCGTTCCGTGATGATATCCCGCATGCCGCAGTGCTTCCGCAACGGACAGGTACGCATCGTGCAGTCCCACGTATTTTCCAACAAGACCGATCTCAACGTTGCGGTCACGCTTTCCAATCTTCTCTACCATGTCCGTCCACTCTGCAAGATCGGGGGCAGGTGCCTGAATGCCCAGTTCACGGCAAACCACCTCGGAGAAATGGGATTTCTCCAGCATGAGCGGTGCCTCATAAAGATTCGGCAACGTCCTGTTCTCGATCACGCAATCCGGCTTCACGTTACAGAACATCGAAATCTTTTTAAAGATGGATTCCTCCAAGGGCTCATCGCAGCGGAGAATAATGATGTTGGGATTGATGCCCATGCCCTGCAGTTCCTTTACGGAATGCTGGGTCGGCTTCGATTTATGCTCCTCTGAGCAATGCAGGTAAGGCACCAGACACACGTGAATGAAAAGGCTGTTCTCACGGCCTACCTCAAGTGAGATCTGCCTTACGGCCTCCAAAAAGGGCTGGGACTCGATGTCGCCGATCGTGCCGCCAATCTCCGTGATCACCACGTCCGCATTCGTCTTTTTGCCCACGCGGTACACAAATTCCTTGATCTCATTCGTCACGTGGGGGATGACCTGCACGGTGGAACCAAGGTATTCCCCGCGTCTTTCTTTATTTAATACGTTCCAGTATACCTTACCCGTCGTGAGGTTCGAATACTGGTTTAGGTCCTCGTCAATAAATCTCTCATAGTGACCCAGATCCAGATCGGTTTCGGCGCCGTCTTCCGTCACGTAAACCTCGCCATGCTGGTACGGACTCATGGTGCCGGGATCCACGTTGATGTACGGATCTAGCTTCTGCGCTGCCACCTTCAGTCCCCTGGACTTGAGAAGTCTTCCAAGGGATGCCGCCGTAATGCCTTTGCCAAGCCCGGAAACAACGCCTCCCGTTACAAATACGTACTTTGTCATCATAATCATCTCCCCTAATCAACTTTTATTTCTTATTTTCCACTGTCACCGTAGTTAGACAAAACGCGGGCGGAGGGATCATTTACGTTACAGCCTTCCCATGATTTGTTGGGCATCCAGAAGTCGACGATCATCTCTGCCTGACCGGGATAGTACTTTTCAAAGATGTCACGGTAGAGCAGCGACTCCTTAGTGAAAGGTCTTGCGTGATCATATTTCAGGCACCCTTTTTCGAACTCTTCCTGGGTGTATTTCTTCTCCGCATATTCCTTGAGATAATCCACCATGGAATGTCCAACGGCATCGGAAAATGCCGCCTTCTCACGCCACAGGATCTCATAAGGCAAATAATCGCCCTCCTCAAATGCATGACGAAGCAAATACTTTCCCTTTCCATAGGTATTGATCTTCTTCGCAGGATCAATGCTCATCACGTACTGCACAAAATCAAGATCACCAAAGGGTACGCGGGCTTCGAGGGAGTTTACGGAAATGCAGCGGTCCGCCCGGAGCACGTCGTACATATGTAGCTCGCGCAGTCTCTTGACTGCTTCCTCCTGAAAGGCCTCCGCCGAAGGAGCAAAGTCCGTATATTTATATCCAAACAATTCATCCGAGATCTCACCGGTAAGGAGCACGCGCACGTCCGTCTGCTCGTGAATTGCCTTGCAGACAAGGTACATGCCCATGCTGGCGCGGATCGTCGTGATGTCGAACGTGCCAAGAAGCTTGATCACCTTCTCCAGACTGGAGATCACGTCCTCGGGCGTCATGTAGACTTCCTTGTGGTCGCTTCCAATATAGTCTGCAACCTGCTTTGCATATTTCAGATCGATGGCATCCTCGCTCATGCCAATGGCAAAGGTTCTGATCGGCTGACCTGATTTTTTCGCCGCAATGGCACATACCAAAGAGGAATCCAGGCCTCCGGAAAGAAGAAATCCAACCTTTGCATCCGCGATCAGCCTCTTCTCAACGCCGGCCACCAATTTATCATGAATGTTTTTGCAAACCGTCTCCAGGTCATCCCTGCAAACCTGATCCACTTTCGTTATATCCCTGTAGCAATGGAATTTCTCTGCCTCATGCTCCGGATCGTACGCAGGGTCAGTGCTTACGTAATAATATCCGGGCGGGAACGGCATAACGCGCTTTACGAGCTTCACCAGGTTCTTGGCCTCGCTGGCAAATGCGATCCTTCCCGCCTCATCATAGCCATAGTACAGGGGACGGATCCCGATGGGATCTCTTGCGGCAAGGTACTGCCCGTTCTCTCCGTCATAGATCACGCATGCAAATTCCGCATCCAGCTTTGCAAACATGTCCGTTCCATATTCTTTATACATGGGAAGCAGGATCTCGCAATCACTGTCGCTGGCAAATTCATATCCCTTTTGCCTCAGCGCTTCCCTCTCTTTTTCGAATCCATATAATTCGCCGTTACATACGACGTAATTCTTTCCCAGCGAAAAGGGCTGCATGCCTTCCGGCGTAAGTCCCATGATCGCCAATCTGTGAAATCCCAAAAGGCCTGCTCCCGTATCCACGATCCGGCTGTCGTCCGGGCCTCTGGAGATTGTCTCCTGAAAGCCCTCCCTAAACTTCTGAAGGCTGACGCCTTTTCCAAAATAACCCATAATCGAACACATCTCTATAAAACCTCCACAAACTGCATCGCCGGCAGCACCGAAGCATTTTCACATGCCCCGTCTGCCGGCTTGCTTTATTATTTTTTAACTTTGATGCTTTATTCTGCGTCCTGCAAAGCTGCAAATCCTTCTTCTCCGGTACGAACCTTGATGACGTTCTCTACGCCGTATACAAAGATCTTACCGTCACCGATGTGTCCGGTATAAAGGGCTTTCTTCGCTGCTTCGATCACCTTATCTACGGGGATCTCGCTGACTACGACTTCAACCTTTACCTTAGGAAGGAGCGTTGCATCCATCTCGACGCCACGGTACTTTTCGCCAGCCCCCTTCTGGACGCCGCAACCCATGACGTTGACAACGGTCATGCCGGTTACGCCCAGGTCATTCAATGCCTTCTTTAATACTTCATAACGGGTCATCTTTGCAATGATGACAACCTTGTGAATACCGGTATCCACAATCTCAGGAAGCTTGGTAACGCTGACGGCTGCCTTCTTCTTTGCCTCGCTGGCTTCTTCGTAAACGTCGCTGCCAAGGTTCGTGTTCTCGTTGATCTCCATGGTCATGGTATTGGCCACGTCCATGATGGCGAATCCGGAATAAGCACTTGCCAAACCATGCTCGGTTACATCCAGACCGGTAATCTCCTCTTCTTCCGTAACTCTCAGACCAAAGATGGCCTTGATGATAATGAAGGTAATGGTGATGGTCACTACCGTCCAACCTGCCGTTGCAAACAAACCTAAGAACTGAATGCCCAACTGCTGGAAGCCGCCGCCATAGAAAAGACCGGCACCTGCGATCTGGTTTGCGCCAAAGCTTACGCCGTCGCCAAGTCCTCTTGCAAATGCAGGAGCAGAAGGCGTTGCAAACAGACCAACTGCGATCGTACCCCAGATACCGTTCAGCATGTGAACTGCAACTGCACCAACGGGGTCATCCACGCGAAGCTTGTAATCCAGGAACCAAACACCGAAGCATACCAGAAGTCCGGCAACTGCGCCGATCACGATGGCACCAAAGGCATCACATACGTCACAAGGAGCGGTGATTGCCACAAGACCTGCAAGAGATGCGTTCAAACACATGGAAACGTCGGGCTTGCCATACTTGATCCAGGTGAAGATCATGCAGACAACCGTTGCGATTGCTGGTGCGATGGTCGTCGTCACAAAGATGGCACCGAGCTCATCGATCGTTACTGCTGCCGCGCCGTTGAATCCATACCAGCCAAGCCACAGAATAAATACGCCGAGGCATCCAATGGGAAGGTTGTGTCCGGGAAAAGCATTGACCTTCGTGATCTTTCCTGCTTTGTCCTTTACAAACTTACCAATACGGGGACCAACCATCATGGCTCCGATGAAAGCACAGATACCGCCAACCATGTGGATGCAGTTGGAACCTGCGAAATCATGGAATCCCATCTGTGCAAGGAATCCGCCGCCCCAGGTCCAGTGTGCCTCAATGGGGTAAATGATTGCGGATATGATTGCAGAATACACGCAGTAGCTTAAGAACTTGGTTCTCTCTGCCATGGCTCCGGAAACGATCGTTGCCGTGGTAGCACAGAACACTAAGTTAAAAATGAAGTTCGACCAGTCAAAGTGAGCGAAATCGGTAAACACGTCAAATCCGGGCTTTCCGATAATGCCCATCAGGTCTTCGCCTAAAAACAATCCAAAACCGATCAGGATAAAGGTACAGGTACCAATACAAAAATCCATCAGGTTCTTCATTAAGATGTTGCCGGAGTTCTTTGCCCTTGCGAATCCGGCCTCCACCATTGCAAATCCGGCCTGCATCCAGAACACCAGTGCAGCGCCGATCAAAAACCATACGCCAAATACTTCGGAAGAAGTCACTTCTTGAACTAAAGAACGAATCTCCTCACTCATAATCTTCTCTCCTTTATCTACTCCCGTCTCGTCGTGAGGACTCTCGTTTTACTTCTCATAAGAGCACACGACGGCTAACTTTTGTCATCCCCAATTACATTCTGATTATTGCCATTCTCACTCTCATTGTCGTTCATTTTCTTTTCTCCCTAATCATTTCAAAAACATCACTTATCACTTCTTACAGTCTTTCGCTTTTACTCTCTTGGCCTGCAAGTACCTCGAGGGGTAGTTTGAACTCTCCTCCCCAGGCATGTGTGCCAAGCGTCGGTACTTAGTTGCCGTATTCAGGAGGAGCTTGCTCCGAACTGTGGCAACTTAGTACCGATACGCTGCACTCATAGCGCGAGCGTGCCTGGGGAGGACGGGTTCAAACCCAACCCCGAGTCTTTACTTCACTCCAAAGAGCAAATCCCCGTAAGAAGGATAAGGCCAGTAGTCCTTTGCAGTGATGGTCTCCGCCTCGTCAACAGGTTTTCTGAGCTCTGCCATTTTCGGCAATACCTTGTCGCGGATCAGCTCGGATTCCTTGATGGTATCCTTGGCCTTGGAAAGTCCTGCAACTGCCTTTTCCAGCTCGCCGATCTTACCATAGATCTCATCCGTCAGCTCTGACAGCTTGCCAACCAGCTCGGTTTCGTACTTGCATGCAAGCTTGCTGTTGAGTGCCTTCTTCGTTGCGGCGCTGCCTGCAACGTCTGCGGTAAAGCTCTCAATTGCCGGAACGATCTGGGTCTTTGCCATCTCGATCATCGTGTTTGCCTCAATGGTCACGGTCTTGTTGTAGTTCTCCAGCATGATCTCGCATCTGGACTTCAATTCTGCCTCAGAGAATACCTTGTGACTGGTGAGCATCTTTACGTTCTTCTCATCCAGCAGATGAGGCATGCAGTCTGCGGTAGTTCTGTAGTTCAGAAGTCCTCTCTTCTCGGTTGCTTCCTTGATCCAGCTGTCATCATAACCGTTACCGTTAAAGATGATGTGTTTGTGATCCTTAATGGTCTTCTGGATCATCTCATGAAGCGACTTCTCAAAGTCCTTTGCCTTCTCAAGTCTGTCCGCATAAATCTTTAAGGACTCTGCAACCGCGCTGTTCAGCATAATGTTTGCACATGCAATGCTGTTGGAGGAACCAAGCATTCTGAACTCGAATTTGTTTCCGGTGAATGCAAAAGGTGAAGTTCTGTTTCTGTCGGTCGTGTCTCTGTTGAACTTCGGAAGCACGTCTACGCCGAGCTTCATAACGGTTTTTTCCGTTCCCTTATAAGGCTTGCCGGTCTCAATTGCATCCATGACTGCGGAGAGCTCATCGCCAAGGAAGATGGAGATGACTGCGGGCGGTGCCTCATTTGCGCCAAGTCTGTGATCGTTTCCTGCGGTCGCAACGGAAAGTCGAAGCAAATCCTGATAATCATCCACTGCCTTGATGACTGCGCAGCAGAACAGTAAGAACTGTGCGTTTTCATAAGGCGTGTCACCGGGCGAAAGAAGGTTGATTCCGGTATCGGTTGCGATGGACCAGTTGTTATGCTTACCGCTTCCGTTTACGCCTGCGAAGGGCTTCTCATGAAGGAGACATACCAGTCCATGCTTTGCAGCAACCTTCTGCATGATCTCCATGGTCAACTGGTTGTGATCCGTTGCAATGTTCGTGGTGCTGTAGATGGGTGCCAGCTCATGCTGTGCAGGTGCCACCTCATTGTGCTCCGTCTTTGCAAGGATGCCGAGCTTCCAAAGCTCCTGATTCAGATCCTCCATGTATGCCTGAACCCTGGGCTTGATTACGCCAAAGTAATGGTCATCCATCTCCTGTCCTTTGGGAGGCTTTGCTCCGAAAAGGGTTCTTCCGGTGAACCGGAGGTCAGGACGAAGATCATACATTTCCTTGGTGATCAGGAAGTACTCCTGCTCAGGTCCTACGGAAGATCTCACGCATTTTGCGGTGTCATTTCCGAAAAGTCTCAGGATCCTCAACGCTTGCTTGTTCAATGCTTCCATGGAACGAAGCAGCGGAGTTTTCTTATCCAGCGCCTCGCCGCCATACGAACAGAATGCGGTGGGAATGCAAAGCGTTTTGCCTTTAATGAATGCATAGGAGGTAGGATCCCATGCCGTATATCCTCTTGCCTCGAAGGTTGCGCGAAGGCCGCCGCTCGGGAAGGAAGATGCATCAGGCTCGCCCTGAATGAGTTCCTTTCCTGAAAACTCCATCAGCACGCCGCCGTCGGGTGCTGGAGAGATAAAGCTGTCATGCTTCTCTGCAGTAATTCCGGTCAAAGGCTGGAACCAATGGGTATAATGGGTGGCGCCGTTTGCTACCGCCCAATCCCTCATGGCGACCGCAACTGCATTTGCTACGCTCTCATCCAGCTTTGCGCCTTCATCAATCGTCTTCTTCAGCGAATTATAAACCTTTGCGGATAAGTTCGCTTTCATCACCCTGTCATCAAAAACGAGACTTCCAAAATAATCCAAAACTGTTCCCATGGTGAATTCCTCCCTAATCTGTTTTTTCTTAACCCCTGATCATCCATATGCTGAAAATCAACTTGAGAATTGCATGCCTTTCTTAAGATTGATTTTTCGGCATTAGAAAAGGCGCCGAGGGTGATTTTACCACCTACGGCGCCTTTGCCTCTGCCTATGTTGATTAGGGTTTTTGTATAAAGAAAAAGCGTCTGGGAACATTTCGTTCGCAGACGCCTTTGTCTTTATGTAGCGAATCATACGCCACTTTTTTCTGTTTGTCAATCCCTTTTTTTCAAATTTTTTTTATAAATATAACATTCCTTTTTCATTTCATCGAAACGAAGTAAAAAAGATAATCTTAATTTCAAAATCTCCGCTGCCACTCGTCCTCGCATGAATCTCCCCATCATATTTTTCCACGATGCGCTTTACCACGTATAGCCCCAATCCCGTTCCAGGCGTATCTCCGGACGCGCTCCGATAGAACGGCTTAAAAATGGATTCCGCATCCTGCGCCAGGATCCAATCCCCATCGTTGGAAAAAGTAAGCTCCGCCCTGCCTTCATCGTTTGTGACAAGCTTGATCGCAATTCTGCTTTTTGCATATTTCCTGGCGTTAGAGAACAGATTTTCCAGAAGGCGCATGACGTCAACCTCACTGGTCGTGATCTCGCAGGGATCCTCCGTTACTTCCGCCGTAAAATCAATCCCTGCCGCCTGAATCCAATCATGTTGGGAAAGCGTCACTTCCTCCAGTACCCGTTTAAGCGAAAGCCTGTCTAACTCCTCACTTTCCTTCCCCTCCACAAGGGAAAGGGCAAAAAATTCATCAGACAGTTCTTTTAGATAATCCATTTTGGAAATGGCTTTTTCCAAATAGGCCTGGCTGCGCTCAGAAAGTCCCGGATCCTGCCAGATCATCTGCACGTAGCCGCTGGCTGCGGTAAGCGGCGTGCGGAAGTCATGTGAAATTCCTGCCACCATGGTCTTTACGGCCTGCCGCTCTTCCTCTGCCTTTTTGATCAGAACCTGTTCTTCTTCGACGTAGGCCTGCAGTTCCTTGGCAAGTGCGACGGTGTCCTGATCAAACTGCTCTACGCGGATCAGGCGATTTTGCTTTTGTTCCCGTATCTCCTGCAACTGCTTCGTAAAAAGCGCAAGCTGACGCCTGCGCCGCACCAGTCTAATGACCAATGCGGCGCAAATGCCAAGTAATAAGAAACATAACGCCATCCAAATAGTCATGCAATCTTTCTCTTTCTGATTCCCAGGTCAATGATAAAGTACCAAAGAGCAAATTCAATGACAAATCCCAGCAAAACGTGAAGGACGATCATGGATCCAACTGGCTCGCTGACCGTAATCATCAGTTGATTCGTTAAGCTCATATAGTTAAAATGCAGCGCCAGCTTCGGCAAACCCATCACGGTTCCCGAAAGCCACGCAAGAAACGGAAATCCCGTAACATCGATAATCATAAATCTTGCATAGCATGCCGCCACTCCGATTGGCGGTCTGCGGATCATGAGCGTGATCAGGATGCTACAGAACGCAACGCGGGCCAAGATGACAATAACTAACAAAAACCGGATCAGAGCATGATCGAAGCTGCCAAGTCCCTTGCTGAAACCGACAAATACATAATATGCGCAGGAGGAAACAACGATCATGACAAGATACAAAATGCCTGCCGTAAAAATCTTGCTGAACACAATCCCAGATGTTTTATTCCCTGCCATGATCTCATAAAATCCGAGTTTTCCCTGATCATATGTCGATCCAGAGATGCCGGAAAAGATCAGCGGAAAGATCATCATGACCGCCATAATGATAACGCCGCTCCAGGCAATCTGCGTTCCCAGATCTTGATCGATCACGCTTAAAGAATTAACAAGCGGCATCAATCCACAGATCACCGTACATGCGATCAAAAAAGGCAATCGGCGCTTTAATCGAAACGCCTCTGCTTTCATCATTCTATTCATGATTCCCACCCACCTTTCCGATATAGTACTCTTCCAGCGACTCGCCCTCCAGATTGAAGCGGGTAATGATCAGTCCGCCCTCCGTGACAGCCTTTGAAATCCGCTTTAAGTCATCCAGCTTTTCATAGACGTGGATCTCATTTTCGTGGGTAATCTTATAATCATGAATGTTCAATTGGTCTTCCAGGATCGTTGCAGTGCGCGCGACGTCATCCGTCTGCAGTGCAAGACGCGTATTTGTTCTTTGCAGGAGTTCTTCATGCGAAAGCTCCTCAATCAATTTTCCGTTTCGGATAATCGCATAATCCGTGCAAAGTTCGGACAATTCCTTCAGAATGTGGCTTGAGATCAACAGCGTCACGCCTCTTTCGTTCACAAGTTCCTTTAGCATGTTCCGGACGTCAATGATTCCCTCCGGATCCAGGCCATTGATAGGCTCGTCCAACACCATGATCTCCGGTCCAGGCAGCATGGCCATGGCCAGTCCGAGACGCTGCCGCATGCCAAGGGAGAACTCTTTTGCTATCTTTTTCCCCGTATCGGCCAGCCCAACGAACGTGAGCAATTCGTCGATGCGTTTTCTGTCCGGAATACCTCGCAACAGGCGCACGTATTCCATGTTCTGACGTGCCGTCATGTTTAGGTCCATATAGGGCTGCTCGATGATAAAGCTGATCCGGTCACGCATCCCGTCCAGATCCTCCGATCCAAAGAAACGCATGCTTCCGCAGTCTGCTCCCGTCAGCCCCGCCATCATTTTCATCACCGTGGTTTTTCCAGCTCCGTTGGGACCAATGAGACCATAGACGTGACCTTTCTCCATCTTAAGCGAAAAGCTGTCTACAACCTTTTTGCCCCCATAGCTTTTGGACAGCCCATCCAGTTCCATTACGTAATCCATGGCTTCTTCCTCCTTGTATGAAGCCAGTATATCTAAGAAATGTTTAGAAAAGGTTAAGGCGCGCCTTAATCTTTGTTAATTTGCGAGTCTGTACCCCATTCCCCATACCGTTTCGATATATTCTTCCGCATCCTGCGCGGAGAGCTTACTTCGAAGGTTGCTCATATGAACCTTAACGGCATTGTCATCATAATTTCCACTGTCATCTCCCCACAGGGAATCAAAAATATTGGATCGTGAAAAGATCTTATCCGGATGGGAAAGGAGAAGCTGCAAGATCGCGTATTCCTTCGAAGTGAGCGTCAGCTCCGTGCCGCGTAAGAACGCCCTGCCCTCTTTTACGTAAAGACTTAAGTTTTTATGCGTGAGAATTTCTGCATCTTCCCTCCGCCTGCCGCTCCTTCGAAGCAATGCCTCAATACGCACCAAAACCTCACCTAGGTCAAAAGGCTTCGTGACGTAATCATCCGCGCCAATGCGGATTACGTCAATCTTGGTCTGGATCATGTCCTTTGCAGAAAGAACAAGCACCGGAACGTCAGAGTGTTCCCGCAGCTCCTTCAGCAATTGGTCTCCGCTCTTAAGGGGCAGCATAATGTCAAGAAGGATCAGGTCATAATCCTTCCCGAGGGCCATGGTTAACCCTTCCATGCCATTTTTAGCCACGTCCGGCGCGTAACCATTATCCGTAAGGAACGAACGAAGCAACTCCCTGATCTCTTTATCATCCTCAACCAATAATATTTTTTTTGATCCGTTCACGTCAGCCATCCCCACGTCCTCCGTCATTTCCACAAAAACAGCATCAGCAGGTTAATGACAAGTGCCATGACTCCAAAAGCCAACATAATAAAGGTTTTCTGATAGGGGCGCTTTCCCTCTTCCTTGGCCGCCTCGATCTCATCCAGCTGCTTGCCTTCCATAAATGCCACTATTTCGCGGTACGTCTGCACGTTTAATTCCTTTTTCTTTTTCTCTACGATGACCGCCACGGCTAAGGAAACTGCCGCCAGGCATGCCCATACGCCAAGTCCCCAGAACCGGAAAAGCTTCGTCAGCGGAACCGGCGTAACGATCATAAGAAGCATCAGCCAGGAATAAAGCCTTCCAAGTCTGTCGAATTCCATCTGATCCTCTTTCTTTATCATCTCTTTCATTTCCTCCACGTCACCCTTCAAAAGGGTGTCGACGGAAACGCCGAACACCTCGCTCATGCGAAGCAGGCTGTTAATGTCTGGATAGTTCTTTCCCGTCTCCCAGTTGGATATCGTCTGACGTGAGACAAAAATCTTTTCTGCCAGCGCATCCTGTGACAGTCCGGCCTCCGTCCTGTATTTTTTCATCTGACTGCTCAGTTCCATGTTTCAGTTCTCCTCTGGTAAATGATTCCTCAACCATTCTACCATGAGGAGTGTTTTTTGAAAAGCACCGATTAATCTTCCATGACGCACATGTCCGCAACAGCCTTTGGAACGTCCTTTTTGATCTGCTCCATATTGTGAATCCGGATCTTCATTTCCTCTTCGTTATGATTTTTCTTTGCATTCAACCACGCATAGTAATGACCCAGGAATTGAAATGAAACGTCATCCGACGAAGTCATAACCAGAATGCCCTGCTCGTCATAGCTGCCATTCGGATCCATTTTTTCCAGAAATGCCGCTTCAAATATTGCCTTTTCCTCTGCAGCCGTCTTCCCGCCCTTCACGATCCGAAGAAATCTTCCGCCGTCGGAATAAAGAATTCCCGTCTTCGCCTTAGGGTTCAGACAAAAGATTCCCATGCCGATCGGGATGAAGGTCATCATTGCTCGGAAAACGGTAACGCCCCAAAATAACGAAATGCCACAGAGCATGCCAAACAAAATGGAAGCTGCCGGACCGGCAAGCAGCGTCCTCGCGAACTTTTTGAGATTCGCCTCACTCCGCTCAGCGGGAGCCGCCCCGCCAATGCCGCACCAAAGAAGGATATTCTTTTCGATTCCTAAGCGTACCTTGCCGTCTTTCCGCCGATATAATTTTAGCGGGCCCACCACCAGGAGTTCAAATTTCCAGCCCTGCGCCAGACCGGCAACCACGTGACCGCCCTCATGCACGATCCCTGAAGCATAATACGCGACGATCCAACATCCAATACATTCCAAAACCGTTTTCATGACTTCCATCTTCCCATCCTCCTTTTGTGTCACGGGGACGTGTCTACTGACACAAATTCTGTGTGTCACGGGGACGTGTCTACTGACACAAATTCTGCTTTCGATTATTTTTCTACGACACACATGTCTGCGATTGCCTGGGGAACGTCTTTCCTAAGAGTCTCCATCATGGCGATCCGATTCTTCATTTCTTCTGCGCTGTCTTCCTTCTTTGCATTTAAGTATGCATAATAGTGACCCATGTAGCAAAAAGACTTATCCTCGGAAGCAATCAGGGTAGCAACTCCCTTCTCATCATATTTCTCTTCAGGAGAAAACGATGCCAGCATTGCGGCATCAAAAAGCGCCTTCTCCTCTTCCAGCGTTTTGCCGCCCTTAACGATTCTAAGCCATCTTCCACCGTCCGTATAGAGAAGTCCCGTCCTGGCCTTGGGAAGCAGGCAGGCAAATCCCATGGAAAGCGGAATAAAGGTCATCAGCATCATAAAGAGGCTCTGGTACATCATCAGGAAGATACCGCAAATTCCTCCCAAAACAAAGGAAGCAATGGGACCTGCCAGCAAAATCTTGGCATAAGCCTTAATATTATTCTCGGATTTCTTTCTAGGAATCGTACCGCCAAGTCCGCCCCAAAGCGCCGGGTTCTTTTCGATTCCGATCTTAATCTTGTCATCTTTCTCATCACGGTAGATTTCCACGGGGCCGATCACCATAACCATGAATTTCCATCCCTGCACCAGACCGGCGATCACGTGTCCGCCTTCATGAATGATCGTAGATGCAATCATTGCAACAAATCCAAATCCAAGTACCTTCAAAATTAAAACGATAATTTCCATTTTCTTTTCCTCCAAATTGTATTTTTTTGTATTTTTGATTTTTATTTTTTGCTCGGTTTTGTTTCCCCCTCGCTTGATCCCACCATATCGTTTTCTCGTCCATTTGTCTATCAAAGGTCTTTGTCATTTAGCAAAAACGCACAAAAAAAAGGACGTCAAAAGTTTTTGACATCCCCTTTTTTCGGGCTTTTTCTGGCATTTTTACCAAAATGCCGTTATACGATAACTGCCGTTATTTATATTGAGGTTACAGATTTGTATACCCCATTAATGCTGCGTCAACTTCCTTTGCGGCACCTCTTCCTTCCGCGATCGCCCATACAACGAGGGACTGACCCCGATGCATGTCACCCGCAGTGAAGATTTTTTTCTTGGAGGTGTGATATCCGCAGGGCGCGGTTTTTACGTTCGTCCTTCCGTCAACTTCCACCCCAAAGGCTTCCGTGACGTAAGACTCACTTCCAAGAAATCCTGCGGCTATGAGAACGAGCTGAGCCGGTACCGTCTTTTCAGAACCTGCCACGGGAACCATGTTCATTCTTCCCGTTTTCTCATCCTTCTTTGCCTCGAGGGTAACTATAACGACCTCTTTTAGGTTCCCCTTCTCGTCCTTCACAAATTCTTTTACGGTCGTCTGATAGACTCTTGGGTCCTCACCAAACTTCCAGATGGCCTCCTCCTGGCCATAATCCACTTTCAGAATCCTGGGCCACTCCGGCCATGGATTCGACGGCAGTCTCGTCTCTGAGGGCTTCGGCATCATCTCAAGCTGCGTCACGGACCTTGCCCCAAGTCTGATGCAGCTGCCAACGCAGTCATTTCCCGTGTCACCGCCGCCGATCACAATCACGTCCTTATACTTTGCCAGTTCATAGGGAATCTTCTTGAAATCGCTGTCCAAGAGACTCTTCGTCACTTGTCCAAGAAAGTCAACCGCAAAATAAATTCCCTTTGCATCCCGTCCGGGCGCGTTAATGTCTCTGGGATGCGATGCGCCGCATGCCAAAATGATGGCATCATATTCCTTTTCAAGCTCTGCGGGATCGATCCTTACCTTTCCGTCTGTCTGCACTCCATGATCGATTGACTTCTTTTTCTCACCTCTCTTTGCCGCCTTGGCGTCTACGTCTGCACCTATGTCGGCTGCCACTGCGCCTACGTCTGCATTCACGACAAATTTAACGCCAGCGTCCTCCATCAGCTTCACGCGCCTGTCGATTACGGACTTCTCCAGCTTCATGTTGGGAATGCCATATCGAAGGAGCCCGCCAACGCGGTCCTTTCTCTCATATACCGTCACTTCATGACCGCGTCTGTTCAGAAGCTGCGCTGCCGCCAGGCCCGCAGGTCCGCTTCCGATAACTGCAACCTTCTTGCCCGTGCGAACCTTTGGAGCTACCTCCTTCACAAGATCATGCTCATAGGCATATTCGATCACGGTTTTCTCATTTTCTTTCGTCGATACCGGTGCGTCATGCAATCCGCAGGTACATGCAGCCTCGCACAGGGCGGGACACACCCTGCAGGTAAATTCCGGAAAGCCGTGCGTCACGGAGAGGCGGTCATATGCCTGCTCCAAACGCCCCCGAAACACCAAATCATTCACCTCCGGCACCAGATTGTGTAAGGGACATCCTGAAGCCATGCCCGCGATCATCACTCCCGCCTGACAAAAAGGCACGCCGCAGTCCATGCACCTCGCAGCCTGCTTCTTCTGCTCTTCCAGTGAAAGCCTTCCATGAAATTCATGAAAATCTTTCATCCTTTCCTTTTCCTGTATCACTGGTCCGTCAACTCTCTCATACTCCAAAAACCCTGTCGCCTTACCCATTTCAACTTCCTCCTAATCAACTCTGTCTCATCTTACTTCGTCATTAAGTTAAGCCCTCAGGCACCTCGAGGGGGATGTTTGGTAGTCTTGCCCAGGCATGTGTCCCAAGCGTCGGTACTTAGGCGCAGTATCATCGCGCCTTAGTACCGCTACGCTGGACTCATAGCGCGAGCGTGCCTGGGAAGACTGCCAAACCATTACCCCGAGTCTCTGTCGTCCTTAACTTGATAACATTATTTCATCATCTCCGTGAAGGCCTCGATCTGCGCTTCTTCATGGCTCATTCCCTGCTCCTCGTTCTTTGCAGTGAGCCTAAGCATCTCTTTGTAGTCCGAAGGAATAATCTTCTTGAAGTGAACAACCTGCTGATCGAAATCAGCCAGAATCTTCTGCGCCTTCTTTGAACCCGTTGCCGCAACGTGCTTCTCCAGAATCCTGTGGAGTTCCTCGCGGTCTGCCTTCGTATCCACGACTTCCATGTTGACGAGCTGCTTATTGAGGTTACGATAGAGCTTATTGCCTTCATCGAGCACGTACGCCACGCCGCCGCTCATGCCTGCCGCAAAGTTCTTGCCAGTCGGTCCAAGGATGACAACGCGTCCGCCGGTCATGTACTCACAGCCATGCTCGCCAACGCCCTCGGCAACTGCCGTCACGCCGGAGTTACGGATGCAGAAGCGCTCGCCTGCCATGCCTGCGATATATGCTTCACCAGAAGTTGCGCCATAGAGCGCCACGTTGCCGATGATAATGTTTTCGGAAGGATCATACTTTGCCTCCTCTGGCACCTTGACAATCAGCTTGCCGCCGGATAAGCCTTTTCCGAAGTAATCATTCCCGTCACCAGTCAGTTTCAAGGTCAGGCCCTTGGGCAGGAACGCGCCAAAGCTCTGTCCTCCTGCGCCCTCGCAATCGATCACGATCGTATCCTCGGGAAGTCCCTCTGGATGCTTTCTCGTAATCTCTGCGCCAAGAAGCGTGCCAAACGTTCTGTCGACGTTCGTGATCTTAATGGATTTCTCACATGCGGTGCCCTTCTCAAGCGCTGACTTGATCTCCTTCGCCCGGAGGAGTACGCTTTCATCCTTTGTCTGCGCCAGCTTGAAATCATATCTCTTTTCCGGCTGGAAGGTCTGCTGGTCTCTTGCCACGCCGCTCATGTCCATCAGGATCCTGCTCAGATCCATCTTGTCATCCGCATCCAAGGAGTTACCCTTCTTAGCTTCCAAGAGGTCCGTGCGGCCAACCAGATCGCTTAAGCGTCGAACGCCAAGCTTTGCCATGTATTCGCGAAGCTGTCTTGCGATAAATCTCATGAAGTTTTCAACGTATTCCGGCTTGCCGGCAAAACGCTTTCTGAGCTCAGGGTTCTGCGTTGCAATCCCCATGGGACAGGTATCCTGATGACACACTCTCATCATCACGCAGCCCAGCGTCACAAGAGGTGCCGTTGCAAAACCGAATTCCTCCGCACCAAGAATCGCGGCGATTGCCACGTCCCGGCCAGTCATCAGCTTACCGTCGGTCTCAATCACAACTTGGTTGCGAAGTCCGTTTGCTACCAGCGTCTGATGTGCCTCTGCAAGACCAAGCTCCCAAGGAAGTCCTGCATTGTGAATGGAGCTTAGGGGTGCTGCGCCGGTGCCTCCGTCGTATCCGGATACCAGAACCACCTCGGCGCCTGCCTTGGCAACGCCTGCAGCTACGGTACCAACACCTGCTTCCGATACCAGTTTTACGGAAATTCTTGCATTCTTATTTGCATTCTTTAAGTCATAGATCAGCTGTGCCAGATCCTCGATCGAATAAATGTCATGATGAGGCGGAGGAGAGATCAGGCTCACGCCGGGGGTTGAATGTCTCGTTTTTGCAATCCAAGGGTATACCTTCTTTCCGGGAAGGTGGCCGCCCTCACCAGGCTTTGCGCCCTGCGCCATCTTGATCTGGATTTCTTTTGCGCTCACCAGATATTGGCTGGTCACGCCAAAACGTCCGCTTGCCACCTGCTTGATTGCGGAGGATCTGTCATTTGCAGTACCGGCGGAGGCGATTCTCTCGTCGCTCTCACCGCCTTCACCGCTGTTGGACTTACCGTGCAGATGATTCATGGCGATGGCCAGTGCCGTGTGTGCCTCTTCCGAGATGGAACCATAGGACATGGCACCCGTCTTAAAGCGCTTTACGATCTCGTCCTCGCTCTCAACCTCTTCCAGGGGAATGCCCTCGGCCGGGAACTTGAACTCCATAAGGCTCCTTAAATATCCCGTTTCCTCGGCATCTGCCATCTTTGTATATTCCACAAATTTATCATAATTTCCATCCCTTGTGGCGAGCTGGAGCATGTGAATGGTCTGAGGATTATATCTGTGATTCTCACCCTGGCTTCTGGACTTATGTCTGCCTGCTGCCGTCAGTTCAAGATTTACGGGCAGTCCCAAGGGATCAAAGGCGAGACTGTGCTGCTTATCCACCGCCTTGCCAATGTCTTCGAGCGTAATGCCTCCGACGCGGCTTACGGTGCCGGGGAAATACTTCTGGGTAACGCTCTCGGAAATACCGATGGCCTCAAAAATCTTACTGCCCTGATAGGATTGGATCGTGGAGATGCCCATCTTCGACGCGATCTTCACAATGCCCTGAAGCACTGCCTTGTCATAGTCCTCCACTGCAGCGTAGAAATCCTTTTCCAAAAGTCCCTCTTCCACAAGTTCGCCAATCGTTGCATGTGCAAGATACGGATTGACTGCGGAAGCACCAAAGCCAAGGAGCGTTGCAAAATGATGCACCTCTCTGGGCTCGCCGGATTCCAGGATCAGTGAGATTGCCGTACACTTCTTCGTCTCAACAAGATGCGTGTGCACTGCGGAAACGGCAAGAAGCGAAGGAATCGCCACGTGGTTCTCGTCCACGCCCCTGTCTGACAGGATCAGGATCGTCGCACCTTCCTGATATGCCTTATCCACTTCCACGTAAAGGTGCTTCAGTACCTGCTTCATGGGCGTACCCTTATAGAACAGGATGGATACCTTTGCAACGTGGAAACCGTCCTTCTTCAGATGCTCAATCTTCAGGAGATCGAGGTCGGAAAGGATCGGGTTGTTGATCTTCAGCACGTGACAGTTCTCGGGCTTTTCCTCCAGGAGGTTACCATTCTTTCCAAGATAAACCGTGCCTGCGGTCACGATCTTTTCTCTCTCTGCGTCAATGGGCGGGTTGGTTACCTGCGCAAAAAGCTGTTTGAAATAATAAAACAGCGGCTGATGCTTTTGGGAAAGCGCTGCGATCGGCGTATCGACGCCCATTGCGCCGATCTGCTCCGAACCGTTTAACGCCATGGTGCGGATGGAATCATGATAGTTCTCATAAGTATATCCAAAGGCCTTCTGCAGGCGTGCGCGCTCGGTCTTCGCAAAGGAAGGCACAAGCAGATTCGGGATCTTTACGTCATGCAGCTCCAACAGATTGCTGTCCAGCCACTCGCCGTAAGGCTCCTTATGCGCATATTTCGCCTTGATCTCCTCATCCTCATAAATCTTGCCGGCAATCGTATCCACCAGTAGCATCTTTCCGGGATGGAGACGCTCTTTCTTCAATACGTGCTTCTCATCGAGAGGCAAAACGCCAACCTCTGAGCTCAGGATCAGTCTTCCGTCATCCATCACGTAATATCTCGAAGGTCTCAGACCGTTCCTGTCAAGGATGGCACCCATCACGTCACCGTCTGAGAACAAAATGGATGCAGGGCCGTCCCAGGGCTCCATCATCGTCGCATAATACTGATAGAAGTCTCTCTCCTCCTGGGAAATGGTGTCATTGTGTTGCCAAGGCTCAGGAATGGCGATCATTGCCGCAAGAGGCAGCTCCATGCCGCTCATCATAAGGAATTCCAGAGTATTATCCAGCATTGCGGAATCCGATCCGCTCTGGGAGATCACGGGGAATACGCTCGTCTCGTCCTCGCGCGAGAATGCGGAGGTATGCATGGTCTCCTCGCGTGCAAGCATCTTATCCGCATTGCCCTTAATGGTGTTGATCTCACCATTGTGAACCATGAGACGGTTCGGATGCGCACGATTCCAACTCGGCGTCGTGTTCGTGGAGAAACGCGAATGCACCATGGCAATGGCAGATTTATAATCCTTATCCTGAAGGTCCAAAAAGAAGGTACGCAGCTGTCCCACCAGGAACATGCCCTTGTATACGATGGTGCGGCAGGACAGGGACGGAATATAAGTGCTGACGCTGCTCTGCTCAAACTCTCTTCTGATGACGTAGAGCTTCCTGTCAAACGCAAGATCCGTCTTGGCCTGCTCCGGACGCTCAATAAATACCTGGCTGATCCAAGGCATGCACTCGCGCGCGCGCGTGCCAAGTACGTCCGGCACAGTCTCCACGTCTCTCCAGGCAAGGATCTTTAACCCAGCCTTCCTTACAATGATCTCAAACAAAGACTTTGCCTGTCTGCGCTCCAATTCACCCTGCGGGAAAAAGAACGTGCCGACGCCATATCCGCGTCTTCCCGGAAGAGTAACCCCCTGCTCCTTTATTTTCTTCACAAAAAAATCATGTGGGATCTGCGTCAAGATACCAACGCCGTCGCCCGTCTTTCCTTCCGCATCCTTACCGGCGCGGTGCTCTAGGTTTTCTACAATGGAAAGTGCATCTGCCACGAGAGTGTGGCTGGCTTTTCCCTTTACGTCAATGATCGCTCCGATACCACAGTTGTCATGCTCAAACTGCGGATCATACAAACCTTTTTCCCTGATTTCCTTGAATCCGACTTTCATTGCCTGACCTCCTTAACCCTAATCAACCCTTATTTCCATAAAGAGAAAGGCGCCAAGGTTACTTCTTCTAACCCTTGGCGCCTTTGCCTATACATTATAAAAAAAAGCGTCTGGGAACGAACCGTTCTCAGACGCCTTTGTCTTTATGCATGAAATAATACGCTTTTCGTCAGCGTTTGTCAATCCCTTTTTTCGTGAAATCATGAAACAGTGGATCACCTGCTAATTCTTCAATGCTTCCTGAAACTCCGCAATGCTCTTCGCCTTAGCTGCCAGCTTCAGCATTCGGCTCAATTCTTTTTCCTCCCTTTCTGCCTGAATTCTCTTCTTTAGATCCTCCGGTAAATCTCCCAGTTCCCTGAGCAATTCTAAGATGGATGCAACTCTTCCAAGGTCGATCCCCTGGTTGATTCCTTGGTTGATTCCCTGGTTGATTCCTTGTCTTTTTGCCTCCCGGATCTTATCCGACGGAAGCGGCAACACTCTTCCTCCCACGATCTTCTCCATCCTTTCCTTGAGTTTTTTCTGCCTTCTTAGCACATGATCCATAACGCAACGCATCATGATAAGTAAATCTTGATAAGTCCCTGGGTCTGAGCTCATTTCCATTGCCAAACGATCCAAGATGCGCTCATATTCCGCCTGCAGTCCCCTGCTCCCGTCTTCACTTTCCTCCATTACGGAAAAATCCTTCTCATAACGCAGTAGATAGAATGGCAGGTATCCGTATAATCCCTTTTCAAAAATCTCGTCCGCAGAATACTCTTGCACCTTCACGGTCGGTATGCGGTACTTCACGATCTGTCCATCCTGCAAAATCAGATATGCGCTCTCATGATCCGGAAGCTTCCGATCATGCCGCAGATAAATCACGCAGGACTTTGGCAACTGTACGTAATACGTTCCTGCCGTTCTCCTTGCCTCCGCAATGCCAAGCAAAAAGTCATACTCCAGCATGCGCAGTGCCATCGTACCGTCTTTGTAGCTCTGTACTTCCAGATGATAAATGCGATCCCCAATAAGACTGCAGCTGTCCAAGATCACCTTTGACGTACGCTTTTCATATTCCTCCGGAAGCCTCGTCACCTCAGCATCCAGCGGATACTGCGTCCCAAAAGCATCATTAATGATTGGAATCAATAACCACGGAAGCTTTTGCTGGATCGTACGGAATGTGTCGTCAAAAACCGTACCCGTTACGCTCGATTCGTTCCCACGCGCTTTGACTGCATGCCCTTTGTTTTTGCCTGCCTCTTTCGTTTTTACTTCCTCCCTTCGAATGAAATTGCTGACTTACGCAAGATCATTCGACTTTGCAGAAGAAAAGACGCGCGCAAAACTGCCTTCGTTTCTTCCTCCCCAGAAAATCTTACGTTGTCATGAATAAATTGGAAAAGCTTAGATTTTCTGAAAATAGAATGAAACAAGACGGGCAAGACGCCCATAGAATAATTTAAAGAAAATCTGCTCTGAGGAAAGTATAACACTTCCTCAGAGCAGATTCAATACTTAAATCTCGGTTTCCAAATTTTCGCCATCTTCCCGCTCTGCCACAGGCGCTTCAGCCTCCTCCGTCCCGGGTGTAGCCTCTTCCTCAGGTTCCACCGCTATGTCCGGCTTAGCCTCTTCCTCAGGTTCCGCCCCTACGTCCGGCTTAGCCTCTTCCCCAGGTTCCGCCTCTACATCCGGATCAGTCTCTTCCTCAGGTTCCGTCTCTACGTCCGGATCAGTCTCTTCCTCAGGTTCCGCCTCTACGTCCGGATCAGTCTCTTCCTCAGGTTCCGCCTCTACGTCCGGATCAGTCTCTTCCTCAGGTTTCTCCACTACGTCCGGATTAATCTCTTCCTCAGATTCCGCCTCTACGTCCGGATCAGTCTCTTCCTCAGGTTCCGTCTCTACGTCTGGATCAGTCTCTTCCTCAGGTTCTGCCTCTTCCAGCGTCAGACCATAGATCAAAATCTCATAACTCTCATCACGAATGGAATAACTCTCTGGGAATAGATTACCCTTTGTGCCCTCTGTAACAACCATTTCATCCGTTTCGACAATGCCCGCATCTTCCTCCGGAACGTTAGCGCTTGCCATTGCAGAGCTCTTACCTTCAAGCACCGTCTTGCCCACGTCACCCTTGGAGAGCGTGGATTTGCCTAACAAGCCCGCACTAAGACTCCTGCGATTTCCGTTGGCATCTAACCCATAATTATTTTCTTTCGTGGGAATCTCCAAGACAAGAGAGATTTCCTTTGCCGTAGCCGTATCCGTCGAAATGATCAGCTGATCATTGTTCACTTCCACGCTCTTTAAGCCTACGCCTGAGACGTCATAATCAAAATTCATGTATGCGTCATCAACGGTACTGGATAAAGCAATGTCGATCGCCGCGTCGTCACTCTCCACCTTAAACAGGTTCTCTCCATTTTCCGGATAAATTTCAACATAACTTTCTTTTTCAGAAAGCCTGAAAGAATGGTTTGTGGAAATGGAATTAAATACTCTCGTTGGAAGTACCTCCGGTGGATTTTCTCCCTCATTTCGAACGGCACAAGTAAACACTTCTCCCGCGAAGCCGTTATTCGTCGTAATCTTGATTTTGACTGTATTTGCACCGTCAACAAAATCAATGAGCGCGTCTTCATTATATAGGATCATGTAAGTCAGTGGATCCGTATACAGAATGCGTACCGCATCATCATACAGATTATGATCATATTGGTATTGTATGGTAATCTCATCATTAATCGCCAGCGTTGCATCATTCAGCGTCACAATTAGTTTCTTGGAATAGATCTGATCGTTGACGTCATAGTCCGCCGGTTTTAATTCCGGCTCCGTCAGTCTAACTGATGCGCCCTTTCCATATTCTAAGCCCTCTTCCAAGAAGGTTAACGTCTGTACAAGCGTCGCATCATTTGTCGTGCCCTGTATCATGTTACCCGTACGGCCAAATTGAATGGTTCCGGAACCATTTAGCCTAACGTTCGCATTTGCATATTGGATGACGTTGCCATTCGCATTGGAATCTGCAAAGTCAACGCCTGACGGCGTCTGATAATGATACGTGCGGCTTTCCGTCGCATCAACCACGTGCATCGTGCTGATAAATGCTTGATCAGAGGTAAGCCTGCCATTTGCTGCAATGTCAAGATACATCAAATATGCACCGTCACTTCCGTAAACCGAACCCAGGGCATACTCTCCGCCATTTGCAGGGATCTCAAAATAATAAACCGCATTGTCAATCAGATTGTCAGGATTCGTGATCCACGTCGTATTAAAAACATAACTTCCTTTTGGCGTGCCAGGTGAGAACGTACCGTCAACATATTTATATACGTATTTGATTTCATCGCTGTCTTCCGTGTTTTCGTAAATCTCCTTAATCTCTTTTATCGCAGTAATGTTTTTATCCTCATCACGGAAGATCTGATGCAACGAAAAGAAATTGCTGTTTCCCGAATAATAAGTGCCTGCAAAGAACGTGATCTTGCCCGGCGTCTTTAGGTGGAAATCGATACAGTCTTCAGGCATCATCATGTTTGTAAATGAGTCCCCGTTGATATATCCGGCCGGTACGTTTATGACGTTGTCCTTACTGATCTGCGCGTTGATAAAGTGAAGTCCGTAAATATTGGAAGCATCCTTTGAGAATACGTTCTCCAGATTCTTTCTCGCATTATCATAATGCGTCAAGCCCAAATCTGAAACGCTTGCCTTGGGGATTGTGCTAATGCTGTTGCTGACGTTGGAATTATTGCCATTATAGGCATCAGAAACCCTGTGCCAGCCATCCACAGTGCGGGTGATCACCTCAAATCTGGCGCTTTGATAGTTATTCTGCCCCAATGCAACGTTAACGCTGCTCATGGCATACTTGGATACTCTTATGTCACCGACCGAGTCTCTGCCTCCGGAAATTACGTATCCCGTATTTCCTTTATCCGTAACGGTATTATTATCTGGATCCTCATATTTCAAAGGAAACATGGTGGGAAGATTGGGGTATATCGTTTCATTCCTTTGAATCTGATAAGTTAACAGCGTCTGCCCGCCTAACGTGATATCCTTATTCAGGGCATATGAAATCTGGGAAAACGTGAAAACGGTGGCGTTGTTGGTACTATTAGTAGTTGTCCACGCATTGTTATTATATCTAAGATAAGCATTGTTGCCATATCGTAATTTATTATCATTTGTGATCGTATATGCCGTGCCATTTTTTGCCGACGCATAAGCATAATATGTTGTGGCACCTATGCCAAAAATGCCTCCGGTACGGTAATACGCCAGCCTGACGTTACTGTTCGGAACCACCACGTTGTCGGATACTCTGTTCCAGGTTGATGCATTGTCTGCGTTATTGTCGGCCGTAACTGCCTGCTCTTCCCCATTATACTTCAGATAATAGGTGCGATTGTTATAAGTAAACGAAATCCGATATCGGTCAGTTGCCTCGGTCAATGCGTCAACCTTCCAAATCCCGTCGTCGCAATACAACTGATCACCGCTGGTACCAACTCCGTAATAAATCCTTCCGTCCGCATAGGTCCATTCAGAAACAGGCGAAGTACTTACGGAAAGATTCCCGTTAGCGTAATTCAAATAATACTTTGTGCCGTCTCCGTTCGCATAACAATAGATGCGGTGATTTTCAGAATCAATGACCCAATAGGTCTGCGCAGTGGCGGAACCGCTTGCAGCCGTCGTACTGGCATTTAAGTAGTAACCATTGTTGGAAATCCTTTGTCCGTAATACTCCGTGACTTCCGTTACCGTTTGCGTATATCCGCGCCTTCCAAACAAATACGTATAATTCGAAGTACCCGTACGATTTATGAAGACGTATTGTCCCGCTCCATCCCACTGCAGCGCCTTTAGATATACCGTTTCATTCCAATTGGAAGCATTCACGGAATACGTCACGTTCGTCGTATTCCCATAGCTCTCATCCGTCGTTCCGTCAACGTGATGCGTAATGGTTTTTCTGGCAGGATAGCTAAAACTATAGTTTGAATTTCTCTTGGCTTCCGTCCATTTATCCTGCAGATTGTTATACATCGACTGCATGTCTATGCTACCGCCCCAGCTTGCGTCGTTACCGGCAACCAGCAGTTCCTTTTCCAGTTGCTGATTTACAAAAAGCGGTTTGCAGGCTTCAACGAAATGATAAGAAACACTTCCATCCTGATCAACGTTTTCAAGGTAATCCTCCGTCGCATATCCCACGATGCCGTAGTCTGACAGGTTCTCCGTATAATTACTCGCGTCAACTGCCGTCGTTCCGCTCTTGATCTTCACGGTACCGCCAACTACTGCCACGTTGCTCACGGGTCCATTGACGTAACCGGCGGCCAGGCCAATCAGGGCAACGTCGGTTTCCGTATTAACCGTAATGTTTTGAATCGTCAAATCCTTCAACGCATTCGTTGCACTTGCATAGGTACCGGACCCCGTCAGCGGACCAACCACGCCCATAAATCCAATGATTTCAACGCCGGATACATTCGTTCCTTCCAGATACTTCACGTTCTGCGGAAGATCAAAAATCCTGGCCGCTTCGCTCGCGTCCTGCGTTGTCACGTTGGCAACGGTCAGATTCGCCACGGTATTTCCCTGACCATCAAGATAGCCGATAAACGGATACGTGCTCGTGCCAATGGGCGGTAACACGTAACCAGTCATGTCAAGCGTGCCGGAATACTTGTCAGAGATATAAAAATGGAAGGGCGTAAAGTCCGGATCACTCGTCTGATTGAATGCTCCAAGATACTGAAGCCAGGCAAGATTGTAAAGCTGTTCCGGTTTCGCTATCTCATAAGGCTCCTGCGCCGAGCCATTTCCGGATTCGAAATAATTCGCCAGATAGCTAACGCCACCCGTCACCGAACCCATGTCCAACTTCGCAGCAGTAAAATACCACGCCGAAGTCGTTCCAACGAAAAAGAACACGACAAAAAGCGCCGCGATGAGGGCGAAATGTAGATTTTTAATGCTCATCTTCTTCATCCTGGCGCTCCCTTCTGCCAAATCAACTAATCCATAACTGTCAACGTAACGTCCCGCAGATCATAAATCATGGGATCACCTGCGGAAATGGTTCCTGCGAAGCCATCTGCTGCGGTTTCACCCAATTTGAAACCATTTTTTCCCCACAGGGAATTTCTGATATAGTGATAAACCAAATCCTCATTATAATCTATTTTGAAATACACGTATGCCCTGTCATTTGCCAACTGAATCTGATTCGCGGGAATCGTGAAAGAAATGCCTTTGTCCGTACCTTCCACGTTCTTTCCCGTAACACTGATGGTCTTTATGCCATTTGTGCCAGACACCGAATAATTCACAAACGCCTTTTCCGTCAGGCTTGAAGCATTGTTTTGGAAATAGGCATGTGCCCCCGAATATATTTCCGTGGCACTCGCATTCTCAGAAATCACGCTGGTTGGAATCACTGCGCAGCTCATCTGAATGATATTGGAAATATATTTTTCTATCTGGTTCTGCGAATTTAAATAATCGGATTGACACGTAACCGTCAGCTTTATGCTTTTCCCCTCCGGGATACCGTAAATCGGCATTCTGAGGTAAGCCGCGGTATATTTATTATGCTCTCCGCCGAAGATGGCGTCGAAGGTATTCAAAGCAGCTTCCGTGCTGTTTGTGTATACGTCTACGTGATCGATCTGCGTGATCGCGTCCGCTCTTGGTCTGGCAACGTACAACACGTAAGGCAGTGCTCCCGAAGCTACGTTGGCGGACGTTACGCCCTCGCCTGAAGTTTGATTCTCAAGAATGCGGGCATACCATGATCGCGTTGAAGGAATGATTGCGATCAAGGCCAAAAGCAGCGCAAAGACTGCATATGCGGGCAATCGGAAGCGCTGCCAGATGTTTGCCGCCTTCACCGCACGGTCATTTATGGAATTGTTATGAAATCCACTCCTTCTCTTCACGGCTTGTTCCCCTTTAATGCTCCCGCGCAACGCTTCGTCGCCTTCATTGTTTTGTCATGTTCTTTAAACGCAAAGTGACGCCAGACCATTATTGCCCTTGCGCCACCCCCACAAAATTCACGTTTATAATCAATCCCTTTGTATCTTTATCAGACATGCCGATCAGTGCCTGTGCGTCCGTTCCTTCCAACCACACGTAGGTTCTCACGTGAAGCCCGCTCGTCGTGGCCGTTCCCAGGGAGGTCGTCCCTGCCGTGAACGAATATGGGTCTCCGCTGACTGCCACGGCCTTATAGGCACTTAGGTCCGTCATGGACAATGCCTCCACGCTGGTCGCGTCCTTAACGTTCGAAAATCCCGTAACGGCATTGGTGCTGTTACCAGCCCCCGTCTCCGTCACCGGCGCGTAGAAGATTTTCAAGTCTCCCACCACGATTGCCACGCGGATGGCCTCATTCAACTGCCTTGCCACCGTCGCATTTTCCTTGTATGCAACCGTTATGGGATCCGTCGGATGAAGGTATACGTTCAATTCCTGATCATTTGTGTAAAGCATGTAGTCTTCATAAAGATAAGCAACACGCTCCAAATTGTTTTCTAAGGAATTGAGATACGTCCCGACGTTATTTGCCTCGGAAACCACGGTATTCGAAGCAGTACTTCCAACCGTCAACTGCGTATATTGCGTAGCCTCAAGCGTTGCGTTCCCGTTACCGTCAAGTACGTTTCCAAATCTGCTTGCGTACCACCAATTCGCACAATTCTTTGTAGAGATCGGGTACAGCGCCGCACCGTTTTGCCACTCATGCGAAACAATCGTGTAATAATTTCTGGGCGTCGGCAGCGTCGTACCGCTTTCGATAAACAGGGACGTTGTGGCTGCACTGGAAACGGAATTGTCCGTTCCTGAAACCTGCTCATTTTTTACAAACCATGCCTTTGTCATAAAGGCAATGACGCCTGCGGTGAATATGATCAGTGCCAAAGCGCATTCCGTCAATTGCAACGCTAACCTCCGCTTCAGTTTTTTCAAATCATCCTTTTCTTGTTCATTCCTTGGCACGAATCTTCACCTCCTTTTGCGTCTTTTTCCTGAGTAGGGATTTCATTCATTTAGGGGGGGTGTTTAAAATGAATAAAGTTTCCCATAAATAATATCGGCAAGAATCCCAAAATTGTTTAGACTCTTGCCGATATTTTGTGCATTTTGCATATTTTTACATCAATTACGCATAAATTGTCAGAATTTATTTGCAGAGTTCTGCAACCACAGCTCCAATCTCTTTTCCGTCGGCCTTACCCTTCAGCTCCGGCATCACGGCCTTCATGATCGCACCCTTATTCTTCGTCGCAACCACGTCCGCAAATTTCTCCTGAAGAAAAGCCTTAATCTGCTCAGCATCCATCATCTTTGGCGCAAACTCTTCAAATACGGCAAGTCTCGCCTGATACTCTGCCAAAAGCTCTGCCCTCTCCTTCGGGCAAGTCTCCACCTGCTCCTTCACGGCCTTCAGTTCCTTCAAAATCGCCTGATCTACCATTTCCTCAGGGATTGCCTCGCGGCAACCGGCGTCAATGCCCGCCTTCTTCGCTGCGGAGACAAGCGTTGCGATGGAATCCTTTCTCGCCTTGTCGCGAGCCTTCATTGCCTCGATCATGGCACTTTGTAACGTTTCTAACTTCATAATGTTTCCCTGCCTTTCCTACAATCTTTCCATGAAAAATTTTATTTAATGCTTAGTATATCACTTTACAGCCAACATGCGCAATCACCCGCAGGTAGAATCCAATGACTTCTGCCCATGTCCTTGCCTTCCGGGATCAGAGTACTCCCAGCGCCTTCAGCAAAAGAATCGCGAGCAATATCGGCGCAACAAACTTGATCATGACGATGAAGAGACCTTTCCGTCCAAACTTTTCACCGTTCTTTGTCACCTCATTGATAATGATTTCCGGCTTTAAGATCCATCCAATCAGAATGCAGGTTCCAATGGCCACGACGGGCATCATCAGGTTATTTGAAACGTAATCCATGATGTCGAGAATCTGTGCGTCAGCACCATTTGGCAGCTTTACGTTAAAGAACAGCTTGTTATAGCCCATGCAAACTATAATTCCAAGGATCAGTGCGATCACGCCCTCACTCAACACAGCCGTCTTACGCGATACGTGGAACTGATCCATAAAACTTGCCACGACTGCTTCCAGAATGGATACGGCGCTTGTCGTCGCTGCAAAAAGCACCATGGCAAAGAAAAGGCACCCCACGTATCCGCCGAAAGGCCCCATCTGCTGGAACACTCTCGGCAGCGACACAAACATCAATCCGGGGCCTGCCTGCATGCCATCCTTTCCCATAAACACAAACACGGCAGGGATGATCATGGCGCCTGCAAGGAAGGCAATGCCCGTGTCAAATATTTCGATCTGACCAATCGCCTTCGAGAGATTCGTGTCATCGCGCATATAGGAACCATACGCGATCATAATGCCCATGGCCACGCTCAAACTGTAAAAGAGCTGTCCCATGGCATCCATCATCGTTCCGCCAAAGCTCTTTAATGAAAAGTCCGTGAAATCCGGCACAAACAGTATCTTTAAGCCCTCCATGCCCGTTCTTGTCACGCCGTCTGCATCCGTATAGGACAACGTCAAGGAAAAGACGGAAATGATAATGATCAAAATGACCAGCGCAGGCATCACAACCTTTGAGAATTTTTCAATTCCCTTGTCCACGCCGCCAAGCACAATGATCATGGACAGGAACAGGAATACGATCGTCATGCCGATGGGCGACGAACTGTCCGAAATGAACTCACCAAAGTATCCTTCCGCTGCCGTCTGCGCGCCGGATCCGGTCAGAAATGCCAGAAAATACTTTACGACCCAGCCGCCAATGACACAATAATACGGCATAATGATCATGGGAACCAAACATGCCACAATGCCAAGCGGCTTCCATCTTTTTCGAAGCTCTCCGTATGCCGTCAGCGGGCTTTGCTTGGTCTTTCTTCCGATCGCCACCTCCGTGATCAAGAGCGTAAAACCAAACGTCAACGCCAGCACCAAATAAACCACGAGGAACATTCCGCCCCCGTCTCTCGCCGCCAAATAAGGAAATCTCCAAATATTTCCCAGTCCTACGGCGCTTCCTGCCGCTGCCAGTACAAACCCGATCGATCCCGTAAATGAATTCCGCTTTGTTGTTTCGTTTTCCATGTCGTCCCCTTAACTGTTTTTGCGTTATTATGATGCAACGCCTTGCGTTGATCACACTATATAAAATAACATTTTTTTCAAGGTTTTTCAAATATTTCCTATCACTTTAGGTTAAAGGCGATTTTGCGTATCTCTTCCTCAATATGATCGGAACATGTTTTTGAATTAAAATAAAATTTCTGAAACCGCTCCTGCAGTATCTCCAATGCACTTATTCGATTCTCAATTAAGTCTAATTTCAGATTTATCTCTGCCAATACTTGTTTTAATTCCTGATCCATCAGTTTTTCCTCCTTAGATTTCATTAAATTATTCCTTTTCTAAATCAATCTCTGCTATGTCTTCATCACTTAAACTTAGTTTTTCTCTCACTTCCCTCCACGTCTCCATCACTCCGTTACCTCCTTCCTCATTACTTATATGTTTTATTCGCTTTAACAATAAAAGACAATGATTCCCCTCCGCCTACAATAAAATCAATGGAAAAATGGCTGATACGCCAACCGAACAAAAAAGATAAGATATCCAAGAAAGACATCCCGATAAAATAAGAATAGCGAGTGAATACGTAAAAGTCAAGAAGAACAGACCTCGTTTTTCCAAAAGAAAAGCCCCCACCGAAGTGAGGGCCTAATCATACTAACGTTATTATGGAGCTACGCCGGCCAATTTAACCGTTACGTTGAACTGAGAAATCTCTTCCTCTTCAGGATTATTCACGCATTGTTCGTCTGTTCCTTCCAACCAAATATAGATCCGGAGGCCTACGCCGTCATATCCTACGTTTGGTATAACGGGAAGCGCGTCACCGCTTGTAACAAAATTATCGCCGCTTTGAACCGCTGCTCTATTCTTTCCATTCGAATCTACGTAAGTGGTCTCATAAACATACGGATAGGTAACCAATTGCAGTTGACCGTTCTTAATTCCCGTCCATCCATTTACGCCTGCAACGTCATTGCCTTTTCCCGTTTCATTCTTGGGAGCATATACCAATCTTAAGGTTTCTTCTCCTGTTTGAAGATCGTAAGAAACAATTCCGACACGCAAGCTTTCCGGAAGGATTTGATTATTCACATCGCCTGAGGTTCTTGTTACTTCGATCGCCGGCGTCTCGCCATCATCAATGAGATATACGTCAGCTTCACCGGTATCCAAGATTGTGTACAACACATAATCACTTCGGATATAGGCAAAATACTCGTCATCGTATTGACCCGGAAGAGCATCATCCCCTTGATCAAAAGTGATCTTCGAATAAGAAGTAATGTCCCCATGCGAATTCCAACCGGCGAAGGAATACCAATCCTTCAAATCATCCGTAGAGGAAGGCGATATCTTACCGCCATTTGTCTGTGCGACCAAGGATTCCTGCGAACCACCATGGTTTACTCCATTTTCCGCAGTCGCAATCTGAAGAATAAATCCATTGGTTGTTGCACTAATGGTTGCCGTCGTTCCAGTTGTCTTATTATTCGCAACGAGCCAGGCATACGTAGAAGTCGTTAGGCTTATGGCAGCAATCATCAATGAAACAATTGCAAGCATAAGCTCTTTTTTCAATTTTGAACTTTGTTTCATCTGATCACTTCCTCGCCGTAAAAGTAACGTAGCATAATGGTAACCAATGCCAAAACATCGGTTACCATTACGTGATTAATTATCTGTTAAGTTTAAGTCATGTAGTCAATTAAATTAAGGATTTGTAATCTGGCTGCCGGGCTGAACTTGCTGATCATTAGGATCGTATGCATCTGCGATAAACTGTACGGTTACACTTGCAGAACCAAGGTTAGGCAGATTGTTCGAAAAGACCGGAGTCGCGGAACCATCGTAGAAAAGATACACGTCAACCGTAGCATTTCCACTACCATTTGCAGGTATCTCAGCCTTCAAAATAGCATTACCATCAGTCAAACTTGTATTACCAGTAGTATCAGCCGTAGCTGCATACGTAGTAACCGGTTCCCAGGCATCCCCGGCAGCATTGGGTGCATATACAAAGTGATTGTCTCCACATACGAAGAGAACTCTCAAAGCTTGTTTCAGCTGCTGCTTGTCATCGGCAGTACCCGTTCCGTTTACTCCCGTAACAGTAATACTATCAACTTTCAGGTTCTTAAAACTACCATTCGTTTCAGTGTCAGTACCGATTTCAAAGGACTGCATAAAAGCATACTTATTTGCTATTGCCTCTGCATGACTACCAGTATCGCCAACCGTGAAACGCGTGCCGTCTTTCTCAGTAGACGCGTTAGCAGCGGTTGCATATGCAGATTGCCAAATCGTACCATTATACTGTGAAGGATACAATGCCGTTGCAGTAGTGGGGGTGGTATAAGTATAAGCCGTACCAGAACTTGTCGAAATTCCAGTCGCCGTATCTTGAATCTTCAAGAACGGTGCATTAGACATTGCGCTAATGCTCGTCGTTGTAGCAGTAACTTGATTGTTACTTACAAACCATGCATACGTACTGGATCCGAGAGCTACCGTTGCGACTAACGTCATTGCTATTGCTGCCGCGAGTTGCTTTCTTAATGATTTAACTGTCATAATATTGTCCTCCTTTTTACGTATTCCGCTTCAGTTGACTCTGCAGCGGTAGACAGTTGATCGGATGGGATTGGAGCTTCTTCTGGAAGATCCTCTCCTTTCGAAGAAACGTTGATCGGTCATTTCTCCGTCGTCCTTACGTTCCGATACCATCGTTCGGATCCGTCCTGTTAACAGATCATACTCCCACCGGGCCCGGTTAAAAGAGTACATCTCCTTCACCCGCCGGTGAGGATATTATCTCTTAATAGGATGGGGCCGAGTTCATAGAATCTGGAACAAAGGACCAATATTCAATTGTTATACAAACGATGCGTTGCATCGCTGGTACCAAATTAAATAAAATACTTGGTAAACTGTCTTATTTTATTTATCGACTTCATTTTATAATATTTTACAGATAATTTCAAGTATTTTTCACGAAATGTACAAATATAAGCCTTCGTAAATCGATTTTTTGTTACTTTCGCCAAAAATTCGGGAACCATTTTGTGCATATTGGTTTCCTTCGACAACCTATTTTTTGTCTTATATTATTGGTTTCTGCGATTCTCCCATGTTACGTCGCCTGAATTGTAATAGCTGGGAGCTTCGTTTCCTGCCGCACTGATGGGCTTGTCTCCTGACAGGGTATCCTTGACGTCCCGGATAAACTTTGCAAGCAGGCTTGTTTCCTCCTGATCCATGGCGTCGATGGTCATGCTGAACTGCACGCTTCCGCCAACGATGGAGTCAACACACTCCGGATCCTCACCTTCCATCCAGATTACGATGGTGTACTTATCTACGTTACCAACGAGGAAATTCTCCTCCGTGTACGAGCATACGATCTTGTTGCTTTCGAAATTCTCGCATCCGTCTTCCGGACCGCCGTCCTTCGCAGGCATCGCGTAAACAGTTCGCTCGCCATTCCGCCAGATTGCAATGCGCACTGCTTCCTCTGCACCTTTTGCACAGGCATTCAAGTGCACTCTTGCAAGATACTTCACATCTTCCTTTCCGGCATTTCTCACATAATAGGTATACGCCATGTAATTGTAACCGTTGTGGTCGCCGTCGACGTCATCGATATTGTCCGGCAGGTCGCTTATGGTGATGTTTGTCGCATCCTGCACGGTCTTTACCACAAGACGTGCCGTGGGATCATCAAACGTCCCCTTATCATCGATTGCGATGCCCTTCCGATACAGTTCCAGACGATTCAAGTTGATGGTAAAGTTACCCATCTTCTCCTGCATAAACGCCAGTACAAACAAAAACGCGATCAGCAGCAACAGCACCAACAAAATGATCCGCATTTTGTCCAAGCGAAGTAAGGCCGCACCAAGCTTCTTGATCCGGCGTCCCGGCATGTACATGGAGACAATGGCATCGTCATCCAGTTCATCGCCGTTCTCCGCCAGAATTTGCTCCAGCTTCTCAATGCGGACCAGCTGATCCTTGGAATCTCTCGGCTTCTTCTCAGTATTCTCTTGTGTCCCAGCCTTTTTCTTTCCCAGTTTCAAGTTTTGTTTCCTTCTTCTTGTCTAGATTTACGGTTAACGCAACAGCATCTTATAATTTATACTTTTCCTTTACGTTAGTCAAATAATCCTGCAATTGCTCCTTTTCGGAGGAATCACTGAATCTAAATTGCAAACCGCAAAGGAGTCTGTACATGCTTCCCTTCGGAGCCTCACGCACCCAGCAGACGTTTCCGATCTCCGTCAGGGCTTGCCCCTTCGCGCTCGTGCCAACGCGAGGAAGATTCAGCGTCACGATCTCTCCAACGTCAAAATGTCTGTTCATAAATACTGCGGCACCACCGGCAGATACGTCGAGGGTCATGCCGTCTTCCTTCGAGATCTCACCGTCAGCATTCAGCTCCCAGGTTTCCTGGCTGTATTCGATGCGAAGCGTAACCTTTACACGCTCGTCAGCACGCTGGAAGAACTGTCTCTGTTCGGAAACCCTTCTGATCTTCCAGTATCTTCTTACGCCTTCCTTTACGGTATCATCCACGTAACCCGCAAAGATCATGGCATCGCTTCCGCTTCCATATTGAATAAGAAGCTTCTGGCTCTCATCCACCTCCAATGGCTTCCCGTTTACTACGGGAATGGAGATCAAGAATGCGGATTCGTTGAGTGACTTGTTAAATGTGCATATCATGTTGAAATTGGGTTCCTTACCTAATTCCGCGTCATATGCCATCCTAAGTTTTGTGCCGGCCTTAATCTTTAATGCTCCTGCCATAGTTTTCTCCTTTTACGGATCTCAGTTTTTCCCGTCGTCATTTTCTTGTAAATCTAAGCTTTTCCCTTCATCACTTTCTTGCGGTTCCGCATCTCCCCCGCCAATATCCTCCTGATGTTCTGCGTCTTTCTCTCCATCATCCTCCTGATGTTTCGCGTCTTTTTCTCCGTCATCCTCCTGCGGCTCTGCGTCTTTCTCTCCATCATCCTCCTGAGGTTTCGCGTCTTTTTCTCCGTCATCCTCCTGCGGCTCTGCGTCTTTCTCGCCGTCATCCTCTTGTGATTCCGCGTTTTCCCGTGCTTCCTTCGCCTCTGCCGCCTTCTTTTCCCGAAGAGCCGCCAGAGCTTCCCGCACGGCCGTCTCCTCTTCTTCCTTTACCAGCTTCTTTGCTGCCGAAATACCGTCAAAAAGACTTCGGAGCAACATCACAATAAGCGGTATCAGGATCAATGGAATAAAGACCAGCGGATTGGAAATCAGCTTTACCAACCTTCCCAGAAAGAGGGAAGAAAAAACAACCTTACCGATCAAGTCCTCTGCCCGCGTCGGGTAGCGATCCTCGATGTTATTGGCATCTCCCTTGGTGAAGATCAGCTGCCTTCCATCCTCCTCTTTGAACTGGATAATGCGGTGCGTGTTTGGTTCTCCCAAAAGGGACGGATCACTGGAATAAAACGTAATCACGTCACCTACGGCCAGTTCCCTTGCCTCCGTGCGTTTTACCACAATCAGCGAGTTAGTGGGAATCGTCGGCTCCATGCTCCCCGTCATCACGCGAAACAGGGAGTATCCAAAGAAGTTGGGCGCCTGTCCCGGTTTTGCCATGACGACGCTTAGGAGTGCCAAGACGGAAACCGCGATGATGAGGACGGAAACCACGTTCATGAGCTTTAGCAAAATGTTCTTAATGCGCTTTCCCATGCTCCTTACTTATTGTCCTCATTTCTGTCATAATCACTATAGTGTTTCTTTGCCTTACGGCTTGCAAAAATATATTGCGAAAGCGTGGTTGCGTCAGCCTTTTCCTGCGCAAGTTTCGCCTTTTCAAGCGCCCTGTCTCTCTCGTCCTCCAGCATGGTCACGCGCTTTTCGGCATCCTTCCAAGAGGCGGAAGCATCGTCAAGCTGCGCCCGCAGGTCGTCGATCTTCTTCTGGGAAACGGCCAGCATTTCCTTGTTCTTTCGTTCCTTTTCCGCATACTGGGCCTGGAATTTCTCGACCTGTATCTGAACCTCTTCCTGAATGAAATTATTGTGCCGGTCAAGCTCTCGCTGCATCTGTGCAATCTTGGCATCGGATTCCTGCTTGGTCTTCGCTGCCTTATCCTCGCCGCGTTTCTCGGCAAGGGCGATCTGCTCCTGAGCAGCCTTACGGACTCTGGCAAGCTGGTTCTCGAGATCAGCCTTCTCCTTCGCTGCAGCCTCCCGAATCTCCTGCTTCGTCTGCTCAAGCCGCTCCTTTGCAGCTTCCTCGGCCATGGCAAGACGCTCGTCTGCCTCCGCCTTCGCCTGTGCGACCTGCTCCTCCGCCTTGGCATTTGCCTGCTCCTGCACCTCGGCAACCTGACGTTCTGCCTGCTCCCGTGCCTGGGAAACCTGAGCATCTGCCTGTTCCTTTATTTCGGAAATCTGAGTCTTTGCCTTTTCTTCCGCTTCCGCGATTCTTGCATCTGCCTGAGACTTCGCTTCGGCTACCTGCGCCTGTGCCTGCTCCTTTGCTTCTGCAATTTGGGCGTCTGCCTGCTTCCTTGCCTCCGCTGTCTCTGTCTGGGACTTCTTCTCGGCTTCCGCTATGCGGGCACTTGCCTGTGTCTGCACGGCGTCAATCTCCTTCTGAGCCTTTTCCTTGGCTTCCGCTATGCGGGCATCCACTTGGGCAATCTTTTCATTCGCTTCCTTCTCAGCTGCGGCAACCTTGTTCTCCGCATCCTGTTTCGTCTTGGCAATCAGGCCAACCGCCTCTCGCTTCGTCTGCGAAAGCTGCTCGCTTGCTTCCTGCTTGGCGGTCTCCAACTCAGCCTCTTTTTCAGCAAGCTTCTTGGAAAGATCGTCCTCCATAAATTTCGACTGCTCGACAAGGAGATCCTTCTCCTGCTTTAACATGTTCTTTTCCTGCTTCAGGGAATTGTTTTCCTCGAAGAGTTCGTCTGCACGCTTTACCGCTTCCTGTGCCTGAGCGTTCGCCGCGGCAACCCTGCTCTCGGATTGTGCGATCTGCTCGTCGGCACGCTTCTTTTCCTCTGCGATGGATTCCTCTGCAAGGTGCATTGCTTCCGTCACGTCAGTCTCAGCCTTCTGTCTTGCTTCCTCTGCCGCGGCATTTGCGGCTGCAATCTCTTCGTCAGCCTTGCTTCTCATCTCAGCGATCTGCGTCTCGGCTGCCTGCTTCGTTTCTGCAATCTGTGCCTCGGCTGCCTGCTTTGTCTCAGCAATCTGCGTCTCCGCTGCCTTCTTCGTCTGTTCTGCGTTCTCGTTTGCTTCCAATACGGCTATGTCAGCCAGTTCCTTCGCCTCTGCGATTTCTGCTTCTGCCTTCTGCTTCGTGTCAGCGATCTCAGCTGCCGCCTGCTCCTTCGCCTGTGCAATCTCAGCCTCTGCCTTCTGCTTCATCTCGGCGATCTCAGCTGCCGCCTGCTCCTTCGCCTGTGCGATCTCAGCCTCTGCCTTCTGTTTCTCGCTTGCGATGGTCTCTTCCGCAAGACGCATTGCCTCGTTTACGTCATTCTCAGCCTTCTGCCTTGCTTCCTCAGCTGCGGCATTCGCTGCAGCGATCTCCTCATTAGCCTTGCTTCTCGTCTCAGCAATGGTCTCGTTAGCCATTTGCTTCGTTTCTTCGACGGCTATGTCAGCCATCTGCTTCGTCTCGGCAATCTGAGCGTCAGCCTGTTGTTTTACCTGTTCTGCATTTGTATTTGCTGCAAGCACGGCTGCTTCTGCCGCCTGCTTGATCTGAAGAACCTGCGTTTCAGCATTCTGCTTGATCTGCAAAATCTGGGCTTCTGCCATCTGTTTTGTTTCGGCGATCTGAGCCTGTGCCTCGGCAGCCTGTGCCTGTGCCTCGGTAACCTGCGCATCCGCCTGTTCCTTCGCCTCAGCAATCTCTGCCACTGCCTGTTCCTTCGCCTCAGCAATCTCTGCCGCTGCCTGCTCCTTCGTCTGCGCGATCTCAGTGTCAGCCTGCTGTCTTACCTGCTCTGCGTTTGCCGTTGCCGCCGCAATGGCCGCCTCTGCTGCCTGCTTCGTCTCGGCAACCTCGCTTGCAGCCTGTTCCTTTGCCTCTGCGATTTCTGCCGTTGCCTGCTCCTTCGTCTGCGCGATCTCGGTGTCAGCCTGCTGTCTTACCTGCTCTGCGTTTGCCGTTGCTGCCGCAATGGCCGCCTCCGCTGCCTGCTTCGTCTCAGCAACCTCGCTTGCAGCCTGCTCCTTTGCCTCAGTGATTTCTGCTTCAGCCTGCTCCTTCGCCTGCGCGATCTCTGCCGCTGCCTGTTCCTTCGCCTCAGTAATATCTGCTGCAGCTTGCTCCTTCGCCTCTGCGATCTCTGCCGCTGCCTGTTCTCTCACCTGCGCGGTTTCTTCCTCAGCCGCCGCCTTTGCAGCCTCGGAATCGCTTGCTTTCTGCAATGCCTCAGCCTTGGCCTTTTCTTCTTCCTCGGCCTTCAGCTCTGCAGCCTGCTTCTGCATCAGGAGCTCCGTCACCTGCTGCTGTAATTCGATCATCTGGGCGTCCATGTCCTCAAGGGACTGCTCAGCCTTTGCCCTCTCAGCCTTCTCGACTTCCAACGCCGCTTCAGCATCCAGCTGCGCCTGCGTCACTTCCTCGATAATGACCTTCCGGATCTCAACGTCCTCAATGTTGTAATCATCAACAATCTCTTCCTGAATCTTCTTGATGAATTTGGGCTTGATCTTCCTGCGCTTCTCAGCCAGAACCGTTTCCACGTCGCGCTTGTCGGTCTCGAGCAAGCTCTTAAATACCGCATAGTTCGTGATCAGGTTGGAATACATCTGGAAGAGATATTCCTCATCGAATTCCAGGGAGGAATCCCGGATTTCAATGGAATATCCCACGTCGTCATAATTCTCCAGGAACTGCCAGAGAGAATAACATGCACGGTAATGCGGATCCTTCATGATCAGGTTGGTGCGTTGGATGGGGCTTCTCACCTTTGAGCACCCTGCCATCAACTCGCAGAAGGAAGAATTCTTTATAGCCATTACAAGTCTTCTCACGCGGTCAATGCGCATGAAGAGATTCATGTTGTCAGAATCATTTTCCACGTAGCTCTGACGGTTTTTGATGGTCATCTCGATCTTATAGCCGATCTCTTCGTATGCATCATCAATCTTAGTCTCATAGCTTAAGCTGTCCTGCGTCTCATCGCCCGTAGACCAGAAGATCAAGTCCGTTCGCTTATCGATGAAGGTTACCAGACGCTGGATCAAATGATAGACAAAACGGTTTTCATACAAGTCATACGTCTCATCCACCGTAACGTTCAAAATGTGCGTCGGCTGGATGTCTCCGTCATCACTGCTGGCGATAAACTGCGTGTTCATGCTCAGATGGCGCACGCTGTCTGCCGTGATCTTCTTTGCAAGTGCTACCGGCACCACTTCTTCCGTCGTCTTGATGTACCGTCTCGGTTTGTCAATGATCACCGCGATGTCATCCAGACATTCCTCAATTGCGGTCAGCCATGCTTCGTCCACCACCTTGTGCATCACCTGATGGCGCTGTTGCAACACGTTGGATCCCGCCTGGATCATCTCGAACAGATACTGGAAATACCGGTCACGCTCAAGCGTACTGCCGATCTTGTTCACATACTTTAGATACAAATCATTGATCGAATAATCCGCCATAAACAACTACCCCCAAAGCCCCTATATAGTAATTACGTAAACATTGTCATTAATAGAAATTCTGAATTCTGCTCAGGTATGCCCTGCTGTCTTCCATCTTGGTCTTTCCAAAGGTCTTGTCAACGTATTCGATGAGTTCCTTGATCTCATCGCGTACAAACGATACGTTCAAGCTCTCGAACTTCTTCAAAACCTTACGGGCAACGATGTAATCCAGTCCGTCGATCTCCGTGCCGCCGCATGCCACGTATACGGGAATGAAATCGTACATCTGCTTGATGATACGGTTACCAAACGCAAGCTTGAATCGCGTCTGCAGATACAGATCGAGACGGTTCATCTTCTCCATGGTTGCATCGCTGATCGGATAATCACGCTTTGCCTGCTCAAAGAGCGCCTGCAAATGCATGTAAGAAATATTACATGCAGGATACGGCTCGCATTCAAAGGCGTTCGCACGATCGTTCAGTTCAATGGGAATTGCACGGTCGTAAACCTTATCCGTGATGGTAAAGGTGGAATCATCATTATTTGCCGTACCGACAAACCAAATGCTCTCGGATACCATGATCTTGCCATCCACGACGTGTGCGGGGTCCTTCGGCCATCCGGTGGGAACCAGATCGATCACCCACTCATCATGACTGGGCATTTCCAATACGGACAACATTTCCGCAAAATAATACTCGATACGCGCCAGGTTCATCTCGTCGAGTACGATCAGGCTGGGATCATCGCGATACGTCGCCTCGTACAAGGCCCTCAAAAATTCCGTCTCATTAAAGCGCTTAGAGAATTCATTAAAGTAACCCAGAAGCTCCGTGCGATCCCTGTAGGAAGGCTGTACGGAAACGATGGTGGACGGATTTCCCATGTAACGGCTAAAGGAATAAGGAAGACTCGTTTTACCGGTACCGGAAATACCTTCCAGGATCAAAAGCTTGCTGGCAGCCATGCCCGCCACAAAGCGTCTCACGACTTCAGGCGTGTAATACAGCTTCATCTGGCTTGCGGCATAAAGCCTGAAGCCCTCCGCGAACTGCTGCAGCGTAACTTGGTCATCATATACGGGCTTCACGTAATCTATGTATTTTTGATCTACGAGAGAAAGCTTCGGGAAACGAATCGCCTTGATCTGCGTCGTATCCTCCGACATGTCCTTCTCCACCGTGATGGTGCCGAGGCGCTTGCCCTCTCCCACGTTCTCCACGTTGACGTCAGCTCCGCCGGATACCACCTCGCCATTCGGTCCATACTCGGGAGCCGCGCCGCCGATTACGTTTCCTACGGTGTGCAGCTTGTCATCCGTCAGGGCTGAAGCACCCATGTACGGAATCCGTTCCGTTCCGCCCATGGCATTGACCTTGATCGCAAGAAGCTTATTCTTTTCATCGATCAATTCAAGCACTTGCTTGTTCAGCCGGCCGATCTCCCGATACAGCGTCGAATTGTCCTCATGATCCGCCTTAAGCCGGAGATTCAGGTAGAAATGCCGTACAAGCAGCACAACGATCAATACCGGAATGGCAATCAGGATCAGCGCCAAAAGCAGCGCCAGTACCTTTGCCGGTGCTGACAGCGTCCAAAAGTAACTGCCAAAGATCGACGCGTATTCTGCCCACCCGGTAAATAACAACCTGAATAATGCCACAAAGCATTGCGCTATGTTATAGATGATCTTCGCTATCAGTTCGTATGCCAGTTTTAAGAATTCACTCATCTGCCTTCGTCCCTTCTGCTTGTGCCAGTTTTGCTTCCGCCTCTTCCTTGATGCGCTTAGCCTCTGCCAGGGCTGCCTCTGCTTCTGCCAGCTTTGCTGCCGCCTCAGATTCCTTCTGTGCAACGTCCGTTGCTTCCTCTGCAGCAATGGCCTTCTTCAGATTGATGCTGACCATGATCAGGTGATATACCTGATAGATGAAGAACAACAACATCGGGAGAACGATCACCAAAAGGAAACCGGTACTGCCGGACAGGAAGGCCATAAACTTGCCCATGGCAGGGAGTCTTGTCACGTACTTACCTACGATGTCACCGTCCGAGATCATGTGGGTATCGGCAATGGCATTGTTGTCACCCTTGGTGGTATAGCTTCTGGCAACTCCATTGTCAACAATGCTGATAATGCGGTGCGTATTCAAAGCAAATTCGTTATTGATGATGGTGTGGAAGGTGATAACGTCGCCTTCCTTTAGCGTCTTGGCATCGCATGCCTTGATAATGATCAAGTCCCCTTCGTTAAAGGTTGGCGCCATGGACGGCGACTTAACAATCAGGGGCGTAAATCCCGCAACGCGTGATACGCTCTTTTCATCCCTGGTCGCAAGCGTCGTAAACGTGAACAACGCCATGATCAAAATGATCGCCCATAATAATACGCTTAGTAAAATCTCCGCTGCTTTTTTCACTGTTTTCATGCCTGCCGTCTCCCTCACGTGATTAGTTTATTATCTGGATCCGTCCAAAATCTTGTGGTTTTCATCCGTTCCCACAAATCTCAAGCTAATGCTGTAATCCGCCTTTCGAAGCTGATCGGTGCATTCCGGATCTGTTCCCTCAAGCCATACCCGCAGGATCACGGGCTTATTTTCATATTTTTTCGCCCAAAATAGCTGGTTGTTTTCACTCAGTTTCATGTGCTCGCCGTCACTTAATCCAAAGGTTTTCACCTTTCCCTTTTCCGTGGCGGCGTCTCCCATTCCGAGATCGTACACAAAGGTGTTGCCGTCTACGGTAAAGCTGATCCTCATGGCTTCCGGCAAGTTCTTGTTGGATGAGGATATCCCCGTTCCATTTTTCTGGCCTTCGCCGTTGGCGCTGGTAAGATGGATCAGCATGTCGTCCGTCGCCATAAAGTGTAGCGTAAACTCCAGGTACGAACCGCTCTTATCCGAAACTACCGTTCCGTCCTCAAACTTGAAGGTCTTGTAATCCGAGGTGGTTACGGGCTCCAATGGAACCGTCCTCATGTCAAACCCTTTGTCCTTCTTGATCCGATCTGCGATCTGCCCAAAATTCAAGGTTTTAACGTAATCCTCGTATTTTTCGTGCGGATCCAGGTCGAACCGGAGATTCGTTCCGGAAGTCACTTCCATTCCCATGCTGTAGACCTTCGTGAAATTCGCGATGGTAAACCATGCCACGGAGGCTGCCACAATGCTTGTAAGCGCGATGAGCGCCAAGAGAATGGATACGTATAATCTTTTTGCTTCCGGACTCTTTTCTTTCTTACGTTTCTTTTCTCCCATCAATTCGCCCCCTCTGTCAAAACACCATAGAAGGCCAAGTGCAGATTCAAAGAATCTAGTTTTGTCACGTCCGAACAATCCGGATCGCAACCCTCCAGGTAAAAGTATACGTCAACCGCGTAGATGCGGTTTAATTCCATCATGAGCAGGGGTTCGACGGATGCGTTTCCTGCCAGTCCGTCGTCTCCCACCATAAACCTTGCCATCGGCAGGGACGGGTCTGCTGCGATCTGCATGGGATTCGCCGATCCATTGATCACCTGTCCCGGCTTCACCTCCGTACCGTTCAGCACGGCATTGGAAACCTGTTGCGCCGTTGGATTGTTTGTCTCGCTCAGCCGCAGGATCTTGGCGCTGCCCCCGTCAAAGAGCAGTCCCAGCCTTGCCGCATTTGCCACATAACCCTTCACGTTCTGTGCAAAGTTTCCGCCGGCGGATTCGGCTCCGTCCAGGTAAAGCGCCAGCTTCGCGCCCTCATGTCCCTGCGCGGCTGCCTTTAAGTATACTCTGCCGTGATAAACGTATTTCTCTCCGGCGATCTTTTCAAAGTTTACTGCCTTTCCTTCCACGGTTCCCGTGTTGATGACAAACGTCCGCAGGTCCGCGGTGGATACCGGCATCAGCATCTCCGAACTGGAAGCGTTCACCTGCGCCAGGGTCGCTTCGCTTCCCGCCTTGAATCCGTCTCCCCCGACAGAACTGATCTGCAGTTCCACGGAGTCCGTGCCAGATCGTCCCTGCACCCGGTTCGTGCTCACGATACTGTTGGAGGAGAACCATGCATACGTTGCCGCCGAGAATGTAAGAAGCGCCGCGAGTACGGTAACAAACATATAAATGCTTTTTAAGATGCTGCCAGTGCCTAAGGATTTTTCCTTTTCTTCACGAACAACTTTTTCTTTCTTTTCTTCGCCCATGCTTCTCCTCCTTTCCCGGATGCCTTATCCGTAAATGATCTTACGTCCGATCGTTACTTCGCAGTCACTCCTGCAAAGGATAACTGAAGGATGGCCTCTTTATCCTGTATGTTGTTGATGCAGTTCTCATCACAGCCTTCCAGGTACAGCCAGTATTCTACGACTGCAACTTCGTTTGCACTGATGGTGCACAACGGTTTTCTGCCTGCCATGGGTAATTTCTGGGCTCCCGTCACTGCGAAATAATCTGAAAGACCTTCTGCCGGATCCGCCTTAAAATTTGGCGATCCGTCTGCTGCCACGGATCCAACCACCACGTTCTTTTCCGTCGTCGTCCAGATTGCCTCGGCCTTGGATACGTCTCCCATTTCATTTAACGAAAAGATATACTGCGAAGTGCCCGCCTCCGTCTTGAACCGAATGCCCAGCCGGAGCGCCGCCAGCATTTGCCCGCTGTCTCCGAAATCCATGCCTTCGCGATTGAAATATACGTTACAGTCATCCTTTAAGCTTTTCAGATAGATGGTTCCGTGAATGGTATGATCCCCGATCAAATTGTTTCCGTCCGTAAAACGAGTGGAGATTCCCTCTCGGTTTTGTTGATTTGCAACGTAAAAATGCTCTAAGTCCGCCGTGGAGACCGGCTCGAGATCACCGCTCACGCTCTGCGGCAAAACGCACGTCACTTCAAATTCCGCATCCGGATTTGAATCTGCATTTGGCCGTGCCGAGATCAAGAGTGCCACCTCGCCGTCGCTGATCGTGCTGCTGATGGGCTCCACGTTTGTCGCGGGATTAAAGGTAAACCACGCAAACGTTGCCCCCGCCACCGTCAACAGGGAAAGAAGAACCCAGATGACGGAAATCCATATGGTGAATGATTTTTTCTTCATCCCGTCACCTCCGTCTATTCTTCAGTCGTCTTTCCCGCAAAAGAAAGAGCAATCTTATTTAACATTTTTCCGACCAGATTGTTGTAACAGTCCTTATCGCATCCTTCCAGCCATACGTAGACGTCAACCTGAACGGGAAGCCCGTAACCGCCGTCAGCGCCGCCCACAAGTTCAAACATTGCAAGCGACTGATCCGTCACGGTCGTGATGCCCGTGTTACTGTCGTACTGACAGAAGTTCGCCGCCGTGTACAAATGCTCCATGGGGATCGTCGTTCCGTCCGTCTTGGAGGAATCCAGCACGTACCCTTCCTGTCCCGTTGCCGTGTTGTAAAGCGCCCTGGGGTTATCCCCTTCGTTGATGGCAAACACGTACTCCTTCACGGCAGGCTTATCCTTACCGGGCTCATGGATCACAAAACCAATCCGGATCGCAGTGGAAATGGGATTGTCGGGATCGTCGTCCTCAAAGCCGATGTTGGAAAGATAGATCATTTGCTTGTTGCCGCCAACGCGGACGTAAAGCGTCGTCTTGTAGTAGTCATTGGTCTCCACTTCGCCAAAGAGAACGGCCCGCCTGTCCTTCATTTGCACTTCCTGCGTAAACGCGGTCACCTTTTGGAACCCGCCCAAAATGCGATTCGTTGACACAGGATGTAATGCGCCGTGAAATTCATCCATCAGTGCGGAGCTGCCGTATTCCCCGTCATATTGATTGCTGATCTGGAGGGTACTGCCTGCGCCTACGGCCATGCGGATGTTGGAAGTCTTCGCTCCCGTCTGGTAAATATACCAGGCAAACGTTACTGTCACCAGAGAGGAAAAGGATACCAGCAAAACGATGGCCGTGATCAAAAGCCGAAATCGCATGCGGGTTTTGGAAACTTTCTGTTTTCCATTTGGCCTGGTTTCAGCGCCATTTTCGCCAATGGTCTTCATAGCCGTCTCCTCCTTTCCTGCTCAATTTTTTTTATATAATTGTTATCGACGTGGCTCCCCCCTGAGTATAGTCTCCCATATTTACCGATATTTTAGCACAATTTCTGTCATTATTCAAGCATTTTGCCAAATATTCCACTGTTTTCGCGCACATTATTGTCAGATAATAACAAAGCCCGCACGTCCGCCGCAAAAAAGCGGCTTGTCCAATGACCAGCCGCTTTAAAGCAAAATAATGCAATTATACAATTCCCAAAAGATCAACGATCTGCTGGCCAAAAAGGATTGCCGCCGCGAGTCCCGCACCAAGTGCAAGAGCCAGTTTGAAATGCTTTCCAACAGGCTTTTTTCCTGCGATCAAGACGGCCAGCAACTCCACGAGCGCGATCACGATCGCCGCAGGAAGCGCCGCCAAAAGAAGCTTATCCCATCCGATCACGGCTCCCACAAGCGCAGGCATCCATGCAAGCCCAAGCGGGATTGTCTTCTTAAACGCAAGCGCAAGGATCGCCACAAAAATGCTTAGGCAGAAAGCCCCGATCAGCCTGTCCGTCCAAAGGACCTCGGGCATCGTAAAAATCCCGGCCGCTGCGATCACGGCAAGCGCTATCACCGTTCCGCGCTTCACAACGCCCATGTCGATCTGAATGAAAGTGATTACCGTCAAGGCCCCGATCAGCGAAAATGCGGTAATCGCCGCAAGGATCATACCGTAAAAGTCACCCATTGCAGCCTCCGCCATGCTTCCGACGGTCTTTCCAAAGAAAACCCAGAAGCTCGCGATGGCGCTGCATCCTCCAAATACCTCGATCAAAACGTCCCTGCATCCGATCTTGGAGCCGCAATTCTTACATTTTCCGCCGAGGCAGACATAGCTCACCACCGGCACCAGTTCCATCGGCGAAAGCAGCTTTCCGCATCCCGGACAATGGGATCTGGTCTTTACAAACTCCTCTCCCCTGGGCACGCGGAAAATGACCACGTTGAGAAAGGAATATACGCTGGCCCCCAGGAAAAACAAAAAGATGCTGAAAAGAATCTTAAACCATAACGGTAAAATCATAAAACACCTCCCAAATTCCATTCAGCCCCTTACATCTTTTCCGGAGCTTCAAATCCCAAAACGGAAATGCAATCCAGCATAACGTCCTTGACAAGGGAAAGCAGCGCGATCCATCCGGCTTTCTTTGCCTCGTCCTCCTCGGTCAGGATCTTGGTCTCATGATAGAAACGGTTGAAATCATTGGCAAGCTCATACACGTAGGCGCAAACCCGGTGAGGCGCAAGCTCTGCTGCCGCTCCCTCCATCATGGAATGGAACTGCAAAAGTTGCATTACGAGTGCCTTCTCGGAATCGCTCTGCGCCATGCCAAGCTTTGCCGCTGATGCGTCCCCGCCCTGCTCCGCATACTTCGCAAGAATGGATTTGATGCGGACAATGGTATAAAGAATATAAGGGCCGGTGTCTCCTTCAAATGAGGTAAACCTGTCCATGTCAAAAATATAATCCTTGGAAGCCTGATTTGACAGATCTCCGTAGATCAGTGCGGCGAGCGCCACCTGGTTTGCCACCTTGCGCGCTTCCTCCTCGGACATCTCCCTGCCCTCACGGATCTTGCGGTACATCTCATCTTCCGTGTCCTGAATGAGGCGTTCGAGGCGCATCACGCCGCCGTCGCGGGTCTTAAAGGGCTTGCCGTCCTGTCCGTTCACGGTGCCGAAACCGATCCAGTCAAGCTCCACCTCAGGCTTTACAAGCTTCGTCTTCCTTGCGCAGCGGAATACCTGCTGGAAATATAAGTCCTGACGCTTGTCCGTCAGATAAATGATCCGGTCAGGATTAAACTTCTGAACGCGGTCCATGATCGTGGCAAGGTCCGTCGTATTATACAGGGATGCGCCGTCCGACTTCAGAATCATGCAAGGCGGCATCTCCTTCGTATCCGTCTCTTCCTTCACGTCAACCACAAGCGCCCCGTCACTGATATATGCATAGCCGCCGTCTTTCATGTACTGCACCATTTCCGGGATCAAGTCCTTGATCGTGCTCTCGCCGTTCCAAAGATCAAACTCGCAGTTCAACGTCGTATAGACCTTTTTCAGATCCTTGATGGAAACCTCGCGAATCATCTGACCAAGTGCCCAATAACCGCGAACGCCCTGTTGGAACTTGTAGGTTGCCTCCATGGCCTTCGCCTTGTACTCCGCGTCGGACTTAGACCGTTTGCTGGATGCGGGGTAAATCTCCTCCAGCTCGGAAATGTCAAAGGGGGCAATCTCAGGATACTCTCCCTCATAGCTCTCATCAAAATAAACCCAATCCGGATAACGCTCCTTCAGGCCTGCGATCACAAGGCCCATCTGCAAGCCCCAGTCGCCGAGGTGCGCATCACCAATGACTTCATGTCCCACGTAACGATTCATGCGCTTTACGCACCCGCCAATGACCGCAGAGCGCAGATGTCCTACGTGCAAAGGCTTGGCCACGTTGGCTCCGCCGTAATCGATTACAAGCTTCTTGATCTTTTCAGGCTTTTCCAGACCAAACTTGGGCTCCTTTGCCATCACCTCGAGCAATTTGGGCAAATACTCTTTCTTTAATTTCAAATTTAGGAAGCCGGGCGCCACGGCATTTACCTCTTCAAATGCCTCGCTGCCCCCAAGCTTTGCGGCCACCTCGTTCGCGATCATGATGGGTGCCTTGTGATACTGCTTCGCCCCCGCCATCGCGCCGTTACACTGGAATTCACAGAGGTCCGGTCTGTTGGACAGTCCCACCTTTCCAAGCGCTGCGTCATATCCCGCCGCCTCAAAAGCCTGTCCCATCTCCTCCGAAAGCAACTCTAACAACTTCTTCATACAAAATACCTCACATGCAAATTATTAAAGGCATTGTAGCACAATTAAGCCAAAAATGTAAAGAGCTTTAATGCTCCTTTAAATACTCCCTGACGTTCTCTTCCCTCTCACCAAATGAACTGGTTTTCACCACGTTACTTAACGTAATCAGCGCGGCGATCAGAAACGTAAGGTATCCGCCGGCAATAATGCCAATGATCAACAGTAATGTGTCACTCATGCTTCGTCACCTCACCATTTAATATGTTTTCAGGCATGCGCAAGCGCGTAACCTTTTCACCTCTTCGCAGTTTTTGATACAGCTTTGTTACCCTGTATTGCAACGTGCCGATCAGGCTTGCAAATGCCAAGATCGCAAAACAGACCGGATAAAACTGGAGATCACTCATACTGGAACGTCTAATCCCATAGTCCATAAACTCTACGTAATTAGCTAAACCCTTAATGCACAGATACGTCAAGGGAATTAACGGTATGGCCAACAGAATCCACTTGATCAGAAAATCCATAAGGATCTTCGGCCATGACAGCACCGTACCTACCACCTTGCCATTCTGACCGTTTAAGAAAATCGTCTTTAGCTTTCCGCGAACGCGGAACGTCAAAATCCAGACAGGGAACAAATAGTAATCACAGGCTTCAATTTTCCCTTGAACGTGGGAACCCAGCAGCTTGTCTTTCCCCCTCTTGTTCTTACCGGAAAAGGCTTCCTGAAACAGATTTCTCGCGCGGTTCAAGACGGAAGACATTTTTTCCTGCGAGCCTTGATCATATCTCTCTGCGCAATATCCCGAAAGATAGGCTCCGTCAAAGGATTTTGCCTCACTCAGATTGTAGGGAGTCAGCCATACGGCTGCCTCATCCGGCATCTTTGACGATCCGTCCGCCGGAATCTTGTAAAACATGTATCCCATGTTCAGGTCTTTCGATGAAAAGTCCGTTTTCGTCTGGGAGTTCAAGACCATTTTCTCACTTAGCCGGATATCATAGAGCCAATAAGGCACGTAAATGCCGTGAAGATTTTCAAGTTTGAATTCCCTTGCTTCCTTCGGCGCGTATTTTGCAAGCTGAAATTTCTCCCTGATCAGACCCTCCGCAACGTCCTTCGTGATCTTAAAAGGCACTATGTAATCCGGCTGCAAATAATCTTCCACCCGGTCTTTGATCACGGACGCCTGCCCGCAGTAGGCACAAACGGAAGTGAGATTTACTTCATTTGACGCCAGCTCCGCCCCGCATGCACTGCAACGAACGATCTGCATCTTGACCGTGGCATGACGCCTGTGGATTCTCTTGATCTGATCCTCATCCAAATGAGCATCATAGAAAAAAGCATCTCTTCCCCACTCCGGTTCATTCGGCGCTTCCTTCTCCCCGGTCAAAATCTCAGCCTGCTCTGCGGCAATTCTTGCAGCCTCTTCCCGTTCCTCCCTTGCTTTCTCTTCCTGACGCTTTTTCTCATTTTTCTCATTCCAGAGTTTTGCCCACTCCTCCATTTCATAACTCGTGCCGCAATACTGGCAATGGAGCTTTTGATCATTTATGGCAAACTCCATCCCCGCCTCACAGGACGGGCAACGATAGATCATTCCCTGCTCTTCCATGGTTTTCCCCCTTCCCTGGCAACAATTCCTTACTTCCGCCTTTGCTACTCCGTCTTTGTTCCGTCGTCTTCTCTCCCTGCGCTTGCTTTTACGTCTCCTGCTTTGTTTGATCTCCCTGCGCCTGCTTTTGTGCTTCCCGCTCTGCCTTGGAAAAACTACAGCCACAGAAATCCTGCCGGTACAGTTCATATTGCTTAGAGAGCTCTATGGAGCGCTGATATCCTCCCCGCTTCTTAAAATCCGAAGGAAGCCACTTAACTGGTGCCGTCCCCTTTGCTGTCTTCTCTCCGCTTTGTTCTGCTTCCAGCCTCTCCCCAATCTCATTCAGCTTCTCCGCATTCTTTAAGGGACTGATGGTAAGCGTCGTTCCAAAGTAATCAAAACCTCGTTTTTCCGCCTGCAATGCCGTCTCGCGAAGCCGCAATTCATAGCAGCGAAAGCATCTCTCGCCGCCTTCGGGACAGGTCTCATAGCCCCTCACCGCCTCATAAAAGTCTGCCGGCCGCCAATCCCCTTCCACAACCTCTATGGGATAACCCTTCTTCTCTTTATTGTAGATTTCGATCAAACGCTTTTGCTCCCGCACGCGGTGTTGATACTCCTCACTCCCGGAAATATTGGGATTGTAATAGAACACCGTGATTGCAAAATAAGGCGCAAGGTATTCAAGACAATAGCTCGAGCATGGCCCGCAGCAACTATGCAAAAACAGGGTGGGCGCACTGACGCCGTCACCCTGTTTGATTTGTTCCAATAATTCTTCCAGTTCCTTTTGATAATTTTGTTTGTTCATAGGCAATTTCTATGCCTCCGCTTTTTTCTCCTCGTTAAGGTATTCCCTGCCGACCTTGATCCTCTTGATCCATTTTCCGCTGTGGAGACGGATGACACACCAAATCGCCTTGGTGATCTGATCCGATTTCAGGCAAATGTAGATGCCAAAGGGCGACAAATGAAGCACGAAGCCTGCCACAATCCCCAGCGGAATGGCCAAAACCCAAAGGAACACGTTGTCCGCCAGCATGAGCATTTTGGTATCTCCGCCGCCGCGGAGCACGCCCTTCGTCATAATGCTGTTCGTCGCCTGGAACACGATGATCAGACAGATGGCATTCATCAGCTGTCTTGCCATGACTGCCGTTCCTTCCGTCAGGTTAAAGGATTTGATGACCGGCTCCCTCACAATCATAATGAATGCTGCGGACACAAGACCAAGTGCCAGTCCAAAGCCCAGGAAACCGTACCCCTGCCGCTGCGCCCTTTCCTTCTGCCCCTCGCCAAGCGTCTGGCCCGTGACAATGGCCCCGGCCTGACACACGCCCTGGATCATGACGGAACTCATCATCTGCGTCGTCGCCGTCACGGAGTTTGCCGCAACAAAGGCCTGCCCAAGACGTCCAATTACCATGGCCACCGCCGTATTTCCTGCAGCCAGAATGCCGTCGCTGATCAGAACGGGAATACTGATGCGGATGTATTCACCGATCAGGTCACCCGTCTTCATGAAGAGATGCTTTAACCTGAATCCGATCTTCTTGTCAACAAAGAATAAATATCCGCAAATGATGGAAGTTTCATAGACACGCGCGATCAGCGTACCCAGCGCCGCACCTGCGATTCCCATCTTCGGGAGTCCAAAGTGACCAAAGATCAAAGCGTAGTTTGCTCCCAGGTTGACAAAGAACGCACCCATCGAAACGTAAAGGGGCATTCTCACCTGCCCCACGCTCCTAAGAACGATGGTGCACGTCAGGGACAAGCCCAGGAAAAAGAACGTAATGACGGAGTATTCCAGATACGTGATGCCATTCCGGATGACGTCAAGCTCTTCTCCCTCCTTCACGAACATCTGCATGATGTCATTTGGAATAAAGAAAGTAAGTAGCGCAAAGATTGCTGCCAGGCTGACGGTTAGCCGCACCATGATGCAGATCGACTTCCGAAGGGCCGTCATTGCCTTTTCCGGCTCCTTATCGCGCATGCCCCAATATCGGGAAACCAGTACCGAGGCCCCCATGCCAAGCCCCATGCAAAGGATGTGATAGATATTGATAAATTGGTTTGCAAGGGCAACGGCGGAAAGCTCCGTCTCGCCAATCCGGCTTACCATGATGTTGTCGAGCATGTTCACGCCGATCGTGATCAGGCTCTGCGCCGCGATGGGCAACGCCAGAATCAACACCCGTTTGTAAAAGCCTTTTTCCATGTCAAATAATTTCTTAAAAACGTTCAACGCCGTAGCTCCTGTTCTTTCGTTCGTCAGATCTTATGATTCTCCAAAAGAGTATTTTAATATATATTTATCCGAATTGCAAGATAAATCGTTTTACCGCGTTCGTCATCAAGGAACAAACACAAATTCCGTCCTTGCAAATTCCTCCTGCGGCTCTCCCGGAAAAAGGAATTTCTCTCCCGCCCCTTCCGGCCTCGCCTCTCCCCGGAGCAACCGGTTCTTTCGGACCTCCTCAAGCCCTTCCTCATAGCGACGCGCAACCTTTCTCCAGTTGATCACGCGATGCCATGCGTTCAGGTAATCGCCTCTCCGGTCTTGGTACTGCAGGTAATATGAATGTTCCCACACGTCCACGTTCAGGATCGGGATCACCCTTTTCAAATCAGGCACGTCCTGGTTTGCCGTTGTCGTTATCCGAAGCGTTCCGTCCTGCCCGAGAACAAGCCATGCGTAACCGGAAGCAAATTGATTCATGGCCACTTCCTTCATTCGTTCTCTGAAATCCCGAAGAGACCCAAACTCTTGGATGATGGCCTCCAGCAACGAACCTTTAGGATCCTGCTCCTGACTAAACGGCTGCATGGAATCAAAAAACAGTTCATGCCCATAGACGCCGCCACCATATCTCACGACGGAGGTTCTGAGACTCTCCGGCAGATTCTCCGGTCTTTCCAAAAGCTCCTTCAGACTTAAGCCCTGCAGGACCGGGTAATCCGCAAGCGCTGCGTTCAACTGATCCACGTAGGCCTTGTACAGCCGGTCGTGATGATATAATGTCGACTCTGCCGAAATGCACGGTGCAAGTTCATATGGTTCGTACGGAAGTGCTCGCATAACAAACGGGTACGTTTCTTCTTTCATGTTCCCTCCAGGCGACTTAGGCCAGTCATTTGCCCCATCCCTGCCTTATTCCAGGCAGCGGAGGGGCTTACTCTCAGTATGCCCGGATTCTCCCAAAAAATACCTGCGACGTGCTTTAAATCTCTCGATATTGTTTTTCCTTCAATATGCGCTTATTCTCATACATCAGCTCATCCGCGCGCTTTAAGGCAATCAGCTCTGTCTTCACGTTGTGCTCCTTCTCCCACTGCAGGAACAGCTCCGTCTGAATGGTTCCCTTGGAAACGCCCACCCGTTTTCCATCCAGGGAATGCCAGCTCCGCGGAAGAAATCTCCTGATTACCGGGCGATACGTACACGTAATAGGATTCCGTGCCCATTGGGAAAGACGTAAAAAGATAATCCTTTTCCCTCTCCTCGGAATAAGACATGCTGATACTCATAGGAATATCCTGACGCCCGTCCGTTATGATCCTTGATGAAATACGGTTCCTCATGCCAGCCGACGCGCACCTCACGGGGCGCAGCCTTCGCTCTAAAGGGCAACATGGGACACAGCGTGATAAAAAGGATCACGCCGAGCCAAAAAACCATGATTCGTTTTGCATGCATACGATTCACGTTCATGATCATTTTGATCTCATCTCCCACGTCTATGTTTTTTTAGTTCCAAACACCCACTACGGAATTGCCACTTTTATACTTATGTTACCACGTGCGGTCGCAAGAAACAAGACGTCCAACAAGAAAGCCCGGCAGGGAAACAACGCCTGCCGGGCTTTCTTCTGAACCATGCCTCCCCGCTGACGCGTGTCGGGTTTGGTCTTTTCTTATCTTATAATTTTGCTATGTCGATCAGCTCAAGCTTCTCGCTCTGCGCCTTGTTTTCAAGGCTGGAAACCAGTGCCCTCGCCGTGTCCATTGCCGTGATCACGTTCACGCCGGTCTCAATGGAGGTACGGCGGATCAGGAATCCGTCACGATGCTTGTCGCGTCCCTGCGTCGGCGTATCGATGACCACGTCGATCTTGTGTCCAAGGATCAGGTCCATGACGGTCGGTGATTCCTGAGAGATCTTGTTGACCTTGCGCGCCTTTACGCCAGCCTCGTTCAGCGCGGCTGCCGTGCTTCTCGTCGCATAGATCGTGTAACCAAGCTTTTCAAAACGTCGGCCGATCTCAATGGCCTCACCCTTGTCCGCATCCTTGACCGTCATGATCATGTTACGGTACTTTGGAAGGTTCACGCCGCTTCCAAGAAATGCCTTGTAAAGTGCCTCGTGGAAGGTCTTTGCGATGCCGAGGCACTCGCCGGTGGACTTCATCTCAGGTCCAAGGCTGATCTCCGCGCCGCGGATCTTCTCAAAGGAGAATACCGGCATCTTGATCGCATAATACTTAGCTTCCGGCTGAAGGCCGGGCTCATAGCCTAGCTCCTTGATCGTCTTTCCAAGGATGACTTCCGTCGCCAGATCCACAATGGGAATGCCCGTCACCTTGCTGATGTAAGGAACGGTACGGGAGGATCTCGGGTTGACCTCGATCACGTAGACGTCCTCGCCGATCGCGATGAACTGGATGTTGATGAGGCCCTTTACGTGCAAGGCTTTCGCAAGCTTCTCGGTATAGTCCGCAATCTTGTCCTTTACCAGTTTACCGATGGTGTGTGCGGGATACACGGAGATGCTGTCGCCGGAATGTACGCCGGTCCTCTCCACGTGTTCCATGATGCCGGGAATCAGAATGTCAGTGCCGTCGCAGACTGCGTCGACCTCGACCTCCTTACCCATCAGATACTTATCTACCAGGATCGGGTGATCCTGTGCAATGCGGTTGATCACTGCCATAAACTCTTCGATCTCCGCGTCAGAGATGGCGATCTGCATGCCCTGCCCGCCCAGAACGTAGGACGGCCTCACCAGCACGGGATAGCCCAGGCGGTTTGCCACGGCCTTTGCTTCCTCTGCCGTGTAAACGGTACCGCCGGCCGCGCGGGGAATGCCGGTCTGCTCCAAAATCTCGTCAAAGAGCTCCCTATCCTCTGCCGCGTCGACGTCCTTCGCCTGCGTGCCAAGAATGGGCACGCCCATCTCCATCAGGCCCTGCGTCAGCTTGATGGCAGTCTGGCCGCCAAACTGAACGACTGCGCCGTCAGGCTTCTCAATGTCCACGATGGAGCGCACGTCCTCAATGGTCAGTGGCTCGAAATACAGCTTGTCAGCAATGTCAAAGTCCGTGCTGACGGTCTCAGGGTTATTGTTGATGATGATGGTCTCATAGCCGGCCTTGGCAAATGCCCAAGTCGCATGCACGGAACAATAATCGAACTCGATGCCCTGGCCAATTCGGATGGGACCTGAGCCAAGAACAAGAACCTTCTTCTTGCCGCTGGTGCGCTTTGCCTCGCACTCGCTGCCGTAAACGGAATAATAATACGGCGTATGGGCTTCAAACTCTGCCGCGCAGGTGTCTACCATCTTGTAAGCGGCGCGGATGCCATTCTCGTACCGAAGTGCCGCGATTTCACTCTCCTTCTTGCCGGTGAGTCTGGCGATCACGTTGTCAGGGAACTCCATCCTCTTCGCTTCCTTCAGGAGTTCAGGCGTCAGCTCCTCCGTTTCCAGAGCATGCTCCATTTCCGTCAGGATGGCAATCTTATCAATAAACCAAATGTCAATCTTCGTAATTTTGTTAATCTCTTCCTCGGACATTCCCTTGCGAAGAGCCTCTGCGATGACCCAGATTCTCTGGTCATCCACGACTGCAAGGCGGTCTCTCAGTTCCTCGATGGACAGTTTCGAGAAATCATAGCTTCTAAGGCAGTCCACGTGCTGTTCCAGTGAGCGGATCGCCTTCATCAGCGCTCCTTCAAAGTTGTCGCAAATGCTCATGACCTCGCCGGTCGCCTTCATCTGAGTCGTCAGGGTACGCTTTGCGGTAATGAACTTATCGAAGGGAAGTCGCGGGATCTTTACCACGCAGTAGTCGAGCGCGGGCTCAAAGCTTGCATAGGTCTTCTTCGTGATGGCGTTCTTGATTTCGTCAAGGGTGTAACCCAGCGCGATCTTTGCAGCCACCTTCGCGATGGGATAACCCGTCGCCTTACTTGCAAGCGCTGAGGAACGGCTCACTCTGGGGTTCACTTCGATCACGCAATATTCAAAGCTCGTGGGATGCAACGCAAACTGTACGTTACAGCCGCCCGTGATCTGCAACTCGCTGATGATCTTCAGTGCAGAGGTACGGAGCATCTGATACTCTTTGTCCGAGAGCGTCTGGGAAGGCGCAACCACGATGCTGTCACCGGTATGAACGCCCACCGGATCTATGTTTTCCATGTTACAGACGGTGATGCAGTTGCCCGCGCCGTCACGCATTACCTCGTACTCAATTTCCTTCCATCCGGCAATGCAGCGCTCCACAAGCACCTGGCCAACCCTGGAAAGACGAAGGCCATTCTCTAGGATCTCCTCGAGTTCAACCTTGTTGTGCGCGATGCCGCCGCCGCTTCCGCCCAACGTATACGCGGGACGAAGCACCACCGGGTAGCCGATGGTCTCGGTAAAGGCAACGCCGTCCTCCACCGTCTCCACTACCTGGGATGCAGCAACCGGTTCGCCGATGCGCTCCATCAAGTCCTTGAATTCCTGGCGTCCCTCCGCATTACGGATGGTTGTTGCCGTCGTTCCAAGAAGCTTTACGTTATGCTTTGCAAGGAAGCCGGACTCCTCCAGCTCCATGCCAAGATTCAAGCCTGCCTGGCCGCCAAGGGTTGGCAGAATGCTGTCAGGCTGTTCCTTTTCGATGATTTGTTCGAGAACCTTTACAGTCAAGGGTTCAATGTAGACCTTGTCTGCAATGTCGCGGTCCGTCATGATCGTCGCAGGGTTAGAGTTTACAAGAATAACCTCGATGCCCTCCTCTTTCAGGGAGCGGCATGCCTGCGTGCCTGCATAGTCAAACTCAGCAGCCTGACCAATGACAATGGGGCCGGAGCCAATCACCATAACCCGTTTTACGTTTGGATTCTTAGGCATCTTACCGCACCTCCCCTTTCATCGTATCAGTCGCATTGCTTTCTTCGCCGCCGGCCACGTTCCGGTTTTCTCCGCCGGCCTCCGCGCTTATGTTTCCTCTGTCAGCTGCGCTTTTGTTTCCTCCGCCGGCTGCGCTTTCGTTTCCTCCGTCGGCTGCGCTTTCGTTTCCTCCTGCGGCTGCGCTTTCGTTCCCTCCGCAGTTTGCCGTGCCATAGAGCTTCGACGCATCCACTGCTTCGCCCGCCTGCTTCCTTCTCATCATCTCGATAAATCTGTCAAACAGATATCCGGAATCCTGCGGTCCGGGGCATGCTTCCGGGTGGAACTGTACCGTGAATATGTTCTTCCCGACGTAAGCCAGTCCTTCGTTCGTTCCGTCATTGACGTTGCAAAACGCAGGAATCGCAACGCTTGCGTCCAGTTTTTCCGTATCCACCACATAGCCGTGGTTCTGGGAGGAAATATAAACTCTTCCCGTCGCAAAATCCTTCACGGGATGATTACCGCCGCGATGACCATATTTTAACTTGTACGTATCCGCTCCCGTTGCCAGCGCCATGAGCTGATGACCAAGACAAATGGCAAAAATCGGCGTATCCGTGTCATATAATTTTTTGATTTCCTGAATGACGGAGGTGCATTCCTTGGGATCCCCGGGGCCATTCGACAACATAATGCCGTCCGGTGCATCCTTCAAGATCTCCTCAGCGCTGGTCAGCGCCGGATAAACGGTTACCTGGCAGCCCCTTGCCGCGAGGGATCTTGCAATGTTCGCCTTCGCGCCGAAATCCATCAGTGCAACCTTCAGTCCCGTTCCATTTAATTCGCTCACCAGCGAAGGTCTCTTTTCGCGCTCGCCGGCCAGATATTTTTCTTTGTCAAACCGTGCCATGCCGGAGATCGGTCCGTTCTCCTCAAGGCTCTTCGAAGCTTTCACCACGTATTTTTCCTTGCAGGTAACCTTCTCCACCACCTTGCCCGTCACGTAAGCCTTGATTTTCGGAAGAACCTCGTCAAGATTTGCATACTCCTTCGTGGTGATCATGCCGTTCATGGTTCCTTTTTCGCGAAGGATTTTTGTTAAGGCACGCGTGTCAATTCCGGCGATGCCGGGAACGTCATTTTCATTTAAAAAATCTTGGATGGAAACGTCACAGCGGAAATTGCTGGGTCTGCGGGAGAGCTCCCGAACGATAAAGCCGTCAGGCCAAGGTTTTAAGGATTCTTTGTCTTCTTCACAAATGCCATAATTACCAATGTGGGGATACGTCATGCATACGGCCTGTCCCGCATATGACGGATCCGTCAGCACTTCCAGGTAACCGGCCATGGACGTATTGAACACGATCTCACTGATGACTTCTTTTTCGGCGCCGATATGCGTCCCCGCAAATACGGTACCGTCTTCCAGGATCAAAAACGCTTTCATCTGGTTTTCCTCCTACTTAAGCCGCAACTCTCTGCAACACTTTTCCAGCTTCCACCGAAAATTCTCATAACGCTACTGCTGCTTCCGCCGCAATTTCTTACGTTGCTTCTGCTGCTTCCGCCGCAATTTCTCGCGTCGCTTCTGCTTCACTGACTAAATCTCTATATTTATATCCGCGATATTATAGCACAACTTTCTTTTTGATTTCAATGACAAATACGTAAAAAATGTGTCGAACTTTAATCAAAATTTTCAATCATTTTCATTCCCCATTGCCTCCCCTGCAATCCCCATGCCTCCGGCGAGGCATTCCACGGAATATTCTCTCTCGCTTTACCTCCTGCCAACACCCCATCGCTTTGGGCGAGGCATTCCCCGGAACATTCTTGCTCTCGATGCCAGAAGCCGCTAAATTCTTTCATATGTGACATCGTGATTATGCCCCTCTCCTAATTCCCGTTGCTTATGCTTGCCTGGATTCCTTTTTTCCTTTTCAAGCAAGTATTTCCCGCCTTTTCCACTTGCCTGGTAGCTTCTTTTCCCTCTCAGGCAAGTATTTCCCGCCTTTTCTACTTGCCTGGTAGCTTCTTTTCCCTCTCAGGCAAGTATTTCCCGCCTTTTCTACTTGCCTGATAGCTTCTTTTCCCTCTCAGGCAAGTATTTCCCGTCTTTTCCACTTGCCTGGTAGCTTCTTTTCCCTCTCAGGCAAGTATTTCCCGCCTTTTCCACTTGCCTGAATTGCTATTTTTCCTCTCAAGCAGTCGGTATTATCTTGGAAATACTGTCCCGTTTATAAGAAATCATTCCAGGCAGTAGATTATGGCAGAAACTCACCGTCTGCGTGGTGATATCCATTGGCAGCCAGTTGTAAAACACTGTCTGTAAACCCCAAATCAATTGCGGCAACTAATTTCCCAGAAATTTCACTGTCTGAACTCCAAATTCAAAAACGGGACAATAACAATCCGCCACCGACTTCACATATTCTGTTTTGCGAAATAAAACAATCTCGACAAACTCTGGTTTGTGCATCAGCAAGAGTCCTCTGCCCCTGCTTTGCCTAAGGACCCACTCTCGAAAAAAGAGGACCTACTCTCAAAAAAGAGGCCACCCCCTTGGGGTGGCCTCTTTGCCGTCATAATATACATATTGCGTTACGTCTTACTGAAGCATGTTGCACTGCGTCTCTCTGATACGTTCTGCGTTACGTCTTATTTGAAACGCCCTGCGCTACGTCTCTCTGATACGTTCTGCGTTACGTCTTACTTGAAGTATGCAACGCCGGACTCAAAGATCTTCATGTCCTGCTCACCATAAATATTGATTGCCACGCTGTCACCACGTCTCTCGGAGTGAGCCATCTTACCAAGGCAACGTCCGTCAGGAGAGGTAATGCCCTCGATGGACATGTAGGAACCGTTAATGTTGTATTCCTCGTCCATGGAAATATTTCCGTCGGGGTCTGCATACTGGGTGGCAACCTGTCCATTTGCAAAGAGCTTGTCAAGCCACTCCTTCGGAGCTACGAAACGTCCCTCGCCATGGGATGCGGGATTGCAGTAGGTCTTTCCAAGCTCTGCGCCCTGTAGCCAAGGAGACTTGTTGGAAACAACCTTGGTGTATGCCATCTTGGAGATGTGACGGTTAATCGTGTTGAAGGTCAGGGTCGGTGAATCCTCCTTCTGGCCAACGATCTCGCCGTAAGGCACAAGCCCCAGCTTGATCAGCGCCTGGAATCCGTTACAGATACCAAGTGCCAGACCGTCTCTCTCATTCAAAAGCTTCATAACTGCTTCCTTCATCTTCTCGTTCTGGAAGGCCGTTGCGAAGAACTTTGCACTGCCGTCAGGTTCGTCACCTGCGGAGAAGCCGCCGGGGAACATGATGATCTGCGCCTGCTCAATTGCCTTTTCAAATGCGTCCACGGACTCGCGAATGTCAGATGCGCTGAGGTTCTTGAAGACTAAGGTCTTCACCTTCGCTCCTGCTCTCTCAAATGCCTTCGTGGAATCATACTCGCAGTTGGTGCCAGGGAATACGGGGATAAACACGTTTGGCTTAGCAACCTTGTGCTTGCAAACGTAAATGGCATCGGTTCTGTAAATCCTGCTCTCAAGGGGCTCGGTTCCCTTCACCGCCTTGGTGGGGAATACCTTCTCCAGTTTCTTTTTCCAGGAAGCAAGCGCCTCATCCATGGGGATCACAACTTCGCCAAACTTAAACTCTGCCGCGTCAGTCACGGTACCAACTAAAGTATAATCAATCTCCAGCTCGTCAAGGAGTGCCAGCTTGTCCTCCGGCATCTCAGCGATAATGTTGCCCAGCTCATTTGCAAACAACTCCTCAGCGGGCAGACTGTCATTCACCTCCACGCCAAGGCCGTTACCAAATGCCATCTTGGAAACGGCTGCAGCAATACCCTTTGCATCCAGTGCATATGCGGATACGATTGCCTTCTTCTGGATGAGATCATGGATCTTTCCGTAAAGATCTGCCACTTCCTCATACATCGGCACGTCGTAATCATCCTTCTCAATCTCAAAGCATACCAGCTTGTTTCCTGCCTTCTTAAGCTCCGGAGTGATGACGTCGCCGCTCTTTGCAACGTCAACCGCAAAGGACACCAGGGTGGGCGGAACGTCAATGTCATTAAAGGTACCGGACATGGAATCCTTACCGCCAATGGAAGGAAGGCCAAAACCGATCTGTGCGTCATAAGCACCAAGCAGTGCAGCAAAAGGCTGGCTCCAGCGGGAAGGATCGCTCGTCATTCTGCGGAAGTACTCCTGGAAGGTGAAACGGATCTTGGAGAAGTCACCGCCGTTTGCAACAATCTTTGCCATGGACTCAACCACAGCATAAACCGCGCCGTGATAAGGGCTCCAGCTCGACAGGAACGGATCAAAGCCATAGGCCATCATGGTCACGGTATCCGTTTTGCCAGTCAAGACGGGAAGCTTTGCAACCATTGCCTGAGTCTCAGTCAGCTGATGCTTACCGCCGTAAGGCATGAACACGCTGCCCGCGCCGATGGAGGCGTCAAACATCTCCACAAGGCCCTTCTGGGAGCATACGTTTAAGTCATTTAACAAGGTCAGCCACGCTGCCTTTACGTCGCCTGCCTCTAACTTCTCTTCCACGGCAGGAACGGAAATCTTGTTGAAATAATTATCTTCCTCGGCAGGAACGTCCACCTTAACGGTCGTCTCCTGATGTGCTCCGTTGGTGTCAAGGAAGGCTCTCTTTAAGTTTACGATGGTCTTTCCGCGCCAGTTCAGAACAAGTCTGGGATCCTCCGTTACAACGGCAACTGGAACAGCCTCCAGATTTTCCTCTGCGGAATATGCCAGGAACTGATCAACGTCCTTGGGATCTACGACAACTGCCATACGTTCCTGGGACTCGGAGATTGCCAGCTCCGTGCCGTCAAGGCCGGCATACTTCTTGGGAACCTTGTCAAGGTCAACGGTAAGGCCTGCTGCAAGCTCACCAATGGCAACGGATACGCCACCTGCGCCAAAGTCATTACACTTCTTGATCAGTTTACTTACTTCCGCGCGGCGGAAAAGTCTCTGAATCTTTCTCTCGGTAGGAGCATTACCCTTCTGCACCTCAGCGCCACAGGTCTCAATGGAAGCCTCCGTGTGAACCTTGGAGGAACCGGTTGCACCGCCGCAGCCGTCACGGCCGGTACGGCCGCCAAGCAGAATGATAATATCTCCGGGATCGGAGGTCTCACGGATTACGTTCTTTCTGGGAGCGGCACCCATAACGGCACCAATCTCCATTCTCTTTGCCACGTAATTCGGATGATAGATTTCTTTTACAAAACCGGTTGCAAGACCGATCTGATTACCATAGGAGGAATAACCAGCTGCTGCGCCGCGAACAAGCTTCTTCTGGGAGAGCTTTCCCTTTAACGTTTCAGAAACGGGAACGGTGGGATCTGCCGCGCCGGTCACGCGCATTGCCTGATATACGTATCCGCGACCAGACAGGGGATCACGGATGGCACCTCCAAGACAGGTTGCCGCGCCGCCGAAAGGCTCGATTTCGGTCGGGTGGTTATGCGTCTCATTCTTGAAGAACACAAGCCACTCCTCAGTCTCCTTGTGATCACCATAATCCATTTCCACGGGAACCACTACGGAGCATGCATTAATCTCGTCAGACTCTTCCATGTCAGCGAGCTTGCCGTCCTTCTTCAGCTTTCTCATAGCCATGAGAGCCAGATCCATCAGGCAGACGAACTTGTCCTTTCTGCCGGCAAAGATCTCTTCCTTGGTGTCGAGATAGCTCTGGTAGGTGGTCTCAAGAGGCGTTCTGTAATAGCCCTCGCCAAACTCCACGTCCGTCAGTTCCGTAGAGAACGTGGTGTGACGGCAATGGTCAGACCAATAGGTATCGAGAACGCGGATCTCCGTCATGGACGGGTCTCTCTTTTCATCATTCTTAAAGTAATTCTGGATATGCAGGAAATCCTTAAAGGTCATTGCCAGACCAAGAGAATCATAAAGGTCCCTTAATTCCTTCTCCGGCATGTCTGAAAATCCGTCAAAGATGGATACGTCTGCAGGATCGTCAAACTTCGTGATCAGGGTTGCGGGCTTCTCCATGCCAGTCTCCCTGGAGTCCACGGGGTTAATGCAATATGCCTTAATCTTGGCGAATTCTTCTTCCGTCACGTCGCCCTGTACCATGTAAGTCACGGCCGTGCGAATAACGGGATTTTCATTTTCGTTCAGGAACTGTACGCACTGTACTGCAGAATCTGCTCTCTGGTCGAACTGTCCGGGAAGAAACTCCACGGAAAATACCTTTGCGTCTGCAGGCACGTCGATCGTCTCAAAATACAGATCATCTACGGGAGGCTCGGAGAATACCGTCTTACAAGCCCTCTCAAAAACCTCGTCGGAAATATTCTCCACGTCATAACGGATAAATTCCCTCACTGCCTTTGCGTCAATGCCGAGATAATTCTTTAACTCGTCATGCAACTCCTTCGCCTTGACCGCATAAGGCGCCTTCTTTTCCACATAGATCCTTCTTACGTTTCCCATTGTTACTTTGCCTTTCCTTTGCTACCACTTTTATTTTATCTATTATGGTTTTATTATAAACTAGCTTCGGGCGCGTTCGGATTTCTACTCCTCCACGCTTAAGTTTTTGAACAGGTACAGAATCTCCCTGTCCACCATCTCCGGCGTCACGCCGATGGTCTGTGCACAGATTTTTAAGCCTTCGAGCACAAACATAATGTTTCTGGCGCACCCCGGGCAATCCTCACAATAAAATTCGCCGCTTTCCACGCCGGCCTCGATCAATCTTTCGATGATCTTCACGGCGGAGTCAAACTGCTTCTTTAAGCGATTCTCCTTCTTCGGGAGCTGCTGATTCTCAAAATAAAATTCATAAATAGCTTGGGTGAGCGTATCATTTTTCCGAAGAAGCTCCTTCTTCTGCTCCCTCAGGAACAAGAGCAAAATGTCAGCCGCAGTGGCATCTTCCTTGATGCTGTCCGAAAACAGGTCATCTGCCTCCTGCGTCTCAAGCTTCATAACCTCTTGAAAGATCTGGCTCGTGCTCTCAAAATATAGGTACAAACCACCGCGGCTGATGTCACAGGCTTCCACGATGTCCTTCATGGTAACCTTCTTAAAGCCTTTTTCCACAAAGACTTTACGTGCCGTTTCCAGGATGTACTTTCTCTTTTGTATTGATTTCTCTCCCATCTTTTCCCCCAAACCTTTCCTTCTAATCCCTTTTGTCATTCTCATACGATACCGGCGTTTTCTCCGGCAGCGTCTGTGACTCCATAAGCGCCAATGCAATTGCCTGCATTTTTCTGAGTACAAGGCTGTAAATGTTAGCCCTCGCACCCTCCGTCCAAAGAACTGCCTTGGTTCTTCCCCCCAGGACGTACCAGGACAAAATCCCCTTCAAATGATCCCAGTTTCTCCAAGTTGCTTCCTCGATCAGCAACCTTTCATCCTCGTGACTGCCCAGGCGATTTCTGGAATACACGTATCGATAGTTACGATCCATGAGACTGCTCTTCCCGGCTTCCCTGATGAATTGCATGAGGGTACCTTCGTATACGGGAAAACTTAGGGAATGTTCTGATATTCCCTGCTCCTTGTACAAAACCGAAAGTGCCTCTGCCGAATGCTGCTCCATCCACGGCAAATAGGTCATCAACGGCTCGACGCAGTCATGATATTCTTGTAAGATCGTCTCTCGACTCGTCACGTTTTGTCCCATTTTCGCCCCCCTGTTTAAGCCAGGAATGTCATTTTTTCGGAATTTTGCGCACAAAAATGACACATATGTATTTTTATATTATCATACTTTCCCCAAAAGTACAGTAAAAATTTCGATTTTCTTAAGATTTTCATTCTCTTTAGAATTTGTCGGCGTAATCCGTCCCCGTCTCTCCCTTCATCTTCTCCACGTAGGGAGCCGGATCCTCCTCCATCTTTAGCAGTATGTCCAAGGACTCCAAAAATAGCCTTTCCGTGCGATAACGGTTCATCTCCTCATGCCGGTCCATGTACGCCTTGAAATGATCCACCTGCCAAACCAATACGTCCATCAGGCCATAACCTGCCACCTTGTATTTCCCGTAGAAGTTGCCATAATCATGATAATAAGCAAGCTCACGCAACACCCCGTTAGACTTCTGAATTCTATTCCAGAGATCCTCTACGTACTCCGGATTCTTCCCGGCCTTGACGCCCAGATCCGCCACAAAAGCCCTCAGCGTCTCCAGCGCCTGCTTGAGAAGCTCTTCCTTCGACTCTTCCTTCAGTTCTTCCCTCAACTCTTCCTTCGACATTTCCTTCTACTTTTCCCTCGACGTTTCCTTCTTCTCTTCCTTTAATGTTTCCTTCTACTCGTCCCTCGACGGTTCCTTCTTCTCTTATTAAGAATCTTCCTTCAATTGCTCTTCTTGTAACCGTTCCGCGCTAATCAGCATAGATTTATTGCCTAAGGCTTCTACTCCCGTCATCAACTTTGGGCACATGATGCCATCAATCCTTAAATTACCCGCCAAACCTGCGACAGTGGGTAATTACTGCACTATTATCTTGTTTTACCCAAGTCATCTTACGCCATCAAAGAAATATGCCCCTCAAACCCTTACAAATCAAATATGGAATCACATTCTCGCGAACAGGAGATCATGCCGTTTCAACCATGGAATCATAAGATCATTGCCACCATACTTCTCATGCCAACAAAAAAGCTTGAAAAGCAGCAGTTGCCTTTCAAGCTCTAAAGCAGGGGAAGAGGGGATCGAACCCCCGTTAACGGTTTTGGAGACCGCCGCACTACCGCTGTACTATTCCCCTATATGGTATCGATTCGCACCGACGAATGAAATTGTATCACAGTATTTCACAATTTGCAAGAAAAATTTTAAAAATTGTTGCCTGCGGCATCTGTCGTCGCTTCGCGACTTATGATTTTATTTCGTATACGCTCGGTAGGAAACAAATGCCCGCTTCGCGGTCGCTTGTTTCCTTTCCTCTTACTCATAAAATCCAGCTGCCTGCGGCATCTGTCGTCGCTTCGCGACTTACGATTTTATTTCGTACACGCTCGGTAGGAAACAAATGCCCGCTTCGCGGTCGCTTGTTTCCTTTCCTCGCTATATACAACGAGGGCGGCGTACCAAGGTACGTCGCCCGTCGCAGTGAAGTCTGAATTATCACATTACTACCAATCGATCGCTGAACTTATTTCTTCTTCTTAGCAGCGGCCTTCTTGGGCTTGGTGTTAACCTTCTCCTTCAGAGCCTTGCCAGCCTTGAAAGCGGGAAGCGTAGCTGCTGCGATCTTAACTGCAGCGCCAGTCTGAGGATTGCGTCCGGTACGAGCCTTTCTCTCACTGGTCTGGAAAGTACCAAAGCCGATCAGCTGAACCTTCTCCTTCTTCTGGAGCTCATCGCCGATAACTTCGAATACTGCGTCTACTGCTGCGGCTGCATCCTTCTTGGTGATTTCAGCCTTTGCTGCTACTGCTGCTACAAGTTCTGTCTTGTTCATAATGGATCTCCTTCCTTCTTTTGCTATTTCGAGCACTTTCCGTGCCCAGCAACCTTTGTTCAAAAAGGCTTATGCCCTTTCTTAGGTACTAGCATACCAAATTTGTAATGATTTCGCAATACAAATATTCAAAAAAATTACGAAAAATGGGCATTTTTTTAAGATTTTTTTACGTTTTTCGCCATTTTGATCGTTCAGCGGACTTTTACCTTGCTTAAACACAGATTCATCTTGCGTTCATCGCCGTAAAATTTCACTAATCCGTTCTCTATGGCACTCTTAATTGTATACTTCCTTTCACACAATTCCTTCACTACGTAACTTGGTATTTCCAGCAGGCAATCCCTGTCATAATAATCATATGGTTCAACGCAAATCTGCCTCTCGGCTATTTCCACGTAAAAAATCCCGGCGCCCTCTCCGGTTACGTTCACCTGAATTGCAACGTGCTCCAATACCTTTCTGGCATCTGCGTTTTCAAACGTAGCCCGCACCATGTAAACAATGTCTTCATACGTCATGCCTGCCACCTCCTCACCCATAAATTAACAATTGCCGATATACTCTAAGGCATCTGCAACGGTCGAAACCCCGATCACCTTCATATTCGAAGCATTTTCCGCCCTGCAGTCGCTCAAATTTCCCTTCGGCATAAGACAGAATTCGAATCCAAGTTTTTGGGCTTCCGCAACTCTTTGCGCCGCCTGGCTGACGGCTCTGACCTCGCCGGACAAACCCACCTCGCCGAAAGCAATCAATTTCGCCGGCAATGCCTTGTTGCGAAAGCTTGAGACAATTGCCAGCACAATTGCCAGATCAATGGCCGGCTCCACAACCTTGAGCCCTCCCGTCACGTTAACGTACGCATCGCAACCGGAAAGTTGTATGCCGGAACGCTTTTCCAATACGGCCATGAGCAAATTTACCCTGCCCAGGTCCGTACCGGTCGTCTGCCGGCGCGGGATTCCAAAGCTGCTGTGACACACCAGTCCCTGAATCTCAATGAGCAACGGCCTTGTGCCCTCCATGGAGCAGGCCACAATGGATCCGCTCGCATTTTCAGGCCGTCCGGAAAGCATGTATTCTGAAGGATTCTTTACCTCCTCCAGTCCATTTTCCCGCATTTCAAAAACGCCAATTTCATTAGTAGAACCAAATCGGTTCTTCACGCCGCGCAGGATCCTGTAGGAAGCATGCCTGTCACCCTCAAAGTACAGCACGGTGTCCACCATGTGTTCCAAAACCCTGGGACCGGCCACCGTTCCTTCCTTGGTCACGTGTCCAACGATAAACACGGACACCAAAAGACCTTTCGCCAGCTGCAACAGCGCCGCCGTCGCCTCCCTAACCTGAGAAACGCTTCCCGGTGCGGAGGAGATGCTCTCGCTGTACATGGTTTGAATGGAATCGATTACCACAATCTCCGGTTTTTGCCTGCGGATTGTCTCCGAGATGGCATCCAGCGAGGTCTCGCACAACAACAAAACATTGGGTGAAAAGCTTCCCAGCCTGTCCGCGCGCATCTTGATCTGGACCCTCGATTCCTCTCCCGAAACATATAGCACCTTATGCCCTGCCTGCGCAACCTTTTGACAGGTCTGCAAAAGCAGAGTGGACTTTCCGATGCCGGGATCACCTCCGACCAAGGTCAGCGACCCTTGTACGATTCCTCCGCCAAGAACGCGATCCAATTCGGCAATGCCCGTGCTCACCTTATCCTGTTCCCGTATGGTCACTTCGGAAAGAATGCACGTCTCAGACTCCGTAGCCTGACGGCGATTCTGTCCTCCGCCCGTTTGAAGCTTTGACCTGTCCACGACTTCTTCCACCATGGTGTTCCACGCCTTACAGCCTGGACATTGTCCCATCCATTTTGCGGATTCATATCCGCAGCTTTGGCAGAAGAAGACGCTGGTCATCTTTCCTTTCGCCATTCCAACCCCTCGCTTGTCCTTTCTGCCAAACAGGTCCTGTCAGTCGTTATACGCTCTGACCTTCCTGCGAAGCAGGCTTTATCAGTCTCTAACCTTACTGTCTAACGATCTTTACGTTTACCTGATCAGCGGCAGCGAGTTCAACGCTGAGGGACAGCTTTCCGCCGAGGCCTGAGTTCATGATGCCAATGCTCTCGCCGTCCACGAACACTTCATAATCAGCATCCTCCGTCAGCCCGATGGTGATCTGCGCATCCTTGTCACCCTCAACGGTAAATTCTACCTGATCCTCCTTTTCAAGGAAAGAAGTCACGCTGGTGCCGGGAACGGACTCATACAAGAACGCGCCGTTCTTCTCCAGCTTCGTGATTTCATTAAAAGTCTTAACCTTGAAAAGGTCTCCGCCGTGCTTAAAATCCTCTAGTTTTGACTTCGCGCTCAGCTCATGATTTCCAAAGCTGATGCTCCCGTTTGCCTCACTGCGGATCAATTCCTTTACTGCTGCCATTTCTTTTTCCTCCTAAATGTCCTTTCTTGGCTTTTTCTTGTGGTATTTCATTCTATTCCAAAATTATTTTTTAACGTGAAAAGTGATCTTGTCTCCCTTAAATCCGGCGCTTACGGTGTCCCCGGGCTGCACTCGCTTGGCCAGGATCTCCTCCGCCAGCGCATCCTCAACGACGGACTGTATCGCTCTCTTTAAGGGTCTCGCGCCCATCTTCGCATCAGAATATTTGTCTACGAGATGCTGTTTTAGTGCCGCCGTCAGCGTCAGATGAATCTCCATTTGCGTCTCACACCGCTTTGTCAGGTTCTTTGCGAGAAGGTTTACAATCTCCTTCATGTTCTCCTGATTCAGCTGATGGAAAACGATGATCTCGTCAATCCGGTTAATGAATTCCGGTTTGAAGTTCTTCTTCACTTCCTCCATCACCGCCGACTTCATCCGCTCGTAGTCCTTCTGTTCATTCTTTTCCGCCGCAAAGCCCAGATTCTTGGGATCCACGATCCTCTGTGCGCCTGCATTGGAAGTCATGATCAGAATCGTATTCTTGAAGCTAACCTTCCGTCCCTTGGAATCCGTTACGTGACCGTCATCGAGCACCTGCAGCAGGATGTTAAACACGTCCGGATGCGCCTTCTCGATCTCGTCGAAAAGCACGACGGAATAAGGATTTCTGCGCACCTTTTCGGAAAGCTGTCCGCCCTCCTCAAATCCCACGTAACCAGGCGGCGAACCGATCATCTTGGATACCGAATGTCCCTCCATGTACTCTGACATGTCAACGCGGATCATGGCATCCTCCGAACCAAACATGGCCTCGGCAAGTGCCTTGGAAAGCTCCGTCTTTCCGACGCCTGTCGGTCCCAGGAAGAAGAAGGAACCAATTGGACGGTTGGGATCCTTTAATCCAACCCTTCCTCGCCTCATGGCCTTTGCCACGGCCTTTACGGCCTCCTCCTGCCCAATGACGCGCTTATGAAGAATGCTCTCAAGCTTTAAGAGCTTTTCGCTCTCCTTCTCCGCAAGCTTCGTCACCGGAATCTTCGTCCAAACGGCAACCACCCTGGCGATGTCTTCCTCGCCGACTGCGTAGCGTTTTTCCCTCTCTTGTGCTTCCCGCTGCGCCACCATCTTATCATATTTCTTCAAGAGCTGCGCCTGCTGTTGCTTCAGCTCAGCTGCCTGTGAGAATACCTCCATGCGGATGGAGCGCTCGATCTGCTGATCCTTCTTCTTGATCTCCGCCATGAGATCCTTTTCCTTCTGGGGGATCTCCATAACCTGCAGTCTTGCGCTTGCTGCAGCTTCGTCAATGAGGTCGATAGCCTTATCCGGCAGATTGCGGTCATTAATGTACCGCTCTGACAGTCTCACGGCCGCTTCCACGGCTTCACGCGTGATCGTCACGCGGTGATGCTCCTCATACCTGCCTTTGACGCCCTCTAGAATCGCAATGGCTTCCTCCTGCGTAGGCTCCTCCACGTTAACGGGCTGGAACCTTCGCTCCAAGGCTGCGTCCTTCTCCACGTATTTCCGGTACTCGGCGATTGTCGTGGCACCGATGAGCTGAAGCTCTCCTCTTGCCAGGGAAGGCTTCAGAATATTGGATGCGTCGATGGCACCCTCCGCCCCGCCTGCACCAATCAACGTGTGAATCTCATCCAAGAAGAGTACCACGTTGCCGTCGTCAATGACTTCCTTGATCACCTTCTTGATTCTCTCTTCAAATTCTCCGCGATACTTACTTCCTGCCACCATGCCGGAAAGATCCAGCGTTAGTACCCTTTTGTTCTGCACCGTAAAGGGCACGTCTCCGGATACGATGCGTAGCGCCAGACCTTCCACCACGGAAGTTTTTCCGACGCCGGGTTCACCGATCAGACAGGGATTGTTCTTTGTGCGGCGACTCAGGATCTGGATCACCCTGCGGATTTCCTCTTCCCTGCCGATCACGGGATCCAGCTTTCCCTCCCGTGCCAACGCCGTCAGATCACGGCTGTATTGCTCTAAGGTCGAGGTTTTCCCCTTTCCCTGATTCTTCCTTCCAAGATCCTCCTTGTAAAGGTTCCCGTCCTGCCCAATGGCCTGCAACGTTTCAACGTACACCTTTTGGAGATTGACGTTCATGGCGTTCATCAGCCGGACGGCAACGTTCTCGCCCTCCTTAATGATCGCCAAGAGCAAATGCTCCGTTCCTGCTTCCTTCTGCCCAAACCTCTTGGCCTGTGTCTGGGCCTCTTCCAAAATTCTCTGCGCTCTCGGGGAATATCCCTCGCGGTCTCTCACCGACGTACCATTCTCGAAAGCGATCAGTTCGCGGATCATGTCCAAAAGCTTGTCTAGCTCCACGCCGTTTTCCGTAAGCACCTTGGCCGCCACGCCCGTGCCTTCCTTCAAAAGACCTGCCAGGATATGCTCCGTTCCGACGTAACCCTGATTCAAACTCCCTGCGCATTTCGCCGCCTGGGCCAGGGCTGCCCTTGCCTTTTCAGTAAATGACTGTGACTGCATTCCTTATCTCTCCATCCCATCATAAATCTCGTCAACTAAGTTGTGTATCTCTTCCCTGGAAACGTTCTTGCAACAGCTCTTCGCCAGGATCACCTGTAATTCCCTGCGGATCTCCTCCATGATCAACGCCTGATCCGCATCCACGGCGATCACCGCTCCCTTGCGTCTGTCTACCTTAACGTAACCTTCCTGTTTCAAAAGCGTGTATGCCTTATTCACAGTATGCATGTTAATTCCAATAATATCCGCAAGATTGCGAACGCTTGGCAAGGATTCTCCCTCGTGGAACTGATCCGTGGCGATGCCAAGGATGATCTGGTTCCGCAGTTGCAGATACAGGGCCTCGTCGCTGTTAAAATCAATCTCTATAAACATGAGGGCTTCCTCCTTTCATGGCATCTGTTATATATAGTGTATAATAACAAAAGGGCAGTGTCAACCTGCCCCTTTGAAAGTTCATAACTATTTTACAAGTCGTTCAGTTTTCATCACTCGTCGCTGTCCCAATTCAGGAATTCGAACTCCATGTCATCGTTGTCCTGCACAAAGTTCTTGGGACGGTTGTTTGCAGGTGCCTGCTGAGGCGCTGCAGGTCTCTGTGCGGGCTGTTCGCCTGCAGGTCTCTGTCCCTGTCCGGGCTGCGCGGGTCTCTGTCCCTGTCCGGGCTGCGCGGGTCTCTGTCCCTGTCTGGGCTGCGCGGGTCTCTGTCCCTGTCCGGGCTGCGCGGGTCTTTGTCCCTGTCCGGGCTGCGCGGGTCTCTGTCCCTGTCCGGGCTGCGCGGGTCTCTGTCCCTGTCCGGGCTGCGCAGGTCTCTGTCCCTGTCCGGGCTGCGCAGGTCTCTGTCCCTGTGCAGCCTGCGCAGGTCTCTGGCCCTGTGCAGCCTGCTGAGCGGGCTTCTGGCCTTGAGGACGGTTTCCAGTCGATCTCTGGCCGTTTGCAGGACGCTGGCCCTCTTCCTTGCGGCGAGGCTCAAGTCCGTCTCTGCTGATGGCCGGCCTGTCACGGGATACGCTCTGCGTTCTTGCATCAACTCTAGGTCTTTCTGCCGTTCTTCTCGGAGTGGTATTCTCGATGGATGCGATAAATGCCTCCTCCTTTACTTCCCTCAGTCTGAAAATCAAGTATCCAACAGCACCGCAGGCTGCAAGTGCAACCAGCAGGAAGAAAATCATCCAACCCTTGCTGGACTTTGCCTTTTTATTTGCTTTCTCATACTGTTCCTGGAGCTTATCAGCCGCGCTGAAAATGTCTTCAATCTTGTACTGCTGTCCCTGCTCGATGTCCTGAAGCCACCATACGTCATTCACAAGCTTCGTCTCATAACGCTTTTCCGTCACGACGGGCTTGGTTTCAGGCTTCGCGTCTTGCTCAGCGGGAGTATCGTTTTCCACGGGATCCGTCGTTATGGGCTCAACCTCATAAGGCTTAACCTCACCGGAGATTACCAGGTAATCACTGCGGATGTAACCGGTTGCATCCCTGCCCTCCACCGTCAGCTTCACCTTGTACCAAGTCTTCTTGTCTGAACCAATGGTCTTCGCGATCACGGTAACTTCCGTTCCCTTGTTGATCGTGCACAGAATGTTGTTGCTCGTTGTCGTGGACGCACTGGTGCGAACCCTTACGGTATTGCTGCCTGCCACGGTGGCACTGACCGGAGTTACGTCCTCTTCCGCTCCAGTCTGCACTTCGCTGCCATCAGAAACAGTCGTGGTGCTGCCCTTAGAGATCAGATCGGAACGAATGTAGCCGCTGGAACCGCCTACCGTAACCTCATACCACTTCTTTCCGTCTCCGTCCTTGCCGTCAACCAGATTTCCCAGTTCAACCGTCGTTCCTTTTTCAAGCTTCTTAACCAAATCCCCGTTCTTACTGGGAGTCTTACGCATGTTTACGGCATTGTTGGTCGTGCCGGATTCTGCCTTACTTACGGTCTTAAGACCGTCCGCAAAGATCACAAGCGCGAATGCAAATGCGATCATTACGATCAACTTTCGCCAAATTTTCATCCCCTGTGCTTTCCCCGCCATCTTTTTCAGCCTTCCTTCCTCTTATCGTTTTTCCGCATTTTTCATCTGGGTCATATGTTTGTCATCCGCAATTCATTCTCTTATGCTTCGTCGATTGCCTTGCCGATGTCCGTTCTCATGTACTTATTTTCGAAATCCACCCATTTCGTGGCTTCATATGCCTTTGCCCTGGCTTCCTTCAGCGTTGCGCCCTTGGCTGTCACGCCAAGTACTCTGCCGCCGTTGGTCACGATCCTTCCCTGCTCGTCAAACTTGCTGCCGGCATGGAAGCAATAATAATCTTCCTTACCTTCAAAGTTCTCGAGGCCCTTGATCTCAAAGCCCTTCTTGTAGGAAACCGGATATCCGTCGGAAGCAAGTACCACGCAAACCGCAGCCTTGTCCTCAAATTCCAGTTCCACCTGATCCAGCGTTCCGTCGATGCAGGCATCCACCACGTCCAGAAGGTCATTCTTCATTCTGCAAAGAACTACCTGCGCCTCAGGATCTCCGAATCTCGCATTGAACTCCAGAACCCTCGGTCCCTTGGGAGTCAACATCAGTCCGAAGAAAATAACGCCCTTGAAAGGCCTTCCCTCTGCTGCCATGGCATCCACGGTCGCCTGATAAATGTATTTCCTGCAGAACTCGTCAACCTCTTTGGTGTAGAACGGGGTCGGGGAGAAATTGCCCATGCCTCCGGTATTCAAACCCTGATCGCCGTCCTTCGCCCTCTTGTGATCCTGGGCGGAGCTCATGATGCGGATCGTCTTGCCGTCCACGAAGGATAACACCGACACCTCGCGTCCCGTCATGAATTCCTCAATGACCATCTTGTTTCCTGCACTGCCGAAATGCTTGTCCATCATGATCTCCTTGACGCCGGCCTTCGCCTCCTCCAAGGTATTGCAGATCAGAACGCCCTTGCCCAGTGCCAGGCCGTCAGCCTTGAGAACAATGGGCATGTCAGCCGTCTCAAGATATTTCAGGGCCTTCTCAGGATCATCAAAGTTCTCATAAGCAGCCGTGGGAATGTGGTACTTCTTCATCAGATCCTTTGAGAAGGCCTTGCTTCCCTCAAGGATCGCCGCTGCCTTATTCGGACCAAACGCACGAAGTCCGTTTGCCTCAAGCACGTCCACCAGACCGCCAACCAGCGGATCATCCGGTGCCACAAATACCAGATCTACGGCTTTCTCCTTCGCATATTGTACGATCTTGTCAAATTCCATCACGCCGATGGAGGGTTCACACTCTGCAATCTGCGCGATCCCGGCATTTCCGGGCACGCAGTAGAGCTTTTCAACTCTCTTGCTCTTCTTCATGCTGACTGCGATCGCATGTTCACGGCCGCCGCCACCCACGATCAATACTTTCATCGTCCCACCTCGCTCTAATTTACTTTTTCCATCCGTAAGCTTCCAGGCCTTTCTCGAAGCTACGCGTCCTCTTATCCTCTAAGCCTTTCTGCGCACGTGTCCGTCCACGATCTCGAGCCTGTCGTTTGCAATGTCGTCAATCGCCTGGGGAAGAATGATCCATTCCGCCTGCTCCATGACTCTTCTCTGCAGGATCTCCGGCGTATCACCGTCTTCCACCATCACGGGCTTTTGCGCAATGATGGGTCCTTCATCCATGCCCTCGTTCACAAAGTGTACCGTGGCACCCGTCACCTTAACGCCTCTTTCCAGCGCCTTTTCATGCACCTTCAGGCCATAGTAGCCAACGCCGCAAAAAGAAGGGATCAGTGCCGGATGAATGTTGACAATCCTTCCGGAGAATTTCGCCACCATCTGCTCAGGGATCTTCACAAGGAAGCCTGCAAGCACCACGAGATCCGGTGCAAGCTCTGCCATCTTCCGGGTAAAGGCTTCGTTAAATGCCGCCCTGTCAGGATAAGACTTCGGTGACATGCAAATTCCGGGAACGCCATACTTTTCAGCTCTTTCCAAGGCTTTCACGCCAGGATTGTTGCTGATCACGGCCAGGATCTGCGTATTTGTGATTTTTCCACCGTCAATGGCATCCATGATGGCCTGCAGGTTTGTTCCTCCGCCGGATACGCACACAACAATCTTTAGCATATGGTCACGCCCTTTTCTCCTGCCACGCAGGTACCAACAAGATAAGCTTCCTCGCCTGCTGCCTTGAGTGCAGCAATGGTCTTGTCCGCATCAGCCGCATCCACTGCAAGCACCATGCCAAGACCCATGTTGTAGGTGTTGTACATCATTTCCTCAGCAATGTCGCCAGTCTTCTGGAGGAGCTTAAAGATTGCGGGAACCTCGTAGCTGTCCTTCTTCACCTCGGCGCGGATGCCGTCGGGAAGCATTCTCGGGATATTCTCGTAGAAACCGCCGCCGGTAATGTGGCTGCATCCTTTGATGACAATGCCTGCATCCTTCACGGACTTCAGTGCCTTTACGTAGATTCTGGTGGGCATGATCAGCGCCTCGCCCAAAGTCTTTCCTAGCTCGTCATAGTAAGTGTCAAGGCTTTCCTTCGTCATCTCAAAGACCTTTCTCACAAGGGAGAAGCCATTGGAATGAACGCCGGAGGAAGCAATGCCAACCAGCGCGTCGCCGGCCTTGATCTTGCTTCCGTCGATAATGTCCTTTGCGTCAGCAACGCCTACGGTAAATCCCGCAAGGTCATACTCATCCTCGGGCATCAGTCCGGGATGTTCCGCGGTCTCGCCGCCGATCAGCGCGCATCCGGCCTGCTTACAGCCTTCCGCAACACCCTTTACGATCTCAGCGATCTTCTCAGGATAGTTCTTGCCGCATGCGATGTAATCTAAGAAAAACAGGGGCTCGCCGCCGGCACACGCAACGTCGTTCACGCACATTGCCACGCAGTCAATGCCAACGGTATCGTGTTTGTCCATCAGAAACGCAAGTTTGATCTTGGTTCCCACGCCGTCCGTACCGGACAGGAGTACGGGATTCTCCATCCCCTTAAAATTCGCCATGGAGAAGGCACCTGAGAATCCGCCAAGTCCTCCCATTACCTCGGGACGTAAGGTCTCCTTCACGTGCTTCTTCATCAGCTCCACCGACTTGTAACCGGCTTCAATGTCCACGCCTGCTTTCTTGTAATCCATTTTCTTCCTCTCATTTCTGCCGCTCTCGCAGCCATTTCTATATGCTTACCTATGTTTTAACCTTTTTTACTGTCGGATTTCCGTCTTCTTGATTCTGGCAAAAGCACCCCGAGAATTCATTGAAACGCGGCACGGTACAATCAGCGCAATTACTTCTCCATGTATTTCTTGTAACCGACTTCCTGCAGTTTTGCGTCCTTGGCTACGACCTGATCTTTCAGCTTCTCGGAGTAAGCCTTAAGCTTCTTCAGGAGGGCAGCGTCTGAGGTTGCAAGAATCTTGGCTGCAAGCAGTCCTGCGTTGGCGCCGCCGTTGATGGCAACGGTCGCAACCGGAATGCCGGAGGGCATCTGAACGATGGAGTACAGGGAATCCCTGCCGCCGAGGGACGTCGTGTGCATCGGGATGCCGATGACGGGCATCGGGAAGATCGCTGCGCACATGCCGGGAAGATGTGCCGCCATGCCTGCGCCTGCAATAATAACCTTGAAGCCCTTCTTCTCTGCGCTCTTTGCATACTCAAAGAATACGTCCGGCTCCCTGTGAGCACTGATGATGGTCATCTCATAGGGCACGCCCAATTCTTCAAGAATGTCTGCCGCCTTTGCCATAATGGGCATGTCGGAATCACTGCCCATGACAATGCCAACCTTTGCCGGAACCGCCTTTTTAGCGGCTTCCTTTTTTGCAGTATCCTTTTTCACGGTTTCTTTCTTCACGGCCACGTTTGCTGCCGTCTTTTTACTTCTAGAAACTGCCATTTCTGAACTTCCTCCCGTATTACTAAATAAGCCACTTCAAAACATGGCTGTCCACAATATCTAGTCAATAGTTTACTAGAAATGTGAACACTATGCAAGGTCATTTTCAACAATTTTAATTAAGATTCTCTTAAGAATTTTTAGGACTGAAGCGCCTTGTTGAGCTCCTCCGTCCCCGGCAGGACGAACCTTCCCTCCAAAATGATCGGGATCCGTTCGCCATTTTTCTTTACCGCCGTCAGCTCCCCAAGCTCGTCATACGGAATGGTCACGTCCGTATGGCAGTTGAAATATGCCTTGGAGGGATCCGTCTTGCGGAGCAGGGATACCTCGTTGTCCCTCGCCACGATTTCCTTACCGTCCGGATTGTAAACCTTTACCTCCTCGGAATGGGAATAGCAGGTGTCTCCCACCGCAAAGTGAGGACCCGTCTTCTCTGCGATAAGAATGGGCATCTTTGACTGCACGCCGTATTTCCTCGCCACCACGTAGGCCGTGGTGTTGGTGCCGATGGCAAATTCGCCGATGGGCAGGGTCTTGTGCTTAAACAGCACGTTGTCGCGGACAAAATCGCGGTTCTCCTCCTCCAATTCGTAATTCCGGCAGTCATACTCCGCAATCATGCCGTTCTCAAAGCGGATGGACAGATCCTTATACTCCAGCCCGTTCAGGAAAACGCGGCTTACGTGGAGCAGGCCGTTCGTCCCTTCCAGCACGGGTGAGGTAAACACTTCACCCACGGGAATGTTAACGTCCGCCACGCAGTTTTCAAAAATGGTCTCCTTTTCGGGGTTTCCAAGCTTATACAGATTAATCCGAAGGTCCGTCCGGTTCCCGTTCATGCCCTTGACCTCACAGTAATCTGCCTGATCGAGGGCGGCGATCATGGTTGCCTGAATGTTTTGATAAGTCTTGTAGTCCAGCGTGTTGATCCTGATGATCTCTTCAAAAAACTTCCCATACGTCTCCTCAAAAGGGTCTGGCAGGGCCTGGCGGATCTCGGGAAGCGGGAACGCAATGATGGTAAAGCTGCGCTCCTCCTCGATGACGTATTCCGTCTGGATCTGGCGCGCGCGCATCTTGTAATCCACCCAGAGTTCGTTCTGTTCTTCCGTCATCTTGGCGGCAGTCGCCTTAAATTGCGGCTCAAAATCCTTCTCTCCAAACGTTTCAACAACGGCAGGACCCGCATAGCCAAGAGCATCCGCCTTGTGCTCCTCAAAAGCAGTCTTTAGCACCTCCAGGCTCCTTTGGATCAGCGCCTTATCAGCAAACAGCGCCTGGTCCTCCCGATGATCAAATTCATATTGCCGGTTCGGGCTGGTACCGTAACCCGCCATACCGCCATACCAATATCCGTGCAGCGCATCGCGCCCAACGACGTCCAACCCCATTTTTTTCAGGTTTTCCACGGCCTTCTTCATCATCCGCTCGAATCCGATTGGCCAAAGGATCTCTGCCGTCTTTTTCTTCGAAAGGTTCTTTCCCGCAACCTCAAAACCGATGCGATATCCTTCCGTGTAGGTGTCCGCCATGACGTCAATGGTCTCCTTGGGCTGCTTGGCAAGGAATTTCGCGATCTCCAACTCGTTTTCGCTGACGTACTGCCCGTAGGCATACAGACAGCGAAGGTCGGAAGGATCCGCCTCCTCAAGTACGCGAACGGCGGCTGAAACACCAGGCGTTACCATCTGCGCAATATAAAGATCCTTTCCGCGATCCGAATAATCGCTGACAAACCAGTACAAGATCTGGCGGATGCTCTCTACGGAAGGAAGCACTCCCTCTTCTCGCAGACTCGCTTCAAAGACTCCATACGTCTCAACAAACAGCTCCTCCCGGATTACCAGATCCTCCAGCATTCCAACGTAGGCACACTCGATTGTTGAGAACAGTTCCACGTGCAAAAAACTAAGAAGCTTGCCGTATCCCTCGCCAAGGCGCGCTGCCGCGTAATCCGGATTGCCAAAGCTCTTGTCATAGTTTTCATGGAGCACGTCCTCATAAAGGGCGTGATTTCTCTTCCCAAGCTCCTCCAGGCTGGCCTTCTTCAGGCCCCCCTTCGCCACAAATCCTCTGTTCTCATTCACCAGCAGAAGGAATTCCGCCATGCGGTGGTAGTATTCATCAAGTCCCCGCACCGTCGCCGCGTCTTCGGCTTTCGCCTTTGTGAGCGCATAGCCCAGTCCCTCCTCTGCGATCCCGCGGATGCGCGTGTCTGCCAGTTTCAGCCTCTCCTCCAGAAATTCCAATTCATATTCCAATTCCATTCAAAATCCTCACTTCGATTATGATTTAGACTCCCAGCGAAAACAGGAATCCAATGCCGATCAGCACTACGAAATTCAAAATGGTTCCAACCCAGCCAAGCAACGCAAAGCTGTCCCTGTCACGGAAGGACAGCATTCCAAGGATGATGCCCGTCAGGGAAAAGATCACCGCCAAAAGCCCCGTCAGCCCGTATCCGGGCTTTGTCGCGCCACCCGCCAAAAAAGACTGATAGATCACGGCACAGATTCCCAGCAGGCTGATCGCGCCCAAAATGGTCGAACAGATTCCTTTTACGGGATGCGTCTTATTTGTAAATTTATAGCCCCTGCCTGCCACGGGCTTCTTTTTTCCACTTTTTCGCTGCATGCTTCTCCCTTTTCCCTAACACGGACAAAGGCATTTCCCTCCCAAAGGGAAAATGCCTTTGATTATGCCTTCTAATTATCAGAAAGTAAGATTTGATCTTCTGTTGATCAGTTTTGATCCGCTAATGATCAAAAGAACTCCCGTCGCAATGCCAACAACCAGCAACACTACCCCCAGCACGACGTTCAGGGCGCCGGCGCCGCCCATGGTCTTATACACTTTTTCTTCCATGCCACGTCCCTCCATTTTTGAAAAATTTTATTTACAGCCATACTGCGCATAATATGCGTCCAGTGCCTTCTTGATCTCGTCATCCACGTAGACCGTTCCCTTATAGGGCTTATTGTAAAGGTACTCCGTCACCTCTGCCATGTCCACGATGGCATTGGCGTCAAATCCGTACTTTTCCTTGATCTCTTCGAGTGCGCTCTTCTCTCCGCCGAGTCCAACCTCCATGCGGTTTAAGGATACCATCAGTCCAATGATCTCCACGTTTGCGGCTCCCTTTACCTTCGGCACGGTCTCCTCCATGGATTTTCCGGAGGTCGTCACGTCCTCGATCATCACCACGCGGTCGCCGTCCTTGGGCTTGCTCCCAAGAAAGCTTCCCTTGTCCGCACCGTGATCCTTCTCCTCCTTGCGGTCAGAACAATAACGGATCTCCTTGCCGTAGAGCTTGCTAAATGCGATCGAAGTCGCAACGCTGATGGGAATGCCCTTGTAGGCCGGACCAAACAGCAGGTCAAAATCATCGCCGTACTTGTCGTGAATGGCCTTGGCGTAATACTCACCGAGCTTCATGAGCTGGGAGCCCGTCACGTATCCGCCCGCATTCATAAAGAACGGGGATTTTCTGCCACTCTTCAAAATAAATTCGCCAAACTTTAGCACGCCGCAATCCACCATAAATTCAATGAATTCCTGCTTATATTGTTCCATGCTTCTCTCCTCCGGTTTCCTGCGGCCCTTTCCGGCCGTTTTTCTATATCATTGTCTCGTACTTACCTAGCTTATCATAAACGAGCCCCATTTTCAAGCCTTACTCCAACGTCTTGATCACGGCATAGCCGTCGATCATCCTGACGGACCCTTCCTTCGGCCATGCAGGCATTTCGGCATATTCTTCCGTGGAGATGACGTGGAGATACTCCGTTGAATCGATCCACTTCGGATTCACGCCGAGATAATCCAGGAAATACCAATATCTGCAGGTCGTCATGCCATGCAAGTCATTCCAGAAGATCGGCCCGCCGTCCATCACGGCGTAGCGGAGCAAAGGCCCAAATGCCGCTGACGTATCCTGATAGAGAATGGCGGAGCCAAGCACAATCTTCGTCTCTTCCGGGTCATATCCCTCCAAATGATGAATTTCGGAGAGCATCTGTACTGCCTGATCATGACAGCTCTCATATTCCAGGCGATACAAAAATGCCGTGGAATTGGCCGAGATCACGTAGGTGCTGACCAAATAAAGGATGCACAGACTGACGATCCAGCGGACCAGATTCCCTGCCAGCTTTCCGCGAAGAAAACCGTGCCAGGCAACAATCTGCACAAAGAACAGAACGTAGTGATACCGCATGTAATCAATGATGCCGTTGTGCGGGAACAGGATCACGCAAAGGTTCATGAGAAACGGCTCCGCCGCCACGCAAAGAATTAACGCAATCGCCCTGATCCACTTCTTTTCACGGAAAAGCACCCAGGCCATGCAGAGCGTCTCGGCAAGCAATACCAGGAAAAGCACCAGATAAACGGCATTTCTTGCAAATACCTCCGACTTGAAATACGCAAAGAACCATCTCGCGGACCACGGAATGGTGAAATACAGGAATTTTACGATCTCCTTGATGGAAAACGAGGATACCTTCTCCGCCGCGGGAACGTCAGCCAGACCCGCCATCACGTTCGCGATCCCGAGGTTGATCACGCTTGCCAGTCCGCCGCAGAGTACCGTCGCCGCAAACCATTTGGCAATCTCCTTCGGCTTTTTTCCCTGACAGACGTCACTTGCCAGAAAGATCAGCGCCAGCGTCGCCACGGACGCCACGTTCGACTGGTACGCGCCAAGCATCAGCACCACGCAAACCGTACCCTTTACGTAACCCCAAAGGGTGTTCTTCCGGAAACAGAGCACCGCAAGAACGGACGCAAGGAACGAAAAGGCATAGCTGGTCGCCATGTAGAGATAAGCATACTGACGGATCACCACCGGAAAACTAATCGATAGACCGGCAAGCAAAATTTGCTGGGAGGGCGACGTGATCCGGAACTCCCGGCAGAGCAGATAGATTGCGACAGCGATAAGCACGCAATAAACCAGGATAATGATAAACGGAATGACGACGTTGCTTCCGAGCACCTTATTCAAAAAAGGAATGAGCCATCTTGCAAGGGAATAGGCATTCTTTTGTCCCACGTAATAGTAAACGCCCTCCGCCACGGCATCCGGGCAGCCATACCCCTCGATCATCTCATAGAAATAACAGAAAACACAGGTAATCAGGGAAAACAGGGCAATCCGCGACGCATCCTTATTGTCGATGACCTTGCGGCGAATCGCTTCTAACGCCTGATCCGGCGTGAATTCCAACAATTTTTTCAGCTTTTCCATCTAACCTTCCTCAGATTCTCTTGAATATAAAGAATTATAATTCTTTTTGTGAAAGCACGTCAACCGCAAACAACAAATCGGGCAGAAAAAGGGCCCGGTACTGCGCAAATTAAGAAAGAGCACCCTTTCGGGCGCTCCTTCTTGGGGGAAGATAGATATGAAAGTATAAAAAATGAAGAGTAAAATGCTTCTTTAAGCTCACGCGATGTCTTCCATCTGCGCGGTGTAAAGGTGATAGTACGCACCCTTCTTGGCCATGAGCTCCATGTGGGTTCCGCACTCCACGATGCCGCCCTGATCGATATACATGATCTTGTCGCAGTTTTTGATCGTGGAAAGCCGGTGCGCGATGACAAAGCTCGTCCGACGCATCATCATGGCGTTCAAGCCCTTCTGCAAAGCCTTCTCCGTCTGCACGTCGATGCTGGAGGTCGCCTCATCCAAAACGAGGATCGCAGGATCGGAAAGCAAGGTTCTCGCGAAGGAGATCAGCTGCTTCTGTCCTTGTGAAAGAAGGGATCCCCTCTCCTTCACCTCGGTCTTGTAAGCATCCGGGAAGCGCTGGATGAATTCATCCGCACAGACAAGCTTGCTTGCCTCCCTGATCTCTTCTTCCGTTGCATCCAGCTTTCCATAGCGGATGTTGTCCTCGATGGTGCCGGAGAAAATAAAGCTGTCCTGCAGCATGATGCCCATCTGGGACCTCAGGGACTTCAGCGTCACCTTTGAAATGTCCTGTCCGTCGATGAGTACCCGCCCGCTGTCCACGTTGTAGAATCTGGAGATCAGGTTCACGATGGTACTCTTTCCGGCTCCGGTCGGTCCAACGAGTGCAACGCTCTCGCCCGGCTCCACCTGGAAGGAAAGATCCTTTAATACGGGCTTGCCTTCCTCATAGCTGAAGGTCACGTGCTCAAAGGTAACCTGACCCTTGATGGGAGGCATCTGCGTTGCCTCCTCCTGGTCTGCAACCTTTACGGGCTCATCCAGGGTTTCAAAAATACGCTCCAGGTAAGCGATGTTATTCAGGAAGTTATTAAAAATGTTGCCAAGGCTCATGATGGGCTGCCAGAATCTCGACGCATAAGACGAGATGGCAAAGATCACGCCAAGGCTTACGGAGCCGCCAAACACAACGAGTCCAAAGATAAAGATCGCCGCGCGGACAAAGACGGAAATGCTGTCGATTCCGGGCCAAACGAGGTTTGTGTATCTCAGGGCATGCATCCAGGTCTTCCGGCAGTTATTGGAGAGCACCTCAAATGTCTCCGCGTTCTCCTCTTCCCTCGCAAAGATCTGCGTGATCCTTGCGCCCACGATGTTCTCCTGGAGGTAAGCGTTCAGGTTCGAGTTCTTGTTCGAAACCATCTGCCATGCTTTTCTTTGCTTTTGCTTGATCCAGAGCAGGAACACCATCAGGATCGGCACGCCTGCCAGCACCACCAGCGAGAGCTTCACGTCCATCATCAGCATGAAGATCACGATGAAAATCAGGTTCATGCTCTCGAGAACCACGTTGATCAGTCCGTTGGACAGCATGTCCGACACGGAGTTTACGTAGTTTACCACGCGGATCAGGATCTTGCCGTGAGGCCTGTCGTCATAGTACTGGAACGAGAGCTTCTGCAGGTGCTCGAAAACGTCCTTGCGGATGTCGTAAATAATGTTCTGGCTGACGCCGATCATGATCCTGGAACGGATCGTCGTAAAGATGATGCTGATGATAAAAGTCAGGATCAAAAGACCTGCCAGCATAAATAACTGCTGCCTGTCCTTATTGGGAATGGCGTTGTCCAGGGCGAGCTGCGTCAGCTTCGGCGAGAACAATGCCATGATGCCGCCGATGGCGCTCAGGATCAGCGCAAAAATCATCTTGCCCACATATTTCTTAACATATACGGAGGCCCGGAGCAGATGTCGGAACTCAAATGGGGTTTCGAGAATTTCGTCTTCTTTGTAAGTATTTCTCCTTGCCATTACCGGTCGCCCCCTTTCCCGCGCTCTGCGCCATAATGCTTCACAAAGCCCTCGGCCATGCCGAAGTCATGCTCCATGACGCCCTCGTTTGCGAGGCTTGCCACCTCGGACCGGATCACGGCGTCCTCACCCATCTGAAGCTTTACAAGACTTGCGTAATAGCCGTCCAAGGCCACCAGTTCGTCATGCGTGCCGCACTCTGCAATCTTGCCGTCCTGGATGACCAGGATCTTGTCTGCCGACTTCGTGGTGGAAATTCTCTGGGCGATGATGATCTTCGTACAGGGAAAATCCAGTTCCTTCAAGCTGTGCTGGATCTGCTTCTCCGTCTCCATGTCCACGGCGCTCGTCGTGTCATCCAAAATCAGGATGGCCGGTCTGACCGCAAGGGCCCTCGCCAGGGAGATTCTCTGCTTTTGTCCGCCGGAAAGGCCTACGCCTCTCTCACCGACAATGGTTTCATACCCCTCGGGCATCTTGGAGATAAAGTCTGCCGCTGCCGAGTATCTCGCAAATTTCTCCACTTCCTCGGGCTTTATGTTGGAATCGCCATAAGCGATGTTACTGTCAATGGTGTCCGAATACAGGAGCACGTCCTGGGTTGCCAGTCCAATGTTCTTGCGGAGCTGGTGGAGCTTATACTTGCGCACGTCCACGTCGTCCACGTACACGTGTCCGTTGGTTGGCTCAAAGAATCTCGGGATCAGCTGGATCAGCGTCGTCTTGCCGCATCCCGTCTCACCCATGATGGCAACGGTCTGCCCCGGTTCTATGGTAAAGCTCACGTCGTGCAGCACGGGGAACTTGCCGTCAGAATACTGGAAGCTCACGTTCTTGAATTCCACCTTGCCCCGGAAGCGCTCCGGATGGTCAATGGCATCGGGAAGGTCCACGATTTCAGGCTCCGAATAATAAATCTCCATCACCTTGTCGGAAGCTGCCGCAAAACGCTGGAACTCATTCATGATGTTGCCCAGCATTCTCATGGGATTGGCGATTGCCCAGATCAGTCCGGAGAATGCCACGTACTGTCCCATGGTGATCCTGCCGTCCATGATAAAGAAGCCGCCCACCACCAAAAGCACGATCGGCATAAGGTTTGCAAAGGATTCCACGTAAGGGAAATAGGTCAGCCAGGTCATGGCCGTCTTGCGGTTTGTCTTCGAGTAATCCTGATTGCATTGGTCAAACTTCTCGATCTCGTAATCCTCGCGGGCAAAGGCCTTTACCACGCGGTTGCCGGAGATGTTCTCCTGCGCCGCCGTGTTCATCTGTGCCATCTTTTCACGGAGCTCCCTGTGTCTGGGGCCCACCTTGTTGCGGAAAAGGATGACGATGATAAAGATAAAGGGTGCAATGGCAAACAGACAAAGCGTCAGCTGCCAGCTCATGCTAAAGAAATAGATTGCCACGGCGATCATCAGGGACAGGGATTCCACGATGGTGCGGAGCACCCATGCGATCATGTGGCGGATCGCATCCAGGTCACCGGTGACGCGCGTCATCAGATCACCCGTGCGATACTTACCGTAAAAGTTCATGTCCTGCGTTTCAATCTTGCGGAACAGATAGTTTCTGATCTTATACAGCACGCTCTGGGACACAACCTCGGTTCCCATGCAGGTCAGATATACGATGGTTGTGCGCACCAGCGTCAGGATTACCATCGCCGCGATCAGCTGATACAATAATTCCTTGTGATTTACCAGATTTTCATGGGCTTTCTCCCCGATCAGGAATTCATCCAGAATCCTCTGGGTGAAATGCGGAACCACAAGCTGCAGCGCATTGTAGGTCACCGCACCGATCAGCGTGATCACGTACAGGATCCGGTAGCCCTTCATGTTGTCCAGTATAAATTTCATTTTTGAACGGCGTTCTTTTTCCACTTACTTCCTCCAAAATAGTTTTATTACTAACATTCTATTGATATTTTAAACTTGTTCCGGCAAAAAAGGAATGTAGAAAATTGTGGCCTGAATGTACTATATTGACATTTACCCTAAGCCATGTTAGAATGCACCTAGTTAAGCTTTTTGAAAGTCTTACGATGCATTAAAATGATTATTGAAGCATTTCCCTTTCCCGCATTTTGAAAGGGAACGGCAAATTTTATAAGTTGGTTTCTTAAAACCGAAATAGCGCATCCGCGCTGGCTTGTGAAACGGTCAATAAGAGTACGCAGATTTTTTTTGCAGGAAAGACTCTCGAAAGCCCTATCCCGGAACATTGCATATGGCACGAAATTCCTTTATGATGACGCAACCTGCGCCGTGCCGCAATCCTTAAGAGTAAAGCAAGCCCGCAACGGACAAGCGCCGTCGCGGGCTTTTTGTATCCTTATAAAGTATTGTAGAAAGGCACTTGCACCATGACCCAGATGAAACTCGATCAAAACAAAGCACCCATTCATGAAGCCTTAGAGCGCTTCCGTCAGGCCCGGGTCGTACCCTTTGACGTACCCGGTCACAAGCACGGACGCGGAAACCCGGAGCTTGCCGCTTTTCTTGGCCAGCAATGCGTTGGCGTTGACGTCAACAGCATGAAGCCGCTGGACAATCTCTGCCATCCCGTCTCCGTGATCCGCGAGGCTGAGGAGCTTGCTGCCGATGCCTTTGGCGCCGCTCAGGCATTTCTCATGGTGGGTGGCACGACCAGCGCCGTACAGAGCATGGTATTGACCGCCACCAAGCGCGGCCAGGAGATCATTCTCCCCAGAAACGTGCATCGCAGCGTCATCAATGCCTTGGTGTTAAACGGCGCCATTCCCGTCTACGTCAATCCCGAGGTGGACCATCGCCTCGGCATTTCCCTGGGCATGAAGCGCGAGCAGGTGGCAAAGGCCATCAAGGAGCATCCCAATGCCGTGGCGGTTTTGGTAAACAATCCGACCTATTACGGCATCTGCAGTGACTTAAAGGCAATCGTGGAAATGGCACACGCGGCAGGCATGCTCTGTCTCGCCGACGAGGCCCACGGAACACATTTTTATTTCGGAAACAACTTCCCTCTCTCCGCCATGGCGGCAGGGGCAGACATGGCTGCCGTCTCAATGCACAAGAGCGGCGGAAGCCTGACGCAGTCCAGCTTCTTCCTCGTAGGTCCCAGGGTTCACGCAGGTTATGCCCGTCAGATCATCAACCTGACCCAGACCACCAGCGGAAGCTATCTGCTCATGAGCAGCCTGGACATCAGCCGCAGAAAGCTTGCCCTTCACGGGAAGGAAATCTTCTCCCAGGTGAGGGATCTTGCGGAATACGCGCGCAATGAGGTCAATGCCATCGGCGATTACTACGCCTTTGGGCATGAGCTGGTCAATGGGGACAGCATTTATGACTTCGATCCCACGAAGCTGAGCGTCCACACCTTGGACATCGGCATGGCCGGCATCGAGGTCTATGACGCCCTTCGCGATGACTATGACATTCAGATCGAGTTTGGTGACCTCGGCAACATTCTCGCCTACCTTTCCATCGGCGACAGGTTCCAGGAGGTGGAGCGCCTCTGCTCCGCTCTCGCCGAGATCCGCAGACTCCACAAGCACTCCAAGAGTGGCCTTCTCACGCAGGAATACATCGATCCCATCGTGGTTGCAAGTCCTCAGGAAGCATTCTATGCAGAAAAGGAAAGCCTGCCCATCGATCAGACGGAGGGCCGGGTCTGCAGTGAGTTTGTGATGTGCTATCCTCCCGGAATCCCGATCCTGGCTCCCGGCGAAAAGATCACCGGAGACATCCTCCGGTATATCAAATATGCTCATGAAAAGGGCTGTCAGATGACGGGGCCCGAGGATCCCACCATCGACAACCTAAACGTTTTGAAATAAAAAAATGTAAATTCATTTTTGGTAAATGCCTATGATGTTTGGAAAATCGCCATTTAAATTTGATAAAAATAAAAGGAAGCATGGCAAGCTCCGGGCGGAGGTTTTTGCGGCCTGTCTTCCGTTGCTTCTTTCCATGACCGCCTGCAGCGATCAGGAACGCCTGGATTACCTGCAGCTGGACTCCGTGGAGACGGAGGAAGCCGCTGAGAGCCGCGAGATCGCGTCTGCCGAGGACGAAACTTCTGATCCCGCGAGCGAATCACGAATGACTTCCGATTCCCGTGAGAATGAGGACTCTTCTTCCGTAGAAAGTACGGACTCTTCTTCCGGGGGAAATACGGACTCTTCTTCCGGCTCCGGGGAAGATCCGGAGACCTCCTCCCATGATGAGCATACGGAATTTGATCCCTACTATGAGGAATCCTCTGAATACTATTTCCAAGAGCCGGAAAGCTATCCTGCGCCCGAGAACTGGCGCGAGCTCTACCCGCATGGCTCTGCGGAAAAGCTGGACGGTACCATCGCCGTCATCTCCATCTTCGCGAATGATCTGTATTGCAAGTGGGATTATGAAGACAGGAAAGACCGCAGCACCTACAGCCGCGTGTACAACAATCTAAAGATCGCCTGCGATTACCTGACGAAGGAAAGCGCCAAATATGAGAAGGACGTCACCTTTGTCTGGGATTGGCTGGATCATCCGGAGCTTTATTACGAAGTGGAAGTATACACTGACCTCACCAAGGCGCTGACCAATTATTCCGTAACGGATCAAATGGTTTGGGAATGCATTGAAAAGAACATAGACAGTGAAAACATCCGTCGTACGCTGGAAGCGGACAGCGTGATCTACATGGTCTACGTTGACGCGCCCGAAACCAATGACGGTCCCTGCTGTACCAGGAATTTCTACTACGGCATGCCCTATCCCTATGAGATTGTCTACCTTCAGATGATCAACCGCAGTGAGAAAACGCCGCCCGCCGTATTTGCCCATGAAATGCTCCATACCTTTGGCGCACCCGACCTCTATTGGACCGACATATACGCCAACTACCGTTTGGAATACGGCATCTCCAAGGAATATGCCCAAAAGGCCGCATCCAACGAATTAAATGACATCATGCGCATCACCTGGAACATTAAAACCGGCAAATACCAGTACTACTCCATCTCCCCTGAGATCACCGACATTACGGCCTACTACGTCGGCCTCACCGACGAAAGCGAAACCGTCAAAAAGTGGGGATTTGAGAAGAGCCAGCATGATAAATAACAGGTCTCAAGCCGTGCACGGCCCTCGTGCTTGCACGAAAGGGACGTGTGCGATTTGAGACCCTAAACAACATGAGGAAGTAGCGATTTGCGAAGCAAATCCGCGGATTCCGAATGTTGTTTGCGGATTGCGCGAGCGCTACGCGCGAAGCAATCCGTGTGATTTACGTTCTCATTATATTCCATTTATTTAGGAGGTCCTCCCATGGAACTTTGGTTTAGCGAATTTCATACCCCGGACGTCAAATTCAGCCTCCGGGTCAACAAGCAATTATACAGCAAGCAAAGCGATTATCAGCGGATCGACGTGCTGGACACGGCCGAGTTTGGGCGCGTTCTCGTTCTCGACGGCAACATCATGCTGACGGAGCGGGATGAATTCATTTATGATGAAATGATCGTGCACGTTCCCATGGCCGTACACCCCAGAATCAAGAACGTTCTGGTGATCGGTGCCGGTGACGGCGGCGTCGTGCGCGAGCTCACCCGCTTTGAGCAGGTGGAGAACATCGATCTTGTGGAAATGGACGAACAGGTGGTGGAGGTCTGCCGCCAATTCCTTCCCGGCAACGCATGCCGGCTGGATGACAAGCGCGTGAACATCTTCTTCGAGAATGGCCTAAAGTTTCTGCGCCGCTGCGAGGACAAATATGATCTGATCATCGTTGACTCCAATGATCCCTTCGGTCCCTCCGAGGGCCTCTTTACCAAGGAATTCTATGGCAACTGCTATAAGGCCTTGAAGGAAGACGGCATCATGGTAAACCAGCAGGGAAGCCCCTTCTACGCCGAGGATGCGGAGGCCATGAAGCGAAGCCACAAGCGCATCGCCAGCACCTTCCCCATCAGCCGCGTGTACCAGGCGCACATCCCGACCTACGCTGCAGGCTACTGGCTCTTTGGCTTTGCAAGCAAGAAGTACCACCCCATCGACGACATGGATGCGGATCGCTGGACCAGTCTCCACCTCCGCACCAAGTACTACACCACAAGACTTCACAAGGGAGCCTTTTATCTGCCCGCCTTCCTTGAGGAAATGCTGAAGGAGGTCGAGTAACCTCCCAATCTACTGTCAAAATTGTGATTTCTTAAATCCAGCAGTAGTTTCACAGGAAATTCTTCCGCCAGAAATGTAGTTTTTCTGATTCGACAGTTGTTGCCATGACAAACATACCGCCTAGCATGCCATTTTGTCCGCCAGGCGGTAGTAATTACCGTATACCGTACCGCCCGACATGCCTTTTCTTCCGCCAGGCGGTAAGCGTAAGGTTTAACAGAAAAACAGCTTAATTGAGAAAGTACAATCGGTAAAGAACCATAAATCAGAAGGCAAATGAGGTATCAACATGTTGCAACCAAACATTGAGACATTTTTAGCATGCGACAATGCGTACGAAGAAGCAAATCTTGTCATCTTCGGAGCACCGTTTGATTCCACGACAAGCTACCGGCCGGGAACGCGGTTTGGTCCGTCGGCGATCCGGCATGAAAGCTTTGGCATTGAAACCTACAGCCCCTATCAGGACAAAGATCTTGAGGATTATGCGATCTTTGACAGTGGTGACCTGGAACTGTGTTTTGGGAGCAGCGAGCTGGCCCTAAAAGACATTGAAGAAAGAGCCGAAATCATATTAAACGACGGAAAATTTCCGCTGATGATCGGCGGGGAGCATCTGGTGACGCTTGGCGCCGTTCGGGCCGCTTTGAAGAAATACCCGGATCTCCACGTCATCCACTTTGACGCGCATGCAGACCTTCGGGACGAATACCTCGGCGTGCCTCTTAGCCACGCCTGTGTTTTAAGAAGATGTCATGATCTTCTTGGCGACGGCCGGATTCATCAGTTCTGCATCCGAAGCGGCGAGCGCGAGGAGTTCCGCTTTGCCTCCCAACATACGGACATGCATAAGTTCAGCTTTGACGGTCTTGCGGAAACCATTATGGATCTCAAGGAAAGGAACGTTCCCATCTACTTTACGATCGATCTGGACTGCCTGGATCCCGGCTTCTTCCCCGGCACGGGAACGCCTGAGGCCGGCGGCGTAAGCTTCCCGGAGCTGCTAAACGCGATCCTGACGGTCACGCAAGGCAACATGATTGCGGCAGACGTCAATGAGCTAGCACCCAATCTGGACCAGAGCGGCGCTTCCACTGCCCTCGCCTGCAAGATCACCCGCGAGCTGATGCTGGCCATCTGCAGCAAGTCTCCCGTCTGCGAAACCACCGCGAAGGAATCCTCCGTCCCTGGAGCCAATGCGGCCACCTCGAATATGTCTTCCGTCCCTGGAGCCAATGCGGCCACCTCGAAAGAATCTTCCGCCTTGGGCACGAATGAAGTTACCACCGCGGATTCTTCCGCCACGGACCGCGACGGAGACCTGTTTCTTTACACGGGATTTGATTTTGAGGAAAACTGACAACGAAAACTGACAACAAAGAAATAACAAAGATATTTTTCATTACTTTAGAATACGTGCCACGTTTTGGCAGAAAGAGAGGTAAACGAAAGCATGAGCAGAGTTTTGATCATCGGCTGCGGCGGCGTGGCAAGCGTTGCAATCAGCAAATGCTGCCAGATCCCGGAAGTATTCCAGGAGATCTGCATCGCCAGCCGCACCAAATCCAAATGTGACGCTTTGGCTGCAAAGCTTGCACCCAAGACGACCACAAAAATCACCACTGCCCAGGTGGATGCTGATGACGTGAATCAGCTGATCAGCCTGATCAACGGGTATAAGCCCGATCTGGTGATGAACATCGCACTCCCCTATCAGGATCTCACCATCATGGATGCTTGCCTTGCCTGTAAGGTAAACTACATGGACACGGCAAATTATGAGCCTGAGAATACGGATGATCCTGAGTGGCGCGCCATTTACGAGAAGCGCTGTAAGGAGGCCGGATTCTCTGCATACTTTGATTACAGCTGGCAGTGGGCTTATCAGGAGAAATTCAAGGAAGCGGGACTTACCGCCCTGCTTGGCTGCGGTTTTGATCCCGGCGTGACGCAGGCTTACGTGGCTTATGCAAAGAAGCATGAGTTCGACACCATTGACACCATTGATATCCTGGACTGCAACGGCGGCGATCACGGATATCCCTTCGCCACCAACTTCAACCCCGAAATCAACCTTCGCGAGGTGAGCGCACCCGGAAGCTATTGGCAGGACGGTCATTGGATCGAGATTCCCGCCATGAGCATCAAGCGCGAATACAATTTTGACCAGGTTGGCGACAAGGACATGTATCTGCTCCATCACGAGGAGATCGAGAGCATTGCGAAGAACCTTCCCGAGGTGAAGCGCATCCGCTTCTTCATGACCTTCGGTCAGAGCTATTTGACTCACATGAAGTGTCTGGAAAACGTTGGAATGCTTTCCACCACGCCCATCAATTTTGAAGGCAAGGAAATCGTTCCCATTCAGTTCTTAAAAGCACTCCTGCCCGATCCCGCCTCCTTAGGTCCCCGCACCAAGGGCAAGACCAACATCGGCTGCATCTTCACCGGCAAGAAGGACGGCAAGGACAAGACCTTTTATATCTACAACGTATGTGATCACGAAAGCTGCTACAAGGAAGTGGAAAGCCAGGCCATCAGCTACACCACGGGCGTACCTGCCACGTGCGGCGCGCTGATGCTGCTCACCGGTAAATGGGCCATTACCGGCGTTCACACGGTCGAGGAGTTCGATCCCGATCCCTTCCTTGACGCACTTGACAAATACGGACTGCCCCGGAGCATCAGCTACTCTCCGGTGCTGGTGGACTAATGCCAGGCGTATTTGACAGGCTGAGCGAGGAGGCTGTTGCAAAGGCCCTGCAAGAGCTTTCGACGCCCTGCTATGTATTAGATGAAAAGGTGATCAAACAGAACGGAGAAATCCTTTCTGAAGTTCAGGAGCATACCGGTTGCCGGATCCTCCTTGCCCAGAAGGCCTTCTCCAACTATGACCTCTATCCTGCCCTCGCTCCTTACCTTGCAGGTACGGAGGCAAGCGGCGTCTTCGAAGCGAGACTTGGCCGCGAAGAAATGCCTGACGGTGAAGTGCACGTCTTCTCCACCGCCTATAAGGCAAAGGACATGGAAGCCCTCTTTAACTACGCGGATCACATTGTGTTTAATTCCATTGGACAGCTGGCTGTCTTTGGTCCTGCCGCGAAATCCTCCGGCATGAGCCTTGGCCTCCGCATCAATCCGGAATGCTCCACGCAGGAGGAAAGCCATTCCATCTATGATCCCTGCGCCACGGGAAGCCGACTTGGCGTGACCCGCGCCCAGTGGGACAAGCTGATGACGCCTGACGTATATGCGCTGCTTGACGGTCTTCACTTCCACACGCTCTGCGAGCAGGATGCCTATGATCTTGAGATCACGCTGGAAGCCGTGGAAAAGAAGTTCGGACAATTCCTGCCCGACATGAAATGGCTGAACATGGGCGGTGGCCACCATATCACCAGAAACGGCTATGACGTTCCCCGCCTCGAGAAGCTGGTGAAAACCTATGCGGATAAATATGACCTCCAGGTTTACCTGGAGCCCGGCGAGGCTTGTGCCCTCAATGCGGGTTACCTGATCACCACGGTTCTCGACGTTACCGAAAACAACGGCGTAACCAACGTGATCCTGGACGCCTCTGCCGCATGCCACATGCCCGACGTCCTTGAAATGCCTTACAGACCGCCCCTTTACGGTGCAGGTGAGGCCGGCGAAAAGGCTTTCCCCGTCCGTCTCGGCGGACCTTCGTGCCTTGCAGGCGACGTCATTGGCAACTACAGCTTTGACAAGATGCCCCAGATCGGCGACCGACTGATCTTCGGCGACATGGCCATCTACACCACCTGCAAGAACAACACCTTCAACGGCATGCCGCTTCCCGACGTGCACGTGCTCCATCCCGACAACACCACAACACTGGTGGCCCGGTTTGGATACCAAGACTTTAAGTACCGCCTGGGAAGTTCATAAAGACGGAATTTGGGTCAGGGGGACGTGTCTAGTGACACATTTTTCCAAGGAAAAATGTGTCACTAGACACGTCCCCCTGACCCAACCTGACTCAAAAATTATTTCTGCTCCTTCAGATACAATTCCACGCGATCTTTCAAGTGCTTCTTGAGATCACTTGTATCATCTAAGATTTTCCTCAAAATACAGACTTGTACGTTTTTTCAAATGCTCCGTAACCTGTTCCTGCGTGATATTTCCATCGAAATATTCCGTCAATTCATCCCACATTAAATTCTCCAGGTCACGGGGCAAGTTTTCTTGAGGATGTGCTTTCTCTATGATTCTTTTAAGGAAATCCGCATTTTCGCGTAATTCATTCTCAAACACTTTCCGAGCATCATCGGTTTTATCAGAATAATTTTCCATTTCACTCTGAATTACGTTCTCCAGTTGTTCATTAAAAATATCTTCTCTGATACTGATCCCATAATTTACGTCACTTTGCCAAGACGCTGCCTGCCCGTCGTATGACATCCACTCTCTTAAAAATGCATAGGCAACCGTTTTTTCTTCCGTCGTGGCAGTTCTTCTCATGGATACGGGATTTCCAATGCTAACGTAACACGTGCCCCCACATTCTGAAGGATATCCCACAAAGCGAACGTCATTGCCATATACCCTGTTGACAGCCAGCACGTCACCAAGTCCCTTGATTTGAACTTCCGCACACAACGCCTCTCCGCTTTGAATCAGAATGGCTGCTGATTCCGTTTCCTTGTCTTGGCAATATTTTTCAGCTATTCGAAATACCCTCTTTAAATTCTCCACATTTATTTGTTTTGCATTTTCCCCGCCAAACAAGTAATTATCACTTATTCCGTGCATCAAATAGTTAAATATCAGCGTATTGCCGCTGTAATTTAGCGGGATGACGGGAAAAATCACTTTGATGGAAGACGCTTGTTCAATCTCATCAAGAAATTCCTCCTGTGTCCATCCATCGTTTATTTTGGGATTTGCAGTTATTACGGTATTAACACAATAATCACTTACAAGCCCAAGGATTTTTCCGTTAACAATACAACACTCTAATGCTTTGGGGCTTAGTTCCTTTTCAAGTCCTGTCGTTCTTAGCATTTCGTCCAAAGGTTCCCATAATTGTTCCTGTTCTTCAAAACCGATCAAAGCCGTGTCAATCAAGACTGGTCCCTGTCCGGAAATGAGTTCTGACAATAGCTTTGTCACGTCCTGACAAGAAATAAGCTCAATATGGCAGGAAGGATGTCTTTTGTTAAACTCATTTACAATGGAATAAAAAATATTCTTACGATTTGTCGCAAAACCAATTTCCGTAATTTCTACTTTTTCCGTAGTCGGTGCCAAAACCATGTAATGCCATCCGTCGTCATCGGCGTAACATGCGCTGATTTCATCATTGTCCAGAATTCTAATGCCCCCGCCGCCAAAAGTTATTCCATGTTTTGACCACCGATAGAGTGCCTCGTCATTCTCCCATTGATTGTCACATTTGAAGATACCTATCCTGTTTACATACAGAATTGTCTCTTCATTCCAAGGCAAATAACAGACGACTTCTCCGGTAGCCTTATCTTCTTGTGACAATATTACTTTGTCCTCCCCAGTGACAACATCTTTTTGAAACAATTCCGTTCCGACTATTCGTCCCTGCATGTCCGCATGTTTTCTAAGAATGGCAGCATCTCCGTTACGCATCAACCGAAGGTGAAAATTCATATACTTCTTATCTTTTCCGTCCGTTATGTCCAAAATACAATGTCCGATTAGCTTACCGTCGGTTCCAAAAACGTAATAACGGCTAAACTCTTCATCAACAAAGGAAGTTAGTACGTGCACGTTACCATCTTTATCCTGACATATTCCGTCAGGCGCTTCCCAATCCTCTTTACTAAAACAATCTGCATAAAAATCCCTGACCACTTTTAGGTTTTCATCCGCTTCAAATAAGTGGTATAATTTATTGTCATTTGTCCCTTCAAAATTCAGGCATATGTAGTGATTACTACCATACACGTCCCCCATCACCCATGCCTGATTAATATTATCAGGCGTGAACGGAAACCGAATCTTAACGTTACTCACTTCCTGCTGATCCGTGGCAATGACAAGTTCGTCCCAGCTTTTTTGAGGATCTTTTGCACCCAGGTGCTTCTGGAAAAAAGACGTGCGGTTATTGCCAAATACAATACAACTTCCACCCAAAAAGAATTCATCCGGATCATCCTTGGTAACTCTAAGTAATTGATTAAATTTGGCGTAATATGCGTCAAGCGAATTGTCCTGCCACTCTAAGTCTTTCAATTCATAAACATTATCAATGCCATCAGCGGAAGAGCTCTGATTTCCCTCTTCCGCTGAAGTCTCATGCGGCATGCAACTGGGTAAGCACAAAATTATCACCAGTATCACAACAAGAAAAATACTTTTTCTGTCCACTCTCATAACCATACCTCAGTACGAAGTTAAGTTCCTTAAATCAAAAGAAATCCAAGTATTAATACAAACAATCTATAGGCAACGGAAACAGAATACTACCCAGCTTACAATCATTTGGATCTTCAGTCAAAGGATGATTTTTTCTTGTTACGTGATCGTGATTCGGCTCACCTGGCTTTGACAAACCACATACCGAACATCCTACGCGGAAATATTCGTGAGCAAAATACGAAAAGCAAGTTTTTAAAATAGGTTCATTGCCGGCATTATACCCATAAACAAATTGATGGTAATCTGCAACTGTATATCCGGCATTCAGATCATAATGCTGATTAAACACATGTGTATGTCCCCTGTCATTGGAGTCTGCTTCTGCCGCTTTAGTAGTTAATCTCGTTCCTAGAGAAAAGATAATCACCAAAAAACAAAGGAACATCTTACGATTTATTCTTCCTACGGAATCTCTTTTGATTGATTTCATACAACCTCCTTTTCCACCCTCATTGGGGTTCGATTAATCATGCTTGTACTCATAATGCATAATATGTCAGCATATTAAGGACAAGTTTTTGTTATGTCTGAGACGGGATACGATACACCATTAATTGAAACGGTAACATGCATCGTATACGTTACTCCATGGGACACCGTCGCGGTATCACTGAATGTCACGTAACCGTTACTAGATAAATTTGACCACTGCTTTACAATAGAATTACCTTGTTTCAGCGTCACGGATGCCACAATGGAATCCGTTGACCGTTCCGCATAAACTGTTAAGGAACATGTCGCCGTTGTTCCGCTGAAAATAAGCTCCGGATGTATGTAATTTAACGATTCATCGGCAGCCTTCACGGGAAAACTCATTGCAAATATAATGATAAGCACGGAAAACAACGCAATAATCTTTCGCATAACCCACACCTCCCTTCTTCTTTTATTTCCGTTCTAACACTTATAACGAAAAATAAAGAAGAAATGGGTATGCTCATAAAAAATTAGTTGATTGCAAGTTGATTGCAGTTTTATTCTATGGACTCAGCCAATTTGATTAATTCCTCTCTCTCCACAATTCCTTTAATTGAAAACAAAACGTCCTTTTTATTACGCCAGACAATCATGTTTGATTCATCCTGATTGTCTGAAAGATATAATTCTGCGCTATCCCCATTTACGTAGACAATCTCATATGGTTTCATGTCTTTATCAGATACCACGTAAAATTCTTGTTCCTCGGCTGAGCTTTTTACAACAAAAAACAATAGTTCGCCTTTCTCATTTATGTAAATTTCATCTACGGAATGCTCCCCCTCAATCCTGTCAATGCGCGTATACTCCTTCGGAATAACCTTTTCCATGGAGTAACCGGAAATGTCTATATTTTCGCCTAAGGTGTTTTGATATTTATACGCATTATGATCGAATCTTTCTACAATCCATTTGAATACTTCCGCGCGGATTTCTTTATTAAAGCTTAGGATTAATCCGCCAGACAGGCACAACGTCAAAATTATAAACACTGCAATTCGCCGCACCCAGTATTGAATGGGGTGCTGCTCGCGACTGATCAATTTCTTTTTGTTCTTGCAATACTTTTTCGAAAACTCATGCTTCCATTCCGTTTTAGGAAGGCAACTTAACATATAATCCTGTGTTGACAACAGTACTTCCCTAATCTGCTCATCAGTCATTGTAAAGCCCCTCCTCCCTACACAGTTTCTCGAGTTTATTCTTTGCACGGAGCAGCGCCTTCTTTACGGTTTCCGTTGAAATTCCCAAGATTTTCGCCATCTCCTTATACTGAAAACCATAAACGTATTTTAACATGAGAACATCTCTCTCCCTGTCAGGTAATTCTGCTATTTTTTCAAAAAGGCCAAGCTCATTAACATTCCTATTCTCAGAATGGAAATAGGAAGCATTTTCGTCGTACGGCTCCTCTTTTTGCCGCTTTTCATTTTTCTTACGATATATGTCGATGGCCGCATTTATTGCCGCGCGAATAACATACCATTTTATTTCCTTTTCTTCCAAATCACATAACCTGTCTAAACTTTTCCAGATTCCCAAAAAAGCATTTTGCACGGCATCTTCCGCATCATTTTCATCATGCAATACGTAATATGCCTGACGATGCATTTCCTGCTCATACAGTTCATATAACTTCTCCAGTCTGGATCGAATCTCTGGTTCATCTATTGCAGAGATAAAAATAAGCATTATGAATTCCTCGCAATCTAGGCATTATATGATTATTTATATAATATCATTCGTCTTTATTTATTTCAACCCGGTACTGAAAATGCCTCATCTTCTCGTTTATATAAACTGAATTCTCAAATACCCCTCTTCAAACTTCGCTCCCTGAATCTCCTTTTGCGCAAACTGCGCAGGAACCTGGAATTTGCGGATCTCATTCCTGACTCCCAGGATCACCTCGTTGTGATCCTGCTCGAGGCGCAGATCCTCCTTGTCGGCAAAGGGCAGATAAACCTTCAAAACGCCTTCCTTTGCATCCACGACGTAGATCTCTTTCCGAAACAAAATAGCCTTGGGATCCTGATTCTGAAAGAGAATCTCTCCCACTCCCTGCAATCTCTCCAACGTCCGCAGTTCGTCCTTTTGGAGCTCCAGATAAAAGATCGGGACCTCACTAAAGCTCTCCCTGATCTCCTTTAGGCCTTCCTCCTGGAGCTTTACCCACTTTCCAAAATATCCCTCCATCGCGCTCTGCGGGTACACGTGATTCACGATGACGGCGTCCACGTTATAATGATACAGATAGAGACAGGTGAAATTCCTCTTGGCCTCACTAATCACAATTTTCTCCGGCGTGGTCACGACGCGAAGACTCACGACGTCCTTGTTTAGTAGTAGCTTTTGCAAACGCTCCATCTTCTCCATAAGATACTCCACGTCATCAAAAATATCCTCTCCCGGCATGGGAATTTTCATGGTCTTCTCCACCACGGGTCCCACCACCTTCACGCCCATTTTCTTCATTGGCAGTACCTTTTTGATCAGTCCGGATAATCTTTCCGGATATTTGAGCAGCGCCAACGTTTCTCCCGTGGGCGCACAGTCCACGATCAGCACGTCATATTCTCCGCTCTCGTAAACGTCCAGAATCTTAAACATGGAAAACAATTCTTCCAACCCTGGGAAAACCAGCAGTTCCTCTGCCTCGATCCCGTCTCCCCCCTTTGCCGTGAGAAGCCTTTTCATATAAGCGCTGATCCTCCCCCAGCTTCTCTCGCTTTCATAGACCGTATCGATCTCCATGGCATACAGACGCTCCGCAACCTTCGTTGGCTCCCTTCCAATCTTTTGATCAAAGGAATCGCCCAGGCTGTGTGCGGGATCCGTGCTCATGACCAAGACCTTTTTCCCGTCCTTTGCAATTTTACATGCGCTGGCTGCCGCCATGCTGGTCTTTCCAACGCCGCCCTTACCCGTATATATAATCACTCTCATGCTACAACTTCCTTTCTGCATCATTTCCTCTTTTTGATGCGCGCCCCTTGGGCACATGCTTCCTTTCCTTCCCATTTTACCCAATTTGTTCCGACTTTCCTGGGTATTTTCAAGCTTTTCTTTCCCATAGGCCCAAGCCAGTATTTTTCTTACTCACAAAATGCTAACCTTCTTTACTCTCGGCTCCTCGGCATTTTTCTCCGGCTCACCCGCCTCATCCTCATTCCTCTTGCGCCCAAAGAATTCCTTGCACAGATCAGATTCCCTGCAATCCCGGAGCGCCTCGATTGCCAGCTCCAACATCATTTTCCGAATCTCGCCCCCGATCACTTCCAGATGCCCTTCCATGCTTTCCGGCAACAAAGCCATCACTGCCTTCTTCTGATATTCCATCGCCTTCCTTACCCTATGTCCATATTCTTTTCTCATATTTCCTTCCTCCATTCCAATTCACGTCAAATACCGCTACACTTTTAATTCTCTAAAATCCTCTGCGCGCATTCAAACATATTGCTTCGAAACCTCGCGTTTTGTCCTTAACCTTTAGGTATTGTCCTCTTCAAAAAGAACGTGCAGCGCGTCTCCTTCATACTTTGCCCTCGTGATCACGTATTTCCGCAGCACGTTTGGCAACGGCACGTTTCTCTTAAAATTCCCCATTTTGATCACAACGTCCGTCGGCGACTGGAAGAGATCGATCTCATCCTTGTCAGCGCCCGGCATAAATACCTTGAGTTCATATCCGCCGTCCACTGCCTGAAATGTTTCCCGCTCTGTCAGGATTTTAGTTGCAAACACGTCCATGCCATCTAATACGTCCCGCACAATCCTGCGAACGTTATCCGCGCCTCTTAATTCCTCGTCATACCATGGGATCTCGTAGATTGGCAATGCGGAAAAGCATTCCTTGATATATGCCAAATATTCCTTCTGGAGCTTTCGCCACCCATCAAAGAACGGATTGTCGGCGCTCTCAGGCAGAATGCGGTTGACGTAAAGCCCGTCCACGTTGAAATTATAAAGGTTCAGATACATGTAATTGCGCTTTGTCTCTTCGATCACCATCTTCTCCGGCGTCGTCACGATCCTAACGCTCGTGATCTCCCGGTTCTTTAAAAGCTCCTGCAATTCTAAAAGCTTCACGTATAACTTTTCAATCTCACTCAGCGCGTTTTTGTTGGGCATTTCCACCTTGAACACGGTCTTTGATATGGGCGAGAGCATCCGGATCCCAATCTTGCCGATGGGAAAAAGCTTTTCCATGTACCAAGACAGCAATTCCGGAAATTTTAAGAGGGAAAGCGTCTCCCCCGTCGGCGCGCAGTCCACAAAGATTCTCTCATAAACGCCGCTTCGGTAGATTTCCGCGATCTTCAAAAGGGAAAACAGATCCTCCATCCCGGGGATCATCCCCACGTCCTGCACGTCCACCACTCCCGATTCGGAGATCAGGCGGCTTACGTAATCCATGATCTCCGCATAATCCTTTGCCATAACGTGATCCGGATCGATCTCATACGCATCCAGTCCCGGCAGCACTTCCTCCGGCTCCTTTCCCAGGTGCTTCTCAAAAATATCCCCGAGATTATGCGCCATGTCCGTGCTGACAAGCAAAGTCTTCTTTCCCTCCTCGGCGCTCTTGATGGCATGTGCTGTAGCCACGCTACTCTTTCCCACGCCGCCTTTTCCCGTAAATATATAAATTCTTCCCATTCTTGCATCTCCTTTCGAGTAACTTATCCCGTAACTATGTTTTTTTATCTTGCGCAGTGTCAGTGACGTGCCCCATCCCCATGGTCCATTTAGTTCTTGTGTTGAATAGTTCGATTCTCGAAGTATTTGGTCCGAAGTTAGGCAGTTATCCATGAACGCCATAACTGCCTTAGGTTCGTTCCTTATTCGATCGTGATCTTGCGGACCTTTTTCACGGTGGTTTCTTCCGTCTTCTCCTGTCTCAAGACGTCCTTCACCTTTGAGAGCATCCGGAAAAATAAGTCCATTTCCTCCTGCGTTAGGGAATTCATGACCTTCATTCCATATCGCATCAGCTCATTCATCAAATTCCGGAACTGCGCCATGCCCTTCTCACTAAAGGTGATGAGCACGACTCTCTTGTCTTCCTTTGACCTGGTTCTAAGGATCAGATCATTCTTTTCAAGGCGGTTGACAATGCCGGTGGCCGTATTCAGCGGCACGTGGATATACTCCGCGATCTCCGACATGTTCACCTCATTTTTTTGGAAAAGCAGCCAAAAGATCAGTACTTCATTCTTTGAGCAATTAAGAAAAATGTTGTTCCAAAGATCAGAGGACAATAATTCCTTGATCTCTTCCACTGAATCTATGACCTTTTGAAATACTTCCTGGGACATTCCCGTCTCATTTAATTTCATCATTTTTCGCTCTCTCAAAAATACTTCGGAACTAGAACTAATTTAATTCTAGCACCGAAGTATTTTTTTGTCAATCCCGTTTTTAATTGATAATGTATTTTACCATTGATGCCGTCTCTTGACTCTCCGCCATGTGTCACGGGGACGTGTCTACCGACACGTTTCATCCTTTCAATGTGTCAGTAGACACGTCCCCGTGACACGTTAGCGTGACTCAAGTGCGCTTGCGATGTCTTCCTTCATGTCAAGGACAGCCGCCCTGGAGGCTTCCGCGTAATTTGCCTCGCCGTACTTCGCATACTTCTCCTGCTGGAATGCTGCAATGATCCCGCGGGAGGAATTGATGATGGCGCCAAGTCCGTCCTCATTAAAGAAGTGAACGAGGTCTGCACCCTTGCCACCCTGTGCGCCGTAACCCGGCACGAGAATAAAGGTCTTCGGCATCACCTTGCGAAGGAGCTTGCCCTGCTCAGGATAGGTAGCGCCGACAACCGCGCCCACGTAGGAATAGGAATCGCCCATGCACTCTTCGCCCCACGCGCGTACCTTTTCGCCCACGATCTCATACAGAGGCTTTCCGTCGATCATGCGGTCCTGGAACTCTCCGCTGGAGGGGTTGGACGTCTTCACCAACACGAAAATACCCTTTTTCTCTTCCTTGCAGACCTTGATAAAGGGCTGAATCCCGTCGCTTCCAAGGTAAGGATTCACGGTTGCAAAATCCTCATCAAATCCATAGAAGGAATTCCCTCCAACCTTTACCTTTCCAAGATGCGCCACCGCATACGCCTCGGACGTGGAACCAATGTCCCCGCGCTTTACGTCGCCAATAACGACAAGGTCCTTTGACTTACAATAATCCACTGTCTTCTTAAATGCAACGAGTCCCGGAATTCCAAACTGCTCATACATGGCGATCTGGGGCTTTACGGCCGGCACCAAATCATAGATGGCATCCACAATGCCCTTATTGTACTGCCAGATGGCTTCCGCCGCGCCCTCCAAGGTCTCTCCATACTCGGCGAACGCTGCCTTTTGGATCTGGGACGGCACGTACTTCATCATGGGATCAAGTCCCACCACGATGGGTGCCTGAGTCTTCTGAATCTTTGCGATTAACTTGTTGATCATGTCTTTGTCCTCTTTCCATTCATTTATGCTTTAACACTTCCCACCGCCTTGTCAATGGCTTCCTGGATGCGCTTCTTGACGCATTCCGCGATCTCTTTGGTACTGAGGTCTTTATACTCTTCGTACGGCAAGGGCTTCAAAAAATGGATCTGTGCCGTTATCTTCCGTAAACTGTTATAGTCAAAGGCCTTGTAGGAATCCACCACTGCCACGGGCACGATAGGCTGCTTTGACCACAGTGCTGCCTTAAAAGCACCTGGCAGGAATTCCTGAAGATGATTGCCATTGTGATTATATCCACCCTCCGGAAACAGGATAAAACGAGCTCCGTTCTTTACGCGATCCGCCATGGTACGCATACTCTTTAACTGCTCGCGAAGATTTTCCCTGTCGATCCGGATTCCGCCGATCACGTCCACAAACTCACTTGTCAGAACAACCTTGGAACGCTTTAATTCCATCACGATGGAGCACGGATCCTTATGGGCGTGAATGATTCCCAACGCGTCAAATTTTCCCTGATGGTTGGGATACATGATATATCCTCCGTCCTTGGGGAGATTCTCCAAACCAAAGCACTTGGTCTTAATGCGCGCACTCCACATCGTCACGTTCACCATGTGACGCGCGACGCCGTAGCGATATTCCAGAGAATATTTATCAATTTGCCGCATCATAAACCGGATTTTGTAGACATAAAAAATGATAAATGGCATGGCGATACAGATAGCAAAATAAAACCGGACCATAAATCCCATCCTTCCTTTGAATTGCGCCTTTTCGTGCTACTTATCCCTTTGAATCTCACGGTATTCCCTAATCATACGCCCATTATACGCTGAATCTGCTTGCATTTCAACAAAAAAATGCCCCGTCCGGCGGGGCATTCTTTTATTCTTCCGTGGGTTGCGCTTCGCCCGTACCTTCCGCAGGTTGCGCCGTTTCGGCCGCGTTTCCTCCCGCCGCTTGTGTTCCTTCCGCGTTTTCCGCAGGTTGCGCAGTTTCGGCCGCCCTCACTGCAGGTGCAGATGATTGACGCTCCGTGTAAAGCACGTGCTCCTCGCCCCGCGCGTCATCGAACACCAGGTATGCCTTTGCATATGCCGTCAGCGCACCGCTCACTGCACCCAGGGTTAAGTGATGAATAAAGGTGCCGCTTGCATTGTCAACGCCTGCTGAGCGCCTCTTTACTTCTTCGTTTTCAATGCTAAGCTCCGCTTCCTCATCCGTGGTGCGCACAAGGCCTACGTCCTTCACGGTCATGCCGTCCAAAACATACCAGGTCACGGTCATGTCCAGCTTTTGATTGCCATTTTCGTCAAAAACGCGCTCCGAGAGATCAAAGTTCAGAATGGGCCCGATCGGTTCCACGTACTGCGACGCGTCCACGTAAACCGTATGGAGGGCAATGTTCCGGCTAACCAGAAAGTCAATCTCTGCAGAGGTGCAAACCAGCGTCTCACCCTCATACCAACCGGCAAACACCATTCCTTCCGAAGGCGCTGCAGCGTAAACTGTCACGCGGTCGCCGAAGGCATGCGTGGAAGACGTGCCGTCAATCGTTACGTAATAATCGTTCTTAACTTCCCGCGTCATGGAAACCTCGGTTCCGTGAATGGACGCCGTGGCAACGTAGGTCATGCCGCTTTCACTTTCCGTCTTTTGAACCGTGACCGGAACGCTCTCTTCGAAGGCACCGCACCGCATGCATTTTCGACTCACCGTCACCGCAAAGTCCACGTCTGTCTTTTCCCATTTCCACGTTGCGGAATTCTCCGTATATGCGTGACCCTTAGGCAGAACCGCGTCAAGCAGGTCCACGACGCCGTCTCCGTTTTGATCCGACAGCAAAACTCCGTCCTTGCTAACGTAAATCTGGTCATCTGAGCCCAAATAATATGTTATGCTTCCATCCTCCTCACAGCTTGGTTCCCTTGCCTCCACGGCAATAAACGTTAGACCTCGAAGTTCGGGAGCAAGATCCCCGACAAAGGTTACGTTCGCGTTGCCAAACTTTTTCTGATAGCCCTTTAGATAATTCGAAGGCACGTGACAGATTGTCGCCTTGTTCGGCTTAAAATCTGAACTGCGTGTTTCCCAAGTCAAATCCTCCGGATTGGCAAGACACGAAAACTCAGATATGTTCGTGCAATTCGAAAATGCACTCTTTTTAATTTCCTTTAGGCTATACGGTAAAGTAAGAGTCTGCAACTGAGAGCAACTACTGAATACTTCAATCCCAATGCTCAGCAGCCCTTCCGGCAATACGATCTCCGTCACGTTAAAATTATAAAACTCTCTGCTTCCGATCTCAGTGATCCCATCACCGATCACAATCTTATTTAAATCAGAATTTCGGAATTCTAAATTTTTCGCACCATGATCGTACGTATAAGTATTGTAAAAGAAATTGTCCTGGATATCCCCAGTACCGGTAATGGTTAAGCAATTCCCTTCCATCTCATAATAGGCATCGACGCCGCACCGTCCAGACCGAGGATACCGGGTCTCTTCCTGAGCTTGTAAATCACCGGCGTATTCCAGGTTTACTTCCACTTTCTGCTGGTTTTTCCATGCTTCCAAATCCTCTGAATAAACATGACAGATCACGCCTTCCGTTACGTCTCCCCAATCGGGCCACTCCATATAGTTTACGTCAGCGTAACAATAAATGTCTGAAAGTTTAGGGCAACGATAAAACGCACCACCGCGAACGTATTCCACGTATTTGGACAGCGTTACCGATTCCAGCTGGGTACATTCGTCAAAAGAGCACCATACATCCGTGATCATCCCATCGAACGTCACGTTCTTAATGAGTGTGTAATTGGGATTTGCCTCTCCGGAAAAGAATAAAATGGCTTTTCCAAAGCCCTCTATGATCAGCCTCCCGTCAGAATATAGAGTATAAAAAGAACCGTCTCCTCCCACTCCTTGCTCCACGACTTCCGTTTCCCGTCCGCTGTAATTTAAATCCCCGACAATCGTAGCATTGACTTTCTCTGCAAACAAAAGCTGATAAGTCTCCAGGAAATCCTGATGCACGTGAAATCTTGTCGTTTTCACGGGTTCCCAGATAAATTGTGTCTCTCCCACTTCAATCGTAAGGTCCCAAGGTGCTGCGTGACAAAATACGTCAGTCAATGCGTCACAATCAAAAAAAGCATTTTCACTGACCAGGGTCAGACTTTCGGGCAATTCCAAGTATTCTAACCTCGTGCATCCGTCAAAGCATCCATATCCAATGGACGTAATGCCTTCCCCAACGTATACCTGCTTCACGTCAGATCTGTAACGGAAGGCAATCCTGTAAACCTCTCCCGTTCCCATAATTTGAAGAAGGCCGTCTTCCAAAGTATAATGTGCATAATTACCACAAAAACCAGGGGTACCGAAAAAAACATTATTACCTACGCTTTGCATTCCTTGCGGAAGGACAAAGCTAGTAAGTATAGTGTTGCTAAACGCTTCCGCCCCTATTTCCTTTAACTTTGCCGGCACGTTTGCCTTTGCCAGGGAAGTACAATTTGCAAAGCTTTTCTCTGAAATCACTTCCATGCTATCCGGAAAGACAACTTCTTCCAACGCGCTGCATCCCTCAAACGTATTACTTCCCACTCCGGTAATTCCATCTTCGAAGATTACTCGTTTTACGTCTCCCCTATTTTCAAAACAGCAATCAAACACTTTTCCTTTTCCGTGAATTGTCAGCGTTCCATCCGCATCCAAGTCATAGGTTGCATTTAAGCCGCAATATCCTTCCGGATAAGGCAATTCCATGGGCGCATGATAGATGGCATTCTGAGAATAAGTGCCACCCATTCCTTCCTTCACCATTGCCTTGGAAAGGACTCCCCACCATCGAATCTTACAATGTGAATCTGAGTTGCAATCCACCACGTAAACGTCATCCCCGCTAATGCCAAGAACCATTACCGTGTGACCAATGTCAAGCGGAGTGTATCCAAATTGCAGGACGTCACCGGGTGATATCGGCATACTGCTGGCATACTGGGTCCAATTTTCAAAATAATCGCCATAAAGCTCATAGGATAACTTATTGGCAAATCCCCAGCACTGTAAAGTCTTTCTGCCATTTACTTCCACGACGTTACAAGTATCACGAATTTGGTTCATATGCTGTAAACACGGCACGTCCGTCGTTCCTTCCGGATTATTTTCCTCCCCTGACAGGTGATTCCAATACCTTCCGTCCGGATATTTTACCATCAATGCTTCCAAACGCTCCCGAAGGATCTCCGGCGTCAGTTCCCCTGAGGATGCCTTTGCCCGCACTGGGCAAAGCACCAACACCAATAACGCTGCTAATACCGCCAAGCTCCGGCAATACTTTTTTAACCACGTCGTCCTTGTGTTCCTCATTTTCGCGTCCATGTAATGCATCCTCTTTTCCTAAGTTCTATTTCTTTCTGTTTCTTACGCCCCCGCTTCGCCGGCAGTTTCCCCGACCTCACTGCTTCCAAGCCGTCACTCCTCGCCGGAACTAGCTTCTTTTGTCGCAGATGCATTGTCATCCGTTCCTTCTGCTTCTGTCACAGACGCATTGTCATCCGTTCCTTCTGCTTCTGCCGCGGGCGCGTTGGCATCCGTTCCTTCTGCTTCTGCTGTTGGCACATTGGCATCCATTCCTTCCGCTTCTGCCGCGGGCACATTGTCCTTCGTTCCTTCCGCTTCTGCCGCGGGCACGGCGCTGCGCGTGCCTTCCGTCAAGGGCGCAGCCGCTTCATCCGCCTTCACTGCAGGTGCA
>JAILLF010000033.1 GCA_024693365.1 Acetatifactor sp. | reverse complement strand
TCCTTTGAAGAATAGGGCTTTTGCTCCAGCTCCTTTTCTTCCACGGCATATTTCCAAAAGAGTTTTAACATGTTATCATCCGAAAAGCGATGATGTATCGATGGCATTTGTTGTCGCATAATGAATCCTCAGTCTTTCCCTGATCTGATCTTCTCAATGATCGTGCTTGTGGAAATCCCGGGCTCCAGTTCGGCAAATCTCACCTCGCCGCCGTAGGACTTTACAAACTCAGCGCCGACAACCTCTTTTCCTTCCCAGTCCCTTCCCTTGACAAGCATGTCAGGGCGAACCTTCTCAATCAAGTTTTGGGGCGTGTCCTCCTCAAAAGGAATCACAAAATCCACATATCGCAGGGCCTCCAACATGACCTGACGGCTCTCCAGCGGGAGTATGGGACGGTCGGCCCCTTTGATGCGACGGATGGAATCATCGGAATTGATCCCGACAACCAAAACGTCCCCAAAGCTTTTTGCTTCACGCAAACCATTGACGTGCCCTGCATGCAACAGGTCAAAACATCCGTTGGTAAACACGATTTTCCTGCCACTTTGCTGCAGTTCGCGGATCCGCGAGAGAATCTCCTTCTTGTCCTTCCGAATCCTATTCTCCGCGCCCATGGCATTTTCCAATTCTTCCAACGTCGGCGCCGCCGTGCCAAAGCGTGAAACCGTAAGGGATGCCGCCTGATTGGCAAGGCGTACGCACTGATCCATTTCCATGTTGGACGCCATGGCAAGCGCCAGCGTTGCGATCACGGTATCCCCAGCTCCGGTGACGTCCGCAATCTCTAAGGCCTTCGCAGGATAGTCCTTCTTTTCTCCCGTGGCACCATTGATCACTGAGATCCCTTTTTCTGACCGCGTGAGCACGATCTGAGAAATGTCATGCTCTTGGCAAAGCTTCAGCGCGTTCTGACGGATCTCCTCTTCCTCTGGAAGACTGTCCAGTCCGCACAGGGCGCAGAATTCCTTCACGTTTGGCGTTAATACCGTCACGCCGCAGTACTTTCCAGCTTGATTTCCCTTGGGATCCGCCAAAACTGGAATTCCCTGGTCACACGCGGCGCGGATCACCTGTTGCGCCAATCCCTCCGTCAGGAAACCCTTTCCGTAATCTGAGAGCACAACGGCATTCACTTGACGCATTGCATCCGCAAGCCCCGCACGGAGCGTTTCCATATTTCGTTCCGATAAATTTCTGATTTCTTCTTCATCAACGCGAAGAAGCTGATGACGAGACGTCACCAGCCTGGTTTTAACCGCAGTGCTGCCTTCTGAAAAGACAAATCGGTCATCCGCTCCGCATTCACGAAGGCACTGCCGCAAATATTCTCCCTCCGCATCCATTCCAATGCGCCCGACGGCCACAACTTCGCCACCCAAACTAAAAATGTTTCGAATGACGTTCCCGGCGCCACCCATTTTGCGGGTCACGTCTTTCTGCAACAAAACTGGGATCGGAGCTTCCGGAGAAATGCGTTCCACCACGCCCGAGATATATTTGTCCGTCATGAAATCGCCAACGACGAGTACTCGTTGACTTCGAAAAGACGCAAACTCCCCCATTATATTCCTCCGAGTGTAGGTTAGTCATCCATTACGGATGCACATAGTGCATTAAAGTGAAACTGCCTCCGCATTCTTAGCACGACATAATAGATCCATTTGCGCCCGACATCATCGGAGAATCAATTCCGTCCATAAAACAATCGCTACAAACAGCTACTGGTGCACAACCCCCATCTGAACAAACAGCTACTGGCGTACAGCCCGTATCCGGGCAAATCTCATGTCCCCCGCTTGTTCTGATAGCATCGTCTTCGATTTCTATTACCTCCATCACGGGCTTTCCATAAAACTCTTTACCCATCGTTTCCGCTCCTTTCGTTTCCTTGGGTTCCTCTAAGTTTCGCTCCTTTTATGTCTAACAGATCGAAATAAGAGTCCTTCTTAAGTCAGATAGGGCTCTTTTTCTTTGGGTTGCTATAAAATGCGAGTGTTGTTTATGGTGTTGTTACATTACCTGCTAAATGTGCTGCATGGGGCCCACTCTGAAGTACAGACGAAATATGAATTACATCCCGTTCCCGTGTCATTGCATATAGTATCTGGATCGCATCCAGTTCCCGTGTGAACGACACTACAAAGGGTCACGTTCGACCCCCACCCTGGTCCGCCAGACGTCCTGATCACGTCCTCTAGCACAACGATCTCCATGTTGGGTTTTTCATAGTTTTGCTTTGTCATTTTCGGCGACTTCTTTCAAAACCTGGTTGCACTATTTCAGAGCGGTGATGCTTTGTGAGATCATTTAGGGCAT
>JAILLF010000003.1 GCA_024693365.1 Acetatifactor sp. | reverse complement strand
GTAGCAACGGTACCACGACCGGTAATGGTGAATACGTCCTCGACAGGCATAAGGAAAGGCTTGTCGGTGTCACGCTGAGGATCAGGAATGTAGGAATCAACGGTGTCCATAAGCTCCATGATCTTGTCGCCCCACTCGCTGCTGGGATCTTCAAGAGCCTTCAGAGCGGAACCCTTGATGATAGGGCAATCGGTGAAGTCGTACTCTTCAAGCTGCTCGGTGATCTCCATCTCAACCAGCTCAAGAAGCTCGGGATCGTCAACCATGTCACACTTGTTCATGAATACTACGATGTAAGGTACGCCTACCTGACGGGACAGAAGGATATGCTCCTTGGTCTGTGCCATAACGCCATCGGTAGCTGCTACAACGAGGATAGCGCCGTCCATCTGAGCTGCACCGGTGATCATGTTCTTAACATAGTCAGCATGGCCAGGGCAGTCAACATGAGCATAGTGTCTGTTAGCAGTCTGATACTCAACGTGTGCGGTAGAAATGGTAATACCACGCTCTCTCTCTTCGGGAGCCTTATCGATGTTTTCGAAGTCTACCTTCTCGTTTCCGGGAACTCTCTCTGCAAGCACCTTGGTGATAGCAGCGGTCAGAGTGGTTTTACCATGGTCAACGTGGCCAATGGTACCAATGTTACAATGGGCTTTGTTTCTTTCAAATTTAGCTTTTGCCATTACTTGAATCCTCCTATAACAAATCTGTTTTTTACTCACCGAAGTGGTTATCCCGCACTTCGGCGTGATTTAACTCGGCTGTCCTTAATTATATAAAATTTCAGACTGTTTTTCAAGTTAAATTTTGGAAATCTCAATATTTCTAGGACTTTTTTCAGATTTTCTTCTTGAAATCTGAATATTTCACGTTTCCGGGCGGACGAACCTGCCCGGAAACAGTTAATACTTAATTCGCTCGATTACTTCGTCTTTGCAGCAAGAACCTTTTCCTGAACGTTCTTGGGAACGGGCTCATACTTTTCAAAGAACATGGAGTAGTTTCCACGACCCTGGGTCTTGGAACGAAGGTCGGTGGAGTAACCGAACATCTCAGCAAGGGGAACGAATGCACGTACCATCTTGCCGCCGCCGATGTCATCCATGCCTTCCACGCGGCCACGACGAGAGTTCAGGTCGCCGATTACGTCGCCCATGTATTCCTCGGGCATGGTAACTTCAACCTTCATGATGGGCTCAAGCAGAACAGGCGCTGCCTTCTGCATTGCCTCCTTGAATGCCATGGAACCAGCGATGTGGAACGCCATTTCGGAGGAGTCAACCTCATGATAAGATCCGTCGTAAACGTTTGCGTGAACGCCCAGTACGGGGAATCCGCCAAGGATACCTGCTGCAGCTGCCTCGAGGATACCTTCGCCGACTGCGGGGATGTATTCCTTAGGAATAGCACCGCCGACAACGGTGGACTCGAACAACAGGGTAGGAGGCTCGTTGATCAGGATGTTGGCCTTGGGATCAAACTCGAACTTGGTGCAGTTAGCTTCCATGGGCTCGAATTTCACCTTACAATGACCGTACTGACCACGACCACCGGACTGCTTAGCGTACTTGGAATCTACTTCAACTGCCTTCGTAAATGCTTCCTTGTATGCAACCTGAGGAGCACCAACGTTAGCTTCTACCTTGAACTCACGGAGCAGACGATCTACGATGATCTCCAGATGGAGCTCACCCATACCAGCGATGATGGTCTGACCGGTCTCAACGTTCGTGTGAGCACGGAAGGTAGGATCTTCCTCAGCCAGCTTTGCGAGTGCCTCGCCCATCTTGCCCTGACCAGCCTTGGTCTTAGGCTCGATTGCAAGCTCGATAACGGGCTCAGGGAATTCCATGGACTCAAGGATTACGGGATGCTGCTCGTCACAGATGGTGTCACCGGTGGTGGTGAACTTGAATCCAACTGCTGCCGCAATGTCTCCGGAGTAAACCTTGTCCAACTCTGCACGCTTGTTAGCATGCATCTGCAGGATACGGCCTACGCGCTCCTTCTTGTCCTTGGTGGAGTTGTATATGTAAGAACCACTGTTGATGGTTCCGGAATATACGCGGAAGTAAGCAAGCTTACCAACAAAGGGATCGCTCATGATCTTGAATGCCAATGCGGAGAAAGGCTCCTCATCGGAGGAATGTCTTACGGTCTCGTTGCCATCCTTGTCTACGCCCTTGATGGGGGGGATGTCAAGAGGTGAAGGCATGTACTCGATGATTGCATCCAGTAACTTCTGAACACCCTTGTTTCTGTATGCGGTACCACAGCATACGGGAACTGCCGTACACTCGCAGGTACCCTTTCTCAGAGCTGCCTTAAGCTGCTCCGTGGTGGGCTCTTCGCCCTCAAGATACATCATGGTCAGGTCGTCATCAAGCTCGCAAACCTTTTCGATCAGCTCGTCATGATACAGCTTTGCCTCGTCAGCCATGTCACCCAGATCGTCGGTAACGGTGATGTCATCACCCTTCTCGTCGTTATAGATGTAAGCCTTCATCTCGAACAGGTCGATGATTCCCTTGAATTCATCTTCCTTACCGATGGGAAGCTGCAGAACGATGGCGTTCTTTCCAAGTCTGTTCTTGATCTGCTCAACGCAGCCATAAAAGTTTGCACCCAGGATGTCCATCTTGTTGATGAATGCCATACGGGGAACGTTGTAGGTGTCAGCCTGACGCCATACGTTCTCGGACTGGGGCTCAACGCCGCCCTTTGCACAGAACACGCCAACGGCGCCGTCCAGTACTCTCAGGGAACGCTCAACTTCTACGGTGAAATCTACGTGACCAGGGGTATCAATGATGTTGATACGATGTTCCAAAGCGCCTTCCATGGGCTTGGTCTCTTTCTCAAGAGTCCAGTGACAGGTGGTAGCAGCGGAGGTGATGGTAATGCCTCTCTCCTTCTCCTGCTCCATCCAGTCCATGGTTGCGGTACCTTCATGCGTATCACCAATCTTGTAGTTAATACCGGTGTAGTACAAAATACGCTCGGTAGTCGTCGTCTTACCAGCATCGATATGAGCCATGATACCAATATTTCTGGTTCTCTCTAATGGATATTCTCTTCCAGCCATTGATTTCCTCCTATCAACCTAGTAAAACTAAAATCTGTAATGCGCAAATGCCTTGTTTGCTTCGGCCATCTTGTGCATGTCTTCTTTTCTCTTTACTGCATTACCGGTATTGTTGGATGCATCCAGAATCTCGTTTGCGAGTCTGTCCTCCATGGTCTTCTCGCTTCTCTTACGAGAGAACATGGTGAGCCAACGAAGACCCAGCGCCTGGCGTCTTTCGGGTCTAACCTCGATGGGTACCTGATAGGTGGCACCACCGATACGTCTAGCCTTAACCTCGAGAACGGGCATGATGTTGTTCATAGCAGCTTCAAATACCTCAATGGCAGGCTTACCGGATTTCTCTTCTACCTTTGCAAATGCTCCGTAAACAATCTTCTGAGCTACGCCCTTCTTACCATCCAACATAATGTTGTTGATCAGCTTGGTAACTACCTTATTGTTGTACAGAGGATCTGCCAATATGTCTCTTTTTTGAATATGTCCTTTTCTCGGCACGTTTCTTCCCTCCTTAACAATGAAATGATTTCGTTAATTCAACGGTACTCACATGTGTTTCCCCAAGTGTTCGTGCGGTATATCTGTATGACAGAATTCCAACACTTTTCTTAGTTACGTTTTTGTGGTCCCGGAAGCGTTATCCCGCTTCCATTTGTAAGTCATGCTTGCTCGACTTACTTCTTAGCAGCCTTGGGTCTCTTAGCGCCGTACTTGGAACGTGCCTGCTTACGGTTAGCAACACCTGCAGTATCCAAGGTACCACGGATGATGTGATATCTGGTACCAGGCAGGTCCTTTACTCTACCGCCACGGATCAGAACCACGCTATGCTCCTGAAGGTTGTGACCTTCACCGGGAATGTAGCTGGTAACTTCGATTCCGTTAGAAAGACGTACTCTGGCGATCTTTCTCAGAGCAGAGTTAGGCTTCTTAGGGGGAGCGGTCTTCACTGCGGTACATACGCCACGCTTCTGAGGAGCGGATACGTCGGTAGCCTTCTTGTGAAGAGAGTTGTAACCCTTCTGAAGAGCAGGTGCGGTGGACTTCTTTACGGAAGTCTGGCGTCCCTTTCTAACTAACTGGTTAAATGTTGGCATTCTGTTTCACCTCTTTCTTTTTTAATATTTTTTATGTTGTAACCCCTTCAAAACCCATCCTATCAAACAAAGGTTCCTTTGGGGGCACACTCAAATAGTATACGTGTTTCGAAAACTGTTGTCAACGTTAATTTCCCTTATTTTACGGGATTTTAGACAAATTTATACTGCAAATTGCCCTATTTTAGCAGATTTTCTTCAAATAGCGCTCCAATGCGTCCTCCCAGGCAGGTAATCTCTCGAATCCCATCTGCGTTAACTTTTCCTTGCTCATGCGGCTGTTTGCAGGCCTGAATGCCTTCGCGCCGTACTCTGCCGTCGTCACGGGCTTCACCGTCACGTTCTTGCCGGCCTTCTCAAAAATAGCCTTGGCAAACTCATACCAAGAACAGAAGCCCTCGTTGGTCGCGTGATAAATGCCATACTTCTCCGTCTGCACCATGTCCACCAAAAGCCTCGCCAGATCATACGTATAGGTGGGCGATCCAAACTGATCATTTACCACGGTCAACGTGTCATGTGTCTCCGCAAGCCGCAGCATGGTCTTCACGAAATTCTTGCCGTTTACGCCAAACACCCAGGCAATGCGGACAATGAAATACTCATCCAACGTCTCCATTACCGCCTGTTCGCCTTCATACTTTGTCTGACCGTATACCGTCTTTGGTCCGCAAGGGTCTTCCGGCTCCCACGGCTTCTCGCCCTGCCCGTCAAACACGTAATCCGTGCTGATCTGGATCATCTTGATCCCCAATTTCTTACAAGTCCTTGCAATGTTTCTCGGTCCGTCGGCATTGACCTTCCGACAGATCTCCTCATGATCCTCAGCCGCGTCCACCGCCGTATATGCCGCGCAGTGAATCACCGCATCCGGATTCGCCTCCGTGATCACCCTGTCAACACTCTCCGCGTCCGTGATATCCATCTCCTGGATATCCACGCCAATGGCTTCCATGCCCCGCTTTTCCAGCTCGCGAACCACGTCATAGCCAAGCTGTCCCCTAACTCCCGTCACAAAAACCTTCATGTTGCCTCTCCTTATTTTACGTTTTCGAATGCTTCCGTTACTTACTTTGTTTCTGTTGCTTTTCCTTTGCTCGCTTCCGTTGCTTACTGCCGTTACTCGCTTCCGTTGCTTTTCCTTTGCTCGCTTCCGTTGCTTACTGCCGTTACTCGCTTCCGTTGCTTTTCCTTTGCTCGCTTCCGTTGCTTACTGCCGTTACTCGCTTCCGTTGCTTACGTTTACTTGCTCAGATTTCATTTTTATCTCTCAGGCAAGTATTTCCTGGCTTTTCCACTTGCCTGGAAGCTTCTTTTTCCTCTCAGGCAAGTATTTCCTGGCTTTTCCGCTTGCCTGGAAGCCAATTCTCTTTCTCAGGCAAGTATTTCTTGACTCTTCCACTTGCCTGGAAGCCAATTTTCTTTCTCAGGCAAGTATTTCTTGGCTTTTCCGCTTGCCTGGAAGCCAATTTCCCTTTTCAGGCAGTCGTAGTTGTCTTGGAAATTCTGTCCCGTTTATAAAACTACGTTCCAGGCAGTTGGTTATGGCTGAAATTCGCTGTCTGAATGGCGATAACCATAAGTAGCCAGTTTCATAACACTGTCCGCACACCCAAAACCATATGCGGGCAGTTGATTTTCCAGTAATTTCACTATCTGTACGCCAAATTCGAAAACGAGACAGTAACATATGCCCCCGCTTCGCGCCAACCCCTGATTTGGCAATCCAGAAATCCACTAAAGGAAGATACGGGGTTTTCGAAGTCAAACGTCCTGGTTGGGTAAAGTTCCATCCAGGTAAAATTGGACAATGTTCCATCCAGGTAAAATTGGACAATGTTCCATTCAGGTAAAATTGGACAATGTTCCATCCAAGCAAAAAGCGGCCGCCCGCATGGGTGGCCGCTTCAAAACTAGCGTGATAAGTTTAGTTCTCGGAGCCTTCCTCCGCAACGGTGATCATATTGATCTCCTGAGTGTCCTCGCCATCCTCAGACAGCTGGATCATCATATTGTCGTCAGAAAGCGCATCCGTGCTCAGCACCGTGTTGCGATACCGCTTCATGCCAGTACCAACGGGGATCAGCTTACCAATGATTACGTTCTCCTTCAGACCGATCAACGGATCGATCTTGCCCTTGATGGCTGCCTCAGTAAGAACCTTCGTGGTCTCCTGGAAGGATGCAGCTGACATGAAGGAGTTGGTAGCCAGTGCTGCCTTGGTAATACCAAGCATTACCTGCTTGCCTTCAGCGGGTGTCTTGCCTTCCTTCACAAGCTCCTCGTTCATGTCCTCAAAGTCAAGGACGTCAACCAACGTGCCGGGAAGGAATTCCGTGTCACCGCTGTCCTCGATGCGAGTCTTCTTCAGCATCTGACGAACGATCACTTCAATGTGCTTATCTGCAATGTCTACGCCCTGCAGACGGTAAACTCTCTGAACCTCGCGAAGCATGTAGTCCTGTACGGCGCGGATGCCCTTGATCTTTAACAGGTCATGAGGGTTAACGCTACCTTCGGTCAGCTCATCGCCGGCCTCCAGCACCTGGCCGTCCATCACCTTAATGCGGGAGCCGTAAGGGATCAGATATGCCTTGGACTCACCAGTCTCTTCGTTGGTGATGATCACTTCACGCTTCTTCTTGGTGTCGCGGATCTCAGCCTTGCCGCCGAACTCTGCGATGATCGCAAGTCCCTTGGGCTTACGGGCCTCGAAAAGCTCCTCGACTCTGGGAAGACCCTGGGTAATGTCGTCACCTGCCACGCCGCCGGTATGGAAGGTTCTCATGGTCAGCTGGGTACCAGGCTCACCGATGGACTGTGCAGCGATGATACCAACTGCCTCACCTACCTGAACGGCCTCGCCGGTTGCCATGTTCGCACCGTAGCACTTAGCGCAGATGCCGAACTTGGAACGACAGGTCAGGATCGTACGGATCTTAACTTCTTCGATGGGATTGCCATCCTTATTAACGCCTACGGTCAGGATCTTCTGGGCACGGCTGGGCGTGATCATGTGATTGTGCTTCACGATCATGTTGCCATCCTTGTCGAAGATGTCCTCGCAGGTAAATCTTCCGGTAATGCGGTCCTTCAGGCTCTCGATGGTTTCCTTACCGTCGGTGAAGGCCTTTACTACCATGCCGGGGATCGGGTCATCCTTATCCTTGCGGCAGTCCGTCTCACGAATGGACAGCTCCTGGGATACGTCAACCATTCTTCTGGTCAGGTAACCGGAGTCTGCGGTACGAAGTGCGGTATCGGACAGACCCTTGCGGGCACCGTGTGCGGACATGAAGTACTCCAGTACGTCCAAGCCCTCACGGAAGTTTGACTTAATGGGCAGCTCAATGGTTCTACCAGTGGTATCAGCCATCAATCCACGCATGCCGGCCAGCTGCTTGATCTGCTGGTTGGAACCACGCGCTCCGGAGTCAGCCATCATGAAGATGTTGTTGTACTTGTCGAGGCCGGCAAGCAGCACCTTCGTCAGCTCGGCATCGGTCTCGTTCCAGGTCTCTACTACTGCGCGATAACGCTCTTCCTCCGTGATCAGGCCACGACGGAAGTTTGCGGAAATCTTATCTACGGTTGCCTGTGCGTCAGCCAGCATCTGAGGCTTCTGGGCAGGCACGGTCATGTCGGAAATGGATACGGTCATGGCTGCTCTTGTGGAATACTTGTAGCCGATGGCCTTTACGTCATCCAGAACCTCAGCGGTCTTGGACGCGCCGTGGGTATTGATGACCTTCTCCAGGATCTGCTTTAAGCCCTTCTTACCAACGTGGAAGTCAACTTCCAGCTTCAGCAGATTCTCAGGATTGGTTCTGTCAACAAAGCCAAGGTCCTGAGGAAGGATCTCGTTGAAGAGGAACCGACCAAGCGTGGACTCCACGTTGCCGGTCACTTCCTTGCCGTCAGCATCCTTCTTGGTAACACGAACGGTGATGCGGGAATGCAGGGTGATTACCTGGTTCTCGTATGCCAGAATGGCCTCGTTCACGCTCTTGAAGAACTTGCCCTCGCCGATGGCGCCGGGTCTCTCCTGGGTCAGGTAGTAAATACCAAGTACCATGTCCTGTGAAGGCACTGCCACGGGGCCGCCGTCGGAAGGCTTCAACAGGTTGTTGGGGGACAGGAGCAGGAAACGACACTCTGCCTGTGCCTCAACGGACAAAGGAAGATGCACTGCCATCTGGTCACCGTCGAAGTCCGCGTTGAATGCGGTACATACGAGGGGATGAAGCTTAATCGCCTTACCTTCCACCAGAATGGGCTCAAATGCCTGGATACCAAGTCTGTGCAGGGTAGGTGCACGGTTCAGCATCACGGGATGCTCCTTGATCACCTCTTCCAGAACGTCCCAAACCTGGGTGTCCAGTCTCTCCACCAATTTCTTTGCGTTCTTAATGTTCTGGCTGATGCCTTTAGCCACCAGCTCCTTCATAACAAAGGGCTTGAACAGCTCGATTGCCATCTCCTTAGGCAGACCGCACTGATAAATCTTCAGTTCGGGACCAACCACGATAACGGAACGGCCTGAGTAGTCAACACGCTTACCCAACAGGTTCTGACGGAAGCGTCCGGACTTACCCTTGAGCATGTCGGACAGGGACTTCAGCGCTCTGTTTCCAGGACCGGTAACGGGTCTGCCGCGACGACCGTTGTCGATCAGGGCATCCACTGCCTCCTGGAGCATTCTCTTCTCGTTGCGCACGATGATGTCAGGCGCGCCGAGCTCAAGCAGTCTCTTCAGACGATTGTTTCTGTTGATGATTCTTCTGTACAGGTCATTCAGGTCGGACGTTGCAAAACGGCCGCCGTCAAGCTGTACCATGGGACGAAGATCGGGGGGGATGACGGGAATCACATCCATAACCATCCACTCCGGCTTATTCTGGGAGCCGCGGAATGCCTCCACAACCTCCAGTCTCTTTACGATGCGGGCACGCTTCTGTCCGGTGGACTCTGCAAGGCCCTCATTCAATTCAGCGGACTCCTTCTCCAGGTCAATTGCCTGCAGGAGCTCCTTGATGGCCTCAGCGCCCATGCCAACGCGGAACTTATTGCCATAGGTCTCTCTGGCCGTCTGATATTCCTTCTCGGAGAGGATCTGCTTGTACTCCAGATTGCTCTCGCCGGGATCCAATACGATGTAAGAAGCGAAATACAGCACCTTCTCCAGCACGCGGGGAGACAGATCGAGGATCAGTCCCATTCTGCTGGGGATACCCTTGAAATACCAAATGTGGGAAACGGGCGCTGCGAGCTCAATGTGGCCCATGCGCTCTCTGCGGACGCTTGCCTTGGTCACTTCAACGCCGCAACGGTCGCAGACCACGCCCTTATAGCGGATCTTCTTGTATTTACCACAATGACACTCCCAGTCCTTCTGGGGTCCAAAAATTCTCTCGCAGAACAGACCGTCTCTCTCGGGCTTCAAGGTCCTGTAGTTAATGGTTTCAGGCTTCGTTACCTCACCGTGAGACCACTCGAGGATCTTCTCCGGTGATGCCAGGCCAATCTTGATCGCGTCAAACGTCATGGCCTGATAATTATCCTTGTTCATTTCTGGCATTTATGGCACTCCCTTTCTGCTAATCAGCTATTTCGCCCCGGCTGCCCAAGGTTTTCCGGGCAGCCGTTTCGGGCTACGTGGTTTGGCGACGATCACTCGTCTCCGTCGTCATAGGAATCATCGGCATAATCATCGTCAAACGCAAAATCGCCGTCCGGCTCAGCGTCTACGAACTCGCCGTCCTCACTGAATTCCTTGGTCTGATATCCCATGGCACCAAGCGAATTAGCATCATAATCGTTATATTTGCGGTCATCATCAAGATCAAAGCGATAATCGCTGTCACCGTAATCGATGTTCTCCATGATCTGGACTTCCTCGCCGTCCTCGCCCAGAACTCTGACGTCAAGTCCGAGAGCCTGAAGCTCTTTCAGGAGCACCTTGAAGGACTCAGGAATGCCTGCGGGAGGAATGTTGTCTCCCTTAATGATCGCTTCGTAGGTCTTTACGCGTCCGATCACGTCATCGGACTTCACGGTCAGGATTTCCTGCAGGGTATAGGATGCGCCATATGCCTCCAAGGCCCAAACTTCCATCTCTCCGAAACGCTGTCCGCCGAACTGTGCCTTACCACCCAAAGGCTGCTGGGTAACCAGGGAGTACGGGCCGGTAGAACGTGCATGGATCTTATCGTCTACCAGGTGATGGAGCTTCAGGTAATGCATGTGACCGATGGTTACGGGGCTGTCGAAGAACTCACCCGTACGACCGTCGCGGAGACGAACCTTACCGTCTCTGGAGATCGGAACGCCCTTCCAAAGCTTTCTGTGATCCCTGTTCTCAGACAGATATTCCAGAACCTCGGGCAGAAGCTCTGCCTTGTGCTTGCTCTCGAAGGTCTCGCCCTTCCACTCCTTACCGTCAGCGGTAGTGGTCAGGCCGTCTGCCTTCCACCGCTTTGCCTCAGCGGCATCAAAAGGAAGGTTTGCGTAATCGTTGGCCAGATCCAGCGTATCCATAATATCGTGCTCGTTAGCGCCGTCGAATACGGGGGTAGCCACGTTAAATCCAAGTGCTTTTGCAGCCAGGGAGAGATGGATCTCCAACACCTGACCGATGTTCATACGGGAAGGCACGCCCAGAGGATTCAGCACGATGTCCAGGGGACGTCCGTTGGGCAGATAAGGCATATCCTCCACGGGAAGCACGCGGGAAACGACACCCTTGTTACCGTGACGGCCTGCCATCTTGTCACCGACGGAGATCTTTCTCTTCTGTGCGATGTAAATGCGAACGGTCTGGTTTACGCCGGGTGACAGTTCGTCGCTGTTCTCGCGGGTAAATACCTTCGCGTCAACTACAATGCCATACTCACCGTGAGGTACCTTCAGGGAAGTGTCACGCACTTCTCTTGCCTTCTCGCCGAAGATGGCGCGAAGGAGTCTCTCCTCTGCGGTCAGCTCGGTCTCGCCCTTCGGCGTTACCTTACCAACAAGGATGTCGCCTGCGCGAACCTCTGCGCCGATGCGGATGATTCCGCGATCGTCCAGATCCTTCAAAGCGTCATCGCCGACGCCGGGAACGTCTCTGGTGATCTCCTCGGGTCCAAGCTTCGTGTCACGGGCCTCTGCCTCATATTCCTCAATATGTACGGAAGTGTAAACATCCTCCTGTACGAGTCTCTCGGAAAGCAGAACTGCATCCTCGTAGTTGTAACCCTCCCAAGTCATGAAACCGATCAGAGGGTTCTTACCAAGTGCCAGCTCGCCCTGGGAAGTGGAAGGACCGTCAGCGATGACCTGTCCTGCCTCCACGTGCTCACCCTTGAAGACGATGGGCTTCTGGTTATAGCAGTTAGACTGGTTGGAGCGGGCGAACTTCGTCAAATGATATTCTTCGCTCCCCTTGTCATCATAATTAATGCGGATCATGTTGGATGCCACGTAATCCACGGTGCCGGCCTTCTTGGCCACTACGCACACGCCGGAGTCTACGGCAGTCTTTACTTCCATGCCGGTGCCGACAACGGGTGCTTCGGTGAGAAGCAGGGGCACTGCCTGACGCTGCATGTTGGATCCCATCAGCGCACGGTTAGCATCGTCGTTCTCAAGGAACGGGATCAGGGCCGTTGCAACGGAGAATACCATCTTAGGAGACACGTCCATGTAGTCAAACATTGCCTTGGGATATGCCTGCGTCTCCTCACGGAAACGACCGGATACCATGTTGTTCACAAAATGGCCGTTCTCATCCAAAGGCTCGTTTGCCTGCGCCACGTGATAGTTGTCCTCTTCGTCAGCAGTCATGTAGATAACTTCATCCGTTACGCGGGGGTTCTTCGGATCGCTCTTGTCGATCTTGCGGTAAGGAGCCTCCACGAAACCGTATTCATTAATTCTTGCATAGCTTGCAAGAGAGTTGATCAAACCGATGTTAGGACCTTCAGGCGTCTCAATGGGGCACATTCTTCCATAGTGAGAATAATGCACGTCACGCACCTCGAATCCGGCACGGTCTCTGGACAAACCACCAGGTCCCAATGCGGAAAGACGTCTCTTGTGGGTCAGCTCACCCAGAGGGTTGTTCTGGTCCATGAACTGGGACAGCTGGGAGCTTCCGAAGAACTCCTTCACTGCTGCAGTTACGGGCTTAATGTTGATCAGATTCTGGAGGGAAATCTCCTCCGTGTCATGCGTGGTCATGCGCTCGCGAACCACTCTCTCCATTCTGGAAAGACCGATGCGGTACTGGTTCTGCAAAAGTTCACCAACGGCACGGATACGTCTGTTGCCAAGGTGGTCGATGTCGTCATCCTTGCCCAGACCATACTCCAAATGCATGTTATAGTTGATGGACGCGAAAATGTCCTCGACGGTGATGTGCTTGGGAACCAGCTCATGCACGTTTTTCTGCAGGGCGTCACCAAGCTTCTCAGGATCGTCGCCGAACTCGTCCAAGATCTTTTGAAGCACGGGATAATAAACCAGCTCGTGAATGCCGAAATCCCTGGGATCGCAATCCACGAAGTTGGTAAGATTTACCATCATGTTGGAAAGAACCTTAACGTTTCTCTCCTCCGTCTGGATCATAACGTAAGGCACTGCAGCGTTCTGGATCTCGTCTGCCAGTTCTGCGGTCACCTTCGTGCCGGCGGTAGCGATCACGTCACCGTTGATGGTGTCGATCACGTCCTCCGCAAGGATCTGATGACGGATCCTGTTGCGAAGAGCCAGCTTCTTATTGAATTTATATCTGCCGACCTTTGCAAGGTCATAACGGCGGGGATCAAAGAACATGGCCTTGATCAGGCTGTCAGCGCTCTCAACGCTTAAAGGCTCGCCGGGACGGATCTTCTTATAGAGCTCGAGCAGGCCTTCCTCATAGTTGGTTGCGGGATCCTTCTCAAAGCTTGCCTGGATCTTCGGCTCATCGCCAAACAGCTCCACGATCTCCTCATTCGTGCCAATGCCAAGGGCACGGATCAGCACGGTGATGGGCACCTTTCTGGTACGGTCCACGCGAACGTAGAACACGTCGTTGGAGTCAGTCTCATACTCCAGCCATGCGCCGCGGTTCGGGATCACGGTGCAGGAAAAGAGCTTCTTACCAAGCTTGTCATGGGTAATTCCGTAATATATTCCGGGGGAACGAACCAACTGGCTTACAATGACACGCTCCGCGCCATTGATGATAAAGGTGCCGGTTGCAGTCATCAGGGGCAGGTCGCCCATGAAGATCTCATGTTCCACGATCTCAGGCTCTTCTTTGTTGATAAAGAGACGAACCTTAACCTTCAGGGGAGCGGCGTAGTTTGCGTCTCTCTCCTTGCACTCTTCAATAGAATACTTGACGTCATCTTCACACAGCTTAAAGTCTACGAATTCAAGACTCATGGATCCGCCGTAATCCACAATGGGAGAGATGTCATCGAAGGCTTCCCTTAAGCCCTCGTTCAAAAACCACTGATAAGAATCCTTCTGGACCTCAATCAGATTGGGCATCTCCAGCGTTTCTTCCCGTCTTGAGTAACTCATACGCGTGACCTTGGAGCCTGGAATTGGGCGTATTCTGTTCTTTTCCATTTGACGTTTCACCCCGTTCTTTCTGATTTCATGTCTCTAATTTTGGGCATTTTTGCGCACAAAAAGCCCAATACACGACAATAGTGCGTTTATCATAATATCACAAGGGGAAAATTAAGTCAAGAACTTTTTTAAGAATTTGCGGAATTTTTTGAATTGTTATTTGTTTTAGAGATTCAGAAGATGAAATGATAACGGCCCCGCCACGAGAGCGGGGCCTGATTGTAATTCAGTTTGAAATTACTTAAGGGTAACCTTAGCGCCAACTTCCTCAAGCTTCTTCTTGATCTCTTCAGCCTCTTCCTTGGTTGCGCCTTCCTTAACCATCTTAGGAGCGCCGTCAACCAGATCCTTAGCTTCCTTCAGACCAAGGCCGGTGATCTCACGAACAACCTTAATAACCTTAACCTTCTCAGCGCCAACCTCGGTCAGCTCTGCGTCGAACTCGGTCTTCTCCTCAACCTCTGCTGCAGGACCAGCTGCTGCTACTACAACGCCTGCTGCTGCGGATACGCCAAACTCCTCCTCGCAAGCCTTTACAAGATCATTCAGTTCCAGAACGGTCATCTCTTTGATCGCATCGATCATTTCCTGAGCTGTTAACTTAGCCATTTTCATTTCCTCCATTTTCTTTTCATCATTCATCAGTGTTATGCCGGACAGTCCGGCTGTTTGGTTGTCTGCGACAATTCCAACGGAATTATTCTGCAGCAGCTGCGCCGGCGCCGCCTTTTTCGGCGATCTGATTCAAGACGCGAGCAAAATTGGTGATGGGGCTCTGCAAGCTGCCAAGCAACTTGGAGATAAGCACTTCCCTGGAAGGAATGCTTGCGATTGCCTGCATACCCTTTGCATCGTAGAAGTTCCCTTCCACTACGCCAGCCTTGATCTCCAGCTTGTCAGCCTTCTTAGCGAACTCAGCAAGTACTCTCGCGGGCGCGGTTGCGTCGGTCGTGGAGATTGCTGCTGCGCTGGGGCCTTCCAGGTAAGGAGTCAGGGACTCGAAGTCAGTTCCCTTGAATGCACGAACCATCATGGTGTTCTTGTAAACCTTGTAAACAATTCCTGCTTCACGCAGCTGCTTACGAAGCTCGGTATCCTGCTCAACGGTAAGTCCGCGGTAGTCTACCAGAACAACAGACTGGGCATCCTTGATGTTTGCGGAAATCTCTTCCACAACGGGCTGCTTTAACTCAATCTTTGCCATTTTGTTACCTCCTTTTAGATTTTATTGCCGAAAGGAGTATCAAAAAAACCTCCCTGCAAAGACAGGAAGGCATGAAATCATACTGATCACTCACTCTCCTCGGCAGGCGTTTTTGTGCTTATGCCTCCTTTCGCTTACGCGATTTCGGCACCTGCTGTCTTCGGCATGGTTCTTCGAACCTTGAATAGAATATCATGTTACGTCATTAACGTCAAGTGGAAAATAAAAAGTTTCCTCTTTCCTCGCTACAAGAGCCCTCCGAAACGGAAGGCTCTGAAGATTTCTAATCATTCATTAGAACTTTGCTACGCTCACCTTTACTCCAGGACCCATGGTGCTGGTCAGGGTGATGCTTCTTAAGTACTGACCCTTCAGTGCGCTGGGCTTAGCCTTTACGATCGCATCCATCAGTGCGTTGAAGTTCTCCTGAAGTGCTTCCTCGGTGAAGGATGCCTTACCAACGGGAACGTGCACGATGTTGGTCTTGTCAAGTCTGTACTCAATCTTACCAGCCTTGATGTCAGCGATTGCCTTAGTTACGTCCATGGTTACGGTACCAGCCTTAGGGTTGGGCATGAGACCCTTAGGTCCCAGAACCTTACCAAGACGACCAACCACGCCCATCATGTCAGGGGTAGCAACTACAACGTCGAAGTCAAGCCATCCATCGTTCTGAATCTTGGGAATCAGCTCATCGCCGCCCACGTAATCAGCACCTGCAGCCTCTGCCTCGTTCACTTTGTCTCCCTTCGCGAAAACCAGCACCTTAACGGTCTTACCAGTTCCGTTCGGAAGTACAACAGCGCCACGGATCTGCTGCTCAGCGTGACGTCCGTCACAACCGGTTCTGATGTGTACTTCGATCGTCTCATCAAATTTTGCAACTGCGGTCTTCTTTACCAGTGCAATTGCTTCATTGGGCTCGTAGAGGGTTGCGCGGTCAACTAACTTTGCAGCCTCTGCATATTTTTTACCATGCTTCATTATTCTTCCTCCATATAGGTTCTAACGACAACGTACGTTGTCTCCCAAAATTATCAGTTACTCTTCTACAACGATACCCATGCTGCGTGCAGTACCGGCGATCATGCTCATTGCTGCCTCGATGCTTGCTGCGTTCAGGTCAGGCATCTTCAGCTCAGCGATCTCTCTAACCTTTGCCTTGGAGATCGTAGCGACCTTGGTCTTGTTGGGAACGCCTGAACCGGACTTAATGTTGCAAGCCTTCTTCAGGAGAACTGCTGCAGGGGGAGTCTTCGTAATAAAGCTGAAGCTTCTGTCTGCGTAAACGGTGATTACAACAGGGATGATCACGTCACCCTTATCTGCTGTTCTTGCGTTGAACTGCTTGGTGAATTCAACGATGTTGACACCATGCTGACCCAGTGCGGGACCAACCGGGGGAGCTGGCGTTGCCTTGCCGGCAGGAATCTGTAACTTAATGTATCCTGTAACTTTTTTTGCCATGTTGGCACCTCCTATAATGTGGTAACTCGGCGCAGTGTGCGGGGATCCGCTCCTGCTCCCACTCTATATTTCGCAGGGCATGCCCTGAAAAATATCATTGTTTTGTGACTTAATCGATCTTCTTTACTTCCGCAAAGCTGATCTCTACGGGAGTCTCTCTTCCAAAGAGCTCCACGTTGATGGTTGCGGTCTGCTTGCCCATGTCGAGCCTCTGCACCACGCCAACCGTATCCTTCCAAACGCCCGCAATGATTGCGATGGTGTCGCCCTCTGCGAAATCGATGGAAATGCCTGCCGCCTTGCCGCCTTCGGTCTGGATTCCAAGAGAACGGATCTCCAAATCCGTCAGGGGAACGGGCTTGCTTCCCGGTCCTACAAAGCCGGTCACGCCGCGGGTATTGCGGACTACGTACCAGGTGTCGTCATTCATGTCCATGTTGAGAAGTACGTAACCGGGAAACATCTTCTTCTGAACGACGCTCTGCTTTCCGTTCTTAACCTCCACAACGTCCTGAAGGGGAACGCGAACCTCAAGGATCTGTTCAGCCAAATGAGGATTGTTCTCGATCGTTTTCTCTATATTGGCCTTGACCTTATTCTCATAGCCGGAATAGGTATGAACCACGTACCACTTTGCCTCTGCCATATAATCAACCTCTCCTTATCGTATCTTTGCGACGTCAGGAAATGGACGTCAGGAAATTAACGCCAAACTTGAAACCATAATCAAGAATGGCAATAATGATTCCCAAAACAATCGAGATGACGGTGACTACGACCGACTGCTTAATCGCGGACTTTCTGTCAGGCCAAGTAATCTTCTTATACTCAGACTTCAAGCCCTTCCAAAAACTGGGCTTTTCCTGCTTCTCTGAAGAATCTCCCATAATAACCTCCTAACAAAGTGCTTCTTCGCCGTGCTATGATTATTTGGTTTCCTTGTGAAGAGTGTGAGTCTTGCAGAATCTGCAGTACTTCTTGGTCTCCATTCTGTCAGGATGAGTCTTCTTATCCTTGGTAGTATTGTAGTTACGCTGTTTGCATTCGGTACATGCCAGAGTGATTTTTGTACGCATTTTTCTACCTCCACGTATCTTTGATCATACACATTTTTAGTCAAAAAAAAAGAGCTAAAATTCTTCTCGCTTGACTACTATATCACGTACCGTGACAATTCGTCAATCATTTTTTTAGCCCTTTTCTAAATCTTTTTTGCTTTACTTGATTTTTTCCACAAGTTCCAAGGCCGAGGCGATGACTTTGTCCATGTCGTAATAGCGATACTGCCCAAGTCTTCCACCAAACAGAACGCCCTTTTCCTTCTCCGCCAGCTTCTGATATGCGGCAAAGAGTTCATTGTTTCTGTCATCATTGATCGGATAATAGGGCTCGTCGCCGCGCTTCCACTCAGCGGGATACTCCCTCGTGATCACGGTGCCCTCCCCCTTGCCAAATTCAAAATGCTTGTGTTCAATGATCCTGGTGTAGGGTACCTTGCGCTCCGTATAATTCACCACGGCGTTCCCCTGGAAGTTGTCACAATCCGGAAGCTTCTCCTCCTCAAAACGTAAGGATCGATACTGAAGCTCTCCAAGCTCATATCCAAAGTACTCATCGATCATGCCCGTGTACAACACGTTGTCAAAAGTATCCCCGCGGTCAGTGCTCAGAAGCTCACCGCTGCAGTTCATGCCGCCCCTTCCGGGCACCTTTGCTCCGGTCGAGGCTACAAATTCCTTGTAGCTTACACCCAGCTTCACGGGCGTTCCCTCAAGCAGTTTCTCCACGATTGCCGTATAGCCGCCCACGGGAATCCCCTGCCATCTGTCCGTAAAATAATTATTATCATAAGTAAAGCGCACGGGAAGCCTTCTAATAATAAAGGCCGGAAGCTCCTTGCAGTCTCTGCCCCACTGTTTCTCCGTGTAGCCCTTTACCAGCTTTTCATAGACGTCGCGCCCAACCAGCGACAGCGCCTGTTCCTCGAGATTGTGCGGCTCCGTTATGCCGCACTGCGCCTTCTGTTTCTCAATGATCTCCTTCGCCTCCGCAGGCGTGCGGATCCCCCACATCTTACTGAAGGTATTCATGTTAAAGGGAAGATTGTAGAGCTCGTCGCCGTATATGGCGATGGGAGAATTCACGTAATGGTTAAACTCGGCGAATTGATTCACGTAATCCCATATTTCCTTATTAGAAGTGTGAAATATGTGGGCGCCGTACTTATGTACCTGGATTCCCTGCCACTCCTCCGTATAAACGTTACCGCCAAGATTCTTTCTTTTATCTATGCAAAGGCATTTCTTGCCCGCCTTTTTCATCTCGTGGGCAAATACCGCCCCAAACAGACCCGTTCCCACAATCAAGTAATCGTATCTCAAGTTGCACCTCACTTATCCGTCGTCTTTGGCTTTTTCTTTACTGCCTTATACTTTTCAATCTGCGCAAAGTCATCCATGAGAGACAGGATTTTTTCCTTCCCCTCCTCATTTAGCTTCATATAGTTCTGCATCACCCTGTTTTCCAGCACCAGCGCGCTTAAGGACGCATCCCTTTCCAAATAAGAAAAGTCCACGGGATTTAAGCTCAGTTCTTCGCACATTTTCATTACCGTGCCGTACGCCATGCCTTCCACGCCGCGATCAAGCGCCGTCACGACCGTGCTGTAGGGAATCCCAAGTTCCAAGGCAAACGACCTGACGCTCTTGTGCTGCCGCAAGATTTCTTTTCTTAAAATTTCTGCTTTTGTCACGTAACCACCGCCTTCAAAATACAATACGCGAATAGCATACCACGTTTCCCGCCGTCACCACAACCTTTTTACGAAATTTCATCAAAAAATATACTGTTTATTGAACTCCCCATTCGCGGAATACCAGCAGTGCCAACGTGATTCCGTATGCAAACGCGACGTACGGCACGAAAGCCACGGGCTCGCGCAGGTTTCCGCGTTCGTTTACGTTTCGTCGGATTACCTGCACGGCCGCCAAAGCCCCAAAGGCCGTCAGGGCAAGCATGAGATACTCCTCCATTTTCCCCCCAAAGGCAGCAAGCGGGATGACGGCACAAAAAAACGCATGACAATCCGCCAATCCGTATGCTTTGGAAAACAAGCCATATTGGAGCAATCCAAAGAAGAACAGTCCCCCAAAATACTCCCAAGGCCGGTCTTGGCGAAGGCACAAGGCAGCCAGTCCCGCCCCCAGCGCAATCCACCAGAAAAACCGATGGACCTGCTTCCATTTGTGGTCCTCCGCCGCTGCACCCAAAAAGGCTGCTCCGTGTATTACAAGAAAAATCCAAACTAATGCTTCCCTCATGTCTTTTCATTCCGTCCCGTCATCGCAATCTTGTCCGGAGTTCTTCCAACACGCTGCCTGCCACGGACACGTGCGGCCTGCATTCCAACGTCATTTCGCCTTTGTAAGCCCGGACCGTGATCTGCCGTTCCCCGTCTCCTTCCAAATACAAAGGAACCATGAATTCCATTTCTTCCCGCACAAGTTCCGAGGGAATCTCATAGGAAAACAGCCTTGGCAGGTCAGGATCGTCTTCTGCAAAGCTTTCCGGCCAATCAATCTCCAACTTCCTGGCATATCCCCTCACGGTGACGATCAATATTCCGGACTCTCCCCTTTGAAAGACGGGCTCGTGCGGCGAAAGCATGCGGACGATCTTTGCCTCCAGTGCAAACTCCCGTACGTTCTTCTCCCAGACAGTCTCATTTCCAACGCGGTCCTTCGCCTTTATCAGGATCCGTACGTCGCCGCCATACAGATCATCCCCTGACGAAGGCTGGATCCTGACGTGACCATCCGCCTCCGGGTAAAAAGTTTCCGTCCTTCCATGATCCACGTTTACAATTTCCACTTGAAAGGAAGCCGTTCCGCTCAGGGCATCCTCGGCCCAGAGCTCCATCAGCGCCACGTCTCCGCCTTCCTCTCCCCTGACAAACTGATCCGGAATGCTTTCCGTTCCAAATATCACGGGCCCCTCGCCGTCCCCCGTAAGAAGAATGGAATTCCTTGCATCCGCCGCCTTCTCAGAACGCACTTCCTCTTCTTCCATCTTTACGCCGGCACCGGGAGTCACCCGGATTTGCTTTCCATTTCCCGCGAAATCCATGGTAAATCCTTGCGTGATCAACACCCGTTTCATGCCATCCGTCCGAAGCACCTGCGAGTAATTACCGGGCTGAAGAACACCCTTACCCGTTCTTTCCCTTGCGAGCGCCTCCGAGGGAATCGCCAGCTCGCCTGCCAGTTCTTCACCGCGCGGGACGAGAATCGCAAACTCACTCCAAGCGCCCGTAGTTTCTATCTCTGATTCTTCCATATCTAATTCTTCCATGTCAAAATCCCTGGTTAGGAATCGAAGCACGTCGATCTGCTGCTTTTTTCCTTTTTTAACTTCCGCCATGAAAGCCAGCGTAAACGGCGTCACGCCATCGGCCTTGACAAAAAAGCCCTCCCCGCCGTCCCCAGCGACGCTCCCGTACTCCGTGCCGTCAACCAAAGATCTGATCTCAATGGGCACGGTACGGATCTCCCGTTCCGTCAGCGGCTTTCCGGAATCCGGTTCCCATATGGCATACAGCCGGACGATTCCCACTCCAGTCGCCGGATCATAATTTTCCTCCGACAGATTCAAGATCTCCTGCCCGTCCCCAAAGCCTTCCCCGCTTCCGTCAGGCTCTAAATTCCATTCGACAAATTGCCATCCTTTTCTTTCATATGCATTTGGTGAAAGCGTTTTTTGTGCTCCGATGCTTTCCCCTTCATATAGCTCTACGTTATGATATAAATGAAAACTCGGCTGCATCTCTCCTTCTGCGTCGTCCGCATTAGGCAGGTACGTGACCAGATAACGGTTTGCGGATATCCCTTTGCAAACATGCCTCACTTCCGCGCCTTGCTCCATATGATTGCAGGTCGGACACAAGTAATAATAATCCAAATCCAGGTTGAGCGTTGTCAGTTTCCCCACCGTGTCGCGGCTAAGATAAAACAATACGGATCCCACGATCTCACCGCAATCCTCACAGTAAGGGTTCCAACCGGAATAATAACTGGCATGACATCTGTTCCCGCCTCCGGGTACCCCGTGAAATCCGGGCACCTCCACGTGAATGCACTGTGCGTGGGCGTGCCGCACCCTCCAATGACTGATGGGCACGATGCCATGCCTCTCATAGGAATACGCATGTTCGCCGCGCCCAGGCTTCCCTGGCTCCCGCTTTTCCCCCGTGATCACTTCCTCCCCCATGGGGTACCAACAGACAGGGTTCACGGCATTCCGCGCATCTTCGGGCCTGGGAAGTGCCTCCCGGATCGTCCACGCCTTGCCGTCCGGAGAAAACTTGATGAGTGTCTCCGGATTACCTGCGCCATGCGCGATCCGCGCCGGCAGCAGTATCGCCAACGTCGCGAGCAAAAGCAGCTTCTTCCGTTGATATAATCTCTTTCTTTTTTTCAAGCACATTCCTCCCGTCATTCCCACGCCTTCACGACTCTAAGCGTTCCTTGTTCCAAGCGAGAATAAAACTCTTCCACGTTCTCCTTATCCAAAAAAACGTTAATCCTCTGCGCCGCGCCCGCAAGGTCGGCGTTCTCGATATATCCTCCGCTGGCGTTAAACACTTGCTGGACGTAGATGTTTTCCCAGATCAAAACTGTTTCCCCGTCCTCTTCCGTCGCATAGACGTGAATCTTGTCCCCCGCCCGCAAGACGCCTCCCACGAGCTGGCTAAGGTCCTCTGCCCGAAAGCCGGCAACCACCGGCTCCTTCATGCCTGCCGTGACCTCGTTGATCGTTTGGAACATTCCGGTCGTCAGCATGGCACCCTGATCCACGTGTCCGGCGGCAATCAGTCCCGCGATCTCTTCCATTTTACGTATTGCCGTCTCAGGGATCAGTTTCGCATCCACTTCGTTCATCGCAAAATATTCTCTTACGTTTTCCTCCGTGATCAGTTGTCCCTTCGGAACGTCCTTCACGGCAAAGCAGACCTCCCCTTTCTCATAGTCCGCAAGCATGCTCTTTTCCGCCTGCAGGAGCGCCGCGTAAATCGCTGCCGTCGCAATGAACGCTGCAAAAATGGCTCCCGTCCACAGCTTAATCGCCTTGGCAGTCCCTGTTTCCGTCTTTTTCCGTCCCATGTCTTCCTCCTTCCCTTATTCTTCTCCCGCGACGTCAATCAGCTTTCCCTTTCTGGCGGGAATTTCCATTCCAAACAATCCGCGAAGCACATAGCTAACCTCTCCGTAAACGCCCGTCTTTTCTACCGGTATTCCGTTTGGAGCCAACACTTCCCCCTTTCTTCCCGTGACCGTCTCCGCCCTTCCTCCGTCCAGCCGGCAGCTTACGACCGCTTCCCCCGTGACGTTATAGATGGTATAATTTTCAACCGTAACCGTTCCGGAAATCAGCCTTTGATTATCGCATTCCCATGCCTCATTCAAACCAAGATTTGCCTTGAGCGCCTCGCGATATCTTTCATATGCCTCCTCTCCATCCGCAATCCTTACCGCGTGCGTCCTTCCATACTCGCGCACGTCGATCAGTGCTGACGCAAGACCGGAAGCTGCAAGCGCATCTTCCAGATACCGGCTCGAAGACCGGATCATTTCCATCTGCAGGAATCCGAAGAGCAACACTCCCAAAAACAGAATAAAAAATATGCTTACGCTGAGCGTCACTTGCCCTTCGTCCCTGCTTAGGTCAATGCTTTGCCGTTGAAACCCTCGTCTCCTCCAATTCATACTTTCCGTCCACCTTCCCCGTAATCCTCAGCCGGATCCGCGCGCCGTAACCAACCGGGCTCCTCGTTGTTCCCTCCAGACTGACGTCTAGAATTCCCTGCGCTTCCAGTTCTCTTCGGAGAAGCTCTTCGTCCGCACCCGTGAGAAACCCGACCGTCTCCATGCGAAGCACGTAATTTCTTGCCAGCTGCCCCATTTCCGTTTTCTTATTGACCAGCCGTACGCAATCCATAAAGTAAGTCATGACCGTCACCATGGCCAAAATACAGATCCCGACGGACAGGAGGTCGCCTATGCTCCCCTCCTGCCCCGGTCTCCTTTTTTGTGCCGCCAATTTCCTTCGAAGAAGGCCCATGCGGCTCACCTCCTAGGTCCTGGCTCCGGACAGAATGTTTGTCGCTTCTCTTGTCATGGATGCCACAATGGATTTGATAAATTCCGACAGGCTGTTCTTCATGACCACGCACAGAAGGAGTGCAATGATGCAAAGTCCCACGGTCACCAATATGCCGTCAATGCCGGGATCCGTCGTCATTCCCCTTTCCGTTACTGCCCTTCTCGTCAAGGCCTCCCTTGTCCGCTGCCATCCTGCATATGCGGCAGTTCCAAGCCTGCTGCCCAAAAGCCAAAGCTTCAAATTCTCCAAAATCTCCATGATTTCCTTCATTACGTAATCCTCCTTTTGTATGATTGTCTTATTACCATCTTGTCTTATTACTTTTGTCTCACGCCTTTCCCTCACGCTTAGAAGTGCAAGGCCGCTGCAAACATCTGCGTCACGCAGGCATACAGGATCACCCCCATGATCGCCACAAGGATCCCCAATTGGTAAAACGTTACGCTGCGGTCCAGCGCTTCCTTCTTTTGACTCAACACGGATGCCTCCATATCCTTAATCTGCTCGGACAAATCATTTAGCAGTTCCACGGATTGCCCGGACTCCATCGCCTGCACAATGATCATGCAAAGGGAATCCACGTATCTGTTGTCAAACTTTTTCTGAAAGCCTTCCAGCGCTGCCCCAAGGTCGGAGTGCATCACCAGATCCCCCGAGAGTTCCAATAGTGCCTGCTTTAGACGTCTTTCCCGAACGCTCCCGTAAAGTTCCGCCAGGGCATCCGTGACAAACACGCCCGCCCTTGTCTGGATTTCAAGGGAATGATACGTATGCTTTAGGTCAGGCAGCATTTTCAGATTATCCTTCGCATTCACGTAATGGATCAGTCCCCCGGGCAGGCAGAAAAATGCCACGCCTGCCACTATTCCGTAGGACGGTGCCATCACGGAAAACGCCATAAACCCAGCCGCCCCAAGCAAAATCCTGCTAACCTGATATGCCAGCGGGCCAAACTTCTCTCCCACGTGATACCTGGCTCCATTTCTCGTAAGCCACTGTTGCGTCTTCTCATACCAGGCCAGGTTTCTTCCCTTCGTCGCCATCCGTTGCATCATTCCGTCAAAGCCGCGGCGCACGTTGCCCTTCGATAACCCTGTAAGCCCTAGAGTCATCACCCACGCAAACGTTATGCCGCAAAGCACCAGTCCGCATAATTCCACTGCATTCATTTCCCTGCCGATCATGCTCTTTCACCCTCAACTTTCCAAACGATATGCCTGCATCAAAAACAAAAACGTGATTCCGCCGACGATTCCAAGTGCCACGCGCCCCGGAATGGAGTAAAACAAAACGTTCCAGACGGACGTCTCCAGAAGACCGTTCACCGTTACCAGTGCAAACACGGACATTCCCAAAAGCAGCGTCATGTTGATCCCCGCTTCCCGCAAAAGGCTTTTCCTTTCCCGCACGCTCTTTAAGTATTCCCGCATGCTCCTCCGGCTAAACTGCACCAGTACGGAGAAATCCGCACTGTATCTGCTGCTGACCTCAATATTGCGCACAAGCTCCTTAAATTGTGGATGCTCGATCCTCTCCGCCATGGAAAGCATTGCCATTCCCACGTCACCCGTGGTCTGCGCCTCGACGCAGCAACGTTCCAATGCGCTCCTCAGCGGCTCATCCATGAACTTACTGATCTGGCTGAACACGGCAACCACGTCTCCCGCCGTCACGCTGTAATTCCCCAGGAAATCCAACAGTTTCATCAAATTCTCATTTACGGCACGCATCTCCATTGCCTTCCCCAGCGTGATCACGCCCCACTCAGCCAAAAGCAGTATGCCCACGCCCAAAAGTCCCGCCATCAGACCGCCCATGGCAGCGCCTGCAAGAAAGCAGCCCGCGCCTGCCAGTATCGTCAACAGCACAAAACTCTCCGCCCCCAAAAAAGGGAACCGCCGAAGCAGACCGCCATAGCATAGCTGCCTTTCCAGGAAAAACCAAAATCCCTCTTCCTTCTCCAGTCTCGTCAGCTTGCTCCGGCTCAGAAGCAATCGTTTTCTTGCCGCCTCGTCCACACTGCTCTTTGTCCTTTGCAGAAGCCTTTGCAGTAGCCTAAGCTTCCCCATGCGGTAAAACGTCAGGAAGCATCCTGTCCATAGCGTGATCAGGATCGCATACCGATAAATTTCATAAAAGTCTCTCATACTTTAAGTCCCTCGTCTCCCGATCCCAGCCCGTACAGGCAAAGATCTCCCTCACCTTATAATGCTCCATGAACACCACCGTCTGAAAACAATCCATCATCTTCATCAGTTCATCCCGGCTGTACTTGCTCTCATACAGGCAGTAGTCCACAAGCTTTTCCAGCGCCTTCTCCGCGGAGGGTGCGTGAATCGTTGCGGCGCAAAGCTGCCCCGTGTAGGCCGCGTTTAACAAATACAACGCTTCCTCACCCTTCACCTCGCCGATGATGAAAAAATCTACGTCCATGGTAAGTCCCGCAATGCTAATGTCCTTCAGATCATAGTTTACCTGGCTCTCCCCGGCTCCCGGCAGGGAATGCAAAAACATCATGTCCGGATGATACATGGTGGTCAGTTCGTCCGCCTGTTGCGTCACAAGCACAGCCATATTGTCCGGCAGCGTCTCCTTGAGCGCGTTGAGAAGCGTTGTCTTTCCACTGGAATTTCCGCCGCAGATCAGCGTGGAACCGCTTCGGAAGCGGAGCGCAAGCAACTCAGCCGTCTCCCTGCTCAGCATCTCCCTCTCCATCAGCTTTTTCAGCATGGGAAAGTCCTTCGGCACCTTCCGGATGCACAGATAGGGCTGATCATAGGTGTTGACCAGCGGCATGGAGACCGTGAATCTCAGGATAAAATCCGGATGACTGTCATTATCCGTAAACCTCTGAATGGCATTCACGTTCGAGACGTTCACCTGATTCTTGGTCGCCACGTAGTCAACAAACTGCCGGTATTCCTTCTCCGACGCAAAGCTCACCCCCGCATCCATCCGCCTTCCCAGGCGCTTGATCCGGACATTGTCATACGCAACCACCCGTATGTCTGAAACGTCCGCGTCATCAATGAGCGGTGACAGAATCGAGTACCCAAACACGTATTGTTCAAAGCTCTGCAGTAGCCTGTCCTGTTGCTTTGACGACATGGGATAATAATGTGCCACGTGCCCGCGAACCTCGTCGAGAAAGTCCTTACGGCTCATGCTCCCCCTTCTCACCTGCATCAAAACGTTTTGCTTCTGCGTCAGATAATCCTGCACCAGATCCATCAGCCGGTCCTGTCCTTCGGCCCAAGCCTGATACTCCGCTTTTTCTTCTTTCATCCTTCCTTTCTCCTTCCAAATACGTCCTGCCGCTTTCGTTTTTGCCGCCATGCGCATTTCGCGTCCTCATGCGGAAAACGGCGCCATTTTCCAAATTTTGGGCGCAAAAAATACACCTGACAAACTAAAAAAACAATTGGGGAATCAACGGCTGAACAGCCAAGATTTAGAACCCGGGGAACGTCGTCCCGTCGAGGTAATTGCAACTTTACACCCAAAAAGAACCGCTGTCAATACATTGACGGCGATTCTTTGTTTTTCGTCCTTTTGACGAATTATGGCTCTCATCTCATTGTGAAAACGGGGGGAGGATTCAGAAATCATATGGAGTCGGCACACGTCAAAAGGACGTTAAGCCCTAACTGGTTTTTTCTTCTTTACATAAGATCTCACTGATGTCGTTCCAGTTCTTGACCCTCGTGATCCTGTCCCCCTCCAAATTCCGGTTATAGGGCGCGTCATACAAAAGCACCCGGATCCCATTGCTTGCCAGAACGCCGGCCGTCACGGGATTGTCATCAATCACGACGTCCACCTGGTTTTCCAGGCAATGCATTAATTCGTACCAGACTACGCTTTCCTCGTCACAATAGAACAGGTCATGAGGGAAAAAACCATTTTTTTGCAGCCAGTTGTTCAAGAATCTCCTGCTCAAATATCCCATGAGAGAACGCGAAGTGACTTCCCTTCTGGAAGTGATCTGGTAAATTCTGTGCCCATTCCTCAAAAGATCGTCATACACTTTGTCCGCCTGAGGATAAGGCGGATATTTCCTGCAATAATACGGGAAAAACCAACGCATCCTGAAGAAAAAGGCTTGTCTCTTGGAAGCGTGAAACATGTCCTCCACGTCATATGCGTCCGGGTTGGCGGGAGCCCTCCTGAAAAAACGCTCCCCATACTCACGCATAAACTCGGGCGTATTCAAAAGGACACCGTCCACGTCTACTCCTATGTTCATTCACAACACCTCTTCCATCCTACAATTTAATCTCCCTTTCTTAGAGTCCAAATTCAGCACCCTGATCGGGATACCATTCCCTGGTTGAGATCCCGCAATGGACCGGGAAGGATTCCTCTTCGGAACCGCACGCGTTCGGGAAAGAAATGCCCATGTCCCGGAAGAACTGAACCGTTTCCATCGAGCACGGCGCCGCTCCGCAGCCGAGCACGTGGATGTTACGCCCAAACTCCGAAGCGTAGAAAGGTCTCATCAAAAGCTTCATCTGATATCCCGTATGTCTTCTCAGATAGGCCGTAACGCCCCTGCAACTTGCATATAACATCCGGACGCCCTTGGAACGCTTGGCAATCTCTTCTTCCATTTTCTTCCGGATGGTGTCATATGACTTCGGGATCATCACCAGGTGCGTCGGTTCATAAGTCCGAAGCCCCATCATAAGATCCTCTGCGCTGAATTCCGGAACAAACGCCATCTCAGAGCCGAGTTGGAAATTAATAAAAAGCATGGAATAGCCTGCATCCTGCGTCTGAGGCAAAACATGCAAAAAACGGCTGTGATCATCATATGCCGCATGGGTTGCAGCCGTATCAGCCGAATGCATCATTGCCTGATACGTGATCTCCGATCCCTTTTTGCATGCCACGTCGCCGGAGGAAAAAATAATGGCCATCACGTCTTCATCCCCCTGCTCCGTGGTTTTCTCCCGCTTCTCCCTTCCAGGATTCAGCAAACCAAAATCCATCTGATTGGAAAGCAGGCGGAATACGGGAACGGATGCGCGAAACTCCCCGTCCAAAAGGGCATATCTCTCCTCCGCAATCACAACGGCTGACGGCTCCACGTAACGAAGGAGCTTATTCTGTTCCGCCACAGGCAACGAAATATCCGGCAAAACTGCCACGTAGCCCAGATAAGAAAGCGCGAGTAACATCATTGCACTCTGTGCCGACGGTCTGGCAAGCACCGCCACGCGCTCCGTCTTTTCGATTCCCTGTGCCCTAAGCGCTTCCCCCACCTGCATTGTCACTTCACGAAGCTGCCCGTAGGTGTATCTCTCCGCATACTTTTCCGATAAATAATCAACGATTGCCGTCTTCTCCTCATATTTCCGAAACACGGCATCCATCCTCTTAACAAAATCTTCCCGCAAATATGTTTTCATTATCTTTCTCCGTCTTCAGTTTCTTTAGTCCATCATCATGGTATCCAGGAGTTCGTCACAGGTCGCATTGATGACGTGCGTTCCGTCCGACCATACGATTCTGTCACCGCAGGCTTTGGCCGTTGCAAAAAAGCCCACGTCCGTCAGCCGCGAAAACCGCAGCGTTCTCACCCGCTTTATCATGTTCACGACCGCAACGCTGCCGTTCTTAAACTGCAGGACCAAAAGAAATCCGGGAAGCGGTGTTACTTCACTTAAAATCTCCTCCATCACACGCTCCTCCTTTCTATTCCATCATACAAGCATAACTTTCCTTGCACATCACCCGAACGGGTAGTTTTTGGGTAGTTTTTTTCATCACCCATTACCCATGCCCCAAATGGCTCACCCCATGCATGCAAAAAGGCAAGGGGTTCTCCCTTGCCTTTTGGATCCGTGCCCGCCGCACGCCCTTATTCTCATTATGCCCTTGGTTATCTTAACATGTCCACCAGCTTGCTTCTTCTGTCAATGTTCATCTTCTGGAAGGCAATCTTCAGATGATGCTTCACCGTATTCTCCGAAATGTTGAGGCGTTTTGCAATCTCTTTGTTATGAAAGCCCTTTGCGGCAAGCTCCGCAACCTCCCGCTCGCGATCCGTCAGTTCTTCCTCCTCCGGACCTTGCTCTTCCAGCATGGCGAAGATGTGACTCTCGTCCGCGCGGTTATACCGCACGTCAAGCGCCTTGATCTCGCGGATGGTCTGCGCATGCTTTGAGGCGATGCCCGGCATCAAAAACAGCACCTGAAAATACTTCCTAAAGCAAGCCAGAAAGGTATAATTCTTATCCTGCCCCGCCAGCGAGAGGGACTTTTCCAAATACTCCGACGCCTTCACAAGCCTGCCGATGGCAAGATAGCAAAGCGCCAGGCCGCAGTACATAAAATTCCGCGTGGACGTGGAGATCAGTCTCTCATCCAGGCTCAATGACGCCTCCACGGAAGCAATCGCCTTGCTGTACTCCTTTTTCAGGAGCAGATCCGTGATCCTGCAGGTCTTGATCATAAAGGTGGTGAAGGTCAGGTCAGACAGCTGGTCCGCCTCTCCCTGCGTCCACAGGGCAGATCGTCCCGTCTCCATCATCAGCCCCAACAAATATCCGCGTACCGTCTCCACCATGTAGACATTCAGCATTTTCCCTTGAAGAAACGGAAATCCCTGGGCCTTGTTCTCCAGATAATCTATGGCCTTTTGCAGCCCTAACATGTTGGAGCGGTAAATGGAATTGATGCCAAGAAGCAATGCCGCACCATAGGCTGCCGGCGCATTGCCTGCCTGCTCTGCCAGGAATGCCGCCTTATATGCCTGGATGTCCGATTCCTCAAACCTTCCCTGCACGGAATATGCCTCGCCGCGATAAATCTCGGCAGCGCCGGCCGCATGATCATTCGTGAGCCGGTTGTAAAGCTTCATCACCCGGTCCATGACGTCCGCCGTCTCGAGCATGGTCCCCGGCTTGGAATATAACAGATACCACATGGAGGTACAGCCAAACAGAAACGGCTCCTCCTTCACAAACAGCTCTGACGAACGTTCCAGCAGTTCCTCCGCCCGCTGATAATTCTTTTCCATTTTCTCCAGATCCGGGAAATCGCTGAAGGCATCCAACAGGTACCATTCCCCGAGCAGGTGCTCGTCGCCAATCCCCTCTAACAGCCTGCATATCCGCTTCATCTGCGTCTCAAATTCCTGAAACTGGCAGCCGGCGTACAAGCCGTAGCAAAGTCTCAAAAGGGACAGCGGATATTTCTTTTGGATCTCCTCCGGGCAGCGCCTTAGCACGGTCTTCGCCAGCGTAGCATAAGAAACGCCATCAAAATCCTCAGTGATTAGGCATACCAGCCGGCACTTTAGAATGCTCTCATCATCATCTGCGTGAAAGAAACAGTTGACGGCCGCCCGGTCCATGCCGTTCTTTTGATATACGACGCCAGACTTCCGGTAAACCTCCCTGCGGAAGCTTTCATCCGTCTCTAGCAGCTGATTTTGCAGGAAACGGAGAAGAATTTCATGCGGGTAAAGTTCCTTCTTCGCCTGCTGGTGGCGTACCAGCGGGATCCGCAAAAACAATTGCCTGAGCTCCTCTCCCTGAATCTCCTCCGGCTGAAGCTCCTTCACGATCCCCTCGGAAAGTCTGTCAAACAGGCAAAATCTGAGAAGCGCTTCCTGTTGCTGAGGTTGCAGGCGCTTCCAGAAGAATTCATGCAAAAGGTCTTCCATGTCCTTGATCTCAACCGCTCCCGCATCCTCAGCCTCATTCTCAAGACAGAGCGCAACGGCTGCTGCCCATCCGTCAGTTCGCCGGCGGATCTCCCGGATCTTCTCAGGCGTCACCTTGATCCCAAGCTGCTTTGCAAACGCCTCCACGTCTTTCTCATTCAAAAGCAGGTCCCTGCTGTGGATATAACAAATGGACCCTTCCAGGGAAGACAAAACGTTTCTGTGGCGCCCAAAGTTTTGGGAGATGAAGATCGTCCGAAGCCCATCCCCGTCGCGTTTTGCCAGACTGTCCAAGACCTGCGGCTGCCAATTGGCAAGGGCAAACTGAAAATTGTCAAAAACAAGTGTCAGCGGCTCCTTCACCTTTAACTCCATCAGGATCTTGGCCGCCTGCTCCGCATTGCTTCGGTTCAGATATCCCAGATCCTGCAGCTTGCCCGCGGCAATCTCGTCCACCTGATGGATCTGACGGATGAACCAACGGAAGCTGCTGTCAGGAAGACTCTCCACCGCCGTATACCAATAAACCGGTTCCTCGCTTCCGTCCAGGATCCTGTGCACGGCAGTGGTCTTTCCGTAACCCGCCGGCGCCTCCAGTATGGAAAGCGGACAATCCAGTATTCTATCCAGTTTTTGCAACAGTTCCTCAGAAAAATATAACTGTTCCATCCATTTAACTCCATTCCCGTAAATCTCCACTAAAACTATAACGTAATGCGCACGGAGAATCAATTGATGAATTCTGATTCTTGATTTTTACGTCAAATATGATATGATGTAGTAAGAGTTTTTAGAAGTTCACGTATTCTGCATTCCGATTCGGACGTAACAGAGAGGAGAACCTCATGGAATTATTGTTTCTTTTGGGCGGCGGACTGCTGATCATCATCATCGCAGTGGTGATCGCCGTGGTCAGTTCCGTAGTCAGCGCCGTTGCAGCAGACCAAGATGACGGAGAAGATTGATAACGTTCTCCGTCATCTTTTTTGTTGCAATCTGGCGTCACGCGCCCTCACTTAGCCAACCCTCTCTAAACGCATCCGGCTTTCTTCCGTTCCGCATTCGACTGGTCTTTCAGCTTCCTTTCGTCCCTTCTTCCAACTCATCCAGCATGCCGTACGTCACGGCTCTAAGCCTTCTTACGATCTGCACGTTTCCGAAATCTCCCCGCTGCACAAAATACAGGAATACCAGCTGATCCCTGGGGTCCATCACAACAAAGTTGCCGGTCCAGCCATCCCATCCAAAGACGCCCTCATTCCCAAACAACCCTTCCGTCACGGGATCGAGCAGCGTTCTCATAAGGCATCCGTATCCAAAGCCATCCACCGCATTCCAGTACAGATCATCCTTTTGCGCCTGCGTCAGGGCATCCTTTTGCATAAATGCCACGGTCCTGCTCCCCAGGATCCGCCTGCCGTTATAAATGCCGCCCTGGATCATCATCTGCGCGAAGTGCGCATAATCATCCAAAGTCGAAACAAGCCCCGCGCCGCCGGATTCAAAGGCCACGTCCTCCCCATAATAAACGGCAAGGTGACAGTCAAGCGAGGGCGCGATCTTCCCCTGCTTCTGATCATATAGATAAATCTGCGCAAAGCGATCCTTTTTCCCCTCAGGCACAAAGAATCCCGTGTCCTTCATGTCAAGAGGCTCAAAGATCTCTTTTTCCAAAAACTCCCCATACCGCATTCCGGACACGGCTTCCACCATGGCGCCCAAAACATCTGCGGACAGGCCATACATCCATTTTTCTCCAGGTTGGAAGCAGGTTGGGATCTTTGCGATCTCCCGCACGTAATCCCGCGTCGTGACCGTCTCGCCGCGAAGCCGTCTGTCCACAAGCTCCCCGAACAGCTTCGCCATGCGCCTGCCGGGCTCATGTCCCTCGTCCGGATAGGGAATTCCCGAGGTCATGTTCAAAAGATCCCAAATGGTGATCGGACGCTTTAACGCCACCTCTTTCCCGTCTTCCCAAACTTTTGTCTCCCAAAACTCAGGAAGATAATACGCAACCGGGTCATGCAGGTCGATGAGTCCGCGCTCCGCAAGGATCATCACCGCCACTGCCGTCACAGGCTTTGTCATTGAGAACAGACGGATCATCGTATCCCGCGCCATGGGCCGCTCCTCTTCCTTGTCCGCCATGCCAAAGGCCCCGTAATATATTTCTTTTCCATGATGCATGACCAGCGCGCTGGCCCCCGGCAGATTTCCCGCCTCCACCTCGCGGCTCAGCACCTGGTCCATCAACTCTTTATAATTCTTCATCTCACGTCTCCCTTATCACACAGTTTCCCAAAATCCAAAAGCCAGTAACCTTCTGCATCCCAACAAACTGGAAGCTTTCAACCACCTTTATCTCGACAAACTGGAAGCTATCGAGTTCTTTTCCCTGACAAGCTGGAATTTGCTGAGCTCTTTTCCCTGACAAACTGAAAGTTGTAGGGCTCTTTTTCATGACAAACTGGAATTTGCTGAGCTCTTTTGTCTCGACAGACGAATCTCGTTTCTTCAATTTACGGGTCAAACTTAGCTTTTTGTCATTCTACCCGTAGTCTTTTCCTGCTTCCTACGGGTCATTTTGCTTCTTTTGCCTTTTTTCCCGTAGTCCTTTCCAACTTCCTACGGGCCATTTTGCTTCTTTTGCTTTTTTGCCCGTAGTCTTTTCCTGCTTCCTACGGGCCATTTTGCTTCTTTTGCTTTTTTGCCCGTAGTCTTTTCCGGCTTCCTACGGGCCATTTTTCTTCTTTTGCTTTTTTGCCCGTAGTCCTTTCCAGCTTCCTACGGGCCATTTTGCTTCTTTTACCTTTTTGCCCGTAATTTTATGTTATCCCATGTTTTCTTCGCAATTTTGGATAACCTGTCACGGAGTTTACACTACCTAAGCTGCTTACAAGTCTATTTACTTTCCATACGCTTAACGCTACTTCACGTTTGTTGCTTTTTTTAATCTTAAAATGCAACACGTGGAGGCATTTATTCTGTTTCTGTTGCTTTTACCTCCCGCGTAGGCTCCGCTCCTTTAGCTGAGGTATTTGTCAAGCAAGCAACATCGTGACAAACTCCATGCATCAGTAATCACCTCGACAAACCCCCATTTGACGAACTAACCAGCCCCACAAACCCCAATTGCTGCTTAGCAAAGACAGGAATTGTCCTCTGCCTGCAAGAGATTGCGCGCCAAGAAAAAAAAGCCCGTCCGTACAAAAAACATCTACAGCTGGCAGCGCGGCTCATTTTACCCGCGGCTCATTTTGCCCGCAACCCATTTTAACCGAAGCCCGTTTGCCCGCAACCCATTTTAACCAAAGCCCGTTTACCGCAACCCATTTTAACCGAGTTTCAAAAACTCGCTTGTCTTCTCCATAACGTCACGAATGGTACTTAGGTCAGCCAATACGTCACCCTTTTCCAGCGAGTGATTTGCGCCGTCATAGACGTGCATAGGGATTCCCTGCTCCTTTGCAAGCCTTAGAACTTCGGAAGGTACGCACCAAGAGTCTGCCGTTCCAATAAAACCAATGGCATTTTCCGGATGAAAGGGAAACGTATGCTCCAGCGGCGTATACAACACGTGGCGGATCCGCATTCCCGTCAGCTTTTGGGCATATGCGGCTGCGATGACCGTTCCGATGCTCTTGGAAATCAGCAAAACCTCTTCATACCCTTCCCAATCCACGTCCGAAAGGCATTCTTCCGCACGGGCATACAGGATCCGGAATGCTTCTTCCATCTTTTCCAGATTCCCGCGAATCCTCGTTTCTCCCGGCAGGGCATACGCTATCCGTTTGCATTCATAACCACTCTGGGCTGCCAAATCCTCTGCATAATACAACAACGGTTTATCACAGGTATACCCGATTCCCGGAAAAATAATTGCCAGTTTTGCCATGATCAAATCCTCCCAACAAATTTTTTTATTGCGGTAATCCAAACACCGCAGCATAGATGATAAAGCTGATTAGGTCCACCAGAAGGATGATCCCGAATACTATGCCCGCAATCTTTAGGCCCTTTTTGGCCTTCTGCTTGTTTGCCTCCGTCAGCACGTGCTCCTTCACGTCACCATAAAATTCCGATTTCACTACCTGCACCGAAGGCTCCGCCTTCTGAGGATCCTTATCCATGACCAGTTCATCCAGCGACACTTCAAACAAATCGCTGATTGCAACCAATTTTTCCATGTCGGGCGTCGACTCGCCAACCTCCCACTTCGAAATCGTCTGTCTGGAAACGTTGAGACGATTCGCCAGTTCTTCCTGAGAGAACCCTTTTTGCTTTCGCAGCTCATATAATTTATTGTTAAATTCCATTTTCGCTCACCTTTCTAAAACCTGCTTCCCATTAAGGAAATCATATCAAATATCCATCCCGCATGCAAGTGACGATCCTTCATTACCCTTGCAGCTCCTTTCCAAATCTGCCCCGCATGCAAGCAGCGTTCATCCCTTCTTGCGCCTTATGGCAAACATTCCTGCCAGAGAAAGCGCAGTCACGATCGTCGTCAGAATGCTTGCCTCGATTCCATATGCGCCGCCGCTTAACAGATTGTCGCCGTTTACGACAAAAGCCAAAGGTCCGTCGGTTAAGCTTTCATTTCCGCTTACCGTAAGCCCCATGACGCAATTCAGCATGTAATTCCATGCAAAATGAAGTCCGCAGGCCATCCAGATGCTGCCTCTTCTCAGCGTAAGCAAAGAAAAGAAAATGGAAATCAGATACAAATTAATCACTCCCACGATGAAAAATTTCGGTTCACAGGAAAGCATTCCCAGGAAATGCGGGAGCGCAAATACCGTCGAGCTGATAAACACTGCTGCCGGATCGGAAATTTTCTTTTTCAACGCAGCCAGCAAAAAACCTCTGCACAGCACCTCTTCCGATGCCGCCTGTAAAGCAATCCCGGGAAGAATCAAAAGAAGCCTTGACACGTTAACGCCTGCGCCCGCGCCCAAGAAAGAAATGGATCCCGTCGCGCAGCAGCCGCAAAGGATCACTCCCAGAAGCCCCACGGCCAAAAGCGTACCCGCCAGATAATCCGACACCTTCCATCGAAGCATGGATTTCGGCGCCTCCTTTTCGATCAACTTGCAATAAAGTAGCGTCAGCAGAATATAGATACCATATTCAAAATAAGAAAGAAGCCATGTCACGATTCCCTCCGGCGGCATTTCGCCATTCATGACGTCGAAGCCCATTCCTGACAGTGCCCCTATGATGACAGCCTCCCCTATGATCACGCTGGCAACGTAGATCAGGACAACCGCCAACAGCTTCTTTATGACGTACTCCGGTGCCGTCATGTCCTTCCGATTGTTAAAAGGTAGCAAATTCAATACGATGTTTTTCATCAACAAATCCTCCTTCAAATTTTCTTGATGAATCCATCGTATGATTTTCTCCCAAAAAGCACCACCAAGCAGCCTTAACAATCCCGCAACGCCGGTTGGCAATCCCGTTAAGTGCCGTTGCAACGCCCAATTTGGGCGCTTTTTGCAAACAAAAAGCCCTGGAATTAAATTCCAGGACTTTTTTTCTGGCAGGTAAAGCAATTCAGTTTGTGATTAGCGCTTAAGTCGATGGATTGTATGGGCGCATCATCTATTCCCAAGTCAGTCAAATTCGGGGTATGACTTAGATCCAGAGATTTCATGTTGCTCCATCCACAATTGAAACCCGTTAGATTTACGTTTGTGCTTAAATCTATGGACTCCATGGGAGTAAAATCTACTCCCAGACTTTTGAGGTTGACGTTTTTGCTTACGTCCAGTTCGGTTATATTATTATAGCGTAAATAAGCGAAAGTCAATGCCTGATTCTTGCTCAAATCAATTTGGGTAATGATAACGTTTAGTTCTATCACGAAAAAGCTCTAAATCCCGCATATTAAGGCACCGCATCGTGCCCCAGAGATCCAACAGCACCTTGGCTGTTGCGTAATAGAAAAAAAGAGCTCGAAAACACGTCGTTTTCAAGCTCCTCTCAACGTAATCGATCAATACAATCAATCCGCGGCAAGGCCGCTCATCAGCTTCTCCAGTTCTTCGTCGCTCTTTTCTTGAATCTCCCCATCAGCATAAAAATAAGTAAGCATTTTGGCAATGGCCTTGCCCTCGTAAACATAGACAAAATCATAGTAACCCGGCTGACAGTCTGCGGGATTAAGGTAAAAACTTCCCCATTGGTATTCCTCAGGATTCTCCTCATCTTCGGGATAATGCAGGTCACAGTAATTCACAAAGTCAGGCATCAGATCCGAGAACTGCGTCGTCTCGTAGGAGCTCTGATCCTCACGATGTTTCAGAACCCAAACCCTAAGGCCGTACTTTGCGTCCGTATCCGGATAAAACTCTACCCATTCATTTAATTGAAAGATACAGCGGATTCCGTCGCTCCCTTTCTCCTTGGAATAATTGAACTCTGTGCTGCCACAGACATTTCCCGTGATACGCACGCCGCGCAGAATGGACGGATCCCTGTCTTCAAGCTCTATAAAATGGAGCTTTCCCGGGAGCATGCTGTCCTTTGCGGTCACACCGGACGGATTTCCCTGACTACCCTGCGAATTCCCTGACTGCCCGCTGTCGGAGCTGGCCACGTTAGAACTGCTCCCGCCCTGATTGCCGGAATTTCCGGAATTTCCCGGCTCCGCCTTTCCGCATGCCGCTAGGCACAGTGTCATGGCAATTGCCACAAGCCCACATACCATTTTACTCTTTCTCATCATCAAATTCCTCCCTTGTTCTCGCCTTGGCGATTAATTTTTGATTCCCTCATAATCCTTAAGGTTGTATCCCAGTTCCCTGGTTGCTCTTTCCAGTTGCTCAGCATAGGCATTTGCCGCTTTTTCCAACTCGGCATAGACATTCCTCTGTCTTTCCGTTTTCTTCTGTGCGCTACCGGCATTCAAAAGCCCCTCCGCTTTTTTCTGCGCACCGCTGGCATTCACCGCCCCCGCCCTGTTCATCCTTACCGCCTTGTTTTCAAAAAGATTTGAGAAAAAAAACATGTTGTCCCCCTTTCCCAGTTCCTTTACGTTACCATCATCCCACAAACCGCGTAAAAAAAATAGTGCCAATGGTCATTCCATTTGGCACTATCTTTCTCTTACGAGCCTCTTCCTGCGAATAAGGCTCCGAATTCTACTCTTCGTCCACAAGATTGTTTTTGTACGCGTATCTCGTCAGGTCGGCCCGGCTGACGCAGAAGGTTTTGCTGAGCAGCATGGACACGATATTCTTCACCGTCCCGGGCTGGAGGGACAAAACTCCGGCAATTTCCTTGTTGGTATATCCCTTGCAAACTAGCTTTAGGACAGTCAATTCCCTCTCATTAAATTCTCCCACCCCGGGGGATTCCGCCTTTTGCCGGAAATGCTTCATGGCCTCGGCATCCATGACGCTCACACCATCCATGACGGAGTGCAGGGAAGACCGGAGCTGTTCCGGATCCGATACCTTCAAAAGGAACCCGTCGCACCCGGCATTTAAGGCATTCTCAACGGTCTCATGATCATCAAACGTCGTGAGCGCCACGATCTTCACCTCAGGATGCTTTTCCTTGATGATCCTGGTCGCTTCCACGCCGGTAAGGATGGGCATCTGCATGTCCATCAAAATGACGTCGGGCAGGCTCCTGTCGCACGCTTCAATGGTTTCCTTCCCATTCACGCAGGTCGCGATCACCTCAAACTCTTCCCAGGACGCGATCTGCATGTTCAGTCCTGCCAGCAATAGCTTATGATCATCCGCCAGAATTACCTTAATCTTCTCCTTCATGTTCCCTCCAAGTCACGACAATCCCAAAGCCCTTGCCCTCTTCCGTAAGGAATTGGACCTGCCCGCCCGAAGCCCTTACGTATTCCTCCATGGTCATCAATCCAAACCCTTTCTCCAGCGGGCCCCGGAAGCTTCCGTTATCCCTGATCATTAGCGTAAAGCTATCTTCGTTCCCTGTCAGACGCACTTCCATGGCATCTCCAAGGGAATGCTCCATGGTATTGTGATAGGCTTCCTTCAGGATCCTCGAAACCGTCTCATATTTCTCCCTCATAAAGGCCGGCTCCCCGCCTTCGGATACAACCTGATTCTCGATGGAACCGCGCCGGAAGAAGGTTTCCGCAAGCTCCTTCAGGGAGGAATAATTCTCCTCTTCCCCTCCGTTCGAAGCCTTCTTGCAAATCTTAATGCCTTCTCCGATCAGCTCTCTGTATGCCTGAATGTCCTTGTCCATCAGCTGAAGGCACATCTGACAAATCGTATGGATTTCCGTCACGGCATGTCCGGAATCATCATGGATCGATCTGGCTATGCGGAGCTGTTCCGCGTAATCAGAAAGGTTCTTTACTTCCATGGCATACTCCGCCAGCTTCCTGTTCGCATCACTCTTTGCCCGCGCCAGTGCGCGAAGCTCCCTTCCCCGGTCCTCATTTTGACGCTCCAGGATAACTTCCTCCGTGACGTCAGTAAAGATTACCGTGTATCCAATGACGTGATTTCCACTGCTTACCGGAGAAATAACGCGGCTGTAAACGTATTCACCGATCTCCACGTTTCCCTCCTTTTGGTTAAACACGTCAGGGATCAGTTTTGTAAGGCGAATGCCTTTCTTTAGGCCCTCCACCTTGTCATTTCTGTTAAAGTCAAGCACGTACCCGTACGCATCCGTTATGACTGCCGTGTCGGGCATCTGCCTGAAAAGGACGTCCAAATTCATCATCGCGCATCCTCCTTTAGCAGTGCCACTGCCTCCCGAATGCTCCGGATCGTTTTTTCGGAAATCAGAAGATTCTCATTTAGCAAGTCTTTCGGGTCGGTACCCTGTTCCAGCGTGCGCCGCAGATTCTCTTCCATTTTTGTAAATGCTTCCTTCGATTGCTCCTGCGCTGCCGAAAATCTCTCCCACTTCTCCTTCAGATTCGGGATCTCATACAAAAAATCCAGATATGCGTCAATGTTACGTTTCTTCTCTTCCAGTTCCTTCAGAAGCTCCGTGCTCTCCCGAATTTGGGAAAGCAAGGATTCCTGCTGTTTTTTTATCTCACTGACGTCCGTAGCGGTGACCAGCAGTTCATTTTCCACTGTCGAAACGCTGCCCTTCAGGTATTTCCCGTCATATTTGCCCGCAAATTGGCTGCTGTCCTTATCCAGCTTGGAAACGATCTCACTGATTGCCTGTGAATACCGTTCCTTTGCTGCCCTGTTGGAATATCCAATCGTCCCCTTTTCCGGACTATACGTAAAGAGAATATTCCCCGTCTGCTCCAACGTCTGTTCCATCGATGCCGGCAGAATGCTGACGTAATGGTTCTTAAATACCATAAAATAAAGGCAGGCAATGCATATTGTCATAACTAAAGGATTTAAGTCGATCAGGGTAAAGCCCGTCAGGGATCGGATCAGATTGGTAATGCCGGGGAGCAGGGGATACATGGAAAAAACAAGAATTCTTTTTAACTTGTCCTCCCCAAACTTCACTATATGGACCAAGGAAATGATCCATCCGGCCAAAAGCATTCCATACACGATCAGCACGCAGGGGGCAAACACTTTTCCGTGGATCACGGGTTCGTCAAGAATCAGCTTTTCATAAAACAAATGATGTAACGGATCCGTACAGATGATGACGGCCACGGCAAGGGAAAGCGCGTAGACACACGTTCTGAATGCCCTGTTTTCCACAACTCTCACGTTGCCCGCAACGTACAGATTCCAAATCAAAAACGCCATGGTAGCCAGCATGGTTGACGTCAGCTGGTAGTAGACGCCAAAAGCGTAAATGGCATTATTCTTCCAGAACAAACTCAAAATAGTTTCCGTAAAACCGCCCAGCACGATCCCCCACAAGCCAAATACCAGAACAATGAACCACCTGGACACGGGGGACGGCGTGCGCCATTTGATCAATCTGAGAATGAACCATAAATGGGCAGGAAGATAGACGGCCTGCATAACCAGATCAATGACGTGAAATACTTCCTGATTGATACGCCCCACCTCCCCAAGCTTCTTGTTCCGAAAACCACGTGCCTTATGATTAATTCTACTTTAACATAAAACCTCATAATAAAAAAGTCCTTAGAATCAATGATTCCAGGACTTTTTAAAAAGTACGGATTTGCGTGACGAATCCGAAGGTCTGCAGAATATTTTTACTTAAACATTTTTAGCACGCTGGAAACGGCGTCCACTGCATTTCCAACGTCCACCTTTGCCATCTTCGTGCCGGTTTGTCCGTTTGCCGCCGTCTCCGTGCTCACCGTCTCGCCTGCACTATAGCCGCCATACAGTACGGGTGCCATCCAAATTCTGCCGGTACCGCGATATACGTTGACAAGACCCTCTCCGCTGACTGCGGAACCCAGCAGACTCTTTCCCGATTTTTCAACCGTAAAGCTAAGGCTGCCCGACCATGCAACTGCCATGTTGCCGTCAATCTTCATGACGTCATCCTGAAGCACGATTTCGATCAATTCCTCTCTCGGCACGATACTTTCGATTGCCAAAACGCCTTTTCCGACAATGCTGAGATTGAACAAGCCTTCCTTGCCCAAAACCGCACTGGATAAGTTGCTTCTTGCAACCACTTTCTGCTGCAGCGTTCCGTCACATGCCAGGAATAAACCGTCATCCAATACGATCTGGCCTCCCCAGTCCTCCACGTTCGTCAATATAATGTGACGATAGGTGGGCTCCAGCATCATTTCTCCATATCCCGTATAGATCGGTTTCGCTACGGATTCCTTCGTTACTGCTGACGCAACGGCCTTGCCAAGAAAACCTCCGACGCCCTTCACGCCGCTCTCCATGGATACCTGACCGCTCATCCATTGCATGGCTCCTGCCTGAATGCAATAGGAATTTCCGTTCAGTGCCAGAAGAACCTGCTTTTTCTGAACCTTCATCTGCGCGCTGTAATACTCCATCCTAGACGTCAGGGGAGACGTACTCAAATCCATCTTATGCTGCAGAACCGTCATGCCGCCCATGGAGGCGATCACTTCCACGTTGGACGTGTTCAATAGATTTTGCTGTACCATATTGTCCTCCTTAATAAAAATCGCTTCGCGATACATTGCTCCATTCCACTCGGCGTTTGCCTCATTTCATTTCGCTTATGCCGTCGGCGCCATCAAAATGGTACCCGTTCCGCGATATACGTTGACAAGTCCTTCTCCGCTGACTGCCGAACCCAATAAACTCTTCCCTGATTTTTCTACGGTAAATTGAAGGCTTCCGGACCAGGCAATTGCCATGTTACCGTCAATCTTGACAATGTCATCCTGTACCTGGAACACAATAAGCTCTGATTGGGGAACGGGACTTTCCAGCACGGCAACGCCACTGCCGGTGAGGCATAAATTAAACAAACCCTCCCCGCCCAAAACTGCGGAAGAAAGATTGCTTCTGGCAACCACTTGCTGCGTCAAGGTACTGTCACACGCCAAGAAAAGTCCGTCATCCAATACAATGCTTCCCCACTGGGCTACGTCCACAAAGATCAGGTGCTTGTACGTCGGCTCAAGCATCAATAAACCTGTTCCGGAATATTCCGGCTTCACTGCGGATTCCTTTGTCACTGCGGAACCGATGGCTTTTCCAATAAAATTGCCAACTCCCTTAACTCCGGAGGTCATGTTTACGTTGCCGAGCATCCATTGCATGGCTCCCGCCTGCACGGTACAGCCCGTTCCGTTTAAGTTCACCAAAAGCTGCCTTCTGCGTACGTTCATTTGCGCCGCAAAATACGCCGTCTCCGCCATACTAGGTGATACGGAAAGATCTTTTTCATGTTCAAAAATCTGATACTGCCCCAATGCACTGATACATTTCATATTGCCGTTGTCATAAAAATTGTTTAATTGAAACATGATGCACCTCCTCTGGTTCATGACCAATTTTTTTACATTATATCATTTTGTTCCGCACCAAAACAATATTTTTTCGTAATCTCTTAAATAAAAACGCTCAGCTGCCCTTACTCCGTTTCATTTGGAGATGAATAAAACTCTTCTCCCGTTTCCAGACATAGGGCGGCAAGCCTGCCGCCTGGATAATTTGCTCCGCAGTCGATCGCGACGTGATTATTTTTCCGATAGATAAATCCGGGCCTGGGATTGTCTTCAATTGTTTGCGTTGGCGTATGCCCGGTGACTACGTAAACGTCTTCAAAATACTTTACTTCATAATCAGCTCTCATCCAGATCAAATCGTGAAGCGAATAGTCTTCCATGTCCTTCTCAGGAGAATAATTACCAAGTCCCGCGTGAACCAAGAGATACTCCTTGTCTCCTGCCGATACCTCCTCATAAATCAAGAAGTCCTTGATAAAATTGATCACCTCTTGTTTTTCTTCGAAATCCAAATCGCTAAACTCATCGATGGTGGTTTGCGACCCGTTAAATTGCCACGTAAGCAAATTGTCCAGTATCTTTTCATCCAATTGTTTTATGGATTCATCCGTGATTTCCTGCATCAAAAACTCTAAGCATTCCAAGGCCATAAGCTCATGATTTCCCAGAATGCATATGGCATTAGGCATTTCCATAAGTAACCTAAGCGTTTTGATTGGATGCGGACCGCGGTCAAGCACGTCCCCAAGAACGTAAAGAACGTCCGTGCTTTTCAGCTTGATCTTTTCAAGGAGTTCCACAAACATCTCATACTGACCATGGATGTCACTAATCACGAACGTTGCCATAAACCGTCTCCTTCTGCGTAAAATAAATGATGACGCATGTTCTTTATGTGTTTCCTGCTTTGCCTTCCTTGAACGTTCGCATCATCTCATTTGTCAGGCTCAGATTGTTGGGCTGTAATACAATGTCCTCGCGCTTCACCCACTCAGCATATTTCAGTTCATTTTCATCCATCCTGATCTGATCGTTTCCATCTGCCTCACAATAAAATCCAACGAGAATGTCCTGTGCCATTCCCCAAGGCTGTGATTTGTAATATCGTATGTTTTTTACCTTTATGCCAGTCTCTTCCATGACTTCCCTGGCGACGGTTTCTTCAAGAGTCTCTCCGATCTCCGTGAAACCGGCCACCAAGGCATTGTTGCCATATCCGGTTCTATACCTGGTAATGAGCAGCTCATCCCCTTTTGTCACGCCTACAATGACGGCAGGGTTGATCCTGGGATAGATCACGTTGCCGCATTTGGGACATCTGAGCGCTCTTTCCTTCTGATCCGGCATAAGTCTTTCCGTACATTTGCCACAAAACAAGTTATCAGAATACCACTTCCAAAGATGATATGCCGTGAAAACTGCGTATACCTCTTTTCCCGTAAAACGATCTCTCACCTCACGAATGCTAAAATAAGTAAAGCCGTCTTTCTGAAACTCTATGTTTCCAAACCCGAGGAAATACCTGTCGTCATCAACGGAAAAAAGATAAATTGCGGAATCATGTTTTACTTCTCTTTCGACAGGAAATACAACACTTTCTCCCCTACTACCCAAAAGGACCTTTCCTTCCTCATTAAAGATAAACAAGTTATCCGATTCCGCAACTTCAACGCTTTCGTATTCATTTTTTAGTTTGCTGGGAAAAATATCCTGTATCATATGCTGCTCACCTTCATATAGTATTCAAATTTATTAACGGTGCCGTCAAAAAAAGTCCTTAGAATCATCGATTCCAGGACTTTTTAGAGGTGCGAGCCGGATTTGAACCGGCGGATAACGGTGTTGCAGACCGGGGCCTTACCACTTGGCTATCGCACCAAAATTATTTTTTAAAATGACTCCAACGGGAATCGAACCCGTGTTACCGCCGTGAAAGGGCGATGTCTTAACCGCTTGACCATGGAGCCGTTAATTTCTCGCTCCGGCGATGTCGGAAGCTTTGCTTCCGATCTTTGACGAAGTCAAAGACCGGCGCC
>JAILLF010000061.1 GCA_024693365.1 Acetatifactor sp. | reverse complement strand
TAACAAAGAGGCTGTGGTTGGAGCCTTTATTTAACCGTCCGTGCGGTAGGAGAATGATACCAAGCCACAGCATCTTCAACAGCATACCCTAACCTTGAGAAAAGGTAAAGAAGGGGTATGACTATATAATACGAGGAGAATAAGATTATGGATTTACATGATTATAAGGATGTGGCGGAGAATTATGACAGGTATTTGGAGGTGATGTATGCCCATGAGGATAATCATCGCGGCTTTCAGGAGTTTTATCTAAAGCTTGCCAAGGAGTACGGACAGGGCGACGTGGTGGACGTGGCCTGCGGAACGGGGGCGGTGCTGCTCTATTTGGCGGAGCGCGGGATCAACGTGGACGGTACGGATCTTTCGGAGGAGATGTGCCGCGTGTCCCTCGCGAAAGCGAAGGAAAAGGGGCTGGATCTGAAGGTGTATCCGGCGGACATGACGAAGTTTTCCTCGGGAAGGAAATATTCCCTCGCCATCATTGCGCGAAGTGGTTTCATGCACCTGCCGACGCCCAAGCTGCAAAGAGAGGCACTTTGTAATCTGCGGGAGCAGCTTTTGCCAGGAGGGATCCTGACGCTGAATACCTTTGATCCTTTTCCAATCCTTCAGGCCGCGCAGATGCAAAACGCGCTTGACGAATATTCCTTCCGGTTGGAATACGTGAATTCTGAGGGAAAACGTGAGAGGATCTGCAACGCGATCACGTATGAGCCCATTTCCCAGATCTTGCACGGCAACTGGAAGTTTGAGACGCTGGATGACGACGGAAACGTGATCGGTGAAAGGATCCGCCCGCTCACGATGCGCCAGACGTACCGCCAGGAAATGTATTATCTGGCGGAGCTTTGCGGCTTTGAGGTGGAAGCACTCTATCAGGATTATGATTTCCATCCCGCCGGAAAGGATGCGTGCGTTAAAAATCTGATCTGGATTCTCAGGAAGAAAAACTAGGCGCAAAATCCCGGAGGGAACTTTTATATTGATTTTATGCAAAAAGAAAGATATTATAAACCTAATAAGAGCAATTATTTAAACATGCAGTCGTTTCGATCACAAATAATCTATACTGAAAAAACGATATTGATAATTTGTGTAGTGGAAACATTTTTATTTGAGCAGAGGGAAAAGATGGAAAAAGATGAAAAAAAATAATTGGCTTAAATGGTTTTCTGTTATCGGTTGTCTGTGCCTAGTAGTCGGCTTGGTTATCTTGGCAATAATAAAAACTAATCATCCAGATGATAATCCGGAAGCTCCTGACGGTCCGAACGGTACTCTTCCGGGAGCATCAAAAATCTATCCGACGGTAATGGTGGATAGCCGGCTCTATGAGTGGCGAAAAGGCGTGGCAATAAGCTATGTTCAACCAACGGATTCCATATATTATGGCGAGGTCAATCACGTGGACGGCAATAGCCCGACGAAGGATTGTGAATTTGTTTCCGTATTTTCAGTTTCTGGTCAAATATACATTATTTCAGAAAACGATAATTACGTGTATCTTAGACTAACAACGGATTGGCTGGATGACGTGGGAGTGTATTTTGACTTGACGGAATAATATGATCAGGACAAGAAATGCTATTTTGCAACCAACTGGGATAAAAAGGAGGAACATCCTGAGGAAACATTTTATTATTCTATCAGTTGTAACAGTAATGCTTGTTGAAATACTATCAACAAAAAGCTGCAGAGCAATGCCAAGGTAGGTTTACGATGCTGAGGCCGCTTATCTTTCATGATAAGCGGCTTTTTTTGCATTCAAAAAATGGGGTTGGAAAAAAAGTTAAAATTTTTTATAATTTTTTTGTAACGAAACGTAAGCTTCTCCGTCTAATCGATGAGATCACAGAAAGGAAAGCACGGAAGTACATGGATAAGAACACCGCTGAAAAACTTTATGAAGCGTTTTACATGAAGGTGTTTTCTTACGTCATGACACTCACAAGGGATCAGAACGACGCCATGGAGATCACCCAGGAGACCTTCTTTAGGGCGATCTCCACGGAAAGGGAGTTCCGGGGCGAGAGCGAAAGCTTCACCTGGCTATGCGCCATCGCCAAGAACCTTTTTATTGACGAGAAACGACGCAAGTCCAGGTTTGAGGACGCGCCTCTTGATGAGCAGCCTGACGAAAAGAAAAGCTTCGAGAAAAGCCTGATGGATGCTGACACGTCCATTAGGATCCATCGAATCCTTCATACGCTGGAGGAACCCTACAAGGAGGTATTCCAGCTGCGCGTGTTTGGTGAACTGTCCTTCAAGGAGATAGCTTCCATCTTCGGAAAAACGGAAACCTGGGCCCGGGTAACCTTCCACCGTGCAAGACTCATGATCAAAGAAAGGATGGACGAGTCATGAAATATGAATGCGAAGTAATTCAAGATCTTTTGCCTTTATATAAAGACAGTGCCTGCAGCGTGGCAAGTGCCCTGGCGGTGCAGGAGCATTTGAATGAATGCGAAAAATGTAAAAAGTTTTTGGATCAGTTGAATGATACCTCCATAGATGAGATGATCCTTCATGAAAGGGACAACGTGATCGGCACGCAGTCAAGGTACTTTAAGAGAAAAAGCGCATTGGCCGGCAGCATTGTCGGAGGGATCTTTGCACTGCCGATCCTGATCTGCCTGATCGTCAATCTGGCGAGCGGACATGGACTTACCTGGTTTTTCATCGTGCTTGCGGCTATGCTCATTCCGGCATCCCTTTTTGTGGTGCCGCTGATGGCGACCAAAAACCGCATGTTCCTGACGATGACCTCCCTTACGGGAAGCATTATCTTTCTTCTTGCCGTATGCTGTCTCTATTCCGGAGGCGACTGGTTCTTTGTGGCAGCTTCGTCAGTGCTGTTTGGTCTGACCGTATGCTTTGCGCCCTTTATCGCGTGCAGAAGACCCGTTAACAAGTTCCTTGGCAATTGCAAAGGTCTCGCAGTGATGAGCGCCTACACGCTGACCTTCTTCCTCATGATCCTGTGCATCGGCATTTCCGTTGCAACCCCGGGATTTTTTGGCGAGACGCTTAGCATTTGCATTCCCCTTGTTTTGATGACGTGGGCAATGTTCCTGATCATCAGATACCTTCCCGCAAACGGACTGGTGAAAACCGGCGTTTGCATCGCAGCCCTCAGCGCTTTCTCGTATGTTGGAAGCGAAGTGATCCTGTGGCTTACCCTTAGGAGCATGGAAGACAATGCCGTACAGGTTTATTCGCAACCTTCCTTCCCCATGATGCTTGCGGGTGTTGGAATTGGCGCGGCTGTCGCAGTGATCGGACTGCTTTTCGGAAAAAAAGGAGGAAAAAAGCAATGAGAAGACTTGGAAAATATATTTGTTTTGCCGCTGCGGTGGCATTGATCGGTTGTCTTAGCGGATGTAATTTCGGCTGGAAAACCAGTTATATTTATCAGAATGGTGACAAATACGTGGCAGGAGACCGTGAGATCACGGAGAAAATCGAGACCATAGACCTTGATTACCTGTCAGGAGACGTAACGCTGACCGGTACGGATGCGAGCACCGTGACCATTCGGGAAACCTCGGAAAAACAGCTGGATGATCAGAGAAAGGTACACACTTGGGTGGACGGCACGACGCTGTACGTAAGATATTGTGCCTCTGCAAAGGGACTGGACGTAAACTTTCTGAAAAAGAATTTGGAGATTCAGCTTCCGGCAGACGTAAAGCTTTCGGACGTGAAAGTGAAGGTATCCTCCGGAGACTTGAACTATAAGGACCTTGAGGCGGAAAACGTTAGTATGTATGCATCTTCCGGAGACGTGGAAGTGAGCGGTGCGGCGAAAAAGATGGATCTGCAGGTTTCTTCCGGTGATCTTACGGTGAATCAGCGCGGTGACAGCGAAGAGATCAAGCTAAAGACTTCCTCCGGTGAAATTTTCGTCAACGCGGAGAACGCGGGAGTGCTCGACGTGCATTCCTCTTCCGGAAAAGTAAAGGTGGAAGCAAAGTCGGTAAAGGACTTCCGCTCCAAGATTTCCAGCGGCGCCGGAGAATATAAGTTTGCAAGCGAGCCCGAAACAATTGACGTTTCCCACTCCTCCGGGAGCGCGACATTCTATCTTCCCAAGGAGAGCAATTTGACGGGAGACTTTAAGGCATCCAGCGGCAAGCTGTCCTATGACCTGGCATTCTCCAAAAATGGAGATACTTACGTATGCGGAACTGGCGCGAATCATTTGAAAGTGCACGTTTCCTCCGGAAACATCGAAGTGAAGGGGATTGAAGCGGAGTAAGAAGCGGACAGGGCAGAACAAAACGAAAAGAATAAATGCGAAAAAAATGAAAACTTTCAGTTTTTCAACGAAAAAAAACTGAAAGTTTTCATTTTTTCTTTGACAAAGTGGGATGGAGATAGTAGTATGGTAGTATAAGCGAATCTGTCGAAAGAGGATAAAACGATGAAAAGAAAGTTTTATGACGAGTTGGTAAAATGGGAAAAAGAGAACGTTAAAGAGCCTCTTCTTGTAATCGGTGCAAGGCAGGTAGGAAAAACATGGATCATAAAATCTTTTTGTGAGAATACGTATCCGAATTACGTTTACGTAAATTTGGAAGAACAAAAGGATCTTATTTCCATTTTTGAGGAGAATTTGACGCCGGAAGTAATTTTAAAAAAACTTAGCATAGTTTTGGGGAAAACCATAGATGACAAGACGGTGATCGTAATTGATGAAATACAGCAGAGTGAACGTGCCATTACTTCGTTGAAATATTTTTGTGAAGCGAAAGAGAATTACCGCATTATTTGTGCAGGAAGCTTACTTGGGGTTAAGGTAAAAAGATTTGAGAGTTCGTTTCCCGTGGGTAAGGTATATATAAAACACATGTTTCCCATGGATTTTGAAGAGTTTTTGCTTGCCTTGGGAGAAGATGCCCTAAGGGAGGGAATAAAGGCAGCTTACTCTGAAATGACGCAGCTTCCGGAAGCAATTCACAAGAAGGCATTAGGTCTGTATCACGATTATTTAATTGTGGGCGGCATGCCCCAATTAGTTAAGAACTATATAGATAATCATAAAAATATTACGATGTTGAACAGAGATTTACAAGAATATATCAGGTTGGCTTATTTGGCTGACATGTCAAAGTACGTGACCAATATTGCCGAAACAGCGAAGATCGCGGCGGTATATGAAAGCATTCCAAGACAGCTTGCCAAGGATAATCCAAAATTTAAGTATAAAGAAATCAGAGATACGGCGATCAAACGGGATTACTATGGTCCCATCGACTGGCTCGTAGCTTCAGGAATGATCTATAAAATTAATAAGCTTGAATTGCCACAAGTTCCCATTAAAGCATATGAGGATGCAGACAGTTTTAAAATTTATTTGTCGGATACGGGAATGCTTTCCAATATGTGTGGGTTAAATCCGCAGGATTTATTCCCTGACTGTCATAATACGTTTAAGGGTGCCGTGATCGAGAATTACTGTATTGAACAGTTGATAATTCACCATAAAGAGCTTTATTATTTTAAACCGTCAGAAAGTATGGAGATTGACGTTATCACCACTATTAATGATGATATTATTCCCATAGAAGTCAAATCTGGGCGGCATAAACGATCAACAAGTCTAAATAATTACGTTGAAAAATATAAACCAAAGTATTCCATTAGAATATCAGAAAATAATTTTGGCACGTCAAATAACATAAAATCCGTACCATTATATGCGGTGTTTTGCATATAAGTTACGTGTCACGGGGACGTGTCTACCGTCACGTTGGGAGGAGAAGATATGAATTACAGAACGCTTGGAAAAACAGGACTTAAGGTCAGCGAAATTGGTTTTGGCGGGGAATGGCTGGAGCGTCATCCCGAGGAGGACGGCGTTGCACTGATTCAATACGCCGCGACAAAGGGGATCAATATCATCGATTGCTGGATGGCGGATCCGAAGTCGCGGGACATTATCGGAAAGGCCATGGAAGGATGCCGCGAGCACTGGATTGTGCAAGGGCACGTTGGTTCCACTTGGCAAAATGGTCAGTACGTGCGGACCCGGGACATGAAATTCGTTGCCCCTGCGTTTGAAGATTTGCTCAAGAGGCTGAAAACGGATTACGTGGATCTTGGCATGATCCATTACGTGGACGCAAGGGAGGAATGGGAAGGACTTCAAAATTCGGATTTCCTGAAATACGTAAGAGAGCTCAAGGAGAGCGGGAGGATCCGCCATATTGGTTTGTCCACGCACAATCCCGTGGTCGCAAAGCTTGCCGTGGAGTCTGGGTTTGTGGAGATGATTCTGTTTTCCATCAATCCCGCGTTCGACATGCGGCCTGCAACGGAGGACATTGACGAATTGTTTGGCGAATATGATGCGGAGCTGTCCGGCATCGACCCTGAGCGCACCTCCCTGTATCAGCTCTGCGAGGAAAAGGGGGTTGGCATCACCGTCATGAAGCCTTATTTTGGCGGGAGGCTGTTTGACGCAAAGACGTCTCCCTTTGGCGTAGCCTTCACGCCGGTGCAGTGTAATCATTATGCCCTGACAAGGCCCGGCGTTTCCTCCGTGCTCTGCGGTTATGATACAAAGGAGCAGGTGGACGAGGCCGTAAAATACGAGACGGCAACGGAGGAAGAAAAGGATTATGCCTCCGTCATCGCTTCCGCGCCGCTCCATTCTTACGCAGGACAGTGTACCTACTGCGGACATTGCAAGCCTTGCCCCGTGAACATCGACATCGCCATGGTCAATAAGTTCTATGACCTTGCAACGCAGCAGCCTGCCGTCCCGGAGAGCGTGCAGGCACACTATGAGGCGCTCGGAATTACTGCCAGCGCCTGCATCGGATGCAAGGGCTGCGAGGGAAGATGCCCCTTTGGAGTAAAGATTGCGGATCGCATGAAAAAGACGGCGGAATTATTTGGAAGATAATCGTGACCCATTGACACGCAGGAAGAACAAAAGTGATAAATGGAATTGATTGCAATAGAAAGGCCCTCCTTACCTTATGGCAAGGAGAGCCTTTTACGTTTACGGTTATTAGATTTCAAACATGTCGCTGAACTCTTTCAGCGCGCCGTCGGTCTCGTGAGCAAGGACTTTCTTTGCAAGCACCTTGCCGAGTTGAACGCCTTCCTGGTCGAAGCTGTTTACGTTCCAAAGGAAGCCCTGGAACATGATCTTGTTCTCATAGTGGGAGAGGAGTGCGCCCATGGTTTCGGGAGTGAGTCTCTCGCCAATGATGATGCTGGAAGGACGGTTTCCGGCGAATTTCTTGTTGTTGTCCTCGTTGTCCTTGCCGCAGGCGAAGGCCATGATCTGAGCGACAACGTTGGCGCAGAGCTTCTTCTGGCTCGTGCTGCCCTGGATGTTTACGTCAACTCCAAGCTGGCTCTCCTTGAAGCCAATGAACTGCAGGGGAACGATATCGGTTCCCTGATGGAGCAGCTGGTAGAAGGAGTGCTGGCCGTTGGTGCCGGGCTCGCCAAAGAGCACGGGGCCGGTGGGGTAATTTACGGGCTCGCCAAAGCGGTTGACCGACTTGCCGTTGGATTCCATGTCAGCCTGCTGCAGGTGTGCAGGGAAGCGGCTGAGGGCCTGGGAATAAGGCAGGAGCGCGGTTGCAGGGAAGCCGAGCACGTTTCTCTCATATACGCCGATGAGGGCATCGAGAAGCGCGGGATTCTTCTGAAGGTCAGCGTTAGCAGCAAGCTTGTCCTCTGCGGCTGCGCCGTCAAGGAAGCGGGCAAATACTTCGGGAGTATATGCGAGGGAAAGGATTGCACCGCCAACCGCGGAGGTGGAGGAGAATCTTCCGCCAATGTAATCGTCCATAAAGAAGGCACGCAGATAATCGCTGCTGGTGGCAAGAGGAGAGGTCTCGCTCGTCACGGCCACCATGTGCTTGGAAGCGTCGAGGCCCGCGTTCTTCAACGCATCCTTTACGAAGGACTCGTTGGTCAGGGTCTCCAGCGTCGTGCCGGACTTGGATACCAGAACGAACAGGGAGTGCGCCACGTCGATTCCTGCAAGGACTGCTGCCGCGTCATCAGGATCCACGTTGCTGATGAACTTTGCTTCCATGTTGAAGTTGCCGGTCTGCTTTGCCCAGTTCTCCAGTGCCAGGTAGATGGCGCGGGGGCCGAGGTCGGAACCGCCGATGCCGATCTGAACAACCGTCGTAAACTTCTCGCCTGCGCCGTTTGTGATCTTTCCGGAATGTACGTCATTTGCAAATTCTTCGATCTTCTTCTGCTGTGCAAGATAGAAATCTCTCTTGTTTACGCCATCCTTGATCACGGCATCACCGAGCTGGCCGCGGGTTAATTGGTGAAGAACCAGTCTCTTCTCGCCGGTATTGATCACTTCGCCATTATACAGCGCTGCATATTTTTCCAGAAGCTGTGCCTCGTCAGCTAACTTCTTTAAGCCATCCAAAACGTTCTCGTCTACGGCTTTCGCTGCATAGCAGTAGGTCATTCCCTCCGCCATGGGCATCTGATAGGCCTTAACTCTCTTCGCGCCTGCTTCGCCGCTCATCACGTCCTTCAGGCAGACCTTGTCCTTTTTTGCAAGCTCCTGAAAAGAAGCAAGCGTATCAAGGTTTTTCCATGAAATCATAGTACGTACCTCCTTACGACTTTTCCTATATTTTCAATGCTTTTTATATGCTTTTGTTTCACTAGGATTATAACTGATTGCAAGGCGATATTCAAGAGAAATCGTGACCCAAACGGCAGATTTGAAAAGAAAATCGACCAATAGTCGAAAAATGGCTTGACGTGGATCCGGAGGAGTGTTATTATAAAATCGACCGATGGTCGAAAAAGGAGAAAACAGACATGAAAAAAGGGGAAAAAAGAAAACAGGAGCTTTTGAAGATCGCATATAAAATGTTTCTTACGAAGGGGTATGAGAATACCAGCGTGGATGAGATCATAGAGGAGGCGGGCATCGCCAAGGGCACGTATTACTATTATTTCGAGAGCAAGGAGCAGATGCTCGAGGAAGTGATCGAAATGATGATCGGGCAGGAAGCGGAGGTGGCAAGGCAGGTGCTGAACTCCGGCATGGACGTGGTTCAGAAGATCCTGGGCATCATGGCGGCGTTTCGTCCTACGCAGGAGGAGACGACGATCGAGAATGCCCTGCATCAGCAAGAGAACGCCCTCATGCATAATAAGGTGAAAAAAAGACTGATGGCAGCGGCAATTCCGCTTCTGGCGGAAGCTGCGGAGGAAGGAAACCGACAAGGGATCTTTTGCTGTGATCACGTTCCCGAGAGGGTAAAGCTTCTGCTGATCGTAGGCAATGAGCTTTTTGATGAGGAGAATTTTACGGAGAGTGACGTAGCGGTATTTATTGACATGGCGGAAAAGCTTCTGGGCGCTAAGGCCGGAAGCATGGATTATATCAAAGGTTTGATTGGTCAAACGAGGTGTAAAAATGGAGAGAAAGAGTAATTTCAAGAAATTCCTGCTCCTGTGGTCTGGAGAACTGATCTCCTGCATCGGCGGCGGCCTGACCAGCTTTGGGTTGGGGGTTTATGTTTTTCAGCAGACGGGAAGCGCAGCCAGCACGGCGCTGGTAACACTCCTTGGATTCTTGCCAACGCTCCTCCTAAGCGTTCCTGCAGGCGTTTTGGCGGACCGGTTTGACAGAAGGCTTTTGATGATGATTGGCGATGGGTGTTCAGCCTTAGGCGTTCTCTATATTTTGCTTTGCATGATGAATGGCGGGGCTTCCTTAACCCAGATCTGCATCGGCGTATCCGTGAGCGCCGTGTTCTCTGCATTGTTGGAGCCGTCGTATCGCGCAACAGTTACGGATCTTCTGACGAAGGAAGAGTTCTCTCGGGCAAACGGACTGGTTTCCATGGCGGGGAGCTCGAGGTATCTTTTTTCACCGGTCATAGCCGGATTTCTTCTCTCGTTCAGCGACATAAAGCTTCTTCTTGTGATCGACGTGGCAACCTTCGCCCTGACGGTGATTGCCGCAGCGGTTGTCAGGAAAGGACTTGTGGCAAAGATTTCGGAGAAGAAGGAAACGTTTGCCCAAAGCATCAAAGGGGGCTGGAAAGTCCTGTGCGCCAAGAGAGGTCTCCTCGTTATGATCGCGGTATCCTCAGCAATCACGCTGTTCATGGGGATGTTCCAGATTCTGGTGGGGCCGCTGATCCTTTCATTTGCGGACGAAACGACCTTGGGCGTGGCGGAGACCATCTGTGCCAGCGGCATGCTGGTGAGCGGCATTCTCCTTGGGGTAAAGGGCCTGAAAGGCCGCTACGTAAGGACGCTCAGCATGGCGCTGGTCCTGTCGGGATTGTTTATGGCCGGGTTTGGCTTATTTGAGAACCTGATTCCGGTCTGCGTGTTTGGTTTTCTCTTTTTTGCGGCGCTCCCCTTTGCAAATAACTGCCTGGATTACTTGGCGAGAACCAATATCCCTGATGATGCGCAGGGAAGGGCATGGGGCATGATCGGATTCCTGTCGCAGCTTGGATACGTTGGGGCGTATGCGATCTCCGGCGCGGCGGCGGACCTGATCGGTAAGCAAACCGGTTTGGGAGTGGGAAGAGGATCGGCCATCGTGATCATCGCGGCGGGACTGTGTATGGCGATCACGGCAACAATGATAGGAAGGTTTCGGAGCGTCAGGGAATTGGAAAACTCCGCAGAAAGCGGAAATGGAATGGAGTCTCCCGCGGAAAGCGGGATATAAATGGAAAGCCTTGCGGAAGAAGGAGGAAAAGTAGAATATGAAGTCAAATAAAGTTGAAAATTATAAGTATCGGCCCGTGTTGTTTTTTGCAGTGACGTTTTTGTGTACCTGGATCTTTTGGATCCCCGCAATCTTTATGTCAGAGAATATGGCGGTGGTGTTCATGCTTCTGGGTCTGATCGCTCCGGCGGTTGTATCTACCGTGTTTATCCTGTGCTCTGGATCCGATACGTTAAAGAAGGATCTGCGCAACAAGCTGATCGGCTTTTATAAAGTAAAATGGGGCAACGTGGCACTGGCAATCTTGGTATTTGCCATCATCATCGTTTGCACGATTCTTTTGTCTCTGGTTTTTGGGCAATCTCTGGATCAGTTTTCCTTTACGGAAGATTTCACCTTTACGGGAGTGGGCATTGCATCGGCGCTGGTTGCGATCATAGTTGCATCCATCCTTGAAGAAGTGGGTTGGAAGGGCTATTGCGAAGATTCCATCGGAAATTATATGAACTGGTTTTGGGAGTCCGTGATCTTTGGCGTGATCTGGGGATTTTGGCATTTCCCGCTGCTCTTTATCCAGGGTACCTACCAGGCCGGTCTGATGGTAAATCCCCTGTTTGCGATCAACTTCTTTGTCAGCGCCATCCCGATGGGCTTTATCATCACCTGGGTTTATCTCGTAAGCGACAGGTCAATCCTTGCCTGCATGATCTTCCATCTGTTCATCAATTTCATGCAGGAAAAGATTGCCATGACGCCTGAGACAAAATGCGTGGAAACCATTGTTGTGGTTATCGCTACCGTGATCATCGTGATCGCGAAGAAGGACATGTTCTTTGAGACGCGCCACGTGGGAAGACTCTTGGAGGATCTTTCGGAGCAGCAGGAAGCCTCTGTGGTAAAAATGAAGGATTGTCTTAACTAAGCGTGAGCGTTGCCGATCTGTCGGCCGTAAGGTCTAACTTGGCGGAAAGGGTACCGCAGCTCAGTTCGTAATTTCCCCGAAAGCCTTCCAGGTTAATCCGGCCGTTCTCATCCGTCTGCAGGGTCACGTTGGTGGACCAATCCTCGTGAATGAGCTTTCGCAGCGCATGATAGGAAGGCTTTTCCGTATTGTCTACGTGCAGGAAGCCTGAAGGCGCGTGAAGCCAGCAGTCATCCGTGAAGTCCCAGGTCGTGATGGCCTGCACCAAGGGATGCTCAAAGAGGATCGTATACATTTCAGAGATCTCCGCTGCCTGACGGGCCTCTCCCTCAGGCGTGGAAGGCCAGCTGTCCACCTGGAAGTCATTGAGGTCCACGATGTGTGCAGGCATGATTTCGCCGGAGATCAGCGTGTTTTCCGTAAAGTGAATGGGCAGGCCAAAGCGAGAGAAGCGGCGCAGAACGTCATGCAGCTTTTCCGCGCCCCAATAGCCCTGATGCTGGTGAGACTGGATGCCGATGGCGCTGATGGGAACGCCTGCCTCCAACAGGCCGTCCAGCAGGATCTCGTAAGATACGCTGGTGTTAAAGTCATTGATCAGAAGCGTTGCGTCAGGGTTCATTGCCTTTGCTTCGTCGAAGACCGCTTTCACAAGCTTTATCCGTCCCAGCTCCTGGCAGATGCGGGTGATGGCATTATCATACTTATCAAAATTCGGCATGATCACCACTTCATTGATCACGTCCCACATGTCAATAACACCCTTGAAGGCAGTTACGTCGCGGTCGATGCGTCGTAACTGTTTTTTTAGGATCTCTTCGTTCGAATATTGCATCAGCCAGTCTGCACAGGCCGTATGCCAGCAGAGGGGATGGCCTTTGGCGGTGACGCCGTGGTCCTTCAGCCATTTGGCAGCAGCCATGGTGGGAGCCTCCATCGTCTGACCCTCCGTGGGCTCGTAGCGGCCCCAGTAGAAGGGAAGCGTGCCGTAATTGAAGAGCTTCATCCATTTCTCCATGCGGTTTTGCAGGAACGTTGCAGTCTCTTCGTTTCCGGATTCCTTTGCCCGCATCAGTGCAACGCTGTCAAAGGCGCCGCAGCCAAAGAGAAACTGGTGAGAGGTCTGTTTTACGGTGACGGGAGAGTTCGCCAGGGGTGTGCCGTCCACATTTACGAGACGTAGGTTGGCAGTTGCTTTTCTGTGGGATAATGCGCTCATGATCTTCCTCCTTTTTCTTGATGACCGGTTACTAAAATTATTCTATCGTGCCGGCGCCCGCAAAACAATGCAGTAATTGTCCCAGTATATGTATTATTTTGTCACGGTTTGTGTCACGGGGACGTGTCTATTGACACGTTTTCATTTTTGCGGGTTTGTGATATAATGAAACAGAAATGCTTGCTTGCAAGGGCATTTTTGTGAATTGGATCATAAGCAGAAGGCTTATGATATAATGGAACAGGAATCATAAAAACGTGTCAGTAGACACGTCCCCGTGACACAAACGTGAGGAGGAGACTATGCGAATTGGCGGTGGAATTGAGAAGGAATATCATAACCCGGATGAGTGGTTGTGCCTGGTAAAGGATCTTGGATACAGTGCCGTGCTTTGTCCCGTGGACAGCAGAAGTGACGGGCAGACGCGCCGTGCATATCTTCGGGCAGCCAGGGATGCAGACCTTGTGATTGGCGAGGTTGGCGTTTGGCGAAACTGTCTGTCCAAAAATGACAGGGAACGCAAGGCGGCCATGGAATATGCGAAGGCGCAGCTTTCGCTCGCAGACGAGATGGGCGCGAACTGTTGCGTGAACATTATCGGAAGCCGCAGTGATAAGGCGTGGGACGGTTTTTCGGCAGAGAATTACACGAAAGACTTTTATGCCCTTGCCGTGGACAGCGTTCGGGAGATCATTGACGCCGTAAAGCCAAGGCACACCTATTATTCCATAGAACCCATGCCGTGGATGGTTCCGGATTCCCCGGAAGGCTACCTTAGGCTGATCCGAGACGTGGCGCGTGACGGATTTGCGGTGCACCTTGACTTTGTGAACATGATCAATTGTCCGGAGCGGTACTGCAACAGCATGGAGTTTATCAAGCATTGCTTTGATACCTTGGGACCCTTTATCTGCAGCGTTCACGGCAAGGACGTGCTGATGGAGCAGGCGTATACGACGCTGATTCATGAGACCATGCCCGGCAAGGGGTCGCTGGATTACAAGAAGATCCTTGCCATGGTGGATAAACTCGGCCCCGACATGCCTCTTTTCGTGGAGCATCTCCCGGACCATGAGACCTACCGCGAGGCAGTTACCTACTTGCGCGCCCAGGCCGAGGAGGCGTACGTTTTCATAAAATAAGAGGGAGCGACTGCAAAAATGCGGGCTGACAGGCTAGTAAAAATATGGTAAGAGTAACAAGACAGATGCGTTGAAGCACTGTCGCCGGATATGCTAGAATAGATCATGGGCAAAGGCTCATGATCTATTTTGATTTAGGGGGATACGCAGGATGGGTAGTGAAAGACAGGATTCCAATCAGATCACAAGAGATTATTTTGACAGTCTGATGATCGAGATGAGGCATATTGACAGTGAGATTCCGGATACCGGAATCAGGCTTTTTGGCGAGGAGTTTTCCATGCCCGTCGCAACGGCCGCGCTGTCTCACTTGAATGGCACGGCGCCGGACGGCATGGCAAAGATGGCGGAGGGCGCACGCATGGCGAATGCCCTTTGTTTTTCCGGCATGGGCGAGGCCGAAGAGATTCAGGCAATGTGCGCGACGGGGGCAAAGGTCATTAAGATCGTAAAGCCCCATGCGGAGAACGAAAAGGTCTTTGCAAAGATCCGCGAGGCGGAAGAGGCAGGCGCATTTGGCGTCGGCATGGACATTGATCACGCATTTTCCGGGAACGGAGAATATGACAATGTTGTCGGTTTGCCGATGAAGCCAAAATCATTGGAAGAGATGAGGAGTTTTGTGAAAAGCACAAAGCTGCCGTTTATCGTAAAGGGCGTGCTGAGCGTGCAGGATGCGAAAAAGTGTCTCGAAATCGGTGCTGCCGGGATCATTGTATCTCATCATCACGGCATCATGGGAAGCGCCGTGCCGCCACTCTTTATCCTGCCCAAGATCAAAGAAGTCATTGGCGACAGGATTCCCATCTTTGTCGACTGTTGCATTGAATCCGGCATGGATGTCTTTAAGGCGCTTGCGCTCGGCGCGGACGCCGTTTGCGTTGGCCGCGCGATCATGCCGCCCCTGAAGGAAAAAGGCGCAGAGGGCGTCTGTGAAAAACTCACCTCCATCAACCAAGAGCTTAAGGCCGTCATGGAGCGCACCGCCTTCACCAAACTGAGCAAAATTGACAGTGGTGTCATATATAGACGTGACTTCTAAACACGATGGGACACGGGGACGTGTCTACTGACACGTTTTACGCAACGGTTACCGGAAACGGTTTTTTTGACGGAATAAGAGGAGGATACTATGAGAATTGGCGGGGGAATCGAAAAGGCATACCAAAATCCGGAAGAGTGGGTAAAGCTTGCGAAGGATTTAAGATACAGTGCCGTGATCTGTCCCATTGACAGTGCCAGCGATTCGGCAACGAGAAAGGATTACTTAAAGGCCGCGAAGGAAGCGGATCTTTTGATCGGTGAGGTGGGCGTATGGCGCAACTGTCTTTCTAAGGATGACAAGACCCGGAAGGACGCCATGGATTACGCTAAGGCGCAACTTGCGCTGGCGGACGAGATGCGGGCAAACTGCTGCGTCAACATTATCGGAAGCTACAGTGATAAAACATGGGATGGTTTTTGCGCGGAAAATTATTCGGATGATTTTTATGCTCTTGCCGTGGACAGCGTGCGTGAGATCATCGATGCGGTAAAGCCCAGGCATACCTTTTACACCATTGAGCCCATGCCTTGGATGCTCCCGGATTCTCCCGGACAGTACTTAAAGCTCATTCAGGACGTGAATCGGTCCAAGTTTGCCGTGCATCTGGATTTTGTTAACATGATCAATTGTCCGGAGCGCTATTGCAAGAGCACGGAGTTTATCAAGTATTGTTTCGACCTACTGGGGCCGCATATTAAGAGCATTCACGGCAAGGATTCCATGATGGAACAGGCTTACACTTCCGTCATTCGCGAGACCATGCCCGGCAAGGGGACGCTGAATTACAGGAAGATCCTGCCCATGGTGGAAAAGCTCGGCCCGGATACGCCGCTCTTTGTGGAACATCTCCCAGACTATGAAACGTACCGCGAGGCTGCTGCTTACGTGCGTTCCCAGGCAGAGGCGGCAAACATATTCGTGAAAGGATAACGTTCGTGAAGGGATAACATTCAGAAAAGGATTGATCTTATGTTTATAACCTGAACAGCAATGCCAAAATTAGCAAGTGTAACGGATAGAACACGTAAAAGAACCATTTGTGGAAGGGATGGCGGCTTCCGGATTCTCCGTTATACAGCAGTAAGAAAGGAACGACCAAAATCACGCCGACTTGGAATAATTGGCCAAGGGGATTTCCCATTGCGAAAACGCCAAGCAACTGTGCGAACAGAATTTCTGCGAGGGCAATGATCGCAAATGCAATCCATTTCTTCTTTGGATTGTCGCGATAAATGACGAAGCACAGGGGCCAAAGAATGTCAAAAATGGGCCAGTCCCCAAAGATGGAAAGGGCGCATAGCAGGGTAACGATCACAATTTTCCATGCAACGTGGAGCTTGGTTTTGTCCCATACCCAAATTGCGATCAGACCAAGGAACAGGGTAAAGATTACCCCTAAGGATGGCATGGGCCACGTCCCGGCCTCAAAGAGACAAAACGGTACCCAGGAGATGAGTGCAAAAACCAAAAGCCGTATGCCATATTTCTTGACGTTGTGCGTGTGCAGATAGCCCTCGGCAAGCATGAACGCCATGATGGGTCCGGTGAGCCTTCCGATGACGTGAAGCGTGAATCCCAGAGGATCCGTTGTGGTGCAGAGGCACCAAGCCAGATGGTCAATGAGCATGGCGATGATGGCAACGTATTTGAGCTGATTCCGGTTGAGCGAGATTTTCACGACGGTTCCCTCCTTATGATTCACGTTACGCGTGATCAAATATATAGTTTCCAACAGAATTATAGGATTAATGATTACAAAAATCAATAACAATTGTCAAGTTTCCAAAAACTTAAGATTTTCCGCGCCTGGCGCAAGTTTGCTTTCAAATGTTTTTGAGGTTGCAAACGAGGCGAAAACCAAGTATAATGAACATGATTCAAGAGGTTTTTGTTTTGCATGAAAGAAAGGAGCATATTCTATATGACCAGAAGATACGTTATCGCTCAGTAGTCTGAGCTTAAATATATGATATGATGAATCGTGAGCTCAGACGAATCCTAAAGGAAATCAATTAGGAGGAGCAAAATGAGCTATATTAGGGCAGAAGAAATCCTGCCGAAGGAATTAATCGAAGCGATTCAGCAATACGTGGACGGAGAGTCAATTTACATACCAAGTAAGGAAAAGCAGGACTGGGGCACCAAAACGGATGCCAGGAGATTTTTTCAGGAGAGGAACGAAAAGATTTTTGAAGGTTCCCTTCGCGGCATGAGGCCGTTTGAATTGGCAGTCAGGTATTCCTTATCTGAAAAGAGCATACAGAGAATTCTGCACAAGCAAAGGATCGCCCGCGCGGAATGCGTTGAGCAAGTTTAACGCAAACAAGGAAGCCGGGGATTCCTTGCGAGGAATTAGGGTGTTTCATAAGTGCGGGGGTTGCGGAAAGAAGAGGGAGTTTGAGAATTCCGGAAAGTTTCGCGTGAATGCCAACGGCAACAGCGTTGACATCTGGCTGATCTACCGGTGTATCAAGTGCAAGCACTCCTGGAATCTTACCATCTATGAAAGGACAAGACTGGGAAAGATCCCTGCAGAATTGTTCGAGGCTTTTCAGGAAAATGACGAAGAGACTGCATTGCGGTATGGCAGTAACGCTGCGTTCTTAAAGAAAAATAATGCTGAATTTAAGGAATGAATTTTATATGGAAAATGGGAAAGGGTCAGCCGATTGCGGTTGACCCTTTGTTTGTATGATCCTTTTACTTTATGTCTAACTCCGGCGGCACGTCTATTTCATCGGAGACGTACTTGCCGTTCTTTTTTCTTTGTCTGACACATTCCGTCAGGAGATATTCAATCTGTCCGTTAACGGAACGGAAATCATCCTCTGCCCATGCGGCAATCGCATCATAGAGCTTTGCGGAAAGGCGAAGTGGAACTTGTTTTTTATTGTCTGCCATGGGCTCTCCTCCTGTAGGGTTATTTTATAGCCTGTGACGTTTCGGCGAGCTTAAGTGCAGCTCGTCCTCACTTCGTTCGGATCGCAGGCATAGCCTGCGACGTTAGTATAAACTTCCGGAATTTACAACGGGCTGAGCGTCCTTGTTGCCGCAGAGCACTACCAGAAGATTGGAAACCATTGCTGCCTTGCGCTCCTCGTCCAGATTCACGATTTCCTTTTCGTTCAGTCTCTCCAGAGCCATTTCCACCATGCCAACGGCACCGTCCACGATCATCTTTCTTGCGTCGATGATTGCGGAAGCCTGCTGTCTCTGAAGCATTACGGATGCAATTTCGGTAGCGTAAGCCAGGTAAGTGATGCGGGCCTCGATGATCTCAATGCCGGCCTCATTTACTCTCACCTGGATCTCTTCCTTGATTCTCTTTGCAACGGTCTCGCTGGAGCCGCGAAGGCTGCCCTCGTCTGCCACGCCGTCACCGGTCGTGTCCACGCCGGAAGCCACGTCATAAGGGTAAATCCTTACAATGTTACGAAGTGCGCTGTCACACTGCAGGGAGAGGAATTCCTTATAGTTTTCAACGTTGAACGCTGCCTTTGCGGTATCAACGATTCTCCAGGTTACGGCGATGCCGATCTCGATGGGATTTCCCAGACAATCATTGATCTTCTGGCGGCTGTTGTTCAGCGTCATGATCTTGAGGGACAGCTTCTTGCTTGCCAGATCGACCTGACCGCTGCCTGCGGACAGCACCAGGGCGGGATTGGACGCGCCGTCATTCACGTCCCCGCTCTGATTGAGCTTTGTTTTCGCGGCGGGGTTCACGCCCACGCAGAAGGGATTCACGTAGTAAAAGCCCTCCTCCTTGAGCGTGCCGATGTATTTTCCGAACAGTGTCAGCACCAGCGCCTCCTGGGGCTTGATCACCTTGAGGCCGAGCCAGGGGATCCAGCCGACAGAACACCACACGATGCCGATCACCAGAAGCACCGGGGAAACGAAGGGACCGAGCACGCACAGGGCGATGGCCGCCAGGTAGGCCAGGACGCTGAGCGCAAGCACCAAAAACCCGTTCTTTTTCCTGCTGAGTACGATTTCTTTCATTTGCTGATCCTTCCCGATAACGCCGTTATCTGCTTGATATCTAAATGATATCACATTGAAATGCATTTGTCAAGAGGGGTGGGGCAAAAATGAAGGTTATGTCAGCAGCAGGTGTTTGACGCCTTAATTGGAGTGAGGCGCCGCCTTTATTTTTGCTGCTGTATGAACCGGCTGAGCAGTACGGAGATCTGTTCAGGGGACTCCCGCTGCTCTTTGTTCAGCCACATGCATATGATCCGATAAGCCCCGTAAGTGATGTAGTTGAAAAGGTATTCCAGCGTATCCTCGTCGAGGCTGCCGGAAAACTTATGCAGGGTGGCTTTCCTCATCACATCCAGGGAAAACAGCTTTTGCGGAAACATGGGGTCGACGTTGTTGTTGATGATCAGCCTCACGAATTCAAGATGCTCCTGCAGATATTCGCAGGCGGTTTGAACGATCTTTTCCGTGTTTGCGGCGTGCTCGGTGATCGTCTTTGACAGAAAATCCAGCAAGTCCTTTTCCATATCCGAGAGCAGGTCAAACTGACTGCCATAGTACTTGTAGAAGGTCGTGCGGTTCACGTCGGCCTTCTGGCACAGCTCCCGGATGGAGACGTGGTAGATGTCTGTTTTGCGCAGCATATCGGTCAGCGCGTCCTTCAGCATCCGCTTCGTCATGGCCACTCTGCGGTCTTCTCTCTTTTCCATGCGCTTCTCCCCCTGTACTTTGGCAACATTTGAACGCATTGTGTTGACAAATATCCCAAAGGCAAAAATCTGTCGGTTGTTTTGTGGACACCTGTTGACTATAATTTTAATTGCAATGAAGCATCCTGTCAAGCGCGCAGAACGGGAGGGGGGCAAAGATGAAAAAGACGGCGGCTTTTCTGGTAAACAGGCGGCATATCCTGCTGTGCTTCTTCCTGCTGCTGGCGGCAATATCGCTGCCGCTGGCCGGCCGGGTCAGAATCAACTACGATTTGTCGCAATATCTGCCTGCCGACTCCCGCATGAAGCAGGGCATGCGGCTGATGGAGCAGGAATTCGGGCCTTCCGTTTCCTCCCAGCTGCGCGTGATGTTCAGGGGACTGACGGAAGAAGAGAAAAGTGAAGCGCACCGCTGGCTTTCCGGTTTGGAGCAGGCGACGGAAGTGCTCTGGGAACCGGGTGAAGAATACAATCGAGGCGGCTGTAGCCTGTTTGAGCTCACAACGGAATACGACGCCCACTCGAAGGAGGCAGCCGCGCTGTACCGCGCCGTGCACGACAGGTACGACGGATTCGGCGTCTTGACGGGCGGGAGCATCCACGAGGCAAACGTGCCCTTGCTGCCGCTGCACATGGTGATCATTGCGGTAGGACTGGTTTTTCTGATCCTGCTTGCGATGTGCAATTCCTGGTTTGAGCCGGTCGTCTTCATGGTGAACATCGGCATCGCGGTGGCTGTCAATCTGGGAACGAATGTGATCTTTTCCGGCATATCCGAATACACCAACTCCATCGTAGGCATCATGCAGCTCGTGCTCTCCATGGACTATTCCATCATTCTGATGACCCGCTATACGCAGGAGAAGGAAAAGGCCGCGGACAATCCCTCCGCCATGAAGGCCGCCATCGCCGCGGCCTTTCCCGCTGTCGCGGGCAGTTCCCTCACCACCTTCGCGGGGCTCGTGTGCCTTGCGCTGATGCGCTTCCGGCTGGGAGCGGATATGGGTTTTGCGCTGGCCAAGAGCGTGTTCGTGAGCCTTGTGTGCATCTTTACGGTGCTGCCGTCCCTGATCCTCATGAGCGACCGGTGGATCGTGAAAACCCGGAAAAAGGCCCTGAAAATCCCGATGGGAGGCTATGCCGGCTTCGTGTCGAAGCACAGGATCGCTTTCGCCGCGCTGTTCCTGGCGCTGTTCCTGAGCGTGTTTTTCCTGAAAGACAACACGGAGATCCTGTACACGCTCGAGGCCAACAACCCGGTGGACCAGGTGTTCGCGGAGCGCCATTCGCTGGCGCTGCTGTACGAAGCGGGGGACGGAGACAAGATCGCGGAGGTGATGGCTCCGTTTGAAAAGGACGATCAGGTCACCGGCATCACGGGGTATTACAATACGCTTGGAAAGGCCTACCGGGCGGAGGAACTGTCGGAACTCTTCGGGGACGCTGCCGGAAAGGGCGGCGGGAATACCATGAATATGCTGTATCAGTTCTATGCCTCGCAGAACGGCTATGACCAAGTCGAAACCCTGACCCTCGGGGAACTGATCCCGTTCATTCAGGAGCGCGTGCTGGAGAACCCATTGTTTTCACGCCTGATCGACGACGGGACGCGGCAGCAGATCGCTCAAGCGGGGGAGATGCTGCGGGAAAACACCGCAAGACTCGTCGGGGAGCGGTACGGCCGCGTGATCCTGACCACGGTGTATCCGGAGGATTCCGCCGAAACGCGGGCATTTCTAAAAGCGCTGAGGGACCGCTGCGACCGGGTGCTGGATGGAGACAGCTGGCTGATCGGAGCCTCCGCCATGAACGAGGAAATGTCGCGCACCTTTGACTCGGAGCTGACCCGCATCACGGTCTTTTCGGCGATTGCGATCTTCCTCGTGGTCGCGCTGACGTTTCGCTCGCTGCTCATCCCGCTGGCGCTCGTCATGACGGTCCAGTGCGGCATTTACCTGACAATGACGTTCATCCAGCTGAGCGGAGGCGGCATGTTTTACCTGGCGCTGCTCATGGTCCAGTGCATCCTCATGGGCGCGACCATCGATTACGGCATTCTCTACACCACTTATTACCTCGAGTCCGGACCGGGAGAAAACCGCCGGACTGCCCTGCGCAAGGCCTACGACGGCGGTTTGCACACGATTATGACTTCCGCGCTCATCGTGATCGTTGCCGCCGGCATCCTGGGCTTCGTGTTCGCTAACCCGGCCATCGGTGAGATCTGCCTGACCATCTCCCGGGGTGCGATCTCGGCAACGCTGCTGATCGTCTTCATCCTGCCCGGCGTCCTGGCGGCGCTGGACCGCTTCGTCCGGAGGGGAAAGGGCAGCGG
>JAILLF010000060.1 GCA_024693365.1 Acetatifactor sp. | reverse complement strand
TAACAAAGAGGCTGTGGTTGGAGCCTTTATTTAACCGTCCGTGCGGTAGGAGAATGATACCAAGCCACAGCATCTTCAACAGCATACCCTAACCTTGAGAAAAGGTAAAGAAGGGGTATGACTATATAATACGAGGAGAATGAAACATGTTAACGTCAGTAGTTGGCTATCCAAGGATTGGTGCAGAAAGAGAATTGAAGTTTGCCTCTGAAAAATATTTTAAGGGAGAAGCAGATGAAGCAGAATTGCGGGCAGTCGCAAGGAATCTGCGTGCAGAGCATATCCGCAGCCAGAAGGAAGCGGGAATAGATTTTATCACTTCCAACGACTTCTCATTTTATGACGGACTGCTGGATACCGCAGTATTGTGCGGGATCGTTCCGAAGAGATATAAAGAGCTGGGGCTGTCTGAACTGGATACCTATTATGCAATGGCCAGAGGTTATCAGGGGGAAAAGGGGGACGTGAAAGCGCTGGCCATGAAAAAATGGTTTAATACCAATTATCATTATATCGTGCCGGAGTTGGAGGATGATACGGTCATTAGGCTTTCCGGGACAAAGATCTTTGATGAGTACGAAGAAGCAAAGGAAAACAATATCGAAACAAAACCGGTCATTGTCGGAGCTTATACGTTGCTTTCCTTATGCAGATATACCGGGAGAAAACAACGGGAAGATTATAAAGATGCCGTGGTTGTAGTATATAAAGAGATCATTGAAGGACTAAAAAAGCGTGGCGCTAAATGGATCCAGTTTGACGAACCCTCTTTTGTAAGAGATCTGGATGCGAAGGAAGTCGGATTTGCGAAGAATCTCTATCAAGAAATCCTGTCTGCCAAGGGGGACGTGAAAATCCTGGTACAGACCTATTTCGGTGACGTACGAGATATCTATGAAACATTGACGGAGCTTGATTTTGACGGGATCGGGCTGGATTTTGTCGAAGGAAGGCAAACAAGGGAGCTTATCGACAAAAACGGATTCCCGAAGGATAAACTGCTGTTTGCCGGCCTGATCAATGGTAAAAACGTCTGGAAAAACAATTATGAAAAGTCGCTAAACGTTCTGGCAGAGCTTAAGGCAAAGGGGATCAACGCGGTTCTTTCGACATCTTGTTCTCTGCTGCACGTGCCTTATACGCTGGATGCGGAAACGAAGCTCGATGAGAAGTATAAGAAGCATTTTGCGTATGCAAAGGAAAAACTGGCAGAGCTCCGTACGATTGCAAATATTGCAGACGGTGGGGACCGTGAAGCGTTTGCGGCATACCGTGAGAATAAAGAACTGTTTGCACGCGGCAGAGATTGCGTGGATGCGGACGTACGCAAGCGCCTTTCCGAGATCCGGGAAGCGGATTATACGAGGCTGCCGATAAGAAAAGAGCGTGAGAAGATTCAGAAGGAAGCACTGAAACTGCCGAAATTCCCGACCACGACGATCGGTTCTTTCCCACAGACAAAGGACGTAAAGAAAAACCGTTCTTCTTTCCGCAAGGGTGAGATCAGTGAAGCACAGTATAAAGAATTTAACCGCGAAAAGATCAAAAGGGCAGTGGAGTGGCAGGAGAGTATCGGCATCGACGTGCTGGTACATGGAGAGTATGAGCGCAATGACATGGTGGAATATTTCGGAGAATCACTTTCCGGATATCTCTTTACTGAGAAGGCATGGGTACAGTCCTACGGAACACGATGCGTAAAGCCGCCTGTCATCTGGGGAGACGTGAGCCGGAAGAAACCGATCACGGTTGAGTGGGCTGTATACGCACAGTCGCTGTCGGACAAACCGGTCAAGGGAATGCTGACCGGGCCGGTAACGATCCTTAACTGGTCCTTCCCAAGAGAGGATATCAGCATCAAGGAATCCATGACGCAGATCGCACTTGCAATCCGTGACGAAGTATTGGATCTGGAAAAGAACGGTATCCGTATCATCCAGATCGACGAAGCCGCGCTTCGTGAAAAGCTCCCGCTGCGCAAATCAGACTGGTACGGTGAGTATCTGGATTTTGCGATCCCTGCATTCCGGCTGGTTCACAGCGGCGTAAAGGCAGGGACGCAGATCCATACGCATATGTGTTACAGCGAGTTTACGGATATCATTCCTGCAATTGATAATATGGATGCGGACGTGATTACTTTTGAAGCATCCAGGTCGGATCTGCTGATTCTGGATGCATTGAAAAAATGCAACTTTGAGACAGAGACGGGACCGGGGGTATACGATATTCATTCTCCGAGAGTTCCTTCGGTAGAGGAAATCGTAACGGCACTTCGTAAGATGCGTGAAAAGGTGGCGGATGATAAATTGTGGGTCAATCCGGATTGCGGTCTGAAGACCAGAGGCGAAGAAGAAACCAAGGCGAGCCTGATCAATCTGGTCCAAGCTGCAAAGCAAATCCGCAATGAGGCATAAAAAGATGAAAGTATCGGATATCTACAAAAATGGCAGGAGATCTTTGTCCTTTGAGATTTTCCCGCCCAAAAAGGATGCGGACCTGCATAATATCGATGATACGTTGGACGTTCTGTGCGAACTGAAACCGGATTTTATCAGTGTGACCTTTGGTGCAGGCGGAAGCTGTAATTGTAACAAAACGATCGAACTGGCACGTAAGATTAAAGAAAAATATCACGTGGAACCCGTGGTGCATCTGACGTGCCTGCACTACAGCAGGGAAGAGATCGATGCGTTTGCCAGGGTGTTGACGGAAGCGGGGATAGAAAATATTCTGGCGCTTCGCGGGGACGTGCGGGAGGATATACCAAAGAAAGAGGATTTTGCGTATGCCTCCGATCTGGCGTCGTATCTGAAAAGCATGTATGATTTCTGCGTGCTTGGGGCCTGTTATCCGGAATGCCATCCGGAATCCTGCAATATGGTGGATGAGATCAAACATCTGAAAACGAAAGTAAATGCCGGGACCGACGTATTGCTGTCACAATTGTTTTTTGACAATAACGTCTTTTATGATTTTAAGGAAAGATGCAGAATCGCAGACATCAACGTTCCGATCATTCCGGGGATCATGCCTGTGGTTAAGGCAGCACAGATCAAGCGGATGGTATCCTTGTGTAATGCCTCGTTTCCGTTACGTTTCCAAAAGATCGTAGATCGATATGAGGACAATAAAGAGGCACTCTTTGATGCAGGAATGGCATATGCGCTGAGCCAGATCATCGATCAGCTGGTAAGTGATACGGACGGGATACATCTGTATACGATGAACAATCCACGCATCGCAAGACGTATTTGCGAAGGGATCAGGAATATTGTATAACGTCTTTTGTTCGAAATGAAATACGGATTTTTAACCCAAAGGTCTTCCTGAAAAAGGAGGACCTTTTTTTCGGAGTTTTTTGGCAAGATCCACGGAAGAAGGGCAATTGACCGCGTTCTTCATTTTGGGTATACTTTTCTAAGAGAGATTTTAAGGCATGGCAGTAACCACGTAACGTTTCAGGCGTTACGATAACGTATGTTTTGAAAAGGGAGGAGTAATAGAATGGGATTTTTTGATTTCTTAAAAAAGCCGATACCGGGTCTGAACAAACCGAATCCTCAGACGGTGAAAGCCGAGCTGAGAGGGGCTGCTCAGGAATCAGATACGCTTGCCCGGCAGGGAGACAAGGAAAATGCGTTTGAGGCTTCTGATGCGCCTGAATGGAATGCGTATACCCAAACGCTTTTTTCGAAGATGCCGTTCCTTGAGAAGACGCTTCGGGCCGGAGTGTCCGAAAACAGTATAAAAACCGCCGAAGCGGAGTTGGGCTTTGGATTTCCGAAGGAGTTAAAAAATCTGTATCTTAGCAATGACGGAGATAACAATGAGGCGGTATGCGGCATGATGCTCGGATTCCGGTTTTTAAGTCTTGAGGGAATGCTCTCCGTATGGAGAAGCATGAAGAACGTTCCGCAATATGCAGATAAGAGATGGCTTTCTTTTGGATCGGACAGCGGAGGTAATTTCATCGGAGTGAATCTTGATCCGGACGACAGCGGTAGAGCGGGACGCATCGTATTCTTCGGAAGAGACGAGCAGGACGAGACTGTCATAGCGGACAGCCTTGGAGCGCTCTTTGAAAGATTTACCAGAATAATCATGAGCAAAGATTTTTATATTGGAGAGTATGATGGTGAAGAAGTGATACTGCTTGGCACGGACGACGTAGATGAAGGTTCGTATCTTATTGATTATTTGGAATCAGAGAATTCGGTAAAGTAGAACGAAACATTCACTTTACGTTATCTTGACTAAGATGCAGATGCCGTAACGTATCCGTCGGGGTAACAGGAGGTCTTAATGAAGTTTAACAAAAAACATATCTTGATATATATCCTTATCGCAGGTATCCTCTTCACTCTGCCTGCCTGCTCGGACGGGCCTGATACAAGTGATACCCAAGTTTCCGCGTCTGCAACTCCGACAAAATCTCCGAACTTTAAGGCGCCTGACATGCCGGCCAATATGGATCACGAACCTCCTCAGGGGATGAGATTTGACATTTCAAATGAGGACGTCTTTGAAAAGGGTTATTACGTCGTTCAATATAATTCGTTCACAAGCGCATACTTCTTCTGGTCATCGACAAACGAGTCCGGATCTGACATAGAGTGGAGCGTATATCTTTCCGATAAGGAACTCTCGGAAGAGGAGATCAAAGAGCTATCCAAAACAGAACCGTTGGCAGTTAATGAAGGATCGGATACAATATACGAGGGACAGTGGATCTACGTCCTTTGCAGCGTAAATAAAGAGACAGCATCCGCTCCGGTCGACTCGACGTTCCACCTCTCTAGCTACAGGGCCTATATCTGACGGACGACTTGTCGAAATAGTCAATCTGAAATGGTCAAAGCAACTTTCCTATGACGTCAATATGACTTTTTTGTATAAAGTAGAGCAACAAATCGGGGGGGCGGGGATGTTTGCTGATTTGTAAATCGGAGTTTGGCGAGGTTGTCAAAATTGAAAAATCGGAGGTTGCCAAACTTGAAACACCGGGGGGAGGGCTGGTTTGTTCTTCAAGTCGAAATATGTTTAGATGGTTTGATCAGCCTTTGAATACGGACACGCGAGATGAAAGAAAGTGAAATACGCATGTATGGATTACGAGAATTACATGCGGAAAGGGCGAAAATGAAAAATTGCGTGTCGGCGATTTGGGATGCTGACACGCGAAATGAGATAATGAATTAAATTGCATGTAAGCATTTTTCAGGGGATACACGCGAAATAAAAATAGCAACAAAAGTGCGTGTAAATTGTGTCAAAAGGCATACACGCAAGGAACCGTTTTGAAGGAAAACGCGTGTTTATGAATGGCAAAATGCTTAAAATGGTTGAAAATCGACACGCGAAAGGGAGTAAAGTGAAGTCACGCGTGTCGAAGGAAAATTTTGCATGCACGCGAAAAGTGAAAACGGGAAAATATGCGTGTTCATCACTTGCGTCGGTGCCGCATCGCTTGTAGAAACGCGCAACTTCAGGTTTGTCGGGATAAAGGTTGAAAGCTTCCAAAATATGAACAGAACGGTAAAAAGTCATTGCGCGGATTTTCGAGAAGCATTTGAGGTGAAGCAGTTTTCCGCAAGATCAAGAGGCTTTGAGGAGCCCTTGGAAACTTTGTTCTGCGGGACGTTAGTTAACTGATGAAAGATAAAAGGATTATTCTCATGGAGAGAATAATCCTTTTATCTTTTGTCGGTCCGAAGTACAGAGGGGGGCTATTGCATAAGATAGACAAAGATGCAACGAAAAGGTTCAGAATAGAATTTGGAGTCAATTGGATTTTTGATTTTTTCCTAATATGGTTTATTATTTTTGTTTTTTTTTTAAAAAGGGTATTTAGTGGCAAGATTTTTAATAAAATTCTTGAAAATCCAATTCTTTTCATTTATATTATCACTATCGGCCGAAGGGGTTAGATAAGCCTAACTCAAAAATGAATATATTAAGGAGAAAGTTTAATGAAAAAGAAAATCTTATCCGTAGCTTTGCCTGCGGTATTTGTTTTGGCAATGTCTGCGTGCGCAGAAAAAGCACCGGAACCTGTGGCAGATGTTTCCACAGAGATTTCTGAGGAGGTTGTTACCTCCGTATCTGCCGTCAAGAACGACGATAACCAAAGCTATGGATCGACCAAAAGTTTAGTGTGTATTCTTAAGAGAAAGAAAGATCGATACTCTTGATGTTTATACGCACTTGGATTACTCAAAGGTACGGCAGGAAATGGAAAATATAGAGGAAGTAATCAAGGTTGTGTAAAAAAACCGTTACCAATTGACATTGTTGGTAGCGGTTTTCTCTTTGGTTGGTACACTATAAAGTGAAAAGATACAGTAAAGGTACAGTAAGGCAAAAAAATTGATTTTTGGAAGAAAACAATGTCCGATTTCCCTTATTTTATAAGGATTTAATAATTAAATAACAAAATGTTTAGCACTCACCTCTTGACAGTGCTAATAATATATGTTATAACACAAGTAGAACAAAGGAAGGGAAAAGATTTGAGGTGTCAGAGATGACCCGAGGATGGAATAACTCTTCCGATGCTCGGAAACAATAAAGGACAAAGTAATAAAAAGGAGGAATGACCTATGTTGTACCCGAGTATTTTTAATGAAAGCATTTTTGATGACCTGATGGATTTTGATTTTCCTACCATGAGAGGCTTTGGCGACGTTGACAAGAAGCTCTATGGCAAGCACGCTGGACAGGTGATGAAGACCGACGTTCACGAGCAGGAAAATGGATATGAAGTAGATATTGACCTGCCCGGATTCAAGAAGGATGAGATCACCTTAAGCCTGGACAACGGTTATCTGACCGTTGGTGCGGCGAAGGGCCTTGACAAGGACGAGAAGGACAAGAAGGGTAAGCTGATCAGGCAAGAACGTTACGCAGGCGCAATGCAGAGAAGCTTCTACATTGGCGAGAACGTAACGGAAGAGGACGTGAAGGCGAAATTCGAGGATGGCGTTTTGAAGCTTGCCATTCCGAAGAAGGAAGCCCCGAAGGTTCCTGAAAAGAAGACCATCATGATCGAAGGATGATCCTTAACGGATCATGCAGATGCGAAGAGCTCCCCGGCGTGCCTATTGGACGCGCCGGGGAGTTTTTTGCGTCGTGTTCCCAAAACATTGAATTCATGCACGCATTATGGTAAAATATAAAAAAATTATCTTATTAACAGGGGGTGCTTACAAACAGGTGTGAGAAGGAGGTAATCGGGTATGCGTTGTAAGAAGGAGCATAGAATTAGTTTTATCAGATTGTTTGTGGTAATCTTGTTATTTGCAGGAGTTTTCACGCGGTATGGGAGCAAGGTTAGTGCGGATGCGAATCAGATCAAAGTAACCTACCGCAGCAAAAAAGAAATCATGGATTTCTTTGATGCAAATCCCGTAAATAATCTTTCTGCTTCATATAAGGTGCAGCCCTCCATTCAAACTCCGTATGCAGCCGGTGAACTGGAGGACGTTGTTCTTCAGGATGCACTTGCAATGCTAAATCGCGTTCGTTTTGTGGCAGGGTTATCCGCGGACGTAACGCTGAAGGACTCGTATAATCAAATGGCGCAGGCTGCATCAATGGTCTGTGCTGCTAATGGAACGCTTAGTCATAATCCGGACAAACCTTCAGGCATGAGTGATGAACTGTACCAATTGGCGAAAAATGGTGCAGGATCCTCTAATATCGCCGCCGGATACCCTACGCTGGCATCCGGCATACTGGACGGTTGGGTTGAGGACAGTGATTCAAGCAATATCTCCATTCTCGGACACAGAAGATGGGTATTAAATCCCAGCATGAAGAGCGTTGGATTTGGTGACGCCATTGGCAGTTATGGAAGTTGGTACCCCATGCACTATCAGGCCATGTATGCGTTTGACAATTCATTTGTCAGAACCGGAGAGGTATCCGTTTGGCCTGCACAGAATACTCCCGTTGAATATTTTGGAAGAGAAAGCGCCTGGTCCTACAGCACTGGTAAGACGGAGAATGCGGCTAACGTAAAGGTGACGCTTACGAACGTCACTAAGAATAAGACGTGGGTATTTAGCTCCGCGTCTGCTGACGGATATTTTAACGTCGATAATGCAGGGTATGGCCTGCCGGGATGTATAATCTTTAGACCTCAGGATTATGCGGCATATCAGCAGGGAGAGGTCTATACGGTTAGAATTGAGGGACTCTCCGGCGGCACTGTTCAATATACCGTAAACTTTTTTAGCATGAAAACGCCGTATGCCGTTTCGTTTGATGCAAATGGCGGTAATGGAAGCATGGCATCTTCCGGATGGCTGAAAAATGGAGCGGTTTATTCGATGCCGGAGTGTGCGTTCTTGGCACCGGCCGGGAAGGAATTTGATCATTGGAGCATAAATAACGCAGTTTGCCAGCCGGGTGATAGCGTCACGGTTACGGATGATCTTGTGGTGAAGGCAGTTTGGAAGGAAGCAGCTCCAACGGATGAGAATTTAAGGATTGCAAAACGTTCCCTGGCCCTATTTGATACCGTAACCATTAACTTTAAGATCGAAAAGGCGGCTTTGCAAGGAAAGTACCATGATCCTTACCTGACGGTGACCCAGGCAGGAAACGTCACGCCGCTTGCGGAGTACGAGGACGACGGAACCTACCTCATCTTTAACTACAGGGTGGTTCCCTACATGATGAGGGAAACGGTGACGGCGGTTCCGCACGCACTGAATGCCGGAAATGAGGACGTAACGGGAGCAGCGACGGAATACTCCGTGGCCGAGTACTGCAAAAACATGCTTGGTAAGGAGAATTACCAAGGCGATGCCTACAAGACCTTCCGAAGGCTCTGCGTGGATATCTTAAGGTACGGTGACGCAGCCCAACGCTTTATGAACTACAAGACGGACGAGCTTGCAAGCGCCGTTTTGACCGATGGACAGCTGGCCATGGGAACGGACGTCACCGTCCCCATGAACTACGCAAACGTCAGGGAGGATAATTACGAGAACGTAAGCGATGCGGACAGGCTGGCAACCATTGCGACGGCCGCTTTGCTGTTGGAGGCAGCGGTGAACGTGCAGTTTAAGTATGAGGCGGAAAATCTTTCCGGCCTTCGCGTGGTAGTGAAAGATGAAGGCGGCATTCTTGGAGAGTATGAGGCAGATCCCGTCTTGAAAGACACAAACGGAAGGTATTACGCAGTCTTTGGAAACCTGAATGCGGGGCAGATGAGAAAGACCGTTTACGCCACGGTGATGAAAGGCGGCAAGAAGGTCAGCAACACTTTCCGCTACAGTATTGAATCCTATGTTCAAAACATGAAGGGTAAAGGCGGAGATATCCTCGACAATCTTCTGGACGCAATGATGCGTTACGGCGACGCCGCAGCGGATTACGTGGCAGGAAGATAAAGAGATTCCGGGCACTCACGGTTTCAACTGAGTGTGAAGAAGGCGATTGGAGAATACAAGAGTGAGCAGTTACGTGATGGATTTGAGAAAGATCGTGGGGCATCGGACCTTGATCCAGTGCTCGGGAAGCATTTTGATCGAGAATGAAAAGGGAGAATTGCTTCTTGGAAGGAGGACGGACAATCACCTTTGGGGTTATGCCGGCGGTTCCATCGAACTGGGAGAGACGATTGAGGAATGTGCGAGACGGGAGCTCTTTGAGGAGATGGGACTCGTGGCAGACGAGTTGGAGCTTTTTATGGTGAATTCCGGCCCGGAGGCGCATTACATTTATCCCAACGGGGATGAGGTGGATAACGTTGAAATCATCTATCTCTGTAAAAAGTATCATGGAGAGCCGCGGCGCCAAGTGGAAGAGGTGGAGGAGCTTCGGTTTTTTAAGCCGGAAGAGCTTTGTTTAGAGATGATCTCACCGCCGATCCGGCCAGTTTTCCGAAAGTATTTAGAGCAAAAAAGGTCATAAATTGAGCAAAAGCAGGCAATATCCTCCAGAGTGGAGGGTATTGCTTTTTTTATGGGAATGGTTTAATATATATAGGTCAAAATTTCAGAAAAACATAAGAAAAAACATCGATAAATCAAAGGAAAGGTGGAAAAAGATGGGAGCAATTTATTACGGAACAAGAACATTTTCAAAGCACGTGGGGTATTTCGGACCGGTACAGGAGTGTGAAAACTGCCACCGCGCGTATAAGAAGGCATTTGTAAAGTTTTCTTCTTGGTTCCATATTGATTATCTTCCGTTGGTTCCTACCAAAACTCTATATTTTAAGGCTTGTCCGGTATGTGGCAGAGGCTTTGAACTCCGCAAGCAGGATGCAAAGGCGGAAATGCAAAATGGCGGGAATGACGGAACGCAGGTTTTGACGCCGCATGCAAAGCATATTCTTGCAAATAAACCGAAAGGACTTCTGTCAACTGACAGCAGCTTTGAGCTTTGGCTGAAGGATGAAGTATCCGGAGAGGATATTTTGATTGCAAGTGAAATCACGAAAGAAGATATCAAGAATTTCAAAAAAGAGCGTGGTTGGAAAAAGGTTCCCATGGAGAACGTAGAGTAGGAACGGAAAGAGAGAGAAAAGAATGGCACTTAGCAAAAAGCCCGTGACGGGCATGAAGGATATTTTGCCGGAGGAGATGCAGATTCGCGATTACGTGATCGACGTGATCAAGGAGACCTACGGTAAGTTTGGATTTACTTCCATTGAAACTCCCTGCGTGGAGAATATCGCGAACCTGACCAATAAGCAGGGCGGTGACAATGAAAAGCTGATCTTTAAGATCTTAAAGCGTGGCGAGAAGCTGAACGTGGCAGAAGCCACGACGGAGGAGGAAGTGGTGGATGGCGGACTTCGCTATGACCTAACGGTTCCGCTGGTTCGTTATTATTCCAATAATTCAGCAAATCTGCCCGCACCTTTTAAGGCGTTGCAGATGGGAAACGTATGGCGTGCCGACAGACCTCAGAGAGGCCGTTATCGTCAGTTTATGCAGTGTGACATTGACATTCTTGGCGAGGCATCAAACCTTGCAGAGATCGAGCTGATCCTTGCAACCACGACGACCATCAGCAAGCTTGGTTTCAAGAATTTCCAGATCCGCATCAATGACCGCCGGATCTTAAAGGCGATGGCGAAGTATGCAGGCTTCAAGGAAGAGGATTATGACGGCGTGTTCATCACGCTTGACAAGATGGACAAGATTGGCACCGACGGCGTGATGGCAGAGCTTTTGGAGAAGGGTTACGGCGATGACGTGCAGTGCAAGAAATATTTGGATCTGTTCACCGAGATTCAGAATAGCGCAGATGGAATCGCATGCCTCATGGACAAGCTGGGAGATTTTTTGGATGCGGACGTGATGGCATCCTTCCGCGAGATCGTGGATAGCGTGAAGGCCACGCAGGCGGATACCTTTGAACTGGTATTTGATCCGACGCTGGTGCGCGGCATGAGTTATTATACCGGAACGATCTTTGAAATCGCAATGCCTGAGTTCGGCGGAAGCTGCGGAGGCGGCGGAAGATACGACAAGATGGTTGGCAAGTTTACCGGCCAGGACGTGCCCGCATGCGGTTTCTCCATTGGCTTCGAGCGCATCGTGCTCCTTCTCATGGAGAGTGGCTTCAAGGTGCCTACGGCGCCCGCAAAGGTTGCATATCTCATCGAGAAGGGCGTGGCCGGCGGGAAGCTCTGTGAAGTCATCGCCAAGGCCCAAACTGCCCGCGCTGAGGGCAAACAAGTTCTCGTCGCACGCATGAACAAGAACAAAAAATTCCAGAAAGAACAACTTCAAGCTGAAGGATACGTGGAATTCGAAGAGTTCTACAAGGAAGAACTAAAAAGATAAGCTTAAGACTATACTTTAAGACAATATTTGAAGGTAATATTTTAAGATAATGTTTTAAGGATTACACTACCCCGAGGGTTGCAAAAACATTGAAAGAGGACTTGAAAATGGCAGAGTCAATGAAGGGATTGAAGAGGACTTGCAGATGCGCGGAACTCTCCGTTGCGAACGTGGGTCAGACCGTCACCGTGATGGGATGGGTGCAGAAGCAGAGAAACAAAGGAGGTCTGATCTTTGTGGATCTGCGCGACCGCTCCGGCATCCTGCAGGTGTTGTTTGAGGAAGAGATTTGCGGCAGTGAGGCCTTTGAAAAGGCCAGTAAGCTGCGCAGCGAGTTTGTGGTTGCCGTTGTGGGAACAGTGGTGAGCAGAAATGCTGACGTAAATGAAAAGATGGCGACTGGTGCCATTGAGGTTCAGGCGAAGGAGGTCCGCATCCTTTCCGAGGCGCAGACTCCGCCATTCCCTATCGAGGCAGATTCCAAGACGAAGGAAGAACTGAGATTAAAGTATCGCTATTTGGATCTGAGAAGACCTGACATCCAAAAGAACCTGATCCTGAGAAGCAAGATCGCTACGACAATCCGTACCTTCCTCGCAGCAGAAGGTTTTTTGGAGATCGAGACGCCGATCCTGAATAAGTCTACGCCAGAGGGCGCAAGAGATTATCTGGTGCCGAGCCGCGTACATCCCGGAACATTCTATGCGCTTCCGCAGTCGCCCCAGATCTTTAAGCAGCTGCTGATGTGCTCCGGATATGACCGTTATTTCCAGATTGCAAAGTGTTTCCGTGACGAGGACCTTCGCGCGGACCGTCAGCCTGAGTTCACGCAGGTGGACCTGGAGATGAGCTTTGTGACGGAAGAGGACGTTATGGATGCCACTGAGCGTATGGTGGCAAAGGTTTGCAAGGAAGCCATTGACCTTGACGTGCAGCTTCCCCTGAAGCGCATGACGTGGAATGAGGCCATGAACCGCTTTGGTTCCGATAAGCCTGACACGAGATTTGGATTGGAACTGACGGACGTTTCCGAGGTGGTAAGAAACTGTGGCTTTAGCGTATTCTCCGGTGCCGTTCAGGGAGGCGGAAGCGTTCGCGGCATCAACGTAAAGGGACAGGCAGAGATGCCCAGAAAGAAGATCGACGCGCTGGTAGAGTTTGCAAAGGGCTATGGCGTAAAGGGCCTGGCTTATCTTGGCGTGTTGCCTGACGGCACGTATAAGTCTTCCTTCGCGAAGTTTATGACGGAAGAGGAATTGAAGGCATTGGTCGACGCAATGCAGGGTGAGCCCGGCGATTTGCTTTTATTTGCTGCAGACCGCCTGAAGATCGTTTGGAACGTACTTGGCGCGTTGCGCTGCGAGCTCGCAAGGCAGCTGGGCCTGATCGATGAAAATCAGTTTCATTTCCTTTGGGTGACGGAGTTCCCTCAGTTTGAGTGGAGCGACGAGGAGGAGAGATTTGTTGCGATGCATCATCCCTTCACCATGCCCATGGAGGAGGACCTGCCGATGCTGGAGAGCGATCCCGGCGCGGTTCGCGCTAAGGCTTACGACATTGTGCTCAATGGCGTGGAGCTTGGCGGCGGAAGCGTTCGTATTTTCCAGGATGACGTTCAGGAGAGAATGTTCCGTGCCCTTGGATTTACGAATGAAAAGGCGCATGAGCAGTTTGGATTCCTTTTGGATGCCTTTAAGTATGGCGTTCCGCCTCATGCAGGACTGGCCATTGGCCTGGATCGCTTCGTGATGCTTTTGACGAAGGCGGAGAGCATCCGTGAAGTAATCGCATTCCCGAAGGTGAAGGATGCATCCTGTCTCATGAGCGATTGCCCGAACGTGGTGGATCCCGCGCAGCTTCGGGAGCTATGCCTGGAGATCGTACCCGAAGAGGAGACGAAGTAATTTATGTGGAAAGCCTGTTATCTTTTGGATATGGGACAAGAGCAAGCGATGATGCAGGAAATGGAGGCGCTTCTGGACAGGGAGCGCCTTCTCAAGTATCAGGGCATGAAGGTAGGTCGGGCGAAGGCACTGTGCCTTGGCGCGGGAGTCCTTTTGCGGCTTGCGTGGGCAGAGAGTCAAAGCGGACTTTTACCGGACGAGAGTAAAAATGGCTTTTTCCGTGACAAGAGTCAAAGCGGACGGGAAGCGCCGCAAATCCTTACGCCATCCCGGGTCGTAAGGTGTTTAAGGGAGCTTCCGAAGTGTCCGGAGCCGCGGTATCGCCATGGCGAAAAAGGGAAGCCCTATTTTGAGGATTCGCAGCTTTCGTTTAGCTTGTCGCATTCCGGTGACCTGGTGCTCTGTGCGATCGCGGATCATGAGATTGGCGCTGATCTGCAAATGATCACGGAAGTTCGATGGGAGCAGCTGGCGGAGCGTTACTATTCCACGCAGGAGCAGGATTATCTGGGAATCTTTGCAGAGAAGAGAGCAGGGTGCTTCCGGCCCTCTGAGACGAATGCCAGGCTGGAATTCTTTAGCCTGTGGTGCAGGAAGGAAGCCTATGGCAAGATGACGGGCGATGGCTTGGCACCATATTTGGGAAGGCCAATCCTGGAGGAAGAGGCAGGCATTTCGATTTGGGAGGGTCAGTTGGACCTTCGCGATGAAACCTATTGTTATTGCATTACGGAACAGGATGCAAGGAAGTTGATTGTGGAGAACTTACAGGGGTAGGATATGAGAAAGTTAATGAAGTATTTGAAAAGCTACCGGAAGGAGTGTATCATTGCGCCGCTGTTTAAGCTTTTGGAAGCGTGCTTTGAACTCTTTGTGCCGCTGGTTATCGTGAGGATTATTGACGTGGGCGTGGGGCAGGGTGACAAGACGTGCGTCCTTCAGATGGGGGCGCTTTTGATCGTGCTTGCCGTCATTGGTTTGTCCTGCGCGGTGACGGCGCAATTCTTTGCGGCAAAGGCGGCCGTAGGCTTTTCGACCAAACTGAGGGAAGTGTTATTCGGACACATTGAAGGGCTTTCGTTTACGGAAGTGGATCAGGCCGGGACTTCTACAATGATTACGCGCATGACCAGTGACGTGAATCAAGTGCAGTCCGGCGTGAACATGACGCTCCGTTTGTTCCTTAGATCCCCGATCGTGGTATTTGGTGCCATGATCATGGCGTTTACGATTGACGTCGAGATGGCATTGGTATTTGTGGTTGCAATCCCTTTGCTTGCCTTGATCGTGTTTGGCATCATGCTGATCACCATGCCGCTGTACAAGAAGGTGCAGGGCGGGCTTGACAAGGTACTCGGAATCACAAGGGAGAATTTGACTGGCGTCCGCGTGATCCGCGCGTTCCATCAGGAACAGAGAGAGGAAGAGCGGTTCCAGGAGAACAATCAGAATCTGACAAACATGCAGAAATTCGTTGGAAAGATCAGCGCCTGCATGAATCCGGTGACCTACGTGATCGTGAACGTGGCAGCCATAGTCTTGATTTATAAGGGCGGGCTGAAGGTGGAGATCGGAGACCTCTCCCAAGGTCAGGTGGTTGCAATTTTGGATTACATGGCACAGATCCTTGTGGAGCTTGTGAAGCTTGCTAACCTGATCATATTGATGACGAAGGCAATGGCATGTGCTGACAGAGTGGCAGCAGTGTTGGAGATCGGAGAGAATGCAGATGACGATGCAGAAGGGGAGAGGACTACAGCGGGTGATGCGGATGCGGAAGACCGCAAGGTTCCCTTTATCAGTGAGTCCGTTCGAGGCAGAAAGGGCGGGTTCCTTACGTTTGATCACGTGTCTTTGAAATATAAGGGCGCAGGCGAGGAGACGCTGGAGGACGTCAGCATTGACGTGCGCAGGGGCGACGTCATTGGCGTCATCGGAGGCACCGGCTCGGGAAAGACTTCGTTTGTGAACTTGATCCCTAAGTTTTATGAAGCGACGAAGGGAAGCATCACCTTGGACGGAAAGAACCTTCAGGACCATGACGAGACGGAGCTTAGAAAGCGCATTGGCGTGGTTCCGCAGAAGGCGGTTCTTTTCCAGGGAACCATTCGTTCCAACCTTCTCTGGGGCAAAGAGGATGCCACCGATGAGGAGATGTGGCGTGCGCTGGAGCTTGCGCAGGCAAAAGAGATCGTCGAAGGAAAAGACGGCATGCTGGAGGCAGAGGTTGCCCAGAATGGCCGGAATTTCTCGGGCGGACAGCGCCAGCGTCTGACCATCGCGAGAGCACTGATCAGAAGGCCTGAGATTCTGATCTTGGATGACAGTGCCTCCGCACTGGATTACGCGACGGATGCAAAGCTCCGCAATTCCATTAAGAGCATCAAGGATGAGACTACGACGTTCATTGTTTCCCAGAGGGCTTCCAGCATTAGGCACGCGGATCAGATCCTTGTCTTGGAGGATGGCCGCGTGGCAGGACTTGGAACCCATGATGAACTCTTGGAGAATTGTGAAGTATATCAGGAAATCTATTATTCCCAGTATCCTGAGGAGAGAAAGGGGGCGATGAGCGTTGGCTAAGACGAAGGAAAAGCTTGCGTTAGACAAGAAGGCGACTTGGAACAAGGTCTTTCAATACATAAGGAAGTATTGGTTCATGCTGTTTTTGTCATTTGTTTTAGCAGCTGTCACTGTGGCCCTTACGCTGTACGTGCCCATCCTCACCGGTAAGGCGGTCGACGAGATGATCGGACTGGGTGAAGTGGACATGGCAGTGATCACGGAACTGCTGAAGAAGCTAGGAATTGCCATCTTGATCACTGCAGCCGCACAGTGGATCATGAATACCTGTAATAATTACGTTTGCTATCACGTGGTGCGGGACATTCGGCGGGATGCCTTCCAGAAAATCGAGATCCTGCCGCTGAGCTATCTCGACAGTCATGCGGCGGGCGACGTGGTAAGCCGCGTCGTTGCAGACGTTGACACGTTCGCGGATGGCCTGCTCATGGGCTTTACACAGCTCTTTACGGGCGTGCTGACCATTGGCGGAACGTTGGTTTTCATGCTGATCTACAGTGCTCCGATCGCGCTTGTCGTAGTGTGCCTTACGCCGGTTTCTTTTCTGGTTGCAAAGTTCATTGCAACGCACACGCATGACATGTTCCAGGAGCAGAGCAAGACGAGGGGAGAACAGACGGCCCTCATTAATGAGATGGTGGAGAACCAGAAGGTTGTCCGCATGTTCTCGCGGGAAGAGGCCGTTAAGGAACAATTCGGCGAGATCAATGACAGACTGCAGAAGTGCTCGCTGAAAGCGATCTTTTATTCCTCACTGGTAAATCCCTGTACAAGATTCGTTAACAGTATCGTGTATGCGGGCGTGGCGATTTTTGGTGCGTTCCTGGCGATTGGGGGAGGCATCTCCGTCGGAAATCTCTATTGTTTCCTGAGATATGCAAACCAGTATACTAAGCCTTTTAACGAGATCTCGGGCGTGGTGACGGAGTTGCAGAACGCATTTGTCTGCGCCTCCAGAGTCTTTGCGCTGATCGATGAAAAGCCGCAAGTGCCTGAGGATGCGGACGCGGTCGTGCTAGGCGAGGCAAAGGGCAACGTGGAGCTTCGGAACGTGTACTTCTCCTACGTGCCTGAGAAGAAGCTGATCGAGAACTTCAACCTTAGCGTAAAGCCCGGTCAGAGAGTGGCAATCGTGGGACCTACGGGCTGCGGCAAGACCACCGTCATCAATTTGCTGATGCGTTTTTATGACGTGAATTCCGGAAGCATTTCCGTGGAGGGAGTCGACGTGCGGCACCTGACCAGGGGAAGCCTTAGAACAAACTATGGCATGGTGCTTCAGGAGACCTGGCTTCGCGGCGGAACGATCCTCGACAACATCCGCATGGGGAAGCCCGAAGCGACGGAAGAGGAAGTGAAGGCCGCAGCAAAGGCGGCGCATGCTCACAGCTTTATCAAGCGTCTCCCGAAGGGCTACCACACCGTGATCACGGAGGACGGCGGAAGTCTTTCCCAGGGCCAGAAGCAGCTCCTATGCATTGCGCGCGTGATGCTGTGTCTGCCGCCCATGCTGATTCTGGATGAGGCGACGAGTTCTATCGATACCAGAACGGAAATCCGGATCCAGAAGGCCTTTGCAAAAATGATGGAGGGAAGAACGAGCTTTATCGTGGCCCACAGACTTTCCACCATCCGCGAGGCGGACGTGATCCTTGTCATGAGGGACGGAAATATCATCGAGCAGGGAAATCACGAGACGCTGCTTGCGCAGAACGGATTCTACACGAACCTGTACAACAGCCAGTTCGCGGGTTGACGGACGCCGGGCTCTCTGGTTTTATAAACAAGATGGGACGCTTTCAAATCTCCCGCATATCATGGAATGAGAAACTTACGTACCATGAATGCGGGAGGTTTTTTATGGCTTTGATCGTTTTGGATGCCGGACACGGAGGAGAAAACCCGGGCGCCACGTACCAGGGAAGACAGGAGAAGGATGATGCGCTGCAGCTGGTGTTGGCAGTGGGAAAAATCCTGGAAAGAAACGGACAGGACGTCTATTATACGAGGACGACGGACGTCTATGAATCGCCAGCGCAGAAGGCCGCGGAGGCAAACCAGGCGGGAGCGGACTACTTTGTCTCCATTCACCGGAATTCGAGCCCATATCCCAATCAGTATACGGGGGTGGAGAGCCTCGTATATAACAAGTATGGCTCGGCCGCGCGGATGGCAAGAAACATTAACGCGGAGCTCGAAAAGGTGGGATTTGCCAATCAGGGAATCCAGGAGAGGCCGAATCTTGCAGTGCTGTGCCGCACCAGCATGCCGGCCGTGCTTGTCGAGGTTGGATTTATCAACACGGATGCAGACAATGCTTTGCTTGACAGCCGATTCGATGAGGTCGCGGCCGCCATCGCAGCCGGAATCTTAGAGAGTCTTTGAACGTGTCAGTAGACACGTCCCCGTGACACGGTAAGCGAATGTATCGCGCAACTGCCAAAAGTTGACAAGAAAACGGGAAATCCATTATACTAAGAGAGATTTGTCAAAGTAATTGAGAATGGCGAATTTACGTTATGACAGGAAAGGCGGTAACGCTATGTATAAGATTATGATTGTGGAGGATGAGCCTGGGATCCGGGAGGCAGTGGCGCAGCAATTAAAGAGCTGGGACATGGAAGTGAGGATCGTCACGGATTTTAAAAAGGTGACGGCGGAATTTGCGGAGTATGCGCCACATCTGGTGCTTTTGGACATTTCCCTTCCATTTATGAATGGATATCATTGGTGTAAGGAGATCCGCGCCACGTCAAAGGTCCCCATCATTTTTGTTTCCTCTGCCGCGGACAACATGAATATCGTCATGGCCATGACCATGGGGGCGGATGATTTCATTGCAAAGCCCTTTGACGGCAGTGTTCTGGTGGCGAAGGTGCAGGCGCTGCTCCGCAGAACCTATGATTTTGCAGAAAGCGTTGCAGTGATGGAGCACCGCGGCGCCCTTCTGAATACGGAGGACGGGAGTCTTAGCTTTTCGGGGGAAAAGATACCGCTGTCAAAAAATGAATTTAGGATTCTCATGGTGCTCATGAAGAATAAGGGAAAGATCGTGAGCCGCGAGAAGCTCATGGAGGCGCTCTGGCAGACGGATTCCTTTGTGGATGAGAACGCGCTGACGGTCAACGTGGGACGCCTCCGCAAGAAATTAGAGCAGGCCGGATTGGATAATTTCATTGAAACAAAGTTTGGACAGGGATATTTGATCCCACAGGAGTAGAGCATGAGCTTTGGAAGATTTCTTAAGGAACGCATGGGCGGCATAATCCTATTTGCCGTTTGTGCAGTCATTTATTTCGTAACGTTTGCCCTGTATCATTTCCCATTACGGGCTGTTTTGTATCCTACGTATTTTTGTGCCCTGATCCTTCTGGGCACGCTTTTTTTTCGCTATCGCAGTCAGAGGAGAAAGCATGAGCAGTTAGAGCTCCTTAAGCAGCTTCCGGAGACGCTTCACGAGACGCTGGAGGAATGGCAGGAGCAGGACGACGAGGACTATCAGGAGATTCTTAGATTGTTGCAGGAGAAGCGGCTTGCGGAAAAGCAGGAGAGTCAAAATCGTTTTGCCGATGCCATGGAGTATTTTACGACTTGGGTGCATCAGATCAAGACGCCCATCGCTTCCATGCGCCTGCGCCTGGAAAGTGAGGACAGTGCTTTTGCCAGGGGAATATCAGAGGATCTTTTCCGCATAGAAAGCTACGTGGAGATGGTACTGACCTATCTTCGGCTGGATGGCGGATCCTCGGACTACGTGTTTAAGAAAACGGAGCTGGACGGCGTTGTCAAAGGGTGCCTTAGAAAATATGCCAGACAATTTATCGGGCGAGGCATCAAGCTTGTCTATGAACCGGTGGAAATCAGCGTGGTCTCGGATGAAAAGTGGTTGTCTTTTGTGATGGAACAACTCCTTTCTAATGCTCTCAAGTATACGCAACAGGGGAGCGTGACGATCGAAATGCGAGGATCGGATACCTTATGCATTCGTGACACCGGGATCGGAATCGCGGCGGAGGATCTTCCGCGAATTTTTGAAAAGGGTTACACAGGCTATAACGGACGCATGGACAAGCGTGCCAGTGGCTTGGGACTTTATCTTTGTAAGAGAATTTGCGAGAATCTGGGGATCCAGATCACGGCGGAGTCCGTCTTGGGAGAAGGAACCAGCTTTTATCTGAAATTTGATCTGGATAAGAAGATATTTGAATAAAAGGTAATTGTGACAAAAACGTTAGTTTTGAGGAGCAAAGCGTAAGAAAATACAATGGAGACGAGAGAGCCGTTTTGGTAAGCTAAGATCATGAACGAAAACAACAAAAAGATTCCGGAGCCTTGATCCGGACAAACAGGAGGCAAAAATGAGTTTACTGACGGCGGAACATTTGAAAAAGATTTATACCACGCGCTTTGGAGGAAATCAGGTGGAAGCCCTGCGCGACGTTAACTTCACGGTAGAAAAGGGTGAGTACGTGGCGATCATGGGTGAATCCGGATCCGGAAAGACGACGCTTCTTAACATTCTCGCATCCCTGGATCACCCCACGGCCGGAAAGGTGATCCTTGACGGACTGGACACGGCCCAGATCAAAGAAAAGAATCTGGCGGAGTACAGAAGGGATCATCTGGGTTTTGTTTTCCAGGAGTTTAATCTTCTTGATACGTTTTCCCTGGAGGACAACATATTTCTTCCCCTGGTGCTGGCGGGAAAGAAATATGAAGAGATGAGCGAAAAGCTGAAACCCATTGCGGCAAAGCTTGGAATCACCGAACTGCTCAAAAAGTATCCTTACGAAGTTTCCGGAGGACAAAAGCAGAGGGCAGCCGTGGCGAGAGCGCTGATCAATGATCCGAAGATCCTGCTCGCTGATGAACCGACGGGGGCGTTGGATTCCAAGGCGACGGACGAGCTGCTGGGACTCTTCAACGCCGTGAACGCGGGCGGGCAGACGATCTTGATGGTAACCCATTCCGTTAAGGCGGCCAGCCATGCAGGCAGAGTACTGTTCATCAAAGACGGCGAAGTATTCCATCAGCTGTATCGGGGAGAACTGTCACAGGAACAGTTCTACCAGAAGATTTCCGACACCTTGACACTTTTACAGGCGGGAGGTGAGCGCAGATGAAAGGATTTTTCTTCTTAAGGCTCGCCGTTGACGGGATGAAGAAGAACCGGCAGATCTACGTACCTTATCTTTTGACCTGCGTCGGCACGGTGGCCATGTTTTATATTTTGCAAAGTTTGAGCTATTCCCCCCTCCTTGAGAAGATGAAAGGCGGCGGAAGCACTCAGATCTGTCTGTCCCTCGGAAAATTTGTGATTGCGGTTTTTTCCGTCTTGTTTCTTTGGTATTCGAACTCCTTTCTGTCGAAGCGCAGGGGAAAGGAATTTGGTCTATATAACATTCTCGGCATGGGAAAGCGCGGGCTTCGCAAGATCATGCTGTGGGAATCCCTGATGGTGACGGCAATTGGCGTGATCGGAGGTCTGTTTTTCGGTTTTTTGTTGTCGAAGTTTGCAGAGTTAGGCCTTGCAAACGCATTAAAGATTACGTTGGAGGATTATTCTTTTGTCATCAAGGGTAACGCGTTCCTTTTTACGGTGGAGATCTATGCCTGCATTTTTGCGCTGCTTTATCTTCGGAACGTGATCAAGGTACAGCTTAGCAACCCATTGGATTTGTTTCACAGCGTAAGTCACGGGGAAAAACCGCCCAAGGCAAATTGGTTTCTGGCGCTTCTGGGACTTTTGCTTCTTGGGGCAGCGTACGCTACTGCAGTCAGCATTCAGGCACCACTGGCTGCGCTGTTTCTCTTTTTCATTGCCGTGATCGCAGTCATCATTGCAACCTATCTGCTTTTTATTGCGGGTTCCGTGGTATTGTGCCGGCTGCTAAAGAACAATAAAAAATACTATTATCAAAAAAGACATTTTGTCTCTGTCTCGTCGATGATCTTCCGCATGAGGAGAAACGGAGCGGGATTGGCGTCCATCTGCATTCTGAGTACCATGGTGCTTGTGATGCTGTCCTCGACGGGAAGCCTGTATTTTGGCATGGATGACGCATTGGAAAAGCGTTTTTTCAGGGATTCGGAAGTAAGTCTGAGCTTTTACGGTGAAAGGAAGGCGCCATCGGAAGAGGATAAGCAGTGCGTGCTGGATGTTTTTCACAAAGAATTTGACAAGCTGGGCGTAGTCCCCAAGAATGAGATTAGTTATGCTTATGTCATGACGGAGGGCTTGATCAACGGAAGTGAAGTGGATCTCGGCGCGTCCTACAATGATGAAATGAGTGCCTTTTTTTCTGCCGATGCCTTTCGGGGTTTTTATTTCCTTGACGTGAAAGAATATAACAAGATCGTGGGCACGGATTTATCAGTCGCTCCGGGAGAAGCGTGGCTGTATGCGAATGACTGCCAATTTTCGGGATCCTCTCTTTGCATTTCCGGAATAACCTGGCGGATCGGAGGTCTTTTGGAGAAGTCCTTCCCTCTGGGAGAGGATGAATTTAGCATTTTCCCGTCCATTACGATCGTTGTTTCCGACCTGAACGAATTGGAAGACTTATGGAAAGTGGTTATGGCAGAGGGTTATTGGATGTCACTCAGATGGTATTATGGTTATGACCTGGATGCCTCTGACGAAGTGGTCTCCGAGACTCACCTGAAGCTTCGAAACTGCATTGGAAGGGATGAAGCATTGACTTTCCTAAGGGACGAAAACGGAGGCTATTCCTATTTTTCTTCCTGTAAGACAGATGAGATGCAGGGGTTTGTTGACTTATATGGCGGATTGTTTTTTCTTGGAATCCTGTTAAGCATTGCATTCCTCTTTGCGGCGGTTTTGATCATCTATTACAAGCAAATTGCTGAAGGCTTTGAGGATCAGGGCAGGTTTGAGATCATGCAGAAGGTCGGCATGACAACAAAGGACATTAAAAGTAGCATCAATTCACAGGTGCTCACCGTGTTTTTTGCGCCGCTTTTGATGGCCGGATTACACTTGGCCTTTGCTTATCCCATGATCTGGAAGGTACTAAAGCTATTTGGCCTCATTAATCTGGGACACGTGATCTTTGTCACGCTGATCATTTTCCTTGCCTTTACGGTTTTCTACGTGGCAGTTTACAAGTGGACGGCGGGAACATATTACCGAATCGTAAACGGAAACAGAAAAGCAAAATAACGTAAGATTGCAAAAAGAAATCCATAGTTTGCAAAAAAACTTTTGCATGGGCCGGGGAGCTTCCCGGCAGACGTGCAAAAGTTTTTTTATGGCAATTTTTGAGCAGAATTTGGCATGTTTTTGGGAGTAAAACAGTTGACCTTTTTGTCATGGCATATTAAGATAGGATATAAGGAAAATTAGGCGCATTATGCCAATTTGGAGGAACAAAAAATGCAAAAGCAAACGTATCGCAACGTGTTTGCGGAGATTGGAAAGACGGAAAAAGAGATTCAGGAAAGACTGCAGCAGATCAAGGAAGAATTCTTCTATGGACCGGACAAGGTGTATTTCACCGCCGGGGAGGACATGGGTTATCTCGAGGATACAGGAAACCACGATGCGCGTACGGAAGGCATGTCCTATGGTATGATGTTCTGCGTCCAGATGGACATGAAGGAGGAGTTTGACCGGATTTGGAAGTGGGCAAAGACCTACATGTACATGAACGAAGGCTTTAACGAGGGCTATTTTGCATGGTCCTGTGCCGTTGACGGAAAGAAGAATGCATACGGACCGGCACCAGACGGTGAAGAATACTTTGCGATGGCACTGTTCTTTGCTTCCCACAGATGGGGAGACGGCGTGGGGATCTTTGATTATTCCCATGAGGCGAAGGAGATCCTGAGGGCCGTGCTTCACAAGGGAGAGAACGGAAGAGAGGGATTCCCGATGTGGAATCGTGAAAACAAGCAGATCCTTTTTGTTCCGGGCGTAGATTATACGGATCCTTCCTATCACCTGCCGCATTTTTATGATCTGTTTGCCGAGTGGGCCTATGAGGAGGACCGTGAGTTCTGGAAGGAGGCGGCAAAGGCAAGCAGGGAATATCTTGCGAAGGCATGTCACCCCGTATCCGGCATGAATGCGGAATATGCGGAGTTCGACGGCAGTCCCATGTCCCGCCCCTTACGTTGGTCGAAGGACCGTCATGACTGGTTTTACAGTGATGCTTACAGGACGGTGGCAAACATCGGACTGGATTATGAGTGGAATGGCATTGACGTCGGTCAGCGCGTGGCTGCGGAGAGACTGCAGTATACGCTGGGCGTCGTGAACAGGGAGAATCCCTTCGTTGTCTATGAGGTGGACGGAACGCGCATTGACCAGAAGGCGCTGCATCCCGTTGGCATGATGGTGACGACGGCGCAGGGCGCGCTGGCAGTGGAAGGACCGCTGTCCCTGACAAGCCCGGATCAGACGAAGGCGCTGGCCGCCCAATGGGTTTCGAAATTTTGGAATGAACCGCTCCGCAAGGGCGACAGAAGATACTATGACAATTGTCTGTATTTGTTCGCGTTCCTGGCACTCAGCGGAAATTATAGAATTTACTAGGAGGGATAAAGGAATGGCAGGACCAAAGGCACCAAAGGATCCCACCGCGAAGGGGAGCAGCTTTTATATTTGCAGACAGAAGGAAGTGGCCGGAAATCCCACGCCGGACGGCAGGGGCGTACAGTTTATCTATTTGGACGGGACCAGACTCACGACGTTTGCGAGAATGGTCGGAAGTATTACGGATGAAAGCATGATCAAAAATCTGGAGACCGCTGAAGGATTTCTGAACATGGTGGCGGGCATTGGCGTCACCGTGGAGGCGGATGAACAGGACCAGGTGATCGATTTCGCATTCCAGATGTATGGGAAGAAGGATCCGTACGGTTCAGGCGACACCATTCGCGTGCATTGCAAGCCGGACGGCATGGAGCAGATCATCTGGCTGGATGACTATCAGTGGTGTGACGACAACGCCGTGGTTGGTCAGATGCGCTTTGAATTTGAAAAGGCGGAGAGACTTGCCACCGTTGACGTAAAGCTCTACCTGAGAGAAGGGTTCACGGCACCGGAGCAGGAAGAGCGCACGGTAATCGACGTAAATGGAGAGGCATATCAGGCAATCCTGAAGCGCTCTCTCATGAACATGGGAAATTATGCGAGGGTAAAGCGCGTGATCGACAGGGCAAAGCGCGGCGAGGAAGTGACGATCGCCTTCATTGGCGGTTCCATCACGCAGGGCGCGGGCGCCATTCCCATCCACAAGAAATCCTACGCATATCAGACTTGGGAACGCTTTAAGGCGAATTTTGGCGAGAACGTGAAGCTGATCAAGGCTGGCGTCGGCGGCACGCCTTCCGAGTTTGGCATGATCCGTTTTGAGAGGGACGTGCTCCGCGGAGGCAAGGTGAAGCCGGATCTGATCGTAATCGAATTCTCCGTAAATGACGAGGGAGACGAGACCAAGGGCCTTTGCTATGAAAGCCTGGTGCGCAAGTGTCTGGCGCTTTCCGACGAGACCGCGGTGATTCTGATCCACGCCGTATTTGCGGATGACTGGAATTTGGAGGAGCGCCTTGGCCCCGTTGGCGTGAGATACGAGGTTCCCATGGTGAGCGTCCGTCAGGGCGTGGTTCCCCAGTTTTACTTAAAGCCTGACACGGGAAGAGTGCTGACCAAAAGCCAGTTCTTCTATGACGTTTTCCATCCCACCAACATGGGGCATACCATTATGGCGGACTGTCTGATCCATTTGATGCAGCAGATCGACAAGGCGCCGGCAATGGAGGACGGGGACTGGAGAAGCAAGGAACCCGTGTTTGGCACGACGTTTGAGAACGTGGAGCTCGTAGACAAGGCATGGAAGTCAGAGCTTCTCATGGATTTAAAGCTTGGCAGCTTTAACGCGCAGGATGAGGATCTCCACAAGGTGGAGATGGATGACGAGATCACCCCCGTGCCGGAGTTCCCGGATAACTGGCAGCATCTGGAGGGAAGCGAACCCTTTAGCGTGAAGATTAAATGTAAGGCGCTTTTGATCGTCAGCAAGGATTCCGCTTCGCCGGAAGCAGGTAAGGCCATTGTTTCCGTGGATGGCAAGGAAGTATTGACGTTGGATCCAAGAGCCGTTGGCTGGACGCACTGCACGCCGCAGATCATTTGCAGGGACGACGTATCGAAGGAGAGAGTCGTGGAAGTGCGGATGATCCCGGGTGACGAGGGAAAGAAACTGACGATTCTGGGCTTTGGCGTAGTAAGATAATGACAATTGATTAGAGACGGAAGAACAGGAAGGTTGAACGGAATGAGTCGCAAGTGTATTATTGCCGAGGAGGATCAATTAACAAGTTTTGTATTGGAGACTACTTCTTTCCCGGGCGTACAGCGCATAGCGGAAAAGGTTGCCAAGGACGTGAAGGCGGTTTGCAGCGCGTTGCCGAGAATCGCAGTTCAGGACGTGCTGCCCAAGGAGCAGATCTCCGCGGAAGGCGGAATGAAAGCCCTCGAGGACTTTTTCGATAAGGGCGTGGTTTTTGTGGCTACGCTTGGAAACAGCGAAACCCTGGAGTATCTGGTTGATTTTGGCGTGTACGACGCAACGCTGATTAGGGGAAAGAGAGAAGTTTACAGCATTTCCATCATTGGGAATTCCCTAATGATTGTGGGAAGCGATAAGCTTGGAACCATCTATGGACTTTTTGCGCTGTCAGAGTATATCGGGGTTTCGCCCATGGTGAAGTTCGGCGATGCAGTGCCGCAGCCCCAAAAGTCCTTGGTGGCAAAGGAGGACATTGAGACGGTGTCCAAGGAGCCCAGCGTGAAATACCGCGGCTTCTTCATCAATGACGAGTGGCCTTGCTTTGGAACTTGGGCGATGAACCACTTTGGAGGCGTCAATGCTAAGCTGTACGATCAGGTATTTGAGTTCCTGCTTCGCATGAAGGGCAATTATCTCTGGCCTGCCATGTGGGCTTCCAGCTTCCCGCTGGACGGTCCCGGAAGTCAGAATGAGGAACTGGCGGACATGTACGGCATTACCGTTGCGTATTCCCATCATGAGCCGTGCCTTCGCGCAAGTGAGGAGTGGGACAAGGTGAAGGGACCGGATTCCCGTTATGGAAATGAGTGGAACTTTCACACGAATCAGGGCGGACTTCTCAACTATTGGATGGATTCCCTGAAACGAAGCGGGAAATACAATCACATGGTGACCATCGGCATGCGCGGGGAGCGTGACAGCTCCATGCTTGGGCCGGATTCCACCATGAAGGATAACATTGATCTGCTAAAGAGCGTGATCAAGGCCCAAAGGGGACTGATCATGCACTACGTGAATTTCGACCTGAACAAGGTACCGCAGCTTCTCGCACTTTACAAGGAAGTGGAGGCATACTTCTACGGTGATGCGGAGACGGAAGGCCTAAAGGACTGGGAGGAGCTGGAGAACGTCATCTTTATGCTCTGCGAGGATAATTACGGTCACATGAGAACCCTGCCGACTGCGGACATTCGCAATCACAAGGGCGGATTCGGAATGTATTATCACCTGGATTATCACGGTGGTCCCGTGTCCTACGAGTGGATGCCTTCGACGCCGCTGTCCCTGATCTGGGAACAGATGACGGAAGCTTATGAGTATGGCATCAAGGATGTTTGGATCGTGAACGTGGGTGACGTCAAGGGAAATGAAGTGGCGCTGAATTATTTCCTCGACCTGGCATATGATTTTGAAAAGTGGGGCAGCAGTGCCGTCAACAGTTGGAGACGGTATCTGACGGAGTGGGCCGGAAGAGTGTTCACTGGCGCCACAAAGGAGCAGCAACAGGCGTTGGCTGACATATATGAGGGCTTCGTGAAGCTGAATTTCATGAGAAGGCCTGAGGCATTGCATGCGGGAACCTATCATCCCTGCAACTATGATGAGACGGCGCGGATGCTAAGGACGATTGCGAAGCTGGAGGAGTTGAACGAGAAGACGTTTGAAGCCTTAGACAGAGTTTCCAAGCTTCCTGCATACAGCATGATTTATTATCCGGCACGCAGCAGCATGAACCTGCTCAAGATGCAGCTTTACGCCGGAAAGAACCAGTATTACGCTGCGCAGGGCCGAAAGGCGGCAAACGTTTACGGTGACCTGGTGAAGCAATGTATTGAGAATGACAAGAATCTTGCGGATGAGTTTAAGGAATTCCGCAACGGGAAATGGTCAGGCATGGAGTTAGAGAAGCACGTCGGTTTTACCAAGTGGAATGACGACGGATGGAAATATCCCGTAAGAAGCATTGTGGAACCCGTGACGGCGCCGAGACTTAGCGTTTCGCGTTCGGACGATCCCAGACTTGCAACGAAGAATTACGGTGCGCCGCAGTGCATCTTTGTGCATGACTTCCTTGATCTGACAAAGAATCACGTTACGCTGGAAATCAGCAATGATGGCATTGGAAGCCTGCCGTTTGCGGTAAAGGCAGCCGAAGGGGAGATCCCTTCCTGGCTGATCCTGTCCCAGACGGAGGGTGAGACGGAAAACCTTACGGAGCTGGTACTGTCTTGTGACCGCGTGCAATTGGAGAAGGCCATTCTTGCCAGCCGTCATGAAGACGGAACGTTGGAAAATGACGGCGTTCAGAGCGCCAGACTTCTGATCACTGCAGGTGATGCCGTGGTGGCAGTGAGCGTCAAGGCTGCCAACGCGGACGTGAGCGGGCTGGAGACGGGAACGTTCCTGCCGGATCCGGAAGACGGCGTGATCGTTATGGAAGCAAACCACTATGCCGAGAAGAAGGATGTCGGCGGAGTTGGGTTTGTGTATCTTGAGGGACATGGAAGAAGCGGAAATGGCATGAAGGTGTTGCCTTCCACGGAGGAGTTCCAGCCGAAGGGTGAGAAACCTGAATTGATCTATCGATTCCAGATTCCTGAAGAAGGAAAGTACCGCGTGGAGCTTTGGACGTCACCGGTCAATTCCGTAGTGAACAACCGGGCGCTTCGCGTGCATCTGGAGAACGGAACGCAGTCGAAGAACCTGAATATCCTGAATCCGAGCTATCGCGGCGGTGATTACAATGACCCCAAGTGGTCTGCGGCAGTCATGAACCAGATCCACGTGGTGGGAACGGACATGAATTTTGAGCAGGGAACGCAATTCCTGAGCATAGGGGCATTGGAAGCGGGCGTCGTGCTCGAGAGAGTTTTGATCTACCCGTCCGGTAAGAAATTAAAGCCTTCTTATCTGGGACCGGAGGAGAGTTATCGTAAGAACTAAAAAAAGCGGGGCAGGAAAAAAACCTGGCCCGCTTTCTTAATGCATTTTTATTCTGTTTCATCCGTGTCAGATGCCTTGTCGCCGGCTTCGGAATCATCAACGGGTTCCGGGAGCGTTAGCAGAACCTTTTCGATGCGGTTCTGGTCAACGCCCTGTACCTTCAAGAGCGTGCCGTCCTGCAACGTTACGGATTCGCCGTCCTCGGGAAGGTGATCCAGGTGCTCGATCAAAATGCCGCCGATGGAGTCGTATTCCTCGCTTTCAAGATGGCACTCGAGGGCATCGTTGACGTCGTCGAGGTTCATGCTGGCTTCAATCAGATAGGTCTTGTCGTCGATCTTTTTGATCTTTTCTATTTCATCTGCGTCGTATTCGTCACGGATTTCTCCGACGATCTCTTCCAGCAGGTCTTCCAAAGTGATCATGCCAACGGTAACGCCGTATTCGTTGACCACAAAGGTAACGCTGGTCGTCTTTTCCCTGATCTCATACAGGAGATCGGAGATCTTTTTGTACTCGTAAGTAAAGTGTGCTTCCCTGAGAATGTTGCGGATATGAAACTTTTCGGGATCATCCGTCAGGATAAAATCCTTGATGTTGATGAGACCGATGATGTTGTCCTTATCCTCCTCGTATACGGGAAGGCGGGTGTACATGTGCTTCCGGAAGACGGAGAGCACTTCGTAATAATCATCATTTACGTTGACGGTGACCATGTTGACTCTGGGGATCATGATGTCCTTTGCCAATGCGTCAGAGAATTCAAAGACATTGTAGATGATCTCGCGCTCCTCTGACTCGATCACGCCGTCCTCGTGGCTTACGTCCACGTAGGTCTTTAATTCGTTTTCCGTCATGGTACTAGTTTTCTCATTGGGATCCACGTGAAGCAAAAAGAGGATCAGCCAGGCAACCTTATCCACCAGAAAGATGACGGGGGTCAGGATCTGCATGAGCGCATAAATCACTCCGCCGTAGGAAAGTGCCAGCTTGTCGGCATAATGCATTGCCCATGTTTTGGGGATTACTTCGCCAAAGAGAAGCACCAGAAAAGTCAAAACTCCGGTCGCTATGCCGACGGCCAGGTTCACCCTTAGGGCGAGGGTCGTGGCGAGGGCGGAAGCGGAAATGTTGACCACGTTATTGCCGATCAGGATTGCGCTGAGCATTTTGCTGTTGTGATCCAGAATCTTATTAACGCGGGCGGCCCGCTTATTGCCTTCTTCTTCCAGGGATCTGAGCTTCACCCTGTTTGCAGTGGTGAGAGCGGTCTCCGCTGAGGAGAAGAAACCGGATAAAATGATCAATATGACTAAGATGATCAGTTCCGTGACAAATATTTGTATGTCATCTGGGGGAACCAAGAAAAACCACACTCCTTTGTAATCAATGATATTAGAATGTATCTTACAATAAATATGCCTAAGTTGTCAAGTTTTCCGCGTCTTTCGCATAGAATGGGCAGTAAGGGTACGCCATGAGGGCGATCACTTCGGAAAGGGGAATGGAGAAATGGAGATGACGAAGGAAATGCAAAAGGAATCCGCAGGAGGAATGATGGCCTGGTTATTAAGTCTTCTGGCAGGGTACGTGCTGACGGGGGTTCTTCTGTGTGCGCTGGCATTTTTGCTGTACCGTTTTTCGCTGAACGCGGAAATGGTGGGTGCCGGTATTGATCTAATTTACTTTTTGGCGACTTTTTTGGCTGGTTTCCTGACCGGAAGAAAGGGAAAAAGCAGAAGATGCTTAAGGGGATTAGTAATTGGATGTGCCTACTTTTTGATCCTGGCGGTCCTGTCCATGGCTACGGGGCTTGGAAACGGTATTTCGGGGTTTTGGACGGCACTTCTTTTGTGCGCTGCAGGTGGCATGGCGGGTGGAATGGCGTCGGGCCTGATCGCGGGAAAATGAAGGCTTTGATTGACGTTGCATAGGGAATATGATACTATTTTAACGGCATTATTAGGCATTGCACGGATGAACGGAGGAGAAGGAATGGATACATATAATCCTGCCCGGATGCTGGAGTTTGTGGAACGCGGGGACGAGCGAGGAAATCTTGTCGTTGTGGAAGGAATGCAGGACGTTCCGTTTGAAATTAAAAGAGTTTTTTACATTTACGGATCTGACCGGGACGTCATTCGCGGCCGGCATGCAAACAGGGAGAGTGAGTTTGTGCTGGTCAACGTTGCGGGAACCAGCAAGATCAAGGTGATGGACGGAAAGGGGCATGAGAAGGTTTATTCCCTGGAGCGCCCGAGGACGGGAATCTATCTTCCGAAAATGGTCTGGAAGGAAATGTATGATTTCAGTGAGGATTCCGTGCTTTTGTGTCTTGCAAGCACGCATTATGACGGCGAGGAGTACATTCGCGATTATGACGAGTTTTTGAAGATCGTCAATGGTGATACGCGTTAGAGATACGAAGCATGGATAGGGGAAAGATGGAAAGAATCATGCCAAATCGCCTCGACAGAGGCTTTTTTCAATATCAGGCGGAGTTTGAGGCAAAGGCGCTTGAGGTTTTGCGCTCCGGATGGTACGTACTGGGGAACGAAGTCAAGGGCTTTGAGGAAGAGTTCGCTAATTACGTTGGCGCAAGGCATTGCGTGGGACTGGCCAGCGGACTGGACGCCCTTTGGATCGCCTTTCGCGTCATGGGCATCGGCGCCGGGGACGAGGTGATCGTTCAAGGGAATACCTATATCGCAAGCGTTATGGGAATCACCATCAACGGCGCGACGCCGGTCTTTGTGGAACCGGATGAGTTCTTTAACGTGGACGTCACCCGGATTGAGGAGAAGATCACGGAGCGGACGAAGGCCATTTTGGTTGTACACCTTTATGGACAGGCATCGCAGATGGACGCCATCCTCGCACTGTGCAAGAAGCATAACTTAAGGCTTGTGGAGGATTGCGCGCAGGCACATGGGGCGAAGTATCACGGAAAGCAGATCGGAACCTTTGGGGACGTTGGATGCTTTTCCTTTTATCCTTCAAAGAATTTGGGGGCCTTTGGTGACGCGGGCGCCATTGTCACGAATGACGACAAGATTGCCGAAGACGTTCGCGTTTTCCGTAACTACGGATCTGAAAAACGGTATTACAACAAGGTTGTCGGGGCAAATTCCAGACTGGATGAGCTACAGGCAGGACTTCTCCGCGTCAGACTGAAACACTTGGACGAACTGGCTAAGGAGAAACAAAAGATCTGTGAGAGATATCTTACGGAGCTTAAGAATGACAAGATTGAGCTCCCAAGGATCCGGGAGGGGGCAACGCATATTTGGCATCAGTTTGTCATCCGCACGGAGCAGAGGGACGAACTGCAGCGCTATTTAGATGAAAAGGGAATCGGGACGATCATTCATTATCCAATACCGCCGCACCTGTCGGAAGCCTATCAGTATCTGGGTTGGAGGGAGGGAGACCTCCCCGTTACGGAAAAATATGCGAAGACGGTTCTGTCCATTCCGCTGTACAACGGAATGACAAAGAAAGAACAGGATTACGTGATCGGGATGATCAACGCTTTTTGACAAAATGTAAGAAAGGGCCGTCGAACTGATGGCATGAAACGATGAAAATCATAGAAGACTTGACTAGATGGATGTTGGGATTGTTGCCGGTGAAGCTTTCTCAAAAGACGGTGGATTCCCTGGTTCAGTTTGTTAAATTTTGCGTGATAGGCGTAAGCAACACGCTACTCAGTTACGCATTAAACATGCTGACGCTTTGGCTATTGAAACCGCTTGGACTCTCATGGGACTATTACGTTGGTAATCTTGTCGGCTTTGTTCTCAGCGTGCTTTGGTCATTTTACTGGAACAATCGTCTGGTATTTACCTTGGAAGACGGACAAAAGCGTAATCTCGGCAAGGCGCTTTTAAAGACGTATCTTGCATATTCCGTGTCCGGCATTTTCATAACCAATCTGGGATCCTATGTTTGGATAGAGATCCTTGGAATCTCGAAAATAGTGGCACCCATTTTGAACCTGATTATTAGCGTGCCCATCAACTACGTGATCAACAAATTCTGGGCATTTCGTCCTGATGAAGGGATTGCTCCCGGCAAGGATGAGAAAGAAGAGAAGTAATCGAGGGTGAGTTGACAGGAAAGAAAAGACGTGCTACAATAGCAAAGATTACTAATAGAGTAAGCGAATAGGTTTTTTTAAGGAGGTTTCTTATATGAAGCACGTTAAGACTTTAACTACCAGAAATCTGAAGGAATCCATGAAGAAGGGCGGATGCGGCGAGTGCCAGACTTCTTGCCAGTCTGCATGCAAGACTTCCTGTACCGTAGGTAATCAGAGCTGCGAGAAGTTGAAGTAAGCGATTTGAGTTTTCGAACTGAAAAAACCATCATAAGCAGCGATCCCTGGTCGCTGCTTATCTTTTGAGTTTTAGGATTTTGAGAGGATTTTTTTGTGGTACGTCAATATAAAAGTAATGGTTTGAATATTGTGCTGGACGTAAACAGCGGCTCCGTGCACGTGGTGGATGACATCGTTTATGACATGATTCCCTTGGTGGAACCTTTGGTCAAGGAAGGGATCAAGGATCCCGATACCGTAAAGGCGGCGGTTGTTCATTTGGCGGGCATTCCCTATCCGGAAGAGGAGATCGGGGAGGCCGTGGAGGAGGTCCTTGAGCTTGAAAAGAGCGGGCAGCTCTTCGCAAAGGACATTTATGAGAATTACGTCTTTGATTTCAAAAAGAGGCCTACCGTGGTGAAGGCGCTGTGCCTGCACATTGCCCATGACTGTAACCTGGCTTGCAAATACTGCTTTGCCGAGGAAGGGGAATATCACGGCAGAAGGGCGCTGATGAGCTTTGAAGTCGGTAAGAAGGCGCTGGATTTCCTGGTGGCCAATTCCGGCAACAGAGTCAATTTGGAAGTGGATTTCTTTGGCGGAGAGCCTCTGATGAACTGGCAGGTGGTCAAGGATCTCGTGAATTACGGCAGGAGCATTGAAACAGCGAACAACAAGAAGTTCCGCTTTACGCTTACCACAAACGGCGTTCTGCTTAATGACGAGATTTTGGAATTTGCCAATAAGGAAATGGCTAACGTGGTGTTGAGCATCGACGGTCGGAAGGAGATTCACGACAAGATGCGGCCATTCCGCGGCGGACAGGGAAGCTATGACTTGATCGTGCCAAAATTCCAGAAGGTGGCGGAGAGCAGAAACCAGACGAATTATTACGTTCGCGGGACGTTTACGCATCACAACCTGGATTTTTCGAAGGACGTCATTCATCTGGCTGATCTCGGCTTCAAGCAGATTTCCGTTGAGCCGGTGGTTGCGCAGCCTACGGATGATTACGCGATCACGGAGGAGGATCTTCCGAAGCTGAAGGAAGAATATGACAAGCTTGCGGCTGAGATGATCAAGAGAAGAAGAGAGGGAAGACCCTTTAATTTCTTCCACTTTATGATCGATCTCGAGGGCGGTCCCTGTGTGGCAAAGAGGCTGTCGGGCTGTGGTTCCGGAACGGAATACCTTGCCGTAACGCCCTGGGGCGACTTTTATCCCTGCCATCAGTTTGTTGGAAATGAGGATTTCCTGATGGGGAACGTGGACGACGGAATCGTCAGGGAAGACATCCGCGATCAGTTTAAGTGCTGTAACGTGTATGCGAAGGAAAAATGTAAGAAATGCTTTGCCAAGTTCTACTGCAGCGGCGGCTGCGCGGCAAATTCCTATAACTTCCACGGCAATATCAATGATGCGTACGACGTCGGCTGTGAGCTTGAGAGAAAACGCGTGGAATGTGCCATTGCACTCAAGGCCGTGCAGATGATGGAAGAGGATGAAGAGAACGCATCCGTTGAAAACGTGGAGGCAAATGAATAAATCCTAAAAATGCCATTAACGAATCACGAAAATTTATCGAAATAATAAGCGTGAGTTTTATGCGCAAAATTATAAAGCAGGAACGGAATAGAAAAGATCGGAGAGAAAAGAAATGAAGGACATGAAAAAAAGTCAGGCATGGATTGTTTTGATTTGTTTGCTACTCGTTCTGGCGGGCATTACCTACGTTGACCTGTTTGGCGTTGATGCCAACGGCAGCGGCAGCGCGGCCGAGATCAAAAAAGGTCTGGACCTCGCAGGCGGCGTCAGCATTACCTATCAGGTTGTTGGCGAGGAAAACCCCGACAGCACGGACTTGAAGGATACCATCTACAAGCTGCAACAGCGCGTGGTAGGTTACAGTACTGAGGCAATTGTATACCAGGAGGGAAGCAACCGAATCAGCATTGAAATTCCTGGCGTGCAGGACGCCAACAAGATTCTGACTGAGCTGGGTCGCCCCGGATCCCTTTATTTCATTCGCGCAAAAGATGACGAGGGAAACCAGAACTATCATTTGGCCGGCTATGATGCTGACGGCGAACCCGTCTATGAGCTGGATAAGGACATTGACACGCTTCTTGCAGATGGTTCCATCACCCTTTCCGGTACGGACGTATCCGAAGCAAAGGCAGGTTATCAGCAGGATAACATGCAGAATAATGAGGTTGTCGTAAGCCTTGTCATGACGGATGCAGGCACGCAGAAGTTTGCAGACCTGACGCAGGAAGCTTATAATAACCAAAACGCATCCATCGCGATTTATTATGACGGCAAGATCATCAGCGCACCCAACGTTCAGGCAGTGATCACCAACGGACATGCCGTAATCACTGGACAGAAGAGCTTTGACGAGGCAGAGAAGCTTGCATCCACGATCCGAATCGGCGGACTGAAGCTAGAGCTTGAAGAAATCCATTCCAAGGTTGTCGGCGCTCAGCTTGGCACGGAAGCCATTGAGACAAGCCTAAAGGCAGGTGCCATCGGACTTGTCATTGTGGCAGTATTCATGATCGTTGTGTACTTTGTTTCCGGTTTCGCATCTGCCATTGCGCTTTGCATTTACGTAGCGCTCGTGGTTCTTTTGATCCGCGGCTTTGACATGACGTTAACCCTCTCCGGCGTGGCCGGCATTATCCTGTCCATCGGCATGGCGGTGGATGCAAACGTAATTATCTTTGCACGTATCCGTGAGGAGCTGGCAACCGGCAAGACCACGAAGAGCTCCATCAAAATCGGATTTGACAAAGCGCTTTCGGCAATCGTTGACGGTAACGTAACAACCCTGATCGCGGCAGCCGTTTTGATGTTCCTTGCACCTGGTTCCATCAAGGGTTTTGCACAGGCTTTGGCACTAGGTATCGTGGTTTCCATGTTTACCGCACTTGTCATCACCAGACTTTTGATGAACGCATTGTATGCAATCGGCATCCACGATGCAAAGTGGTACGGCATTGGCAAGGACAGAAAGAGCATTAATTTCCTTGGCAAGAAGGGCATTTTCTTTGGCGTTTCCATTGCAGTGATCGTTGCAGGATTTGTTATAATGGGCATCAATGCCTACAATGGAAAGGATGCATTGAATTACAGCCTTGAGTTTAAGGGCGGTACCGCAACGACGGTAACCTTCAACGAGAAAATGACTTTGGAAGAAGCAGACAAGAAGGTATCTCCCGTGATCACCGAGGTGACCGGAAGCGCCGTTCAGGTACAGACCGTGCAGGATTCCAACGAAGTTATCTTTAAGACCAACACGCTGAGCTTGGATCAGAGAGCAGCGTTAGAGGACAGACTGGTAAATGACTTTAACCTTGACAGAAGCCTGATCACGACGGAGACCATCAGCTCCACGATCAGTAACGAGATGAAGAGGGACACCATCATCGCAGTGGTAGTTGCCATCGTTTGCATGCTGATTTACATCAGGATACGTTTCAGCGACATCCGCTTTGGCGTCAGCAGCATTGTTGCTTTGATGCATGACGTGTTGGTAGTGCTTGCCTTCTACGCAGCAGCAAGAGTTTCCGTGGGCAACACCTTTATCGCCTGCATGCTGACCATCGTCGGTTACTCCATCAACGCCTCCATCGTTATCTTCGACCGCGTTCGTGAGAACATGAACGAAAAGGGCAAAAACGAGACCGTTGAGGACGTGGTAAACAAGAGTATCACCCAGACCCTGAGCAGAAGCATTTTTACCTCCCTGACGACCTTCGTCATGGTGGCTTGCCTGTACGTGCTGGGCGTAACCAGCATCCGTGATTTCGCGTTGCCTCTGATGGTAGGTATCATATGTGGTGCTTACTCATCCGTATGTATCGTTGGCGGACTTTGGTTTGTTCTTCGCAAGAAATTCCCTGGCAAGGCAAAATAAGATTATGCATTCAAAAGGCTGCCTTTGTTAGGCAGCCTTTTATCATCCTTGTAACTGGAGAGCATACGAATGGAAAAGTGGTTTGTATATGCAAAGAAAGCAGATTTCAAGGCATGGGGAGAGCGGCTTGGCGTCGCTCCCGTCGTGGCGCGCATCATTCGTAACAGGGACGTAATGAGCGAGGAGGAGGCGGCCAAATTCCTAAACGGTACGCTGGAGGACTGTCATTCGCCGTGGTTGTTGAAGGACATGGAGCTGGCAGTGGACGGCGTGCTCTCCGCAGTAAAAAGCGGGAAACGGATCCGCGTTATCGGAGATTATGACGTGGACGGCATTTGCTCCGCGTTTATCCTCACCAAAGGCATCTCGCTTCTTGGAGGTTGCGTGGACACGGCCATTCCGCACCGCATCCACGACGGATATGGATTAAACGATAATTTGATCAGGGAAGCAAAGCGGGACGGGATTGAAATGATCGTCACATGCGATAACGGTATTGCGGCAGCTTCTCAGGTGGAGCTTGCAAAGAGTCTGGATCTGGAAGTGATCGTGACGGATCATCATGAAGTTCCCTTTGAAATTACGGACGGCGTAAGGAAAGAAATTCTGCCAAAGGCGCTGGCAGTGGTAGACCCGAAAAGGGGAGAGGATTCCTATCCCTTTCCGGGCATCTGCGGGGGCGTCCTGGCATATAAGCTTATGCAGGCAGTGGCAGAGCGCTTGTCGAAGGATGCTGTGGCAGCCGGACAATTCCGTGCTGAGAGCTTTCTCCCGGCAATGGAAGAATTTCTGGAATTTGCGGCGTTTGCCACTGTCTGTGACGTCATGGAATTAAAGGATGAAAACCGGATCCTGGTGAAGGAAGGCCTTTGCAGACTCCGGAATTCAAAGAATCAGGGGCTACGTGCCCTGACGGAGGCGAACGGGATTGACAAGCGGAATCTTTCGGCTTACCATCTTGGATTTGTGCTTGGACCTTGCTTAAACGCAACGGGAAGGCTTGATACGGCGACGCGCGCCCTGGAGCTCTTGAACGCCAGGGACGACGTGGAGGCTGCAATGGTGGCCAGGGACTTAAAGGAATTAAATGACAGCAGAAAAAACCTGACGCTTCAGGGGATTGATCTTGCAATCAAGACCATTCGCGAGGAAGGGCTTTCCGGGGATAAGGTGCTTGTGGTCTATCTGCCGGAAGTGCATGAAAGCCTTGCGGGGATCATCGCGGGCAGAATCCGGGAGCAGTATGGACGGCCTGCGTTTCTTCTGACCAAGGGTGAGGAGGGCGTTAAGGGTTCCGGGCGCTCCATGGAAAAGTATGACATGTATGCGGCGCTGACGGAAGTGGGAAACCTTCTTACGAAATTTGGCGGCCACAAAATGGCGGCGGGACTGTCTCTGGAAGAAGCAAACATTGGTGAATTCCGAAGGCGCCTGAATGAGAATTGCCAGCTGACGGAGGAGGATTTTGTTCCAGTTCTCCACGTTGACGCGGAGATGCCAATGGAATATGCTGACCTTGCGCTTGCACGTCAGCTGGAAGCATTGGAGCCCTTTGGCGTCGGGAATCCCAAGCCTCTGTTTGTGCAGCGTGACGTCTCGTTCCTTTCCGGCAGCCGCATGGGAAAAGAAGGAAAATATGGGAGATTCCAGGTGCGCGTGCCCTCCGGGGCAAGATTTTCCGTCATCTTTTTTGGTGACGTTGACGCATTCCGGAACTTCCTGGATAATAAATATGGGATGGGCAGTGCGGACAAGCTTTTTGCAGGGCAGGGAGCGTATTCCGTCACGGTGGCCTATCAGATTGGGATCCATACCTATCAAGGGAAAGAGGATCTCCAGATTTTGATGAAATCTTACCAATAAGAAGGAGGCAGTAACGTGCCAGAACATCGGGATTGGTATAAATTGGATCTTTCCGCGATCGTATATCCGACATTGCAGAGAAGGGATTTTTCTTCCGTTTACAGGCTGTCGGTGTTACTCAAGGAGGAAGTGAACCCGGAACTCTTGCAACAGGCGTTGGACGTGACGCTCCCCAGGTTTCCGACCTATAAGGCGGCCATCAGAAGGGGGCTTTTTTGGCGTTACCTAGAACCGAATGACCGTCCCGGACCCTTTGTGCGTCCGGACGTAAAGAACCCTTGTCAGCCCATGAGCTTCCGGGCGAATAACCGTTATCTTGTGCGAGTGTATTATTATCATAACAGGATCTCGCTGGAAGCGCATCACAGTCTGGGAGACGGCACGGGCGGCATGTGTCTTCTGCATACGCTGACGGCAGAGTATTTAAGGCTTCTGGGACACGTGGAGATCAAAAACGGCGGATTTGTGCTTGACGTAAACGCAAAGCCGGATCCGGAGGAATTGGAGGACGCATACATGCGCTATGCAAACTCCAAGATCTGTCCGCCAAGACCGGGAGAGAAGACCTATCGCGTCCGCGGAACGAAGGAGCCATTCTATACGCTAAACATTATTGACGGGATCATGTCGACGGCGGAAGTCGTTGCCGCATCAAAGAGATATGGCGCCAGCATTACTGAATATTTGAATGCCGTTCTTTTGTACGCGCTCCTGAAAAAACAAGAGGAGGACCGAAGGTTTCACCTGCGTCCCGTGAGGATCGCAATGCCCGTAAACCTTAGAAGATTCTTCCCCTCAAAGACGCTGCGGAATTTTATCACCATGGTTTACCCGGGCGTAGATCCGAGGCTAGGGGAGTATACGTTTGAGGAGATCGTAACGCAGGTTCATCACTACATGCGATATTACGTAAACGATAAGTTCCTTCGCGCCGACATTACGACAAACGCACGCACCCAAAGTCACCCGCTGATTCGCATCGTGCCGTTGTTCTTAAAGGACTTTGTCGTAAGACAGTTTTATTCTAAGGTGCAGGATCATAACTCCTCGGCAGGGCTGACAAACATGGGCGCGCTCTACGTGGATGAGAGCATGCGGCCTTATATTGAACGGTTTGACATTTGTATGGGTCAGCCGTTTTCTTCCAGAACCAACTGTGCAATTATCAGTTTCCAGGACATGCTGACGATCAATTTTGCCAGCAGTATCGTGGAGGCGGACGTGGAACGCCATTTCTTCCGGAAGCTCGTAAAGGATGGCATTCACGTGAAGATTGAAAGCAACCGTGACATTCCGGTCGCGGAGATGATTTAGGAGGGATTTGCGATGTCCTATTGCGTAAATTGTGGCGTGGAGCTGGATGCTACCGCAAAGAATTGCCCTTTGTGTAACACGCCCGTGATCAATCCAAATGAGATAAAGACGGATAACCTGATTCCACCCTTCCCACAGGAGAAAGCACACGTGGAGGAGGTTCAAAGGGCGGACTTCGGCTGGTTGGTTTCCATGGTATGTCTGGCGACGGCCGTTACCTGCGGTATACTGAATTGGCTGGCATTTCCAAACGGCTTGTGGTCCCTTGCCGTGATCGGAGCCTGCGTTGTCCTGTGGGTAATGCTGGTGCCCGCCGTGATCTATCAAAAATGGTCGCCCTATCTTTACCTGTTGTTTGACGGCGCGGCGATCATTCTGTATCTGTATCTCATTGCCAGAATGCTGGACAAGTATGAATGGTTTCAGGGCTTGGGCATTCCGCTGGTGCTCTGTACCATTGGCGTGATCGAGTTGCTGACCTTGGCCGTTCGCAGATTCCCCAAAGGAATTCTGGTCAGGGGACTTTATTCCTTTACGGCGCTGGCAATTTTGTGCGCGGGATACGAAATCATTATTGACTTGTATCGGGACGTTCCCGTAGGCTTAAGCTGGTCCGCTGTCGTAGTGACGATCTGCGTGATCGTTGACATTGCAATCATAACCATGTTGTCCCGAAGGAGACTTCGTAATGCCGTGCGAAGGAGGTTGCATTTCTGATGGAAACAAAGCAAAGACTACTCAGACTGATCAAACTTGCACATGGTTTAGTGGAAAATGCGGACATTGAAAAGCACCGCCAGTCCCAGGACCAGATCGGAGAACTCTTGGGTCGCGTAAAAGATTTAAATTATCGCGGCATGGAACTGGAAGGAACGCATTGTGAATGGGTGAGCTTAAACCGCGCGCACGTTCACAAGCAGGTCATCATGCACTGCCACGGAGGCGGATATTCCACCGGCAGCAGTCTTTACGCAAGAACGCTGACGGCAAAGCTTGCATCTTGTACGGCCATGGAAGTGCTGAGCTTTGATTACAGGCTGGCACCGGAGCATCCCTATCCTGCGGCGTTGGAGGATGCCATGAAGGTATGGGATTATCTGATGCGCGTTGGATACGGCGCCCGGGACGTAATCCTTACGGGTGATTCCGCCGGCGGTAACCTGGCCCTGGCGCTGACGCTGAAATTAAAGGAGCAGGGGAGATTTTTGCCCAGGGGCCTGGTTTTGATGTCTCCATGGACGGATTTGACGTCCACAGGGGAATCCTTTGTGTCCAAGAAGGACGTGGATCCGGTACTCAACCCTGGCTATTTGGAACGCATGATCCATGCATATGCGAAGGGAGAGGATCTGACAAATCCTTTTGTGTCTCCGCTGTTTGGGGATTTTAGGGGATTTCCGCCCACCTACGTACAGGTGGGTGAAAATGAAATGCTGCTCAGTGATGGTACGCGTCTTGTGGACCGGCTAAAGGAAGCAGGTGTCGTGGCTAGATTGGACGTGTTTGAAAATATGTGGCACGTATTCCAAATGTCACCGTTTAAGACGGCCTATGAGGCCATGGACAAGAACGTGGCTTTCATCATTGAAGAGCTTATGCATTTTTAAGTTTGCCTTTTTGTGACGAAAAAAGGATTTTTGACTGCAACGCAGAATATTATAGCTAGGGTGAGTTTTGAAAGGTTTGAGGAGGATGTTGACGAATACCGTCAGAAAGGACGATCCATGACCATCAGAGAAAACCTTGAACTGTGGGAGAAGGAGTATTTAAGCCCCTATGCATCCCTAAGCATGAATTCCAAAGGGCGGTTAAAGCCCGAAGAACAGTGTGACATTCGCCCGGTCTTTCAGAGGGACCGTGACAGGATCATACACTGCAAGGCATTCCGGAGATTAAAGGATAAGACGCAAGTGTTCTTAACGCCCGAGGGCGATCATTACAGAACGCGTCTTACGCATACCCTTGAGGTGTCCCAGAATGCGCGAACCATCGCGAAAGCACTGAAGTTGAACGAGGATCTGGTAGAAGCCATTGCGCTTGGCCATGACCTGGGGCACACGCCCTTTGGACATGCCGGCGAGCGCGCCCTAAACAGGGTGTGTCCGCTGGGGTTTGAGCATTCCATCCAGAGCGTGAGGACGGTTGACCGACTGGAGAAGGATGGGCAGGGACTGAACCTGACGTATGAGGTGAGGGACGGCATCCTAAACCATCAGACAAGCGGAAATCCGCACACGCTGGAGGGCAAGGTGGTCCGCTTTTCCGATAAAATCGCATACATTCATCACGACATGGATGACGCCGTGCGCGCGGGCATCCTGACGGAGATGGACGTGCCGGCGGAGATCCGCTCCGTGCTTGGCAACACGCCAGGGCAGAGACTGGACCGCTTCATCCACGACATCGTGACAAACAGCAAGGATAAGAATGACATCGTGATGTCGGATACGGTCGCGGATGCCATGAAAAAGCTCCGGGCCTTCATGTTTGAGAGAGTCTACACGAATCCGTTGGCGAAGGCGGAGGAGAAGAAGGCGGAGGTTCTGATGGAGACGCTGTATTCGCACTTCTTAAAGAATCTGGAAGCGTTGCCGGAGGAGTTTAGGAACCTGATCTCCGAGGGAGAACAGAAGGAGCAGGTGGTCTGCGATTTCGTGGGTGCCATGAGTGATCGCTACGCCATCTCCCTGTATGAATCGATCTTTATTCCGAAGTCATGGCAGATATAAGAGGAGTCACATGTTTTATTCGGACGAAATTGTGGAAGAAATCAGGGCAAAAAGTGATATTGTGGCCGTTATTTCAGGATACGTTAATTTGAAGAAGAAGGGCAGTAACCATTGGGGATGCTGCCCCTTTCATAACGAAAAAACGCCGTCCTTTGCCGTCTCCGAGAACAAGCAAATGTATCATTGCTTTGGATGCGGAGAGAGCGGAAACGTGTTCACTTTTTTGATGAAATATGAAAATTATTCGTTTCCGGAAGCCCTTCGCGTTCTCGCGGACAGGGCAGGCGTGAAACTGCCGGAAATCGAGTATTCCGAGGAACAAAGACAAAGGGCGGGCCGCAGGCAGAGACTTTTGGACGTGAATAAGGACGCGGCAACGTTCTTTTATTATCAGCTCCGGAAGAACCCTCACGGCGAAGTTGGTTTGGCTTATCTGAAAAAGCGCGAGCTGACGGATGAGACCATGAAGAAATTCGGACTTGGATTTGCGGGGAAAGACGGTACGGAGCTGGTGCAGTACCTGCGGAAGAAGGGATATCGCGACGAGGAGATCCGGGACGCGGGCGTGGCGACGTTTTCCGAGAGAAATGGTCTTTCCAGCCAGTTTTGGAACCGCGTGATGTTTCCCATCCAGGACGTGAATCACCGCGTCATCGGATTCGGCGGACGCGTGATGGGCGACGGCGAGCCGAAATATCTGAATTCGCCGGAGACGGACGTTTTTGACAAGAGAAGAAATCTGTATGGATTGAATTATGCGAGAACCGCGCGGGCGGGCAACGTGATCCTTTGCGAGGGTTACATGGACGTGATCGCGATGCATCAGGCGGGCTTTGGGCAGGCCGTTGCATCCCTCGGAACGGCATTTACCCCTGAACAAGCGCATCTTTTGCACCGATATACGGATCAGGTACTGTTGGCATATGACAGCGACGGCGCCGGCGTCAAGGCGGCACTTCGCGCCATCGGGATCCTGCGGGACGAAGGAATGACCGCAAAGGTCATCAACATGAGGCCCCACAAGGATCCGGATGAATTTATGAAGGCACTGGGACGCGAGGCCTTTCAGGAGCGGATAGGTAAGGCGGAAAACAGTTTCTTTTATGAGATCCGCATGCTGCAGACCGGCTATGACCAGAAGGATCCCGAAGAGAGAACCAAATTTCATCGGGAGATTGCCGTGAAGCTTTGTTCCTTTGAGGAAGAGATCGAAAGGGAAAACTATCTGCAGGCGGTGGCTGAAAAATACGGTATTGGCGTGGACAACCTGCGCAAGCTCGTGATCAGCTATGCGGGGGCGGGAGTGAACAAGCCCGTCACAAGACCGAAGAGCGGGGTTCAGTCCAAGAATGCGGCGCAGGAAGGCGCGAAGAGGGCGCAAAAGCTTTTGATCACCTGGATCGCAGATTATCCCCAGATTTATCCGAAGATTAAGCCTTACGTTACGGCGCAGGACTTCACCGAAGAGCTGTACGCGCGCGTGGCGGAGAGGATGTTTGCCGCGTTGGAAAAGGGCGATGGCAAGTTCCAGCCTGCAGAGGTGATCAGTACCTTTGAGGACGAGGAGCAGCAAAAGGCGGCCGCAGAAGCGTTTTATGAGGAATTGCCGGCGATGGAGACGATACAGGAGAAGGAACAGGCCCTGCATGACGTGATCTATGCCGTGAAAAAGAACAGCCTTGAATATTATAAGCAAAAGCAGGCAGAGCGCAACATTGAAGCAATCACCCAGGTGCTTGAAGGGAAAAAGGCTTTGCTGGAGCTTTCAAAGCTGCATGTAAGCTTAAGTTAGCGTTTTTTACGTAAACTACAATTCGCAAGAAAAATAGAATAGTATGGAAGGATGGAACCACAAGATGGACGAAAACACACAGGCAAAATTTGAGGAGAAAGTCAAAGAGCTGGTCAGCATGGCCAAGAAGAAAAAGAGCATTCTGGAGTACCAGGAGGTCAGCGACTTCTTCGACGGCATGACTCTCGAAGAGGAGCAGATGGAGCGGGTACTGGATACCCTGGAGCGTAACAACGTGGACGTGCTCCGCATGACGGACGTGGAGGATGACATTGATCCTGAGGAGATCATTCTCTCCGGCGAGGACGTGGACGTTGAGAACCTTGACATCTCCATTCCCGACGGCATCAGCATTGAGGACCCCGTCCGCATGTACCTGAAGGAAATCGGTAAGGTGCCCCTGCTTTCCGCTGAGGAGGAGATCGAACTGGCAAAGAAGATGGAGGTTGGCGATCAGGATGCGAAAAAGCGTCTGGCAGAGGCAAACCTTCGTCTGGTGGTTTCCATTGCAAAGCGTTACGTGGGACGCGGCATGCTGTTCCTTGACCTGATCCAGGAAGGGAACCTTGGTCTGATCAAGGCAGTGGAAAAATTCGATTATCGCAAGGGATACAAGTTCTCTACCTACGCTACCTGGTGGATCCGTCAGGCAATCACCAGAGCTATTGCAGATCAGGCGAGAACCATCCGTATTCCCGTTCACATGGTTGAGACCATCAACAAGCTGATCCGCGTGAGCCGTCAGCTCCTTCAGGAACTTGGCCGTGAGCCGTCTCCCGAAGAGATTGCGGAAGAGATGGGCATGCCCGTGGATCGCGTGCGCGAGATTTTGAAGATCAGCCAGGAGCCCGTATCCTTGGAGACGCCCATCGGCGAGGAGGAGGACAGCCATCTTGGCGACTTCATTCAGGATGACAACGTGCCTGTTCCCGCGGATGCTGCAGCCTTCACGCTTTTAAAGGAGCAGCTGGTGGAGGTTCTTGGAACCCTGACCGAGAGAGAGCAGAAGGTTCTGCGTCTTAGATTTGGCTTGGATGACGGCCGTGCCCGCACGCTTGAGGAAGTGGGTACCGTCTTCAACGTAACGCGTGAGAGAATTCGTCAGATCGAAGCGAAGGCACTCAGAAAGCTTCGGCATCCCAGCAGAAGCCGCAAGCTGAAGGATTATCTTGATTAAGCAAGGAAAACCCATATCTCTTTCAAAAAGACTTTGGACGCTGGCGGACATGCTGTCTCCCGGAGGGAGAGTGGCTGACGTCGGCTGTGACCACGGATTTTTGGACGTGTATCTGGTTCAGACGGGAAAGATTGGCGGCGCACTGGCCATGGACGTAAGGAAGGGGCCCTTGGCGGCGGCTGCCGCTCACGTGAAGGAAGCAGGGCTATCTGACCGGATTGAGACCAGACTTTCTGACGGACTGAGCAAGTTTCAAGTTGGCGAGGCGGAAAAGCTTGTCTGTGCCGGCATGGGAGGGCCTTTGATGCAAAGGATCCTCACGGACAGTCCGGTAAAGACGGAGAGCTTCCGGGAAATGATTTTGCAGCCGCAGTCAGAGCTTTGCGAGTTTCGGGCATTTTTGCGGGAGAAGGGTTATAGAATAGTGGAGGAGCGGATACTCGTTGAGGACGGGAAGTATTATTTTCCGATGAAGGTCGTAACCGGAGGGTTGCCAGAAAAGGAACCTTCAGACGAAGACCGGACGGAGATTTACGACCGTTACGGAAAGGGCTTGATCCTAAGAAAGGATCCGCTTCTTTTGGAGTATTTGGAGGATCAAAAACGGATTATGGAGGACATTCTGACGAGGCTTCGGGCGCAGGACGCGTCGGAAGGAAGAGTGCGCCGCCTACGGGAAGTAGAAAATGAACGGGAGCTGCTTTGTAAGGCGATGGAGCTTATGAAGTGAGTCTTCGGGAAGTGGGGTAGCATGTTTACTGTAAAGATTGAAGGGGATGAGATTCAGGTTCCCGAGAGAACAACCTATGAGCAGCTTGTGGAGCCCTATCAGGGCAAGGACGGACGGCTGATTACCGTTATCTCTTCAGACGGGAAGATCCGCGAGTTGTTTAAGCGCGTGAATAGACCTTGTGAGATCAAGTTTTTTACGTTAAAGGATGACGTGGGATATAAAACCTACGTAAGAACGGCAACCATGCTGTTTATGAAGGCAGTGTTTGACGTATACGGCTGTAAGGCCGCTGCCCAGTGCCGCATGGAATATGCAATTGGACATGGTTATTATCTTTCTGCAGAGGGGGCTTTTCCCTGCGACGGGGAAAGTGCAAACAAACTGAAGGCAAGGATGCAGGAGCTGGTAAGTCGTAAAATTCCCTTTATGAAAAGAACCTGCCCCATCGATGAGGCCATGGAAGTCTTTGAACGGCAGGGAATGGATGACAAGGTAAAGCTCTTCCGTTTCCGTCGCACTTCATCCGTGAATGTCTATGAATGCGACGGATACTATGATTATTTTTATGGCTACATGATGCCGAACACCAGCTACGTAAAGTGGTTTGACCTGATCCCTTATGAGAGCGGTTTTATGCTCCTTTTGCCCTCCAAATCAACGCTGGATCACGTGGAGGAGTTTGACGAGCGCAGAAAGCTCTTCGAGACGCTTCAAAAAACCGATGAATGGGGCAGACAGGTTGGGATCGAAACTGTTGGAGACCTGAACGAACGCATTTGTTCAAACACCCTCGGTGACGTAATTCTGGTTCAGGAAGCCATGCAGGAACGAAAAATTGCGGAGATCGCAAGAGACATTGTCAGCCGCGGAGACGTAAAGTTTGTCATGATCGCGGGACCTTCTTCCTCAGGAAAGACCAGTCTTTCCCACAGAATTTCCATTCAGCTCCGGACACTTGGCAAGACGCCGCACCCCATTGCCATGGACAATTATTTTGTCAACCGCGAGGATACGCCGCTGGATGAAAACGGAGATTACGATTTTGAATGTCTTGGCGCCATGGACGTTGAGAGATTTAATTCCGACATGCTTAGGCTTCTGAGCGGTGAGGCCGTGGAAATGCCTACCTTTAACTTTAAGATCGGCAAGCGGGAGTATCACGGCGACGTGATGCAGCTTGGTGAGGAGGACATCCTTGTCATCGAGGGAATCCACGGACTAAATCCCAAGATGAGCTATGCGCTTCCGGACGAAAGCAAATACAAGATTTACGTCAGCGCACTGACTTCCATCAACGTGGATGCGCATAACCGCATTGCCACGACGGACGGGAGACTCCTTAGAAGAATGGTCCGTGATGCCAGAACCCGCGGTTCTGACGCTAAGCGCACCATTCAGATGTGGAATAACGTCCGCAAGGGAGAAGAGAACAACATCTTTCCGTTCCAGGAGGAAGCGGATGCCATGTTCAATTCCACGCTGATTTATGAGCTTGCGGTGCTCAAACAATATGCGGAGCCGCTACTTTTCCAAGTGGCAAAGAACACGCCGGAATACTATGAGGCGAAGAGACTGTTGAAATTCCTGGATTATTTCCTGAACGTCAGCAGTGAGAACTTACCGAACAATTCCATCTGCAGAGAGTTTGTCGGAGGGAGCTGTTTCAAGGTCTGACCGGTGCTGAAAGGAATTTTTCCTTGCGTACTTTGGCAGAACATATTATAATGACATTTGGCGTAAGCAGGACAGGCGATCGCGGCCATGCGAAAGCATGGGTGAGGAAAGTCCGGGCTTCATAGGGCAGGATGCCGGATAACGTCCGGTGGAGGTGACTCCCAGGCCAGTGCAACAGAGATATACCGCCGGTGCCTTGTGCGCCGGTAAGGGTGGAAAGGCAGTGTAAGAGACTACCGTCCGTCTGGTAACAGGCGGAGCCATGTAAACCCCATCCGAAGCAAGACCAAGCAGAGAGCAATAGGCTTGCCCGGCCTGCTCTCAGGTGGGTCGCTTGATGCGGCTGGTAACAGTCGTACTAGATAGATGATCGCTCAACGACATAACCCGGCTTATCGTTCTGCTTACGCTTAAAAGGTGCCGTAAACTTTGGAAATCCCAGGTTTACGGTATTTTTTAGTAACGTAACGGCATAATTTTGAAAGGAAGGGCACGGCGTGAGAAAAGCTTCGTGGAAAGCAAGAATTTCCCTATTATTGACCGGATTGTTCCTGACCATGACCGCCTGTGCCAAAGAGCAGGAGGAAAGCGGTACGGAACCGGTCAGTGATGCTTCCCGGGAAATCCGGATGACAACCTATGCGCCAATCCTGGAGGCGGATGCCTTGACGGCAGAGGATCCAGAGAATCCTGCCGGAAGAATTCAAAACCAGTGCGTCTGCGCCATGGTGAGGATTCAGGCGGGAAATCTGATTGGAAGCGGCGTAATCTTTGATGCGGGGACAGACGGACTTAGGATCGCGACGGCGGCTCACGTCTTAGCGAACGGTGACGGGACGGCAAAGATCACCTTTGATGACGGTTATGAGGTTACGTGTGACAAGATAAAGCAGTCGGAAAAGCAAGACTTGGCCATTTTGGAGATTCCAAGGGACGCGCTTTTGGAGAAAAATGGCGCAGACGATGCGATAGATCACGGTGAAAAGATTAAGCGAGCGAAGTTTTCAAAGGAAGCCTATGACGGCACGGCCAACGGGGATCTGGTGATTGCGCTGGGATCCAGAACCGGCGTGGGGGAAGACGCCTACGCAGGGTGCATTTTGCAGGACTATGCTTATTTTGAGGATTTTGATGCCTACATGATGCTGGCGGACGTGATGGTGACGCCAGGCATGAGCGGCGGCGGATTGTTTGACGCGGAGGGAAATCTTCTGGGGATTCTTTGCGGCACCTCCGAGGACGGCGAGGTAGCCGTGGCCCCGATGCTGGGTCTGCTCGCCATGGACTGACGCGGTTGGAAAAGTAATGGAAATTTAAGAATTATTTTCATTTTTATCAAGTGAAATGGGTTGACATTCCCACTCCCATGGTAGAAAATAGGGGATGGTTAAGCGCGGAGACGAAAGTCTGTGCGAAGATGAAAACAGTAGAGAAAGTAGAAATGGAAAGGGTGACTGAGATGACAAAGATCGACGTGGTATCTGGATTTCTCGGAGCCGGAAAGACGACTCTGATCAAGAAGCTTTTGGCTGAGGCATTGGATGGTTCCAAGACGGTGCTGATCGAGAACGAATTTGGTGAGATTGGCATTGACGGCGGGTTCCTGAAAGAGGCCGGAATTGAGATCAAGGAGATGAACTCCGGATGCATTTGTTGTTCGCTGGTAGGTGATTTTGGAACTTCCCTGAAGGAAGTGGTTAGCACTTATGCGCCTGAGCGCATTTTGATCGAGCCCTCCGGCGTAGGCAAGCTGTCTGACGTGCTGAAGGCCGTGGAGAACGTGGCAAAGGATCTTGACGTGCAGGTGAACAGCGCGGTTGCGGTCGTGGATGCAACGAAGTGCAAGATGTATATCAAGAATTTTGGAGAGTTCTTTATCAATCAGATTGAGTATGCAGGGACCATTATCTTAAGCCGTACCGACAAGGCGAGCCAAGAGAAAATCGCCGAGGCGGTGGCACTGATCCGTGAACATAACGCGAAGGCAACCATCATTACGACGCCGCTTGCGCAGCTTGAAGGCAAAGCAATTCTTGATACCATCGAGGGCGCTGACAAGCTGGATGACCTGTTGGCTGAAATGTTGGAGAAGGCGCATGAGGAGCATGAGCACCATCACCATCATCATGATGATGATGACGAGGAGTGCTGTTGCGGTCATCATCACCATCACCATGACGACGATGATGACGAGGACGAGCATCATCACCATCACCATGACGATGATGACGACGAGGACGAGGACGAGCATCATCACCATCACCATGACGACGATGATGACGACGAGGACGAGCATGAGCATCATCACCATCACCATGATGACGAGGACGAGCATGAGCATCACCATGACCATGGTCCGGATTGCACCTGCGGATGCCATGATCATGACCACGAGCACCATCATCACCATCATGCGGATGAAGTGTTCACCAGCTGGGGCATGGAGACGCCCAACGTATATTCCAGAAGCGAGATCGAAAGCATCCTGACTGCCCTTGACAGCGGCGAGTATGGCGCGATCCTTCGTGCTAAGGGGATGGTTCCCGCTGAGGATGGAACTTGGATTTATTATGATTACGTTCCTGAAGAACAGGACGTAAGGACCGGAAAGCCTGAGGTTACCGGAAAGATCTGCGTGATCGGCGCAGAGCTGAAGGAAGACAAGCTCGCTGAGCTTTTCCGCAAGTAGAGAGGATAAAACATGAAACCCGTATATGCGATCAATGGTTTTTTGGAAAGTGGAAAGACGGAATTTATTACCTTCACGTTGAGTCAGCCGTATTTTCAGATCCGGGGGACGACCCTGCTCCTTCTTTGCGAGGAGGGAGAGAAGGAATATGATCCCGCGCTTTTGCGACGCAGCAACACGGTGGTGGAGCTGATTGAAAACGAGGAAGACTTTAACGCAAATAAGCTTGTGGAGCTTGAGAAAAAACATAAGCCAGAGCGCATTATCATTGAGTATAACGGCATGTGGAATTACAAAAACATGAAGCTTCCCTGGCACTGGAAGATCGAGCAGCAGATTACCGTCATTGACGGAAGCACGTTCCCGACGTATTACACCAACATGAAATCTCTGGTGGCGGAGATGATCCGCAAGTCGGAGATGATCATATTTAATCGTTGTGACACGGTGCGTGATCAGCTGAATTCCTACAAGAGAAACGTGAAGGCAGTCAATGCTTCGGCTGACGTGATTTTTGAGGATGCCAACGGCGAGATCAACGAGATCTTCGAGGAAGATCTTCCCTACGATCTTCAAAAAGACCCGATCGTTCTGGACAATCACGGCTACGGCATCTTTTATCTGGATGCCATGGATCATCTGGAGCGCTACGTGGGAAAGAAGATCCAGTTTGTCGCAATGATTGCGAAGCCCAAGGGAATTCCGGCAAATTATTTTGTCCCTGGAAGAATGGCAATGACCTGCTGTGCGGAAGACATGGCGTTTCTTGGTTACGTCTGTGAGTTTGCCGGAGCAGCGAGCCTGAAGGAACGCGACTGGGTAAAGATCACGGCCAGCGTCTCCAAGGAGTATTGGAAGGATTACAATGGCGAAGGCCCCGTGCTTCATGCGGTGAGTGTTGAAAAGACGAAGGCGCCGAAGGATGAAGTGATCAGCTTTAGTTAAAAAACAAATGCTTCTTTTATGCGCCGCTTTTGTCACGAAAGCGGCGTATTTTGCTATAATAGGATAGAGCAAAAGCATTGGAGCAATCTTTCGTGATGGGTGTTTGGATTGGCCTGTGTCTCCCGTTTCTGGGAACTAGCCTTGGCGCGGCATGCGTGCTGTTCCTGAAAAAAGAAGTACGTGGGGGTTGCAGAGACTGTTTATTGGATTCGCAGGAGGCGTGATGGTGGCGGCTTCCGTATGGTCCCTGATCATTCCGGCCATCGAGATGAGGGGAGAAATGGGGAGGCTTCGGTTTTTGCCTGCGCTGGTGGGCTTTGCCCTGGGAATCCTGTTTTTACTGGCGATGGACTGTTTGGTGCCGCATCTGCATGCCGGGCAGGCATTGCCTGAGGGGAGGAAGAGCAGGCTGGGCAGAACGGCCATGCTGATGTTGGCGGTGACTATTCACAATTTTCCGGAGGGCGCGGCGATTGGAGCCATTTTGGCGGGTGCGCTGAGCGAGGAAAGCCCCGTGACAATGACGGCAGCCATTCTTTTGGCGATTGGCATTTCCATCCAGAATTTCCCCGAGGGAGCCATTATTTCGCTGCCCTTTAGGGCGGAGGGAAAGAGCCTTAGGGAATCCTTTGGCCTTGGCGTTTTGTCTGGTGTCGTGGAACCGGTCGGAGCCTTGATCACCATTGCACTGGCGAAGATTGTGACGCCGGTTTTGCCTTACATGCTCTCCTTCGCGGCAGGAGCCATGATCTACGTGGTGGTGGAGGAACTGATCCCGGAAGCGAATGAAGGAAATGACAATAATCGCGGAACCCTGGCGTTTGCCCTGGGGTTTGCACTGATGATGACGCTGGACGTGATGCTGGGGTGACGGGCGAAGCCGTTGCCTTGCAAGCGATCCTAAAGCGGATATAGAGGTTAACGCATGGCAGAGAAAAGTGAGAGAGAACTGCAGCAATTTCAAAAGAGACTCCTGGATCTTGCAGACAGGTCCTATAAGCAAAGCGTTTTTACGTTTACGGAGTTTTTGGGGCTGGCGGAGCAGGATGTCTTTTGGAAGACGGAGCCGGAGCTTCGAAGCTACGGATGTGAGCTAAATGGCGGCAGGAAAGAGGCGGATCGCGTGGTGATCCGGTTTGGAAATCCCGCGGAATTGAGTTATGAGGCGGCGTTTCCGATCAAGTGCGTTCACGTAACCCCCTTAAACCAAAAGTTTGCCGACGACCTGTCGCACAGGGATTTTTTAGGTGCCTTGATGAATCTGGGAATAGAAAGACAGACCCTTGGGGATATTATTGTTGGGGAGAAACAGGCATATTGTTTTTGTCTGGAGAACATGGCGGAATTCATTTGTGAAAATCTCACGCAGGTAAAACATACCAGCGTGAAATGCAGAATCTGTGAAGAGTGGATGGAATTGGCCTGCGAGGAACCCAGGAGGGAAATGCTTCAGGTGGCTTCGCCCAGGGCAGATGCCGTGATCGCAAAGGCGTGGAAGCTTTCGCGAGACGACGGTCTGAATTTATTTCGGACGGGGAAGGTGTTCATTAACGGACGGTGCTGCGAGAACAATTCCAGAGCCTTAAAGGCTGGCGAAACCGTGAATGCCAGAGGTTACGGGAAGCTGATCTTTGTGGGGGAAAAGGGCGAGACCAAGAAGGGAAAAATAAACGTGGAGGTTGCGATCTATCGTTGATCGCGTTGGAGAATGTATCATTATTCCGTTGCGCAATGGGTATTCTTCTTTTATTTCTATTGCTTTTTTGGATGGTGCTTTGAATCGACTTACGTTTCCGTCAGGACGCATAAGCTGACCAATCGCGGCTTCATGCACGGCCCTTTTTTGCCCTTATACGGAAGCGGCGCCATTATGATGCTCGTGGCATCCATGCCGTTTCAGGATAACGTACCGCTTACGTATCTGGCGGGATGCGTTGGGGCGACACTTTTGGAATACGTGACGGGGGTCGTTATGGAGGCCTTGTTTAAGGTGCGATACTGGGATTATTCCAACCAAAGGTTTAATTTTCAAGGGCACGTGTGCCTGAAATCCACGCTTGCCTGGGGCGGCCTTACCATTTTGATGACTTCCGTGATCCACCGCTACGTGGAGCAGATGGTGCTCTCCGTGCCGGTCCAGATTCTGACTGCCGTGACGTTTGTGCTGACCGCAGTGATCTTTGCGGACTTTGCCTTGAGCTTCAAGGCGGCCCTGGATCTGCGGGACGTGCTTATAAAACTGGAGGAAGCAAAGGCAGAAATCGGGAGATTGCAAAAGCGCATGGACGTTCGCATCGCCGTTACTGCAGATGACGTGGAGCGGAAAGTTAAGGAGCGCTATGAAGAGTTGCAAAGAAAAAGAACCGAAACGCTGCAAGGGTTGGAAAAACGCCTGCAGAAGGTCATTCAGGCATACCCTACGTTTCGGTCCAGCCGGTATCGTGAGACCGTGGAGGAGCTGCGTAAGAAACTTCAGCAACGCCTCGGCACGAAATAATACATATCAGACATGTTTAGAAAATGGCATTTTCGCGATATTTCTCTTCACAGTATTTGCAGCGGTAGACCTCTTTGGCGGGGTCTGCCAACACAAAAATGTGGGGGAGCTCCTGCTCAATGGAAGTGATGCAACGGGGATTGTGGCACTTGATCACGTTCTTGATCTGCTGAGGAAGCACGAGCTCCTTTTTTTGTACGATCTCGCCGGCCTTGATCACGTTGACCGTGATGTTGTGGTCGATAAATGCGAGCACGTCGAGATCAAGAGTGTTGATGTCACATTCCACCTTCAAGATATCTTTCTTTCCCATTTTTTCGCTCCGGGCGTTTTTGATGATCGCCACGGTGCAATCAAGTTTATCAAGTCCAAGGTGCTCATAGATCGAAAGGCTTTTTCCGGCCTTGATGTGATCGAGCACAAATCCTTCTTCAATCTTTCCTACGTTTAACATTTCAGTTCTTCCTCCTCAATTGGTTTGGCGTGGCATCGCAGCCGGGACGACGGGCAGATCTTATGAAGCCAGCCCTAAGAGAGTCATGATCAGGGCCATGCGGACGTAGACGCCGTACTGGGCCTGGCGGAAGTATGCCGCTCTTGGATCGTCGTCGACCTCCACGGAGATCTCGTTTACCCTGGGAAGGGGATGAAGTACCAGCATGTCCTCCCTGGCGAGTTCCATCTTTGCAGTATCAAGTACGTAGAAGTCCTTTAATCTTACGTAATCCTCTTCGTTAAAGAAACGTTCCTTCTGCACCCTGGTCATGTAGAGCATGTCGAGCTGGGGCATGACGTTCTCCAAGCGGATCACTTCTTCGTAGGGTACGTTCTTCTCGCGGAGCATCTCCGTGATGTAATCCGGAACCTTGAGTTCTTCGGGAGAGATGAAGATGAATTTGGTTCCGGGATAGCGAACCAGCGCATTGATCAGGGAATGCACGGTACGGCCGAACTTTAAGTCGCCGCAAAGACCGATGGTAAAGCCGTCCAGATGACCTTTGAGACTCCGGATGGTCAAGAGGTCGGTCAGCGTCTGCGTCGGATGATAGTGACCGCCGTCACCGGCATTGATCACGGGAATGCGGGATTTCTCACTGGCTACCATGGGCGCGCCTTCCTTGGGATGACGCATGGCACAAATGTCTGCGTAGCAGGAGATGACCCGGATGGTGTCAGATACGCTTTCACCCTTGGCAGCGGAAGAGGAGTTGGCATCGGCAAAGCCGATCACCCTGCCGCCAAGCTTTGTCATTGCGGATTCAAAGCTAAGGCGCGTTCTGGTGCTGGGCTCGTAGAAGCAGGTGGCCAGGATCTTTCCGTCGCATACGTGGGCATATTCCGCAGGATTCTTTTCAATTTTGTTGGCCAGGTCAAAGAGCCTGTCCAATTCCTCCACGGAAAAATCGAGGGGATTCATTAAGTGTCTCATTAGATTGTCCTCCTAAGAAAAGGCCGAAGATAAAAATCTTCGACCCTCATTGATCAGTTTTTATAGGTTAATAAATCAGCAACGGTCTTGCGCTTGGGAGCATCGGGATTTTCAGCGGGAAATCCAATGCAGATCAGTGCAACGAGTTCCTGGGTTTCGGGAATCTCTAACAAAGCGGCTGCTTCCGCCACGTCAAAGAGTCCAAGGATCACGGTGCCGAGACCCTTTTCATATGCTGCCAGACAAAATGCTTCGCTGGCAATGCCTGCGTCGAACATCTGCCAGCCGTCGCCCTTTATGGTGGAGAAGGAGCCGTCCCGCTCATATCCGCAACGGCCTTTCACAACGCTTACCGCTACAACCATGGGGGCACTTTCCATACGGGAAGAGTTGCCGGGGAAAATGGAGGTGAGCTTGGAGAGCTTCTCCTTCCTTTCGCCTTCCACTGCGGTATAACGGGTGATCTGGGTGTTCTTCCAACTCGGAGCGTAGGAGGCGGTGGAAACGATCTCCTCCAAAAGCTCATGGGGTACGGGCTGATCCGTAAACTGACGAATGCTTCTGCGTCCAACAATACATTCCTTAGCTGTCATGACGGTTCCTCCTTTTTTGCATCACTCTTATGACATCATATCATTTTTGGGGGGCTTTCGCAATGTCTTTTTCTGGTTTTGAAAAAGAAATTTTGGAGGAGGAAACGTAATGGAAAAAAAGCTTGTGCTTCCGCGTTAGATTTTGTATAATAAGATACAAAGGAAACCTTTGCGAAGGTTTGCAACCGGATTTCAAATGAGATTGAGCCATGAAATGGATCAAGGAAAGGCAGGGGATTAACGTGGGATACGTAGAAAGAAAAAGATGGGTCTTCTTTGCATTACCTTTTACCTTTACCAAATATATCGTTGAAGATGACGTGCTGACGATCAGGTCAGGTTTGTTAAAGGTCATCGAAAACGACTGTTACATGTATAAGATTCAGGACGTACAGCACGAAGCCACGCTGTTTGAGCGCATCTTCGGGCTTGGTACCGTTGTCTGCTTTACCGGTGACACAACGCATCCAAAGCTTGTGCTGCTCCACATTAAGAACTCCAAGGAGATCAAGAATTACATTCTGAAGACCTCGGAGGAAGCGAGACTGAAGAGAAGAACCGTGAACATGCTTGACATTGGTTCCGGGGAGCTTGCTGACGTTGATGACATAATGGGCTAAGAAAATGGGAAACGTCTTTTTGGCGTTTCCCTTTCATTTATTTTGCCGTGCAAGTGCAGTCGGAAGGTTTTTAACTAGTTTGGAGGGTGTTTTCCATGAATTACAGACAGGCACTGGAATATATCGAGGAGATCACGGGGCGCGGGATCGTGCCGGGACTTGGATCCATCAGGGAGCTCTGCAGAAGGCTGGGAGACCCGCAGAAATGCGTTAAATGGATCCACGTGGCGGGAACCAACGGAAAGGGATCCACGGTTGCCTTTATCTCCAATATCCTCACAAAAGCGGGCTACCTTGTCGGAAGATATGTTTCCCCTACAATCCGGGAGTACCGGGAGCGGATTCAGGTAAATGGCAGGATGATCTCGCAAAAGAGTCTTGCGGATTGGATTGAGCGCGTGAAGGAAGCTTGCGACGGGATGGTGGCCGACGGGTTACCGCAGCCGACGCCTTTTGAGGTGGAAACGGCCTTGGGGTTTTGTTACTTTCGTGAGAAAAAATGTGATTTTGGCGTGCTGGAGGTTGGCATGGGCGGCCTTTTGGACGCGACCAATCTGATCGAGGGAACGCTGGTTGAAGTCATCGCATCCATAGGCATGGATCATATGAAATTCCTTGGGAAAAGCTTGGAAGAGATCGCGGCGCAAAAGGCAGGGATCATCAAACCGGGCTCGACGGTCGTCTGCATGGATCAAAAGCCAGAAGTATTGGAAGTGATTCGAAAGAAGGCAGACGAGGCCGGGGCGAAGATGGTTGTCTCGAAGGCAAGCGAGGCGGCAAAGATCCGCTACGGCATCGAAAAGCAAAGCTTTTGTTATCGAAACTACGGGAAACTGGAAATCCGGCTGGCAGGTCAGTTCCAGATCACGAACGCCATTTTGGCAATCGATGCCTGCGGTGAAATTGCAAGGCTTGGCTATCAGATCAGTGAGTCGGCGGTCCGCGAGGGACTGGCGGAAACGCAGTGGCCGGGAAGGCTCACGGTGATTCAAAAAAGACCGCTTTTTCTCGTGGATGGGGCGCACAATGAGGATGCGGCGGAAAAACTTGCCAAATCCATTGAATTTTATTTTACAAATCGCAGAATTATTTATATAATGGGGGTATTAAGAGACAAAGATTATGGCAGGATCATAGAGCTTACGCATTCCTATGCCGATCAGATCATTACGATCACGCCGCCTGAGAATCCCAGAGCCTTGCCGGCATTGGAACTCGCCCAAAAGATTGCGGAGGTACATCCGGCGGTGACGGTGGCGGGGAGCGTTGAGGAAGCCGTGGAAATGGCGGAGCTCCTTGCAGGGAAGGATGACGTGATCCTGGCCTTTGGCTCGCTGTCCTATTTGGGGAAACTAATGGACGTGAAGGGGTATCAAACGGGGAAAACCTGAGTGGGAACAAGAGAGGATAAAGAAATGGTGGATCAGGAAAAGATAAAAGAGGCAGTCCGGCTTTTGCTGGAGGGGATCGGAGAGGATCCGGGCAGGGCAGGACTGAAGGACACGCCGGACAGGGTGGCCAGAATGTGGCAGGAGCTTGCCGCGGGAATGGAGCAGACCGCGGAGGAACCGCTTTCCAGGGTATTCCCCGTGGAAAACGGCGAGATGGTACTGGAGAAGGACATTACCTTTTACTCCACTTGTGAGCACCATCTGATGCCATTTTACGGAAAGGCGCACGTGGCATACGTGCCAGACGGAAAAGTAGTCGGATTGAGCAAATTGGCGAGAACCGTGGAGGTTTTCGCAAGAAGACTGCAGATCCAGGAACAGATGACGGGTCAAATCGCGGATGCCTTGATGGAATACCTGTCGCCTAAGGGCGCGATGGTAGTGATTGAGGCTGAGCATACCTGCATGACCGCCCGGGGGATCAAGAAGCCGGGAAGCAAAACCGTGACAATTGCCACAAGAGGCATTTTTCAAGAGAATGATGCATTGCAGAACAGATTTTTTCAGATGTTGGGGAAATAGTCGTTGTTTTCCGTGGGAAAGGGAGGATACCATATGAAACGAATTGACGATATTTTGCAACATGAAGAGTTCAAACGGCAACTGGGCATCATCATCGAGGCAGAGCGCACAAGATGCTTTTGCAATCATGACTTAGAGCATTTGATGGACGTGGCAAGGATTGCCTGGATCATCAATCTGGAGGAAGGAATCGGCCTGGATCAGGAGCTGATCTATGCGACGGCTTTGCTCCATGACATAGGAAAGGGCAGGCAGTATGCGGAAGGCATTGCCCATGAGATCGCCGGAGGCGAGATTGCTCCAAAGATCCTTGCTGACTGCGGCTTTTCGGAGGAAGAGATTTTCCGGATCAAGAGAGCCATCTTAAGTCATCGCGATCCGGCGGTAAAGAATGACAAGAACCTGCGCGGCGTGATCTATCGTGCAGACAAGGCCAGCAGACCCTGTTTTATCTGCAAAACGTCGAAGGAATGTAACTGGCCGGCGGAAAAGAAAAATAATCACGTAATTTACTAACGGGAGTAAGAGTATGCAAATTGGCAACCGGGATTTTGACGTAAAGAATCATACCTACGTGTTTGGCATATTGAACGTAACGCCGGACTCCTTTTCTGACGGTGGAAAATGGAAGGGCGTGGATGGCGCGCTGAAGCACGTTGAGACCATGCTCTCGCAGGGCATGGACGTGCTTGACGTTGGCGGAGAGTCCACCAGACCCGGATATCAAAGGATCTCCCCGGAGGAGGAAATGGAGCGGGTACTTCCCGTAATCCGTGCCGTAAAGGAGCGCTTTGACGTTCCGGTTTCCCTGGATACCTACAAGGCAAACGTCGCAATGGAGGGAATCGCTGCCGGTGCAGATCTGATCAATGACATTTGGGGATTAAAGGCTGACAGGCGCATGGCGGACGTGATCGCAAACGGCGGCGCGGCCTGTTGTCTGATGCATAATCGCGCGGAGACAAATTATCATGACTTTATGCCGGACGTGCTGAAGGATTTGGAGGATTGCCTGCGCCTTGCAAAGGAAGCGGGAATTCCCAGGGAGAAGATCATAATTGATCCGGGCGTTGGCTTCGGGAAGACCTACGAACAGAATTTGGACGTGTTGGCGAGGCTGGAAGACTTTAAGGTGTTTGGGCTTCCGGTCCTTTTGGGGACAAGCCGGAAATCCGTGATCGGGTTGACGCTGGATTTGCCGGCAGACCAGAGAGAGGAAGGAACCCTGGTCACCACCGTGCTGGCCGTGATGAAAGGCATTTCCTTTGTCCGCGTGCATGACGTGGAGAAAAGCGTCCGGGCGATCAAAATGGCCGAGGCCATTCGTGAAAGGAGCATCCTTTGATGGACGAGATCAGGATCGACAATCTGGAGGTTTACGCTTATCACGGCGTCTATCCCGAGGAGAAGGAAAAGGGACAAAGGTTTTACGTCAATGCCGTTTTGTTCTTGGACTTAAGACCCGCGGGAATCTCAGATGAGCTATCTATCTCCGTGGACTATGGCGCAGTTTGTCACAAGATCACGGAATGGATGAAGGAGAATAAATATGATCTCTTGGAGACGGTGGCAGAAGATATTTCGCTGCGCCTATTAAGTGATTATTCCTTGCTAAGGGAAGTGAGCCTTGAAATCCGCAAGCCTGAAGCACCCATAGGGCTTCCTTTTGAGAGCGTGTCCGTCAAGATCCGCAGGGGATGGCATCAGGTTTATCTTTCCATTGGATCCAACATGGGAGACCGGGAGGCGTATCTTGAGGACGCAATTGAAGCCTTGGAGGAAGAGAAGGCCATTCGAAGCGTTAAGGTAAGTTCGTTTTTGGAGACAGAGCCGTATGGCGGCGTGGAGCAGGAGGATTTCCTGAATGCGGCGGTCGGATTGGAGACGACGCTTTCGCCCCTGGAACTTTTGGAACTCCTGCATCAGATCGAGAAAAAAGCTGATCGCAAGAGAGAGATCTATTGGGGACCAAGAACCTTGGACATGGATATTTTGTTTTATGACAAGGTGACGTACGAAGATGATGACCTGATTATTCCGCACGTGGATCTGGAGAACCGGGAATTTGTTTTGGAGCCCTTATGCGAGATCGCACCCAATTACAGACATCCCATTTTGGGAAGGACGGTCACGCAAATGCTGGAGGATCTTAGGAAAAGAGAAATACTTTAGAAATGCATAAAAGGCTCCGGTAAGATTGCCGGAGCCTTTTTTCAAGACAAGATTGTTTAGAAACGCTCGTTCTTAAAAGGGGGCAGGTTTTTCAGCGTAAAGTGGGCGCAAAGCCCGGTAAAAAGTCCCGTGAGACATGCGCTGATCATCAAGAAGGGCAGATAGACGAAAACGCCGCCAACACTCGTCAGAAAGAAGGCGACCGTAATCTGTGCGAGATTATGTGCGATTGCGCCCGTAATGCTTGTAAGGAACAGGTAATGTCCGGCGAGCAGCCGGTTGACCAGCCAAAGGATCAAGAGACAAAAGAGTCCGCCGCTAAGGCTGTAAAGGAGACTTAGGAGACTCCCGAAAAAGCAGGCGGACAACAGAATTCTCGCCAGCAGAACGAGAAGCGCGTCCCGCACGCCAAGGCGTTTTAACGTGATGAGAGTCACGACGTTTGCAAGGCCGAGCTTGATCCCGGGAACGGGTATCAAGGTTGGCAGCATGCTTTCCATGGCATATATCATCAGGGCGGCCGCCGTCAGCAGGGATAAGGCGGTAAGCCTTTGGACGGAAAGACCGTCATTGTTTTTCCTAGAATCATTCATGAAGTTACCTCTTTGAATCAGTAAGTGAATGCGTCGATGCCGGATGCGTCCGAATCCTTTGCCGGCCGGAGTTTGATGACAACGTGGTTTGGCAGGCAGGTAATCGGAAGCAAACTGTCGGAGCGAAAACCTTGGTGCACGCAGACCTTGTCGGGACAGCTCGCTGAGATGACCGCGATGCTGCCGGGCCTGACTTCAATGACGTTTTCCGCGCCATTTTCACCGGTGACCGTGAAGGTCTGATTTTCCGTCACCAGATAGAGCGGAATGGTCTTGATCAGCGTTCCGTTTTGATAGATCTCGGCGACCAGCGACTGATTCTTTGCGCGGACTGCGATCCATGCGATGCTGCACAGGCAGGCGAGCAAGAGTAAGGTGATCAGGGCCGAGAGGATTATGGCATTTTTTGTGTGGAAAGGGAGCTTGTTCATGAAAAAAACCTCTTTTCAAGTGGCGCCGGGCATTGGGCGAAGGCGCTTTAATTACAGTATAACAGAAGCGGGAAACAAAGCAAAGGGGAAATCATTTGAACGGTTTTTCCTTCTCCTTTTTTGTGCTTTGTTTTTATTTCCATGTTGCTCCTGTGCCATGCACGGGAACGGGCAGGATGGAAGGGATAAGGTAAGCCTTACGGACGTGGCCATGGGTACCGTCGTGAACGTTACCGTTTATCCGGGAGCCGGTATGAGCCGCGAAGAGGCGGATGCGTGCGTGAAGGACGTGCTAAAGCTGGTGAGGGATCTTGAGGAAAAACGGCTGTCCCGGAAGCTGGAGACGTCAGAGCTTTTTCAGATCAACCAAAACGCAGGGAATGCGCAGGGAAGCGCCATTTCCAAAGAGCTTTCCGGACTGCTGGATGCCTGCGGGAAAATGCGGGTGGATTCGGAAGGGGCATTTGACGTATCGATTGGCGCGCTGACAGTGCTTTGGAAAATGGATGAACGCGCGGCGGGAGAGGAAAATGGAGCGCTCCCTTCTGAGGAGGAGTTAAGAGAAGCAATTTCTCATTGTGGCAGTTCCAGGATCCGGCTTCAGGAGGGCCGCGTTTTCCTGGAGGAAGGCGTGATACTGGAGCTTGGAAGCGTTGGAAAGGGTGCCGCGTTGGATGAGATCGCGGCGTTCTTGGAAGGAAGGGATCTGGCAGGAACGTTCTCACTTGGGGGAAGCATTTTGACCTATGGAGAAAAGCCGGACGGAACGGCATGGAAGGTTGGGGTGACGGATCCGCTGCAACCGGATCAAATCCTGGGAACCCTATCCTTAAAGGGACAGTGGTGCGTGTCGACCTCCGGCGACTATGAAAGGTATTTCATGCAGGACGGCGTAAGATACCATCACCTGCTTGACCCTGCAACCGGATATCCCGCAAGGAGCGGGGTTCACTCCGTCACCATCCTTTGCAAGAACGGTTTTTTCAGCGACGCGCTGTCTACGGCCTGTTTTGTTCTCGGAAAGGAAAAAGGAATGGAGCTCGCAAAAAAATATGACGCGGAAGTCCTATTTGTTGACGAGAACGGAGGGATCAGCATGAGTGACGGATTAAAAAGTATCTTTTCTGTTGCAAATGAAAGGAAGCCTTGAGAAATATGGGGAAAAGGTGTAAAATGGTTTAAATAGGTTAATATGGGATATTATGGGACGTGATTAGAATTTCAGCACGTGAAAACTGGAATCCCGCAGGAGGTAGAGGAGATGGAAGAACGGCAGGAAAACGGATATCTTATTTTGACGCCGCAGGAAGCTGCAAAGGTGGAGGAAAAGCTCCCGCCCACGGAGGAAATGCAGGATTTGGCGGAGTTTTTTAAGGTATTTGGAGATTCCACGAGATTAAAGATTTTGCTTGCTCTGCTCTGCAGGGAGATGTGTGTCAATGACATTGCATTGCTTCTTGGCATGACGCAGTCGGCCATTTCTCACCAGCTTAGAATTTTGAAACAAATGGATCTTGTAAAGAACCGCAGGGAGGGAAAAACAATCCTTTACGCGCCTGCGGACGCACACATTGTGTCCATTTTGAGTCAGGGCTTGGATCACATAGAGGAATAAGGCCAAACGACGAGTAAGAAACACGGAAAGGAACTAGTTAGAACACATGGCAGATTTAACGGAACTTCGGGGACAATTGGATGAAATAGACGCGCAGATCGTTGCGCTATATGAAAAGCGCATGGACGTCTGCAAGGAGGTCGCGCGGTATAAGATCGACACCGGAAAGAAGGTGTTCGACAGAGTGCGCGAGCAGGAAAAGCTGGCAAAGGTGAAGTCACTGACCCATGATGAGTTTTACGGGCGCGGCGTGGAAGAACTTTTTGAGCAGATCATGTCCGTCAGCAGAAAGCTGCAGTACAAAATGCTGACAGAGAGCGGCGTTCAGGGGAGACTTCCCTTTATTGGCGTCGATGAGCTTGAGAAGACGAAAGCAAGAGTCGTATTCCAGGGAGCGGACGGCGCCTATTCTCAGGCGGCCATGATGAAATACTTTGGGAATGCGGTAAAGAGCTTCCACGTGGACACGTTCCGCGAGGCCATGGAAGCCATCGACGAAGGGGCGGCTGATTTTGCAGTGCTTCCCATCGAGAATTCCACGGCGGGGATCGTCAGTGAAAATTATGATCTTCTCGCGGAGTTTGAGGATTATATCGTGGGAGAGCAGATTATCAAGATCGAGCATTGCCTGATGGGACTTCCGGGAACGAAGATGGAAGAGATCAAGACCGTGTACTCCCATCCGCAATCGTTGATGCAGAGCGCAAAATTCCTTTCCGAGCATGACTGGCAACAGATCAGCATGCAGAACAATGCCTTTGCCGCAAAGAAGGTGGCAGGGGACGGAAGGATGGACCAGGCGGCCATCGCCAGCGAGCACGCGGCCAACGTATATGGGTTGGAGGTGCTGAAGAAAGGCGTAAACCAAAGCGGTGCCAATTCCACGAGATTCATCATTGTGACGAATCAGAGAATCTTTTTGAAGGACGCCAAAAAGATCAGCATTTGCTTTGAAGTGCCCCACGAAAGCGGATCGCTGTATCACGTGTTGTCCCATTTTATCTATAACGATCTGAACATGACGAGGATCGAAAGCCGGCCGATTCCTGACAGAAGCTGGGAATACCGGTTCTTTGTCGATTTTGACGGCAATCTGGCGGACGAAGCCGTAAAGAATGCCTTGAGGGGCATACGCGAAGAAGCCATTGGACTTCGGATCCTTGGGAATTATTAATCCATAACGATTGAACGCTAAAGGAACTTGGAGAGAAAACATGAGACGCATGGAATTGATTTTGTATCGTGATCTGGCAAAGAAAACCTTGTTTGGAAAAATGACGGAGCTGATCCGCCGGTATGATTCCGGCAGTTTTGCAAACGCATCGGAAGAAGAGAAGGAACTGCTTTCGGATGAGATCTGTGAGATTGTCCGTGAACTGATCGAACTGGCGGAAGGATGTGGCTTTGACGGGAATCTTTGGCATTGTTACCTGACGGACCTTCTGGTCAACGCGGAGAATGCCTACAGTCTGGCGTGTGAGCTGAAGGACGAACCGGCGGGAACGATCACGGAGGCCGTTTCCAAGGATTTTGAGGTCCTGAAATACTATTATGACTGGGATTTCGCAGCCATGGCAAGGGCGCTTTCCCTGCCAGAGCTTGAGATGATCCTGGACTATCAGCGGGATGACCGCAGCGGAAGAAGATACAATCACCGCATCAGCGGCCACATCTGCACACTTGCAAGGGAAATGGCAAAGGCGCCGGATGCGGCGCAGATGCGTCAGTGCGTTGCCGGATTTTACAAGCGCTTTGGCGTCGGAAAGTTTGGACTTCACAAGTCCTTTAGAATTTGCCCCGGCGAAAGCGGAGTGGAGATCGAGCCCATCCGCAACATTGCGCACGTGAAGTTTGACGATCTCGTTGGTTACGTGGGAGCGAAGAAGAAGCTTCGCGACAACACGGATGCTTTCGTCGCCGGGAAGCCTGCAAACAATTGCCTGCTCTTTGGCGATGCTGGAACGGGAAAGTCCTCCAGCATTAAGGCAATGACGAATGAATATTATGAGCGCGGCCTTCGCGTGATTGAGATCAATAAGTATCAGTTCCAGTACCTGAGTACCGTGATCAGCCAGATCAAGAACAGAGGGTATCGTTTCGTGATCTACATGGATGACCTGAGCTTTGAGGATTACGAGACGGATTATAAATACTTAAAGGCCGTGATCGAGGGCGGGCTGGAGAAAAAGCCTGAGAACGTGCTGATTTATGCGACTTCCAACCGCAGGCACCTCATTCGCGAGAATTATTCCGACAAGGAGGATGAGGACATGCACACCGGCGATACCGTGCAGGAGAAGCTCTCCCTGGCATATCGCTTTGGCGTGACCATTTACTTTGGAAGACCGGATAAAAAAGAATTCCAGATGATCGTACAGACACTTGCAGAGCGCTATGGCATTGATCTGCCCGAGGAAGAGCTCTTCCTTGAGGCCAATAAGTGGGAGCTGTCCCACGGCGGACTATCCGGCAGGACTGCCAGCCAGTTTATCGATTATTTAAGGGGGACGACGTAAATGAGCTTCAAAACCTTCGCCGCCATATCGGTGGGCAGCTTTGAGCTGACGATGAAGATTTTTGAGTTTTCCGGGAAGAACAACATGCGCGAGATTGACTGCCTGAGCCAGAGACTTGACCTGGGAAGCGAGACCTATGCGACGGGAAAGATGAGCAGGGAAAAGATCGATGAACTCTGCCGCACGCTCCTGGACTACAAGGAGGTCATGAAGACATACAAGGTGGATGCTTTCCGGGCCTACGGCACCAGCGCCCTGCGGGAGACAAAGAATACGCTGATCGTTTTGGACCAGATCGCACAGCGAACGGGCATTGAGGTCAAGATCCTGAGCAATTCCGAGCAGCGCTTTTTGGATTACAAGTCCGTTGCTTCCAAGGGAGAGAGCTTCCGCAGGATCATCGAAGAGAAGACGGCCATCGTGGACGTCAGCAATGGCAGCATCCAGCTGTCCCTCTTTGACAATGACGCCCTGATGAGCACGCAGAATCTTCGCCTTGGCGTGCTGAGACTCCAGGAGATGCTGACGCACTTAAACGCCGGACGCGATCAGATGGAGGCCCTGGTGGACGAACTGGCAAACGCACAGCTCGCCACCTATAAGAAACTGTATCTGAAGGATCGCGAGATCCAGAACATCATTATCATGGACGATTACATTTCACCGTGGGCAATCCGCCGCGCGGGAAATGATCCGGATAAGTCAACGATCGACCTTGAGGATTTCGAGAGTCTGATGACGCTCCTGCGCTCCAGCGGATCCATGGCGGCGGCCAAGGCGCTAGGCGTGGCCGAAGAGAAGGTACCGCTGGTGCTGATCAGCGCGGTGCTGACAAGACGGATCGCAAAGGTTATGGGCGCAAAGAAGGTTTGGGCTCCGGGAGTAACGCTTTGCGACGGCATGGCGTATGAATATGCGGAAGAGATTAAAATGTTCCGCGGCGAGCATGATTTCGAAAGAGACATCATCGCCTGCGCCGGCGGCATCAGCAAGCGCTACATGGGAAGCCGGAAGCGCGCGGAGACGCTGGAGTATCTGGCAATCACCATCTTCGACAGCATGAAGAAAATTCACGGCATGGGTAAGCGGGAGAGGCTGTATCTGCAGATCGCAGCGCTTCTTCACGACTGCGGAAAGTATGTTTCGCTCGTGGACGTGGGAGAGACTTCCTACGACATCATCATGGCGACGGAGATCATTGGACTCTCCCACGCGGAGCGCGAGATCGTGGCAAGCGTCGTGCGGTACAATCACAGTGACTTTACTTATTATGGCTATAACGAAAGCCGCGGATCCGATTTTGCGGGGAAGGAGAGCTACCTTACCATCGCGAAGCTCACGGCGATCCTGCGCCTGGCAAACAGCCTTGACCGAAGCCACAAACAGAAGCTTCGCGGCCTGAAGGCACAGCTTACCGAAGGCGAACTGCGGCTGATGATCGACACCCAGGAGGACATCACGCTGGAGAAGGGCTTCTTTGACACCTCCTCTGAGTTTTTCCAGGAAGTGTACAGCGTGGTTCCCGTACTGAAAACCAATAAGAAATTTTAGGAGCGGAATATGGCAGAAAAATCAAACGTCGTAATGAAGGATGCGAAGTATTTTGAAAATCGCGAGCTGTCGTGGATTCTCTTTGATCACAGAATCCTCGGCGAGGCACGGGACCGGTCCAATCCCCTGTTTGAACGGCTGAAGTTCCTTAGCATCACGGCCTCCAACCTGGATGAATTTTTTATGGTCCGCGTCGCTTCGATCAAGGACATGGTGAACGCGGGATATACCAAGAAGGACATTGCTGGCATGACGCCAAAGACACAGCTGGCTGCCATCGGCAGGGCCACGCATGAGCTGGTGGAACTACAGTACTCCACGTGGGGCAGGTCTTTAAATCCGCAGCTCTTGAAGGATGGTCTGCACGTTGTTGCGCATCATGAGGATCTGGACAAGGAAGAGGAAGCGTTTGTGGATCATTATTTTCAGGAGAACGTTTATCCGGTTCTGACGCCCATGGCGGTAGATTCCTCCCGACCGTTTCCGCTGATCCGGAATAAGACCCTGAACATCGGCGCCATGGTGCGCAAGAAGAAAAAGGGGAGCGAGCTCGAATTTGTGACCGTGCAGGTTCCGAGCGTGTTAAACCGCGTAGTTGAGTTGCCGATAAAGGAAGGGGAGATCAAGCGCGTGATCCTCCTCGAGGAGATCATTGAAAGAAACATTTCCAAGCTCTTTTTGAATTATACCATTGTCTGCGCCCATCCATTCCGCATCATGCGTAATGCGGATCTTACGATCGAGGAGGATGAGGCGGAGGATCTGCTCAAGGAGATCGAAAAACAGATCAAAAAGCGTCAGTGGGGAGAATGCATCCGCCTTGAAGTGGAGCAGGGCATGGACAAAGATCTCCTGGCCTTTCTGAAGAAGGAGTTGTCCATCGCAGACGCTTACGTATATGAGATTGACGGGCCTTTGGACCTCACCGTGCTGATGAAGCTGTATGGACTGGATGGCTTTGAGGATTTAAAGGCGCCAAAGCACGAACCAAAGCCCGTGCCGGAGCTCCCGGCGGGATGCAACATTTTCGAGCAGATCCGCAAGGGTGACGTTTTGATGCAGCATCCCTATCAGAGCTTTGAACCTGTGGTGGATTTCATCCGTCAGGCGGCCGTAGATCCCAAAGTCCTTGCCATCAAGCAGACACTCTATCGCGTCAGCGGAAATTCACCGATCATTGCGGCACTTGCGCAGGCGGCGGAAAACGGAAAACAGGTGACGGTTCTTGTGGAACTGAAGGCCCGTTTTGACGAAGAAAACAATATTGTCTGGGCGAGAAAGCTTGAGAAAGCCGGATGTCACGTAATCTATGGCCTGTTGGGATTAAAGACCCATTCCAAGATCACCTTGGTGGTTCGCCGTGAGGAGAATGGCATTCAGCGTTACGTGCATCTAGGCACTGGTAACTATAATGACGCGACGGCAAAACTTTACACTGACGTCGGACTGTTCACTTGCTCCGAGACGGTGGGCGAGGATGCCACGGCCGTGTTTAACATGCTTTCGGGATATTCAGAGCCCCTGTTCTGGAACAAACTGTCTCTTGCGCCGCTTTGGCTCAAGGATCGTTTCCTGTTCCTGATTGAGCGGGAAAAGAAATACGCGCTGGAAGGACGCAAGGCTAGGATCATCGCCAAGATGAACTCCCTCTGTGATCCCGACGTGATCGTTGCCCTCTATGAGGCCAGTGCTGCCGGCGTGAAGATTGACCTGATCGTGAGAGGCATCTGTTGTCTGCGCGTTGGAATCCCCGGCGTCAGCGAGAACATTACGGTGCGCTCCATCGTGGGCAATTTCCTGGAGCACGCGAGAATCTTTTACTTTGAAAATGACGAGCATCCGGAGGTGTATTGTTCCAGCGCGGACTGGATGCCGAGAAACCTGGAGAGACGCGTGGAGATCCTGTTCCCCATTGATCAGCCCCGGCTGAAGGAGGAATTACGGCACGTACTTGACGTGCAGCTTGCAGATACGGTAAAGGCATGCATCCTCAAGCCTGACGGGACCTACGAGAAGGTGGACGGCAGGGGAAAGAAGGCCGTCCTGGCGCAAGACGTATTCTGCAAGGAGGCCGCAAAGAATGCAAAGGTTGCAAAGACGGCGGGAGAGAGCCGCACCTTTAAACCTAAGATGGCTCCAACGAACTAATGATCTGGACGGAAGAGAGTGGAAAGAATGACGTACGTAGTTTTGGCTTCGGGGTCCCCGAGAAGGCGGGAGCTGCTGGAGCAGATTGGAATCAAATTTGACGTAAGGGTGAGCGAGGCGGATGAAGAAATCGCTCCGGGAATGAAGCCACATCAGGCTGTGGAGGAATTGTCCTACCGGAAGGCTAAGGCCGTATGGGAGGAACTGCAGGAGAAGGCTACCGTGATCGGTGCAGATACCGTGGTTGCGCTCGGTGATCAGATCCTTGGAAAGCCCAAGGATGCCGGCGAGGCAAAGGAAATGCTCGCGCGCCTTCAGGGAAGGGAACATTACGTCTATACAGGTGTTACCATCCTGACGAAGGAGGGCAAGAGGGTTACCTTTCATGAAGGGACGAAGGTCACGTTTACGCCCATGAGCCGTGAGGAAATCAATTCCTACGTGGCGACCGGGGATCCGCTGGACAAGGCGGGCGCTTATGGCATTCAAGGGGAATTCGCAAAGTACGTAAAAGAGATTCAGGGGGACTACAATTCCGTGGTTGGTCTTCCTGCAGGACGGCTTTATCAGGAATTGACCCGCATTGAGAGGGAGAGGGCACCCAAGAAAGCCGTCATCTTTGACTTGGACGGGACGCTCTCCGACACGATCCAAAGCCTTACGTACTGTGGAAATGAAATGCTAAAGGAACTGGGCTATGGCCCCTTTGAGGCAAAGGATTATCAATACTTTGCGGGAGACGGCGCGGCAAATCTGGTAAAAAGGGCGCTGAGGGCGTCGGGAGACATGGAGCTTTGCTTGTTTGACAAGGCGTTTCCCAGATATAAAGAGATCTTTGGCGTGCATTGCATGGATGGCGTAAAGCCTTTTGACGGCATCACGGAATTGGTTGACGAATTGAAAAAGCGCGGTTTAAAGTTGGCCGTGCTTTCAAATAAACCACATGCGGAGACCATACGGGTGGTTGAGACCCTGTTTGGAAAGGGAACGTTCGACGTACTTCAGGGACAGGAGACCGGACTTGCGTTGAAACCAAGTGCGGACGGCGTGTTCCGCATCCTGGAGAAGCTTCGCGAGGGCGGCGAGGAAATCCAGCCGGAGAACGTGCTCTATCTGGGCGACACCGGCACGGACGTACTGACGGGACGCGGCGCGGGAGCGTTTACGGTGGGCGTTCTCTGGGGCTTTCGCGAGCGGGAGGAACTCTTGGAAAACGGTGCTGACGCATTGATCAGCCATCCGGCTGAGGTGCTTTCGTTTTTAACGAAAGCCTGACGGGACGAAAAATCATTTTGAGTAACGTTATGCAAGGACTTTGTGGAGGTAAAACGATGAGAGAATATGACGATGCCGTATTGGAGTGTTTCTTGAAGAATCAGGGGCAGCTTTATCCCGAGCCAGTGGCAGAGACCATGGAAGAGGCAGAGGAATTTTTGGAGGATTGCATGGCCGTGGTTGCTGACTCTCTGGAAGAGGTTTTGGAGTATCTGGAGGAAGTTGGCGTTGATCTGGAAGGCGCTGAAGGGGAAGAAGTTTTGGAGAATGACGAGATCTTTGACGTCGGTGACGGAAGGTATCTGATCGTTGAAGGGTAAAAAAGTGCTTTAATTTTTTTACCTTGAGTGATATAATAGTAATTTGGTTAATCTTTTTTTACCAGTAAATACGGCATTCTTGAAGGAAAGGTGCGCATATGAACGGCAAGGGGCGGTATCAGATACGGCATGCGGCTGGAAAATACTGGCTGCTCGACATGGAGCAAAAGCCGGGAAAGTACAAGGCGCCGATGGCGTTGAATGAAACGGGCGCCATGATCCTGGAAAGTTTCTGGGAGCAGGGCGATCCGAAGGCAGCAGCCAAGGCTTTAAGCGATGAGTATGAGATCGGAATGGATGAAGCGCTCGCGGACGTGACGGAGTTTCTGGGACAACTGAAGAGCCAGGGCATTGCATTATAGAGTTGGAAAGGGCATGGAAAGATGGATATTTTACTGATCGGGAGCACGGGAAGCCTGATGCGGAAAATGGTGGAAAAGCTCCACAAGGAGGGACACAGGATCTTCGTCCTGACGGAGGAAGGCAAGGACACGTTCTTTAACCGAAGGGTCTTCGAAACCTATCGTTTTGCATATGACAACGCATGTATCCGCGAGGTATTTGTGAGCGTAAAGCCGCAAGTTACCTTGTTTTTGGGCGCGTATGACAAGACGTTCCCTTGGAAGACGGGCATGAATACTCCCGTTAAGTTTAGTTCCAGCCTTCTTAATTTGCTGATGTCCTTTTCGGCGCTGCGCCAGGGCAGGTTTATCTATCTTTCCTCCGAGGAAGCCTTGGAGGGGTTTGAAGCGACGGATGACGGTTACGTGGAGCGCAGCAAGAATATCTCGGAAAAAGCACAGTCCATCGCCATGGGAGAGAAAACTTGTCTCGATTACGGAAAGATGACTATGGGAGACGTGATGGTGCTTCGCCTTGGAAACCTTTACGGCATTCCGGAGGACGCGTCTGAACTTGACAACGTTTGCGCGCAGATGTGCATGGATGCACTCGATCTCGGTGAGATCAAGCTTCATGCGGGCAGGACCGTCAGCGCATTGACTGCAAAGCCCGTGATGGAAATGCAGGAGGAAGACTTGACGGTCTTGGAAGGAGAAAAGAGTTACCGGCTGCTTCATCTGATGGATGCAGTTGAGTTTATCTATAAGATGATGACCGTGAGCGGTCACAAGTCAGAGGTTTACCAGATCTCCGGAAAGACGCTGATCACCCAGAGGGAGATGGCGGAGCTGATCATTTCCGGGATGAGAACGAATCAGCCGGACGAAAACGCTCCCGTGATCTTGGACAGTCTTTTGGATTCCCGGACCAACATTACGCTGGACATGGAAACGGCAGACGAGGAATTTGGGCTGTTTGAAATGAACCCGCCCAGAAAGGCGTTACCCATTCTTGCAGACTATATCAAAAAGCATGCCGGAAGATTCTCAAGGCTCTCCGACAGACAGGAGAGTGCATGGGATGCCTTTGTGCGCAAAGGCAAGGAGATGATCCGCGCGGCAGTTCCCTTTGTCGAGAACCTGATTCTGTTTATTCCCTTCTTTATGCTCAATAACCGCGCGACGGATCATGAATATTTTAAACACTTGGATTTCTATCTGTTGTACGTGTTGCTCTTTGCAATCATTCACGGACAGCAGCAGGCGATCTTTTCCTGCCTCTTGGCAATTGCGGGTTATTTCTTCCGCCAGATGTACTGGCGATCCGGATTTGACGTACTGTTGGACTACAGTACTTACGTATGGATGGCACAGCTCTTGATCCTCGGTCTAGTCGTTGGTTACATGAAGGATAAACTGAAGGCCGTTAAAGAAGAGAGCAACAATGAGGTCAAATTCCTGTCGAGACAGCTTGCGGACATGTCTGACATCAACGGAAGTAACGTCCGCGTGAAGGACGTACTGTCCGATCAGTTGGTGAACCAGAACGACAGTATCGGAAAGATTTACGAGGTGACTTCCAGCCTGGACCAGTATGAGCCGGAGGAAGTACTTTTCTATGCGGCTGACGTGATTGCCAAGATCATGCACTGCAAGGACGTGGCGATTTACTCCGTCTCTGGTGAGGTGTACGCGAGACTTGTGTCCTCCACTTCGGACAAGGCAGGGTCCCTGGGAAATTCCGTACATTACAAGAAGATGGAGCAGATGTATGAAGTGCTCTGTCAGAAAAAGGTTTATATTAACAAGAACATGACGGAGGAGTATCCTCTGATGGCAAATGCCATTTTTGGCGGTGACCAGATGCAGATCATCATTATGGTTTGGGGCATCTCCTGGGAGAGAATGACGCTCGGCCAGGCAAACGTGCTGGCCATAGCCAGCTACCTGACCCAGAACGCCGTACTGCGCGCGGACAAGTACATGGAAGTTCTCCGTTCCCAGAGATACCTTGGAAACACGCACGTCATGGAGGCAGAAGCCTTTGATCAGCTCGTAAGTGCCTTCTTAAGGGCAAGGGAAAAGGGGTTTACAAAGTGTACGCTGATCAACGTTACCAATACGCAGGGATATGCGATCGAAGATCTGGACAAAAAGCTGGACAACGTCCTGAGAGACACGGACTACGTGGGTCTTACGGCAGCAGGAACCATACAGGTACTTCTGGCGAATTCCGGACCTGCCGACGCAGAATTTGCGATCAAACGTCTTCAAAACGCCGGTTTTGAGTGTTATCACGAGGAGGAGGCAGTATGACTGGAGCGATCTGGTTTATTGTGATCTTGATCCTGAATACGATCATATGCGTCCTGTTTGTGGTTTGGGGGCATTTTCAACAGCTCCGTGATGAGGAAGCAAAGCAAAAGCATGCACTTATGAGCATGCAGGGGTATTATATCCAGGCGGCAGTCATGTTTCTCTGTCCCGTTGTCGGTCCTTTGTTCTTCATTACGGCGCAGGTCATCTATGCCTATTTCTTCCGGAACGGACCAGACCTGGCTGACGTTATCTTCGGCAAGGACAAGGTGAAGGCGCCGAGAAAAGCGGAAGAGGAAGTGGAGAGAAACCGCGTGCCCCTGGAGGAGGCGCTTGCCGTCTCTGACAGACAGAGCGTGCGGAGTCTGATGCTGGACGTGGTCCGCGGAGACGTGAGCAAATCCCTTGCGTCCATTAATCTTGCCCTGAACAGTGAGGACTCTGAGACGTCCCACTACGCGGCAACGGTTATGAGAGATTCCCTGAATGACTTCCGGCAGAACAGCCAATACAAATACCTGGCCTTCAAAGAGGATTACGTTGCGCCTGAGGAAAAGGCCTGTGATCTGATTGAATACATGAATGAAATCCTGGTGCAGGAAGTATTCCCTGAGATGGAACAAAGGGAATTTGTGGATAAGATGGATGAAGCCTGCAATTTCCTGTATTCTGACGAAGAATACCGTGAGAAGCTCCTACCGCAGTACGTGGAATGGGTTGGACTCCTTCAATTAAAGCTTCACAATTATGACAGGGTAAAGTATTGGTGCAACACATCAAAGGAATTGTTCCCGAACGAGCTTTCAACTTATACCCTGCAATTGAAACTGTATTTTTGCATGGAGAACAAGGAAAACTTTTTCCGCGTTATGGACGAGCTAAAGAAGGCGGACGTTGTCATCGACCGCGAGACGCTGGAATTGATCCGTATTTTCAACTAAGAGGAGAATCCGCTCATGTCAATGCAATTATTGACGCTGTTACAATTACTATATATTTTGGTCTTGTACATAGGGGTTGTGATCCTGATCCCTGCGGCAGTGTTTCATTCCAAATTTGAAGAACATCCTTTTTACGTAAGATACATGGCATATACGTGCATTGGTAATTTCTTCCTGATGAATTTGGTTTTTGTGTTGCAGCTTCTGAAGATCTCAAACAGGGCCACGCTGATCCTTGGCGTTATTATCCCGGCGCTTCTCGGGATTGCGGCGTTCCATTGGCAGGAGTGGGTGAAGGCAACCCTTGTGACGGCAGGCGAGACTACGCACAACGTCATGGTGAACACCATGGGTTTCCGCCTTTTCTTTGTCCGCATCTTCCAAAACATTGGACAGGCGTTTACCACGACGGTCAAGGCTATCGCGGAGAACCTGGTCAACCGTTGGTTTGACTGGGTCGGGACGATCGCGATCATTGCGGTCATCTGCTGGCAGTACGGCGGACACCTTTTCGAAGTGTTTGGATACACGACTTCTGACATGCTGGTACATAACCAGTGGATTAATGCCATGGGAAATAATGACATCTTCACCTCAGGCGTTTATCCTTACGGATTTCACTGCATTATTTACTTCTTCCATGCAGTGTTTGGCATCAAGACTTACGTGCTTCTTAGACTGTTTTCTTTGGTACAGACGCTGTTGATCCACATGACGCTGTTGTTCCTGCTTCGACTTGTCTGCAAAACGGAATCCGCAGCCTACGTTGCCACCGGATTTTTCCTGCTTCTGAACATATGGGGCGAGAATGCGTACGTCAGATATTACAGCACGTTGCCGCAGGAATACGGCATGATCTTTATTTTGCCGGCCATTTTCTTCCTGATCCTGTTCTTTCGGGGCCGCGAGGAGGAAGAGGGCACAAAGGGGATCAAGGTCGACAGCACGAGAATGCTTAGACTTTTTTCCATTTGCGTCAGCATGACGCTTGCCGTGCATTTTTACGACACCATCGCACTGGGAATTCTTTGCGTGGCCATTGGCCTGGCTTTCTGCAGGGTAGTGTTTAAGAAGGAGAATGTTGGCAGGATCATTTATGCCGGCGCGATCGGCCTTGTCATTGCCGTTCTTCCCATGTTGATCGCCTATGTTGGCGGAACGCCCATGCAGGGCTCCCTTAGATGGGGCATCAATGTCATAGAAGACAAGGGATATCAGGATGATCTGATCGACGTCGGGCTGGATCAGAGCAGACTCTATGAAGACAAAGGACTTTGGGAACAGGCCGGAGCCGGCTTTAGAAAACAGATTGCGAACGTTGCGGCAGCCGTTACGGCGACGCTAAGTGACGGCGGGCAGGGAATGCTAAGTGACGGCGGGCAGGGGACGCAGCGTGCGGGCGTCAAGATTGCCGGAAGCATTTTCCATACCATGCAGGCGTATCTCGCAGGTTATGTGTTTATCAGCAAACACTCCTCCTTTGGCGTGATCACGCTTGTTCTGATCGTGGTTGGCATCGTCCTGGGAGTGATTACTCTGTTTCGGGAAGAAAAAGAGCAGGGCAGAATGTTGCTTGCCGCTTCCATGAACATGATTTTCTTCTCTCTCCTCTTGGTGGCAAGGGAGTTGCACTTGCCAGTGCTGATGGATAAAAACCGTACGTCCATTTACGTCGCGTTTTTCCTTATCATTTTGCTGGGAATGATCATGGATTTCTTTATCGACCTTGGAATAGGTTTGATTGAAGGAGACATCCTTAAGAAGATATCCCCTGCGATCTTTGCAGTCGTGTGCTTTGTATTCCTTGGACTGGCAGGATGGATCCGTCAGCCGGCAAAGATCGAAGCATTCCAGAAAAACGGTGCGGTGATCTGCCTGACAAACATCCTGCGGGACAATGAACCGAAGACGTTCAACATTATCTCCGCAAACGATGAGATCCGCATGGCCGAAGAGTATGGTTATCACTATGAGGCACATGAGCTCCTTTTGCAGAACATGGGCTTCAACGTAAACAATTATCTTGTCGTTCCTTCGTCAAGGGTTTACGTCTTCATTGAGAAGATTCCCGGGGACTACGATGCGCCCTATGAAGGAAGCGGACGGCCTCTTTCGAGGGAGAGCGCGTCGAAGCCGCTGCCCTTTGGTTCGGGCATCGATGTCTATAAGGGCGAGAACCGTCACGTTGTCATGTCAAAGCTCTATTACTGGGCACAGATCTTTGCCAGCATGTACGAGAACGAGATCTCCGTGTATTACGAGGATGATGAATTCGTATGCTATGAGATCAGACAGAGCGTGGACAGACCCTTTGACATGTCGTTTGAATACGGATATAACAATTAAGTTGTTTCATCACGGAAGGAAAAGGAAATGGTATCCAGAAGAAATTTTATTACAATTCTCACGCTGTTATTGATCATGATCTTCATGTTCATGTTTTCGGGCGTGATCAAGCAGGAATTAAATGAATACGGTACCAATTCTTATGCGGAAGTGGAAGCGGACGAAAAGGCACTGAAGGAAGAGAGCAACGCGCTCAGCGAAAAGCTGGCCGTAAGGAATGGGACTCGCGCGGATGCGTCGGCATATGCAACCGGGCTTGAGACGGGAGACTGGGAGAAGAGAGTTCTCTTTGTCAGCAGGGATCCGTCAAATGAAGTTTCAAAGGTAGTTACTTCCTGGTGCAACTATATGAAGCGCCCCATGATCCGAAGCACTACCTTGACTGATTTGGATTTGGATCAGATTGCCAGTCTTCCTGAGGTCATCATTTTGGACGGCGAGGCCATGGAATGGACGCAGGAGACGGACGCCGCCCTCAGATTGGCGCACGGCGGCGCCTGCGTAATCTTCGCCCGTATGCCGAGCGCGGAGGAAATGCGAAATAATCAGAGGCTTCGTGAGATGATGGGAATCAAGACGGTTGCCCGCGAGGATCAGCACGTGGACGGATACAGACTGTTCCCCGGATTTCTTTTGGGAACCGAGGAAGAATACGTGGAAGGACCGGGAAAGGAAGGCTGTCAGGATCTGGATCTGCTGATCCCCTGGTATGTGACGGGAGAGGGTTCGAAGACTTACGTCATGGGCGTGGTTAAGGACGGTTCCAAGGAGAGTGAAGAACTGCCCTCCATCGTTTGGAGACATGCTTTCGGATACGGTAAGGTCTTTTGCATTGGCGGCGATTTCATGACAAAGGAAACGGGAATCGGTTTTCTGACGGCATGTCTCGGGGAAAAGGATTCTTATGACGTTTATCCCGTGATCAACGCACAGAACCTTGTGCTTGTCAATTACGGCGGCGTTTCGAATGAGAATGCCGAGACGCTAAACCGTTTGTATGACCAGAAGCAGATCCCCTTGTTCCGCGACGTCGTTTGGCCTTCCATCATCTCCATGACGGAGCGGTCCGGGAACAAGCTTTCCCTTATGGTTTCTCCTCAGATGGATTATTCCGATGACGTGGAGCCGGAGGAAGGACTGCTCATTTATTACTTAAAGCTTTTGAATGAAGGCTATGGCGAAGCAGGCTTGTCCACGAAGCAGTTCTCAACGGTTTCCATCCGCGAAAAGCTTGGAAAGGACAGGGTTTACTGGGAGAAGGAAGCCGGTGAATACAGCCTGAGATCCCTGTATTTGCACGACTTTACAAAATATGACGAGGCAAAGCAGTACGTTCCGGACTTAAGAACCATTGTGACGGATGAAAGTGACGGCGAGCCGGTGTTTTACGCGGATGACAACGTAACCTGTCAGGAGACCACGAATCTGCTCATGACCCACAGGTTTTCCGAGGATATCAAGATGAAGGCCTTTGAGACGGCGCTTGGGTTCTCCAACGTCGTGATGGACATGTCGCTTGTATCCCACCCGCAGGGCGAAGAAGACTATGCAAGCTTTTCCAGACAGACGGCAAGTAATTTCCTTACGTATTGGAAGCCGTATGCCGGATTTGACAAGACGACGCTTTCCGAAAGCGACCTGCGCATCCGCAGATTTTTTGCGCTGGACTACAGCGATCACAAGCAGGACAATGAGATCACGCTTCACGTGGACGGGTTTGACGACCAGGCATTTTTCATCCTGAAGCTGAATCAGGGCGAGATCGACGAAGTGACGGGAGCGGAGGTTATGAACTTAAAGAATGGCTTTTTCCTGCTTGACGTTTCGCAGGAGGACGTCAAGATCAAGGTGCGTGAAAGACGCCTGTTTTATTATTGATAACCGTTGGGAATGGAGACAATATGAAGATTTGTATCGTTGCTGAAGGCTGCTACCCTTACGTGGTGGGCGGCGTATCCAGTTGGATCCATAGTTTAATCAAGGCATTTCCCGAGCATGAGTTTGTGGTGCTTGCCATTTTGGCGAACCGCTCTTTTCGCGGGAAGTTTGCCTACGAACTTCCGGAGAACCTTAGCCAGGTGCATGAGGTGTATTTGGAGGATTATGACTGGTGCAGTAAGAAGACGGACAGAAAACGCAGAAAGCAATTGAGCAATGAGGAATATGAGGCGGTGTTGAGCCTTCTGATCAACCAGAACGTGAAGTGGAGCGTTTTGTTTAACCTGTTCCAAAAGAGGGAATTCTCACTGAATGAATTCCTGATGGGGCCGGAGTTCCTCAGGGCCGTGCGGGAATGCTATCAGATCAATTATCCGGAAGCAGTATTTTCGGATTTCCTGTGGACGATGAGATCCATTTACCTGCCGCTGTTTTTGGCGCTGAGCACGGAGATCCCGAAAGCAGATCTGTATCACTGTGTTGCAACGGGTTACGCAGGGGTTCTCGGCGCCATGGCAAAGGAAAAATACGATTGCGGACTGTTGATCTCGGAACACGGCATTTACACCCGTGAGCGCGAAGAGGAACTTATCCGAGCAAAATGGGTTGCGGGAATTTATAAAAACGTCTGGATCGATCAGTTTAAGAAAATGTCAAGGCTGGCCTACTCCAGCGCTGATCTTGTGACCAGTCTGTATGAGCATGCAAGAAAGCTCCAGATCGAGCTTGGCTGTAAGGAAGAAATCACGATGGTCACGCCCAACGGCATAGACGAAAACCGTTTTGCGACGCCCTCCGGAGAGAGAGTTGCAAGCGAAGACATGATCCACGTGGGCGCCATCCTGCGCGTTACGCCCATCAAGGACGTAAAGACGATGATCCGCGCTTTTGCCTTTGCAAAGGAGAGCGTTCCCAACCTAAAGCTTTGGATCATGGGACCGACGGAAGAGGATGAGAAATACGCTGCAGAGTGTTATGAACTGGTAGAAGCCATGGGCGTGCAGGACGTGACGTTCACGGGAAGGATCGACGTCACGAAATATCTGTGGCAGATGGACTTTACGATCCTCACCAGCATTAGTGAGGGACAACCCTTGACGATTCTGGAATCCTATGCGGCACACAAGCCCGTGATCGCAACGGACGTTGGTAACTGCCGGGGTCTTATCTTTGGCGAGGATGACGGGATCGGACCTGCCGGCATTCTCACGCACGTCATGAACGTGGAGGAGATCACGGCTGCCTTGGTGGAGCTTGCCACCAATCCGCAAAAGAGACTTGAGCTTGGTGAAAACGGGTACCGCCGGATGATGGGACGCTATAAGCTGACGGACATGCAGGGTACCTACCGTAATATCTACAATTACTTCGAACAGCAAACGAAATAAGCGTCGACGGCGGCGTTAGGGATGCTGTTTACCTGGAAAGGAAAAGAGAATGGCTGGAATAGGCATAAAGCTCAATAAAATATTTGGCAAGGAGACCGTTACCACGAACCTGATCGGTTTCGGATACAGTACCATGGTGACGGTGGCCCCCATGTTTGTGGTCATAGGCAACATTTTGCTGATGAGCTACTTTTTGCGATATGACGTGACGGGATACAAAGGCAGAAACCTGTTTGCCGCAACAATCCTGTACATTTTCATCTTTTCGCTTTTGGCGGCAGCTCCCTATAACGCAGTCATTTCAAGGTACCTGTCCGACGTGATCTATGACGAGACCTACGACGACATTTTGCCATGTTATTACACGGGCCTTGCCGTCACCATCCTGACGGCCTGCCTCATGGGCATTCCCTTCTGCATTTGGGAGTGCGTGGTGGGAAAGGTGGCATTGTACTACGTATTTACGGGGTTTTGCGGATATATCGCGTTGGTACTGGTCTTTTACTCCATGCTATACCTTTCCATCTGTAAGGATTATTCAAAGATTTCCATCTTTTTCTTCCTTGGGATGTTGGCGGCATTTTTGTTGTCGTTCCTGTTTGTCAAGGGCTTTCATTTTGAAGTGTCCTATGGCATGCTGCTTGCCCTGACTATTGGCTTTGCGCTGACCGCCATCATGGAGCTGGCTACCATACGCCGTTACTTCCACAGGAACAACAACAGCTACAAGAAGGTGCTGGGATATTTCAAACGCTATTGGAAGCTGATCGTGATCAATTTCTGTTACACGCTGGGCTTGTACGTCCACAACTTCGTATTTTGGCACACGGAGCTTCGCATGGTTGTTGCGAACAGCTTTGTCATGGCTCCCGTATATGACGTGGCGACCTGTATTGCCATGTTTACAAACATTTCAGCGACGGTAATCTTTATTGCCAGGATTGAGATGCATTTCCATGACCGCTACAAAGCTTATTCCGAGGCAGTGACCGGCGGACGATGGATGGACGTGCAAAACACGAAAAACCGCATGTTCCGGCAGCTCTCCTCGGAGCTGATGAACCTGGTGCGGTTGCAGTTCATCATTTCCGTGGTGATCTTCCTGCTCATGCTGATCTTCTTGCCGAGGTTTGGATTTGCGGGGCTTGTGCTTCAGATTTATCCTTCCCTGGCAGCAGGTTATTTCATCCTGTTTATCATGTATTCTGAGATCATACTTCTTTACTACTATAACGATCTGGACGGAGCAGTGATCACGTCGGCAGCTTTCTGTCTGGTCACGTTTCTCGTCAGCATTTTTGCAACACGCCTGACACCCATCTGGTATGGGCTTGGCGTGATCGTTGGAAGCCTTACGGGCTTTATTATCGCTTACCTGAGACTTCGGTGGGTGGAAAAGCATCTGGACGAGCACATTTTCTGCCGGGGAACGTTATTCCCGACAAAGCTTTCCAAGAAACCTTCCACGCTGGTTTATGACCGCAGGAACCCCAACGTAAACGGGGGCGTGGATGAGAAAATGATGAGCTAGTACGCATTGAGAGGTGATACTTCAGATGAAATGGTTTGACGCGATTGCGGACGTATGGTTTTATCTTGGACTTGTAATGGTGGGCGTTTCCATGCTCATGTTTGTCATTGCGTTCTTAAGGTATGCCAGAAAGAAGATGAGCGACGGATTTATGTTGATCTGGTTTGTGATCTCCATAGTCGTTCTGGTGCTGGGCATTGTCCTGATCGTCAACGGATACAGTTCCGGGCTGGTCGTGGCAGTGCTTTCCACGGTCTGCGCACTTTTACTTATCTTGATCTTCGTCGTCAGCAGTATGGTTTCCGAACTGATGATGAAGGTGAGAGAGCTGGCCATGCAGGTTGCACTTTTGAACCAGGAAAATGACAGTATGTTGCAACAGATCAACAAACTGAAGGAGTCGGAGAAAGATGCCTAAAAACATCTTGTTTGTGATTAATACTTTGAGCAGGGCCGGCGCGGAGACGGCGCTACTGGAGCTTCTCCCCTGTTTCTTTGGCCCTGAGTGGAAAGTGGACTTGTACGTGATCCTGGAACAGGGAGAGCTTGTGGACCTTGTTCCGAGACACGTTACGCTTCTAAACAAACGCTTTTCCAAGGAATCCGTCCTGACGGGGCGCGGACGCGTGCGGATGTTTTTCACGGTCTGCCGGGCGCTCATCAGCAGGGGAACCATGTTTCGACTGTTCCCGTATCTTGTCTCTAACGCGTTCCGCATGCTGAGACGGGGAGGATTGAAGGTGGATAAGCTTTGTTGGCGTGTCCTCTCGGACGGTGCGCCGAGGTTTTCCAAGGAGTATGATCTGGCCGTTGCCTACATTGAGGGCGGCTCCTCGTATTACGTTGCAGATCACGTAAATGCGAAGAAGAAGGCAGCATTCATTCACGTGGACTATGGAATGTCCGGATATGACAGAAAGCTGGACAAGGATTGCTTTTTGAAGATGGATCACGTGTTCCCAATCTCGGAGGAGACGCAAAAAAGCTTTTTGGAAGCGTATCCGGAATGTGAGGGAAAGACTTCCACGTTCCACAATATTGTCAATCAGGAAGTCATTCGCGAAAAGGCCATGCTTCCGGGGGGATTCACCGATGAGTATGACGGTGCCAGGATCCTTACGGTGGCAAGGCTAACGAAACAAAAAGACTTTCCTACGGCCATTGACGCCATGAAGCTTTTGAAGGACGCGGGCGTGAAAGTAAGATGGTACGTGCTTGGAGAGGGAGACGAAAGAGGCCGTCTGGAGCAAAAGATCCGCCAGCTCGGTCTGGAGAAGGAGTTTATTTTGTTGGGCGCGGTAGGGAATCCTTATCCGTATTACGTTCAGGCTGACCTTTACGTGCATGCTACGGCTTATGAGGGGAAGAGCATTGCGATTCAAGAGGCGCAAACCCTTGCCTGTCCCATCATAACGTCCGATATAATAAGTAACAGACAACAGGTGGAGGACGGGGTGGACGGTCTCGTCATCGCACAAAAGCCAGAGGCGCTTGCAAAGGCCATTCAGGAACTCCTGAATGATCCTGAGAAAGCAAGACGCCTTGGGGAGAATGCGGCAAAACGCAAGTTCTCCTACGAAAAAGATCTGGAAGGACTATTTAGTTTAACGTCATCGAGGGAATAAAATGCAGAATTCAAAGCCTAAGGACTTGCTGATCATTATACCGGCGTATAATGAAGAGCAAAACATACTGGCTGTGTTGAAGGAATTAAAAACGCCCGAGATCATGGAAATTGCGGACGTATTGGTCATTAATGACGCATCCTCCGACGCAACAAACAGAATAGTGAAAAACGCGGGATTTACGCTGATCTCCAATATCTTCAACCTGGGATACGGGAGCACGATTCAGCTGGGCTATAAATATGCCATACGGCGAAAGTACAAGTACGTGATACAGATGGATGCGGACGGTCAGCATGACGCCTGTAACGTCATGAAGCTCTATGACCGGTTGAAGACGCCAAATCGGGAGGGAAAGTATCCGGACATTGTACTGGGGTCACGCTTTATGGACGGAAGCAGTGAGTTTGAAGTATCCTCTGCAAAGCAATTTGCCTATGCAATCTTTCGTTTTTTGATCAAGCTGTTTACGGGAAGAAGAATAGCGGATCCGACTACGGGCCTGCAGGGCCTTAGCAACCGTGCCGTGCTATATTATTCAAAGTACGGCAGGTTTGATGACCGCTATCCGGATGCCAACATGATCATCTTAATGCTTCTCGTGGGATACAGGGTGGAGGAAATGCCTGCAGTCATGCACAATCGCGTGGGCGGGGAAAGCATGCATTCCGGCTTAAAACCGGTTGTTTACATGATCCGGATGATCTTTTCCATTTTGGCGATTGTATTCCGCATCAAAATCTTGCAGAAGAAAGCAGGAGAGAAGAGGGATGTTATCTTTTATTAAGGGACCTAAGTTTACGCCCGCAGATCCTACAAAACCCGTGGATCCCGCGGATAACCCGGGGAGAGGCTGGTATCGCATCTATACCTACCGCTTGGAGGAGGAAACGTGGGAAGAACCGGTCCGGTATGCCGGAGAAAGCCTGGCGTTAGTATTATTTAACGTGGGCGCGTACAAGGATGAGGATCTGTCGTCCAAGGCCCTTGACAGAATGGACGGGATCCTGCAATGCTTTGAACAATTGGGTTTTGACCTGATCCTTAGAATATGTTACGACACGGAAGGAAAAGGGATGGTCAGGGAACCCTCCCTTTTTTCGCACGTCAAAAAACACGTATCGCAGATTGCGCCGCTTCTAAAAAAACATGCTGATTCCATTTACGTTTATCAAGGTCTGCTGATCGGAAGCTGGGGCGAGATGCATGACTCTAAGTTCTTGAGCGCACAGTGCCTAAGGGAGCTTATGGAATTGTTTATGCGCGAGACGGAAGGGAAGGTACGGCTTGCCATCAGAAAGCCCGTTCAATATCGTCTTGCCTTTCAGGAAGGAGAACCCAAGGAATCGGTTGGATTTTTTAACGACGGACTCTTGGGATCGCCGTCGCACCTTGGTACTTTTGGATCAGAGATAGTTGGAAAAGCGGACTGGAAGGAAGCGTGGAGCCCAGAGGAAGAGGCAAGCTTCATGGCTCCGTTTACGGAAAAGGTGCCTTATGGCGGGGAGGCAATCGATGCAACCGTACCGTTATCGGCGGAGCAGGTCGCGGGCGAACTAAGAAGCCTTGGCACGTGCTATTTGAATTCCACGCATGATGCCGTGCTGTTAGCAAAATGGAAAGAGCTGCCGTACGGTGGGCAGAGCTTATATGATTACGTTGGCCGGCATTTGGGATATTGTTTTGACCTGCAGGAAGCGGACTGTAAGGTCAAAAAGGATGAATTGAGGATCACGCTAAAGATTGACAATCAGGGCTTTGGAACGATATATGACGATGCCGACGCCTGGGTGTTCACAAGGCGGAACGGACAGGCTTCTGATTTTATAAAGATGGGAAAGCTCGAGGGAAATCTTCGGGGAATGCCGGCCGGGTCGCATGCGGAGCTTCGCGGCACCTTTTCGAGGGAATGTACCGCGGAACCTGAGAAGGAGGAAGCGCTTTTTCTCTATGTCAGGATCCTTCGCAGAAGAGACGGGAAAGTGATCTCTTTTGCTAGAGAGAGTGAGGATGGGTACTTATTGCTGGGAACGATAAAATAACTTGGGAGGTTTGCCTTGAAAAGAATCTGTTTTTTTTCAGGAGACGTGACAAGAAACGGCGGTACGGAACGCGTCGCAGTCACCATAGCGAATGAACTTGCGAAGAAGCCGGAGACGGAGGTTTGCTTCTTGAGCCTTGTGGAGCAAAAGGACGCGCCAAGCTACGAGATCGCTTCGAACGTATCGCGCCACGCGCTTGGCAAGAAGTGGCTGACGCCTGGACCTGTTTACCTTCCGTTGATCCCGAAGCTGCGAAAGTTTTTGAAGGAGCATCGGATTGATCTGATCATTGACATAGACATTGTGTTGGACGTCCTTTCCGTGCCTGCAGCGAAGGGGTTAAACGTCAAGGTTGTATCCTGGGAGCATTCAAACTGTGCGTTTGAATTGTCAGAGGGGTGGTATCGCAGGATCATTTTAAATCATTTTACAATAAAGACAGATGCCATTGTCACGCTGACGCCGGGAGACGCAAAGGCGTTTCAAAAGCATTTTGGAAGGCTGGACCGGATTGTTGCCATTGCGAATCCTGCCACGATGACTGACGTGGCAAGGCGTGAGCGGCACAATTGGCTGATCACCGCAGCAAGGCTTGTCCCGGAAAAGGGATATGATCTGCTGATGCAGGTGGCGAAGATGGTTCTTGCAAAACGCAGGGACTGGAAATGGATTCTTTGCGGGGAAGGACCTGAGAGAACCGCGCTGGAAGCGTTCCGCGAAAAGGAAGGCCTGCAGGAACAGCTGGAGCTGGTTGGATACGTTCCCAAGGTTGAAGACTATCTGGCTCAGGCAAAGATTTTTGTGCTGACGTCCAGGGCGGAAGGGTTTCCCATGTGCCTTTTGGAGGCCGGGGCCTGCGGCTTACCTGCGGTGAGCTTTGACGTGCCTACGGGACCGTCTGATATCATTCATGACGGCGTTAACGGATGGCTGATCGAACCGTTTGACTGCGGATCCATGGCGGAAAAACTCTTGCTGCTCATGGAAGATGAGGAATTGCTTACGGAAATGGCGGGAAAAGCGCCGGAAGGTATAAGACCGTTCCTGTTGCCGAAGGTCATGGAACAGTGGAATGCTTTGTTAGGACAGCTTTTGGAGTGAGATTTCGATGCGTGCTAAAAACATAGGGAAAAACAGTTTTGTCAGCGTTTTTGCGCAGGCGCTGATCATTCTGGCCGGTTTTTTTAGCCAGAGAGTCATAAATCTAAAGCTTGGAACGGAACTGGTGGGGTTAAACGGGGTCGCGTCCAACGTGATCGCCATCTTTTCCGTTTCGGAGCTTGGTTTGTCTACCGCCATTGTGTTTCACTTATACCGGGCGATAGCAGAGGGAGAGGAGAAAAAACAGGCTGCGCTGACGAACCTGTACCGCAGGGCCTATTACGTCGTGGCCGGTGTGATTGCCGTTTTAGGCTTTTCCTTTTTGCCCTTTGTGCATTTGTTTTTGCGAGAAAATCACTTCTCCCCGTCTTACGTCCGTTTGATCTACGGATTGTGGCTGGTGAAGACGATCCTTGGATATCTGTTATCCTACAAGCGATCCATTGTGATCGCGGATCAGCGTGAATATGTATCGAGTCTTGCGACTATGGCGGTCTCGATCCTGAATTACGTTTCCGTGATCGTGATTGTCATGATCTGGGAAAATTACGAGTGGGCCTTGGGAATTGGCATCATATTTGAAGCCATTGTGAATTTGGGCCTGGCAATCTACGTGGACAAAACCTGGCCTTATCTGAAAAAGTACCGTAAACAGAAGGTGGATCAAGGTCTTGTAAAATCCGTGTTTGCGGACGTAAAGAACCTCTTTGTCACAAGGATCGCGCAAAAGCTCCTTGGCTGCACGGACAATTTGATCACGTCGAGCTTTATCAGCTTGAGCGTCGTTGGATTTTATTCTAATTACTGCCTGATCACGCAATCGCTGATCAACGTCATGCAGGCGCTTTCCGGCGCACTGCAGCCGACGGTTGGAAACCTGATTGTGGAAGGGGACAAGAAGCGTGACGGAGAGCTGCTGCAGACCTTTACGTTTGTATATTTTCTGCTAGGTGCCGTTATCCTTTGCGGCGTGACGGCATTGGCTTCGCTCTTTGTCGGAGAGATCTGGCTGAGAGAGGAGTTTTTGCTCCCGCAGATGACGGTGATGCTGATCGCCTTCAATTGCCTGCTTTACGTTCTGGTTTTGCCGGTTGGCACGTTTGTCAGTGCGAGCGGTCTTTTCCGGCCGGAGAAGCGGGTCGCAATGACGGCGGCCATTGTGAATCTGGTTCTTTCGCTGGCGTTGGTACGGCCTATGGGGCTCAATGGCGTGCTGCTTGGAACGCTTGTGGCTTACGTGATCTTGTTTTTGGGAAAATCGTTTGCGTTTTATCATTTTTACCTGGAAAAATCCATGGGAAGCTACGTGCTGCAGATGGCTCAATACGTGGTATTGTCCGCAGGAGAGGCACTGCTATGCGCGTTCCTGACGGGGAAGATCTGTCAGGGCTTTTCCGTTTTGAACTTTATACTGGCGGTCATGCTGTGCGTTGCGTTGCCGTCAGGCATCAACCTGCTTTTGTATTTTAGAAGTGCCCGGTTTCAAGCGTCCCTCCGTTTTTTGGAGAAATACGCGAAACGGGAGTGATAACCATTGATTACGGGATGATCGGGGAATTGCCATGAGTGAGATGCTGGTATCCATCATAATTCCAGTCTATAAAACTGAAAAATATTTGGCTCAGTGCGTGCAGAGCGCGCTCACCCAGCATTATCCCGCAACGGAGATCATTCTGGTGGACGACGGCTCGCCGGACCGTTGCCCGGAGATTGTTGACTTTTACGCGCAGAAGTATGAGCGGGTGATCGCAATCCATCAGGAAAACCAAGGACAGGGCATAGCGCGAAACACTGGCGTCATGGAGGCGCAGGGGGAATACGTATTTATGATGGATTCCGATGACTGTCTGGACGGGCCGGATGCCATTGGTAATCTGGCTGAGGAAGCAATGCGAAGCGGTGCAGACGTGATCGTGGGCAACTATCGGAAATTCATGGACGGAATCATCTGGGACGTCAACCGCCATCATCTGGAAAAGGAGGATGATCCGGACACGGAAGATTTTCGCTTCGACGGGTTCTATCGCTTCGGACATTTGGCATATAACTGGGGCAAGCTCTACCGGAGGGAATTCCTTCTGGAGAATGACGTGTGGAGCATGGATTACCCTTACACCCAGGATAAGGCGTTCAACATCCTTTGCTATGCATGCCGGCCGAAGTACTCCTTTATTGACGAAAGCGTATATTTATACAGGGTTCACGATGAATCCGTCACGTTTCAGTATAAGCAGGATTTCAGCGAGATATGGGTCGGCATCGCGGAGGATTTCCATCTGGAGCTGGAGGACAGAGGACTCGAGGATTACTATCAGGACATTACGGCGTTTCACGTCTTCTTTGGAAGCTTTTTCCTGGTGAAGCAAGAACTCATGGCCAAGAATGGCATATGGAAGGCAAAGGCAGCGCTTCGGGATTACGGAAGGAATCTCTTTGTGAGAAAGAGATTCCGGGAATTGGCGGGAGGAGCATACATAAAGCAGCTTCACTGCCTGCCGTGGAGATTTGTGATCCGGGTGGCGTCCATGCTGTTTTCCATGCATGGATATTTCCTGTTCACGCTGGGAATTGTTCTCCTCAGGGCCTTGAACATTGACGGGCGCATTACGGAGAAAAGGAACCGGGCGGAAAAACAGTCCAAATGGAAAAATAGAAAAAAGGCCGCGGCATCAGGCAACATTGTTTCCAAAGAGGCTGAGTGTCTTTGCCTTCTGCTCAGAAGGGCCTTGACGGGTGTGGAAGCCTCGCGGCGGGAAAAGGAGCTTCTGGAGCGGGTAAAGATAGAGGAAGTGCTTTCCATAGCCCGCGAGCATAAGGTCTTGCCCATGCTGTGGGACGTGCTGGAGGAGCTCTTTGAAGAAAAAGATCCAAAGCTTTTGGAGTCGGCGCGACCGTCGACGGAAAGCGTTGTAAAACAAAGCTACCGGCTCCTCTTTTTGACGAAGGAGCTGACGGAAGCCATCCGAGCGAAGAACGTTCCCGTGGTTGCGCTGAAGGGATGCAGCGTGGCGGCCTATTATCCAGTCCCGGAATATCGTAAGTCAGGTGACGTGGACCTCCTGTTCAAAAGCGTGGAGGACGCGCAGACCGCGGGAAAGATCTTGGAAGGCATGCATTACGAAATGAAGGAAGAACAGCATGCGAACCATCACTTGGTCTATCAGGGCAAGGAAGAGATCGACGTGGAGCTTCACGCAATGCTTGCGGAGCCCTTTGACGATGAGAGGGTCAATGAGAGAATGGAAGAACTGCTTCCCGCCTATCTGGAGGAAGCGGGAAAGACTGAGGTTATGGGCCTGTCCATACCGACGACCTCCGAACCGCTGCAGGCATTGGAACTCCTTCTTCACATGCTCCAACATTTCCTTCGCGCCGGTTTTGGATTAAAGCTTCTGGCGGATTGGGTGGTCTTCTGGAATCAGGTGGATGACGAAGAGACCGCAGCCCGGTTCCGTAAACTGGCGGAGGAATGCGGCGTCACGGGTTTTGCAAAGGCAGTAACGCTGATCTGTGAAAAGTATCTGGGCCTAACCCCAAACCACGTCTACGGAAATGGTTTGGAAGCGGAGTTTTCGAAGGGATACGTTGAACAGTTCCTGATGGAAGTGATCAGTGCGGAGGAATTTGGAAAGGCGGACAAGAATCGCATGGTGGCGCTTCGAAAACGCAGCATTCTGGGCTATGCGAAGGAATTTCACTATCAGATGAAGATGAACCACGCAAAGGAGAGCAAACACGTTTGGAAGTGGCCGTGGCTCTGGTACAAGACCTTTGTTACGTTTCTGCGGAATAACAAAAAGCTTGGGCGCGGCAGTCTTCGCAGCATTCTAAAGAGTGCGGGAGAACGCGCGGGCGTTGTCGAAGAAATGAGATTATTCAAATAAACTGAGGCAGGTGATTACGTGAAGATCAATGAGAGTTTTGAACTGAGAAAGATCGGAGAGCATTACGTCGTGGCACGCCGCGGGGAGAAGCAGGGCATCGTGTTTGCCTTGAATGAGACGGGAGCACTTCTCTGGGAAGGGATACTTGAGGGATTGTCCAAGGATGCGCTTCACAAGAAGCTTTGCCAGGAATATGAAGCAGATCCGGAAGAAGAGCAGATGATCCTTGCAGACGTGGAAGAGTTCTTGGAGCAACTGGATAAACTGGGTGTTTTGGTTAAAGATTGACGGAGGGTCAAAATATGGACCGAATCTTGTTGGTGGATGATGACAGCGAAGTTCTTTACGTCAATGGTGAATTCTTAAGGGGAAAGGGATATCAGGTGAAAACGGCGCAGTCAGCGCAGGAGGCAATTGGCATGTTGCCCGAATTTATGCCGCACTGCATTGTCCTCGACGTGATGATGCCTGGCATGGATGGTTTTGAAGCCATGAAGCAGATCCGGATGATTACGCAGGTGCCGGTTCTTTTCCTGACGGGCAGAACGGACGAGGCAGACCGCATTCAGGGTCTTGTCACGGGGGCCGTGGATTATATCGTGAAGCCCTGTAGTCTGGAAGAACTGTCCCTGCGCATTCAGGTACACATCACCCGATACCGCGGCGTTACCGGACAGACGGGCATTTTGGAATTCCCGCCCCTTCGCATTGAACTCTTAAATCACCGCGTGTTCTGCAGCGGCGAAGAGATTCTGTTGTCCAATAAGGAATATGAACTCTTGATATGCCTGGCGCGGAATAACCGCAAGGTCATGACCTTTGAGGAGATCGGCAAGGAGCTCCTGGGAGGTTACATTGACGCTGACCGCAGGAACATTATGATGAACGCTAGCAGACTGAGAAAAAAGATGGAAGGCTTTGTAGGGCTGGAAAACATGATCGAGACCGTGTGGGGGAAAGGGTATTGCTTTAAGGGATGACGGAAGGAAGCGCGGAGCATGGAAAAAAAGCGATATATGAAGCCGCAGACAATTTCCAGGGAAGACTTAGAGAAAGCCTTGTTGCTGGCGAATGAGGAATTGTCGCGGGCAAATGAAAAATTAAATCAGCAGGAACGGGAACGCATGGAATTGTTTCGGAATCTCTCCCACGACCTTCGCGCGCCGATGGCGGCCCTCGTCAGTGCCCTTGGACTCCTTCGCGAGAAGAAGGACATGGAGGAGGAAGAGTATCAGGAACTCTTAAATCTCATGAGCAGGCGTCTCAAAAGCCTGAATTCCATGCTGGATGAGATCTTTTTGCTGGGAAGGATGGAGAATCCGGAGCAGAGACTAGAACTGGAGAACATAGACGCCGCGGCCATGCTGGAGGAATTCTTTTATTCCTGTGACGCGGACGTGAAATACGCGGAAAGACGATTAGATTTGCGCCTGCCGGACGACCTGTCCTGCATGGTCCGCGTGGATCCCGAAAAGATGGTTAGGGTACTTGACAATCTGTTCACCAATGCTTTAAGATATTCTAGGCCAGGTGATAAGATCACGCTCTTGGCTGAGTTGCGCGATGGTAAGCTGATCATCTGCGTAAGCGACACGGGAGTGGGAATCCTGCCGGAGGATCTGCCCCACGTGTTTGAGCGTTCCTACCGGGCGGACAGGTCCAGAACGCCGGGGGACGGCGGGCACGGGCTTGGTCTTGCCATAGCAAAGAGCATTATGGAAAAACACGGGGGAAAAATTTGGGTAACAAGCGTGCCTGAAAAGGGAAGTCAGTTCTACCTGGAATTACCTACATTGGCGGGGGATTCGTAACAAATCTGTTAGAATGCTTGCGGTTTGCAAGGGGCTATGGTAGGATGATGACATGAGATAAGGAGAAGAACATCTTCTTAAAGTAAAAGACAAAAAATAGTAAGTTTATACAGGAGGAAAAAGAGTAAAATGAAAAATTATGTTAAGCCCGTAATTATTGCAAATGATGAGATTGCAGAAAGCGTATACATGGCAAGTGGTGACGGAAGCAACTGGTCTTCCGATTGCTGGACCATCAACTATACTGACGTTCAGAAGTGGGCAGGCGACTCTCACGTATTTGAGCTTCGCGCAGATCACAGCACCGATTACGAGCACATTTCCGGTTGCACCGTTGTTACCGTAACTTTCTCCGCACCTCTTAGCGAGAACGGTTCCAGAGCTGAGTTCCCTTACGTGATCAACGGAAACACCATGACCATTACCCGTGAGCTTCTTGGGGATTCTTACAAGTCTGGTGATAACTACACCTTCAAGGTATGGGCATTCACCGGCGATCAGGCTACGACCGAGGCAATTACCATCACCAACCTGACCATTTCCTGCAGACACGACGTAAACGTTCAGGGCAGAATCGACTAAGAAAAATCTTAGTCCCGGAATTAGACTTCAAAGCATGGTTGCAAATATGCGGCCATGCTTTTCTTTTTGCTTTTTACGTCGCCCGCAATTGAATTCTGCACGGAATCATGGTACTCTAATAACAAGAACTTACTGCATGTGCGCAGGACAAGGTTTTAATGAGCAAAAGGGAACAAGGGATGAAAGAGCGAATCGCGTTTTATTGGAAGCGGGTCAGGGAAGGGCGCCTGAAGGAAATGTGGCGTCAGACCGTCTGGATCTACGGATATGGAAAAAGACACTGGCTCGCCATGATCATATATACGGCCATGGGCATGGTGGGAACTCTGGTGGCCCTCGGCCTTAGCTTTGCGTCGAGAGACCTGGTCAACATCATCACCGGGTATCAGCCGGGAAAACTGGTGCAAACCTTTTGCCTTATGATCGGGTTGGGAATCGGAAGCACCATCATGAATCAAATCACTTCCTATATATCCGCATGGGTAGGCATGCGGGTTGATGCCGAGATCAAATCTGACATTTTTGAAAAAATCCTGATCACGGACTGGGAATCCCTGTCCAATTATCATACGGGCGATCTGCTCACTAGGTGGAGCTCGGATGCATCCAACATATCAAACGGTGTTTTGAACTTTGTGCCGAATGCGATTGTTTATCTCTTCCGCTTTGTCAGCGCATTTGCGGTCGTGATCATGAATGACGTAAGCTTTGCGGTCTTTGCCTTTATGGGAATGCCGGTCAGCCTGATCCTGTCAAAGACCTTGATGAAGCGCATGGTGAATAACAATCAAAGAAGCGCCGCCATGGGGGCAAAGATGTCAGGCTTCAACCAGGAGGCCTTTTCCAACATCCAGACAATCAAAGCGTTTGATCTGATAGGGCTGTACGTAAGAAGGTTAAAACAGCTCCAACAGGAATACATTACCATGCGTTTGGATTTCCAGAAAATGTCCATCTGGACGTCAATCTTAATGTCCACGGTGGGACTTTTGATCTCTTATGCGGCGTATGGATGGGGAATCTACCGCGTATGGAGCGGAGCCATCGATTATGGTACCATGACAATGTTTCTGGGGCTCTCCGGCACGTTGACGGGAACGCTGCACAACCTGACGTCACTTGTTCCCGGAGCCATTGGGCTTACCACCTCCGCGGGGAGACTGATGGACATCGTGGAAATGCCGAGAGAAGATGACGGAAAGAGGGAAGAGGTCCGGAAATTCCTGGAGGAGAATCTGGATCGCGGCATTGGACTTACGATCAACCATTTGGATTATGCCTACAAGAATGGTACGGAGGTTTTCAAGAATGCCTCCATGGAAGCAAGACCGCATGAGATCGTGGGCCTCGTGGGGCCTTCGGGAGAGGGTAAGACGACCATGATGCGCCTGCTGCTTTCTCTGGTACCCGTACAGGGCGGCGAAGCCTATTTCTGGGCCGGTGAACAAAAAGAAAAGAGAGGCTTTGACCTCTCTCCTTCAACCAGACAGATATTTTCTTACGTTCCTCAGGGGAACACCATGTTTTCGGGTACCATCGCTCAGAACATGCGAAACGTAAAGGAAGACGCAACGGACGAAGAGATCATTGAAGTGTTAAAGCAGGCATGCGCATGGAGCTTTGTGGAAAAGCTTCCGGAAGGCATCAACAGTCAGATCAAGGAACGAGGCGGCGGTTTTTCCGAGGGACAGGCGCAGCGCCTTTCCATTGCAAGGGCATTGCTTCGGGATACGCCGATCCTCTTGCTGGATGAGGCAACCTCCGCATTGGACGTTTTTACGGAGCGACAGGTGCTTAGAAATATTATGGGGGGCGCAAGGCCCAAGACCTGTATCGTGACGACGCACAGACCTACGGTGCTGGGCATGTGTAAACGGGTTTATGCAATCCGGGATAAGCAATGTAAAATTTTGGATGAAGCAGAAATAAAGGAATTGATCGATAACTTCTAAAAGGCTTGCGCAGGATTACGACTGCAAAACCTGATCGATGGCTGCGTTCATGGTACGTGCGGCACTCGGCTCTTTGGTACATTCGAGATGAAAGCCTTGTATGAGCGTGCAAAGGCGCAGTGCGGCGTCGATGTTTTGTTGCATCATGGATGCCGTCCAGTTGGGCGTGATCATCCGCTTTGCAAGGGAGAGCGCCAACGGATCAGGAGCAATTTTGGAAACCCTGTCAAAGGGTGCCTGTTTTAAGAACGTAACGCCTCCTAAGGGGAATTCTCCCGGAATGGAGATGCCGGAGGTGCCACACCAGGGCAGACCGTAACAGACGGCCTGTCCTTCTTTTGTGCCAAGGAGATTTAGGTCTCCGTTGATCCAAGGGGTTCCAAAGGTGTCCTGCCAGAGCTGGACGTGCGTGGATTTCCCGGCGCCGGAATGACCGGAGAAAAGCCAGGCCTTACCTTGATAAAGGAGGGAGGCGGAATGCATGACGCAAAGGCCTCTTACCTGTGCCAGGATCAGAAATGGAAAGCGAAGGGCGGAAAAGAGTTCTTCCAAGCAGGCGGCGGTTCCGTCATTCGTCCCGTAAACGAATGCCTCGCGGCCATCCTTCGTACAACAGATTTCATAAACGCATCGGCTCAGAAGCGGCAGGATGACAAAAGAATCCTCCGTTTCCATGATCAGCACTTCCTCACTGCGAACAAGCACCTGGCCATTTTGCTTTGTGAGAGGGCGGTGGTCGCAAAACGTGACTTCCTGATCCGCATCGGACACGTCTTCCGAAATGGAAAAGGGCGCGAAATAACGATCTAACAAAGCATCCGGGATGCGAAGCGCGATTGTGAGGGGACCGATCTTGACCTTGCGCGCGGAGCTGCCGTTTTCAGGTTCGTGCCACTTGTTTTCAAAAAAACCATGCTGACCAAGCGTTTCCAGAAAAGCGTTCACGTCCGCTTCCAAAACGGGTCTGTCCTCCTCGGCAGCCTCATATCCGCGCATCAAAACGCGGAGGGCTTCCTCCTTATCACCTCCGCGTTCCAAGGTTTCCCAGATGAGTTTTCCGACCTCATTGGTGGTAAGGCCCTTTTCATGGTCCATAATGCCCTGGCCGATGGGCAGGAGATGGTAAGTGCCGTTTATTTCATAGCAATGGATTGTTTTTTTAACACGTAGTCTGTCACTCATATTGGCTTAGCTCCTTTGTGCTGATAAAAACATGATAGCATTTTTTGGATAAAAATGCTATCATTCAATATAGAAAACCAAAGGAAATGCGTTGGGGGAGTTTGGAAACCGTGGCAGTGCAAAATCTGGAGAAGCTGATTGAAGAAAAAGAATTGGTGCAGATCACGCCGGAAGGGTACAGTATGTATCCTTTGATGATTCCGGGGCGGGATCAGGTTGTCATAAAAAAAACGGATCCCGAAAGGATCCGTCGAGGGCAGGTCTGGCTCTATCGCCGGCCAAGCGGGATGCTAGTGCTCCACCGCGTGTGGAAGGTGCGCAAGGACGGCGTTTACATGGTGGGAGACAACCAGACGCAAGTCGAAGGCCCGCTTCCGCGGGAAGCCTTTATCGGCATGGTTGTCACCTTCATCCGGAAGGGAAAGGGCTTTGGCTCCGGCAACGTACTTTACGTGATCCTGTCGCGGGGATGGCTTTTGCTTCGTCCATTCCGCATGGTCATCATGAAACCGCTTGCCGCCGTGAAGCGCGCAATCAAGGGAAAGCAACACTAACGGGGACGCTGAATGCGTCCCTTTAAGTTTGCCAGAACCTCGTCAGGGACAAAGAGCTTTCCAAGACCGGTGCCAAGATCAATGTTTGGCTTGTTGGAGCCATGGAAATCGGAGCCGCCGCTGATGAGCAGGTCATGTTTCTCGGCAAGGCGCCGGATCTGGCGCTCTTCTGAAGAGGAGTAGGTGCTGTAAATGGCTTCAATGCCAACGAGGCCTGCGCTCTTTAAGTCCGCAGTCAGGGCATCCAGTCTTGCGTCAGACATGCGATACAAAATGGGATGAGCGAGGATCGGCAACCCTCCGGCGGTCAACACCAGTTCTACGGCCTTTCGGGGCGTGATCTTTTCGCGCGGCACGTAGGCGGGACGGCGGCTTCCGAGATAGCGGTCAAAAGCCTCCTGATTACTTTTTACGTAGCCAAGATCCTTTAAGTGCCTGGCAAAGTGAGCCCTGGTGAGAATGCAGTCCGGATACTTTTCCAGCAATCCCTCGTAGATCACGGGGAGACCCAGTTCCTGCAATTTTAGGCACATTTTCTGGTTGCGGACGTTACGGGAATTCACGAAATCCGTTAAATACTCACGGAACGTGGGATTGGTCGGGTCTATGAACAGGCCGACAATATGAACCTCCGTGCCCTTGTCATCCGTGGAAAGCTCGATCCCGGGGATGATCTCGGGAACGGTATTGGCGGACTTTTCGTCAGCAGTGCCTTCAGATGCCTGATCGGAAAGCTTTTTCCGAAGGCAATCGGCGTATTCCATGGCCTCCGCCAGGCCGTCCGTCGTGTCGTGGTCTGTCAGTGCAAAGGCGGAGAGGCCTTTTTTCATGGCGTAATCAACTAGTTCCGTTGGCGTCAGGGTTCCGTCGGAACGGACGGAATGTACGTGAAGATCGATCATGAGAAGCACTCCTTTTTGTTTAACGTTGATTTTGTGTTTTTGGTGCATCAAAAGCTTTGGAGAAAAAAGCCCCGCGGGCATGTGCTTGCGGGGCTTTGGCATTAATCTTCGTCATCTTCCTTCTGGGCAGTAAAGACGGTGCGCTTACGGGCCATCTCGTCACTTGCCAGATATTCGTCGTAGGTCGTGATCTTATCGATCAGACTTCCGTCAGGCAGGATCTCCATGATGCGGTTTGCCGTGGTCTGTACGAACTGATGGTCATGGCAGGAGAACAGGGCAACGCCGGGGAACTTGATGAGGCCGTTGTTCAGTGCCGTGATGCTTTCCATGTCAAGATGGTTCGTGGGCTCATCCAGGAGCAGGCAGTTAGCGCCGCTGATCATCATCTTGGAGAGCAGGCAGCGAACCTTCTCGCCTCCGGAGAGGATCTTTACCTTCTTCACGCCATCTTCTCCGGCAAAGAGCATTCTGCCAAGGAAGCCACGCACGTAGGTCACGTCCTTGATGGGAGAGTAGCCGGTCAGCCAATCCGTGATGGTCAGGTCATTGTCGAACTCAGCGGTGCTGTCCTTGGGGAAGTAAGCCTGAGAGGTCGTAACGCCCCATTTATAGGTGCCCTCGTCGGGCTCAAGCTCTCCGGTAAGGATCTGGAAGAGGGTGGTCTTTGCAAGCTCGTTGCTGCCAACAAAGGCGATCTTGTCCTCGCGGCCCATGACAAAGGAGATATCGTTCAAAACCTTTTCGCCGTTGACGGTCTTGGAGAGATGCTCCACGGTGAGTACTTCGTTGCCGATCTCTCTGTCGGGACGGAAGTCGATATAGGGATATTTACGTGAACTCGGTTTTATCTCATCAAGCTCGATCTTCTCAAGGGCACGCTTACGGGATGTTGCCTGTTTGCTCTTTGATGCATTGGCGGAGAACCTGGAAATGAATTCCTGGAGCTCCTTGATCTTTTCTTCCTTTTTCTTGTTTGCTTCCTTCATCTGCTTTATAAGGAGCTGGCTTGACTCGTACCAGAAATCGAAGTTGCCGGCATATAGCTGGATTTTGCAGTAATCGATATCCGAGGTATGAGTACATACTTTATTAAGGAAATAACGGTCGTGGCTTACAACGATTACCGTATTTTCAAAATTAATTAGGAATTCCTCCAGCCAGTTGATGGCATCCATGTCAAGGTGGTTGGTAGGCTCATCCAGAAGAAGGATATCGGGATTGCCGAAGAGGGCCTTGGCAAGGAGGACCTTGACCTTCTGTGAACCGTTTAAGTCCTTCATCATGGAATAGTGAAGGTCTGTTTCTATACCCAGACCGTTAAGGAGCATGGCTGCGTTTGATTCTGCTTCCCATCCGTCCATCTCGGCGAATTCAGCCTCAAGTTCCGAAGCCCTTATACCGTCCTCGTCAGAGAAGTCTTCCTTGGCATATATCGCATCCTTTTCCTTCATTATCTCATACAGACGCTTGTTGCCGAGTATAACGGTATCCATTACAGGATAATCATCATATTTGAAGTGGTCCTGTTCAAGTACTGACATTCTCTGTCCCGGTGTTATGGCTATGTCACCCTTTGTCGTATCAAGTGCACCCGAAAGGATCTTAAGGAAGGTTGACTTGCCGGCTCCGTTTGCACCTATAAGGCCATAGCAGTTGCCCTCGGTGAATTTGATGTTTACATCCTCAAAAAGGGCCTTTTTGCCGAGACGAAGGGTTACATTATTGGCTGAAATCATCGTAAATCTCCTTTATAAGCTTTAAAAATCAAATATTTGTGCTTTCCC
>JAILLF010000063.1 GCA_024693365.1 Acetatifactor sp. | reverse complement strand
GAGGACAAGGAAGTGATCCGGCTGATCGGGAAAAGGCCGGAATAAGGTCGGGATAAGGCTAAGTAAATTGGGTGAAACTTTCAGCTGCGGATTGCGTCTATGTACTTAGAGACGAAAAATTATCGGCATCTGGAAGGAGACCGTCATGAAAAAAAGTATTGTATTCATTGTTTTGATGGTGGTTGCAGGCGTCATTCACGGCATTTTACTCTGTCTGCAGGTAGCGTACGTCGCCATCTTTATGGAAGGAAGGGAGATTATTTCCTATTTATTTGATTAGAATCAGGTCTTGACGAAATTCGATTTATGTGCTATCTTCTTTTTATGAATGAATATTCGTTCAGTCAAAAAGGAGAAATGGCATGCCGAAAAATGAAGAGCAGTTTAAGAAAATGAGAGAAGACATGCGGAGTAAGATTCTGAAGATGTCTTCTCTTTATTTTGCAAAATATGGGTTTGGAGACACAAAGATAGGAGATCTGGCGAAGTATATGGGGATTGGTCAGGGAACAATCTATCTGTATTTTAAATCTAAGGAGGAATTGTTTGAAGAGATCCGAAGCCGTGCGGAAAATAAGGAGGAGATCCAGAGATTAAAAACACTTTCAAAGCTTCCTATGTCAGCGAAAGCGAAGATTGACCTGATATCCAAGGAGATGGAAAAGAAGCTTAAGGAGGATGAGGAGTACTGCGTTAAGATTACGATTCTCACGCAGCTTTTGCTTGAAAAGAAGGAAACGCCTTATGCGAATGACCTGTATAAGGATCTGGCGAAGATCATACGACAGGGGCAGAAAGAGGGGAGCGTGGTGAAGGGTGACGCTTTGTATCTTGCGGACCTTTACTGGGGAACCGTGTATTTATATGCGCTGAAAAGACTGTTCTTGGAGGATTTCAAGATGGTAACTTGGGAAACGCTGTCCCGTCTGTTGGAGGTTTAGCATGAGAATCGCAATCATTACCGGTGCAACTGGCGGATTGGGCATGGGATTTGTACAAGCCATCGCGGCCATGGATGAAATTGATGAGATCTGGGCAGTGGGAAGAAATGCCCGAAAGCTCAGCGAATTAAAGGATGCTTTTGAAAAAGTGGTGCCCGTGGAGGCGGATCTGGCAAAGGACGGAATTAGCTTTCTGGAAGAGCAGATAAAGGAGAAAACACCAGATGTCAGGTACCTTGTAAATAATGCGGGCATAGGATATTTTGGAGCTTTTGAAAAGATGAAAAGGGAAGAGGTAAAGGCGTTTTGCAGAATAAACTGCAGTGTGCCCGCGGAGCTGATCGCTGCGACGTTGCCTTTTATGCAAAAGGGTGCCAGGATATTAAACGTATCCTCGGCATCGTCGTTTCAACCCAATCCGTATCTAAGCGTGTATTCCGCAAGCAAGGTGTTTTTAAAGAATCTGTCGAGAGCGGTTGGAGTCGAACTAAAGCCTCGCGGAATCAACGTTACCTGCGTGTGCCCAGGATGGGTGGATACGGGAATGCTTCCGAGGACAAAAGACGGGAAAGAGATTAACTATGGCGGGATGATCAGCGTGGAGCAGGTCGTCAAAAAAGCCTTGAAGGATAGCATGCGAGGAAAGGACATGTCCGTGCCAGGATTATTTGCGAAATATTTCCGTATCTATTCCAAGGTCATGCCCACCGGGCTGATCATGAGGCAGTGGACGTGGAGCGTAAGGAAATACTTATGAGAGCAAGAATTGAGACGGAGAGAGTGGATTTATTTGACGTGAACGTGATGATCACGATGAACGTGCGGATCAATAAGGAAATCCCCTTTGACGTGCTGAGCGCCGCGTTTGAAAAGGCGTGCAAGGTTCATGAGGTTCTAAATTCAAAGATTGTAATCGAAGCATCCGGGGAGGCATTTTACGTTGAAAATGCTTTGCCGCAAAATAGTTTCGCAAAGACGCCGCTGGGTCTTGCGGAGTTGATAGGGGAGAATGAAAAGCGGCGGTTCCGGCTGGAGGATGGCGAGTTCCTCCGAGGGTTTCTGTCCCCTGACGGTCTGGTGTTTATGATGCATCATTTAGGCGGAGACGGGAAATCGTTGTTGTATTTCATCGAAACCTTTATGAGATGCCTTGCAGGAGAGGAATGCTCACAGGTATCCTTTAGGAATCTGACGCTGGAGAATCTCCCGGCGAAGAGCAAGCTGCCGTTTTTTTACGTGCCGCTGATCAGATCATGGAACCGCAAGTGGCAAAAGGAGAAGAAGATCTTTGGATTCCGGGAGATGGAGGAGGCGTATGCCAAGTTCTGGAAGGATCATCAGACGGAAGTTACGCTCGAGCGATATGGGGAGAATGAGATTTCTTATTTGCTGACGCGGGCGAAGGAATCCGGGGTGTCGCTGACCGCGTGGCTGATCACCAACATGATCAAGGACAGTGGGAAAACGATGGACATTGGGCTTGCGGTTGACGGCAGGATGGATCAGAACAGGTCCATGGGAAATCAGGCGACGGGGATTTCCGTTCAGTATAAGTATCAAAAGGGGAAGTCCTTTGAGGCGAATGCTAAGGCGGTCCATGGTCTGATGCAAAAGAAACTTACGGATGACCGATATCGGTATTTTGTGTTACAATTTATGGGGAAGCTGGATGATACCCTGGAGGATTCACTGAACTTGGAGCATGTCGGATACTTTCACGGGAAGACGTCCGCAAAGTTGGCGGAGCTTTTGGGATATGGCGATAAGGTGAGGGATCTGAGCATCACGAACCTAACGCGTGCGGACATTCCCCTTAAGTATGGTGAATATGAGATCAAAGAGATGGTTTTCATCCCGCCGGTGGTTTCCTATGCAAAAAACGTGATTGGCATCATAACGACCGGGAACGCTATGTACGTTACAAGACACGTGTATCGATAGATAAAGGACGTACGCCAGACCTGTATTTCACGAACGGATGATACGGAAGCGCTGCCACGCCGGAAGAGCAAAGGCAACGTGGCAGTTACGTTGTCGCAACTGCCAGGCCCATGACGGCACAGATGGTGAGTGCAAGGAAGAGGGCCGTAAATATTTGGCGAACGGCATCCTTTCTTGCGCGTGCTTCCATCAGCGTAGCCCGCTGTGCCGGATCTTCCGTATGAATTTCAGATGAATGCGTATCGGGGAGGAAGGCAAGAAATTGCAGCGGCAGCAGGATCAGTGCGCCGGCCTTAAACCCGTAAGCACCATTTCCGACATGGAATAATTTCGTGTTAGTGAAGACGTCAGGCAAAAAAGTCCACAGGATGAAGCCACCGACAATCCCGGCAACGCAGATCAGATTCCGAATCAGCTTTAAGTGTTTTACCGATAGTTTTTTCATGGATCCTCCTCATTCCTCGTAGCTGGTCCAAAGACCATGGATCACAAGGTTGCGAAATACAAACTTTACTTGAAGGTTCAGTTTTTCGAAGATGAAGCTTTGGAATATGACGTCGGAAGATTCATCGCTGACGCGAGCTTCTCCGATTTGTAGAAGCTTCCCTCCACCGGTGATGCCGTCTTGCCAGACGGCCCGGAATGCGGCTTCGGGCATATATGCCTGCAGCTGTTTGCTAAAGAAGGGATAGAGTTTTCCGAAAGCGCCCTGAACAATATATTGCGCGCATTTTTGGACGATTTCCATTCGCATTGCCGTTTCTTTCTGCAAATACTTTGTGTCATGCGAGGCTTTTGCATCAAAGATGTTTTCTTCGTCATCGATCGCCATGAGGGTTTGATTTAACATTTCTATGACACGCATCTTGCTGTCAATCAACGCAATGATCTCAGCCTTTTTTAGGTGCACAATCTCCTTCAGAGACAGATTCCCTTTCAGATAATCCTTGATTTCTTTTACGGAAATCCCGATATTTCGAAGCGTCAGTACTTCCCGGATCAGGTTGATCTGTTCCGGGGTATACTTTCGGCGCGCGGATTCTATACTCCGGGTGCTTTCAATGATCCCTTCTTCTTCATAAAACCGCAGAGTCCTTGAAGAAACGTTAAATTGTTCGCATATTTCCGATATGTCCGTAAGCTTTATTTCATCCATTTTCTATCCCTCTGTCTGTATTATATCAGTTGACGCTGCGTCAACGTCAAGGGCATTCATGTTTTTTTCTGATCACTATGTTTATGATTCCTTTGTAAGGATCATAATCTATGTCAATTTCCGAAGCATTTCGATATATTTTTCCGTGAGATGCGACGGAGGAATATTGCCAGGGAGGATATAACCGATCTCCATGTGATCCATAACCTTTAACGGTTTGGCGATAATGTTCGGGCCGTTCAGTTCTTCGCTGATCACGCCGCTGCAGATAGTATATCCGTTCAGCCCGATCAGCATGTTAAACAAAGTGGCTCGGTCACAGACGATCAGTTCCTTATCGCTATCTACAGTGCTAAGGATTTCCTCAGAAAAATAGAAAGAGTTATGGCTTCCCTGTTCGTAGGAGAGTCTGGGATAGGGCTTTAGATCCTCGAGAGATAAAGCTCTTTTTTTGGCGAGCGGAGAGTTCTTGCCGATAAATACGTGTGGTTTGGCTAAAAACAGCCTCGTAAAGGTCAGATCATTATCGCGCAGGGCTTTCTGGATAATGGTCTCGTTGAAATCATTGAGATAGAGTATCCCAATCTCGCTGCGCAGACGTGCCACGTCATCAATGATTTCATAAGTCTGTGTTTCACGCATATGGAATTCATATTTATCGCCGCCATATTCTTTGAGCAGCTCCACAAACGCTTCCACGGCAAAAGAATAGTGCTGTGCTGAGACGCAGAAGCGCTGTTTGCCCTTTTGTTTGCCGGTGTAGCGTTCATCGATCAGGTTGGCCTGTTCTAGGACCTGCCGGGCATAGCCTAAGAATTCATCGCCTTCCGGAGTGACTTCTACCCCCTTGCTGCTACGGATAAAAATCGTAATGCCGTATTCTTTTTCCAGTTCATGAATCGAAGCGGTCAGGGAAGGCTGGGCGATAAATAGTCTTTTTGCAGCTTCGGTAATATTCCCGACATCGGCTACCGTGACGACGTATTGTAATTGCTTTAATGTCATTTGTTGTTTCTCCTTTGAATGAAAAATAGATTGTAAAAACATAATATCATATTCCATAGGAAAAATCTATGGGATAGAGATGATTAATTGTATTTTACCTATTTTATTGGTAGGCATATAATTCAGGAATGAACGGACCTAAAAACTTAAAAAGACTAACTATTAAAAGTCAAGCAGAAAATGAGATTTTTTGAATAAAGTGCAGAAATGCATTTTAGGTAGCCCGGGGGCAGGCATAAGCTTCAATCAGTTCCTTGAAAATCGCATGACAAACAGAGCATCGTTTT
>JAILLF010000062.1 GCA_024693365.1 Acetatifactor sp. | reverse complement strand
TCCCTGATCCACGGAAATATCCTTTGCAATGCTCTTAACGCGCCCCGTAAAGTAACCAAATTCCGAAGACGGGTATGCCGCAATCTCAAACTTTACCTCCTGTCCCTCATGGATCTTCCCGACGTCGGCATTGGAAACGTAAACCTCTGCATGATATTCCGTCTCTTCTTCAGGATAAATGCTTCCAATCTTGCTTCCTGCCTGCAGATAGCTGCCAATTCTCATCTCACCTCCGAGATAAAAATATCCGGTCGTATCTGCCGTTACCACACGCTTTTCATTCAAAAGGCTTCTTTGACGGATGGCATTTTCCAGCTCTTTCTGCTTCGCCTGATATGTCAAAATTTCCGTCTGCACGGTTCCCTTTTCCGACAGGAAATATCGCCCCCTAACGTCTTCCTCTTTGGAATTGTCCAGCGCCTTGATCTGGTTTTCGGTCGTGGCAATGCTTGCCTGAACAGACTGGATGTTTCCGCCTATCGTTTCAATCTGTTGCTCGATGCTTGCATAATAAGCATCCTCTTCGCCAAAGGGATTATTTTGCTTTTTGATAGCATCAATCACTGCTTCGAGCTTTGTCTTTTTTTCCTCATAGCCCTGAAGGGTTTCTCGCATCACCTTGACATTGACTCGGTATGTCTTGGTCTGGCTAGAATCATCCGGACTGGCGGCATTCACGTTTGCAAGCAGAAGGTCCCTTCGGTTTGTGATTTCCAAGGCATACTGGTTTTCCATGCAGCCATCCGATCTCTTCCTCGGATAAAGCATCCAATATTCCTCTGTCCAAAACAATGACACCTTTCTTTTTCTTCATTACCATGTATATGTTTTGTTGTATTGAATTTTTCATAAGACAAATGTCATAATCTCTGTAAGTCTCTATCTTTTCCAGTAATTGAATAGAATCAAACATTCTAGCGTTTCCATACCACCTCAGACCCCAAAACAGTATTATGCCGCCTAAAATCATCATATGTCTCCCATCCCCGCTTTGCGACTCTCGAGCACCGTAAGGATGAATGAAACTGCGCTACTGGTCCTGCGACTCGTTTTTATCCTTGTTCCCTCCGTTAATCATTCGATTAAAAATCGGAAAAATCAAATAGAACAGAACGCCGAACAAGATTGCCGATAAAGCTGCGACGCCCGCGGAGACGATAAACGATACGCTGTTTCTCAGGTACATCTCAAAGAACATGAACACTCCAAAAACAAGGCTTCCAATTATGAGCCGAATAATATACTTTTTCATGCTCACCCTCCTTTCCTCGTCTAAAACGCAAAGTTTCATCTCTACTGTTTACGGCAACGGCATTCCAGCTCCTACCCAGCCACCTGCCGCCACACCAAGGTTTGTTTCGTCCCAAATGTTTGCGCATAACACACGGAACAATATAAAATGGTTTGTATTAACACTGACCATAATACCAAAATTTTTAGTTTCCCAGATTATTGTATACCTGTATTGCCTTTCTGCTCTATTTCTGTTAAGTAAATGGCGTGAAGCTTACCATCATCACCCCAAATACTCCGCGTGCCCGCCCTTTCAAATATCATCCCATAAATGTACTTCGAAGTTCTACCTTCGAAATTCGAAATAGAAGTTGAATAAAAGCGGAATTCAGTCTTGCCGCTGCATGGCTTTGTCATTAATCTGATCACCCAGAACAATCCAATTTTATTATTGCCTTATCTCCTTACAATTTCACCATTCAAATGATGAACAACATGTTTTTTAGATGAACGACTTAATTATACGCCATTCCTAAAAAAACAACAATATATACCTCTAACAAAAAGGCCTAATAAGTTTATTGCATTTTCCACAAGTTTTCATATTTTCCTGCTTCTCATGATATTTTATTCTCGTTCGTTTCCTAGAATATCCATGTGTTAAACAAATAAAAAAGGAAACTGAAATTCAGTTCCCTTTTTTACCATATCACAGGGATGTGTCTACTGACACAAGGCATGGAGACGTGACTACGGACATAAACAACGGGGACGTGTCAATAAACACGTCCCCGTGACACACGGGAATCGTTCCCGTGCCCTTTATTTTGTCTTTTTAGGCCTTGAGATAGCCCATTTTTTCAAGAATGTCCATGAAGCGTTCGCGGATCTCGGCTTCATAATAGGCGCCCATGGGTTCCACCATGCTCTGGGGAACGAAGCCTCCGGCCATGGAGGCATGTCCGCCGGCATTGCCGAGTCCGGACAGGGCATCACGGATCAGATATCCGGCATGAACCTGCGGGATCTCCGACCGGACGGAAAACTTCAGGCCGTCCTCCCGAACGGAGATCACGACAACCACTTCCACCTCATCCAGAGACAGAATAAAGTCTGCCAGCGTTGCGATCAAGCCATCCGGACAAGCGAACGGAACCACCGTATATCCGAAGCGCTCATAAACCTGGATGTTCTCAATGGCCGCACCGTAGGCCTTAAGGTCCCGGAATGCCATCGTATTATGCTCAAGGCGCGTGATCTTTTCCTTATTGTGGAACGGAAAGACAAAACGAAGTGCCGCGATGTCCAAGTCCGTCACTCCACGGGAAAACTGCATGGTGTCCATCTTTAACGCATAGAGCAGCGCAGATGCCACGTTCTCCGTCGGCGTGATCTCCAGATCCCGGTAATACTGCGCGATCAACGAAGCGCAGGCACCGGCGATCCGGATGTCACTGTACAAATATTTCTCTTCCGTGAACGTCGGATGGTGGTCGACGCACGCAATCTCATCTCCCACAAAATCCTGAATGTTTCCGCCATTTTTCTGACTGTCCACGCAGATAATGGGATCCGTATCCTTCATGTCGTGCTTGATCTCATCGTAAGAAAAGATCTGAATGTCAAACTCCTCCAACATTCTGGAAGTGCTTAACTTGTCGATTCTTCCCGCATAACACAGGATCGGTTGAATTCCATAACGTTCCAAAAGTTTTTGTAAGCCATAGGCGGAACCAATGGCATCCGGGTCAGGGAAATTGTGCGTCTGAATGTATACTTTTGGTCCTCTCTCTTTACAGAGTTGAATCAGATCTTGAACCAAATCGTCTTCCTCCTTCATTCAATATGGTACGAAAGTCCCCCCCCGAAACTTTTCTGCGTTTGTATTTATTTGTCCTGGATCATGCCATGCAGGCTCTGCAGGGAATGTACCTCACCCTTGCCGGCCTTCTGTACGTACAGGATTCCTTCTGCCGTGGCTCTTGCGGCTGCAATCGTGGTCATGTAAGGGATCTTGCCCTTAATGGCTGCCTTTCTGAGGTACGAATCGTCATGTACGCTGTCTGCGCCGATGGGCGAATTCACGATCAGATCGATCTCACCGTTGGTGATCATGTCAAGGATGTTGGGACGGCCCTCGTAAAGCTTCTTCACCTTCTCGGCGGGAATGCCTGCTGCCGTGATGAGGTCGCAGGTATTGCCGGTTGCAATGATTCTAAATCCTGCTTCGTTGAAGAGCTTGGCAACGTCTACCACCTCAGCCTTGTCCTTGCGGTTTACGCTGATCAGAACGGTGCCGCTTAAAGGAAGCTTAGTCTGCGTTGCCTCCTGCGCCTTGAAGAATGCCTCGCCGACAGACTTGGAAAGTCCAAGCACTTCACCGGTGGAACGCATCTCAGGCCCAAGGATCGGGTCAACCTCCTGGAACATGTTGAACGGGAACACGGCTTCCTTCACGCCATAGTAAGGAATGTTCTGCTCCTTGAGTGCAGGTACGGGTGAAGGACGGCCGGTAAGCTCGGAGGTGATGATGTCCGTTGCAATGGGTACCATGCGGACGTTACATACCTTGGATACCAAAGGCACGGTACGGGATGCGCGGGGATTTGCCTCGAGCACGTATACCTTGTCATTTTCGATCGCATACTGCATGTTCATAAGGCCGCGAACGTGCATTTCCTCAGCGATCTTTCTTGTATATTCTTTAATGATCTCCACGTTCTTCTCAGAGATATGCTTGGAAGGAATGATGCAAGCGGAGTCCCCGGAGTGAACGCCTGCGAGTTCGATATGCTCCATAACCGCGGGAACAAATGCGTGGGTACCGTCGCTGATGGCATCTGCCTCACACTCGGTGGCATGATTCAGGAATCTGTCGATCAGGATCGGTCTGTCAGGCGTTACGCCAACGGCTGCGTTCATGTAGCTGGTCAGGTTCACGTCGTCGTAAACGACCTCCATGCCGCGTCCGCCAAGCACGTAGGAAGGACGAACCATAACAGGAAATCCGATTCTGTGTGCAACCTCAAGCGCCTCTTCCACGGTCGTTGCCATGCCGGACTCAGGCATCGGGATCTCTAACTTATCCATCATTGCGCGGAACAGGTCTCTGTCCTCTGCAAGATCGATAACGGCAGGAGAAGTACCAAGAATCTTTACGCCGTTCTTCTCCAGGTCGGATGCCAGGTTCAGAGGCGTCTGTCCGCCAAACTGCGCGATCACGCCAACGGGCTTTTCTTTCTTATAGATGCTGAGCACGTCCTCCAAGGTCAAAGGCTCGAAGTAGAGCTTGTCGGAGGTATCGTAGTCGGTAGACACGGTCTCAGGGTTACAGTTCACGATAATGGTCTCGAATCCGAGCTTTTTCAGTGCCAGGGATGCATGTACGCAACAATAGTCGAACTCGATGCCTTGTCCGATTCTGTTCGGGCCGCCGCCAAGGATCATGACCTTTGGCTTGTCCTCGCGGATGGGATTCTTGTCGGTTCCGTTGTAGGTAGAGAAGTAATATGCGCTGTCCTGGGTACCGCTTACGTGTACGCCCTCCCAGGTCTCTTCCACGCCCAGTTCGATTCTCTTGTTACGAACGTCTGCCTCAGGAATCTGAAGAAGAATGCTTAAGTACTTATCGGAGAAGCCGTCCTTCTTCGCCTGGATGAGTGCCGCATCAGCAGGCAGGCTGCCCTTGTTTGCGGAGAGCGCCATTTCCTCTTCCACCAATTCCTTCATTTGCTCGATGAAGTACTTCTTAACGTGAGTGATCTCATGGAGTTCGTCCACGGTTGCGCCCTTTTTCAGTGCCTCATACATTGCAAAGTGGCGCTCGCTTGAAGGCGTTGCCAGCATGTTGAGGAGCTGCTCCTTCGTCTTGGCCTCCAGCTTTGCGATATGGCCAAGGCCGTAACGGCCGGTCTCAAGGCTTCTGATGGCCTTCTGGAATGCCTCCTTATAGTTCTTACCGATGCTCATGACCTCGCCAACGGCGCGCATCTGGGTGCCAAGCTTGTCCTCAACGCCCTTGAACTTTTCAAATGCCCAGCGGGCAAACTTGATTACGACGTAATCTCCGTCCGGTACGTACTTGTCCAACGTCCCGTACTTTCCACAAGGAATCTCGGAAAGCTTCAGACCGGATGCCAGCATGGCGCTGACCAGAGCGATGGGGAAACCGGTCGCCTTGGAAGCAAGTGCGGAGGAACGGGAGGTTCTGGGGTTGATCTCGATGACGATGACTCTGTCGCTCACGGGATCATGTGCAAACTGCACGTTGGTACCGCCAATGACCTGTACGGATTCCACGATGCGGTATGCATATTCCTGCAGTCTAGCCTGCAGCTCTTTGGAGATGGTCAGCATGGGAGCGGCACAGAAGGAATCTCCGGTGTGCACGCCCATGGGATCAATGTTCTCGATAAAGCATACGGTGATGAGGTTGTTGTCCGCGTCACGGATGATCTCAAGCTCAAGTTCCTCCCATCCAAGAATGGATTCCTCCACCAGCACCTGACCAACCAGGCTGGCCTGTAAGCCTCTTGCGCAGACCGTCTTCAGCTCGTCTTTATTGTATACCAGTCCGCCGCCGGCACCGCCCATGGTATAAGCCGGACGAAGAACAACGGGATATCCTAACTTGTCGGCGATGGCAAGCGCCTCGTCTACGGAGTAAGCAACCTCGCTGCGCGCCATCTCAATGCCAAGCTCATTCATGGCATTCTTAAACTCGATGCGGTCCTCGCCGCGCTCGATGGCATCCACCTGAACGCCAATGACCTTTACGTTATATTTGTCAAGGATGCCTGCACTTGCAAGCTCTGCACAGAGATTTAATCCAGACTGTCCGCCCAGGTTCGGAAGCAGCGCGTCAGGACGCTCCTTTGCAATGATCTGCTCCAAACGCTCCTTGTTCAAAGGCTCGACGTAGGTCACGTCCGCGGTCTCAGGATCCGTCATGATGGTTGCGGGATTGGAGTTCACCAATACGATCTCGTAGCCCAGCTTCTTCAGCGCCTTACAAGCCTGAGTGCCGGAATAGTCGAACTCGCAGGCCTGTCCAATGATAATGGGGCCGGAGCCGATAATAAGTACTTTGTGGATATCTGTTCTCTGCGACATTTTAGAACCTCCCTGTCATGTATTTAACAAATTTCTAATTTGTTAGTATAACATATTCTTTTTTAAATTACTAGCAAATTCTATGATTTCCGGAAGGAATAATTATTCCCAGATTTTGATCTGGAAACGGATCTTTAGGGACTTTGCGTCGTCCTGATTTTCGATCAAAATGCTCATGGGTACCATGGATTTTCTTTCTCCGGATTCTCCCGTGAGCCACTTTGCCTGATAACGGATCTCTAGTTCCTGCCCTTCATGCCTCGAAGCTGCATAGATCTCCAGATATCGGAGCCAGCGTTCATATTTCTCTTTTTTCTCCAGGGCTTCCTGCGTCAGGTAGATCACGTTCTCCTCTTCGTCGCTTCCCCCGCGGCTCTCCGGAACCAGCCAAGTCTTCACCAATTTCCCCTGGCCCACCAAGCCTTCTGCATCCTGCTCCTCCTTGACGTCAAAGAACTTCGGTCCCTGCAAAAGCCTTACGTATTCCAGGCTGGACTCTAAGCCATACGCGTCCCCAAACCCATTGGCATACCCCCAATTGAGGATGAGTCCGTTTCGTACCGTATAGGAAAGGCCGCGCTCCTTTGCCGCCTCAAAATCCAGGGAACCCGTCACGACAAACGCCACTTCTCCCACAGCCATCGGCTCAAATACGTAGAGTGCCTTCGCCCTGAACCGGCTTAATGCGTCCGCCCTCTCCTTTTCGCCGCGCAGGTATCCTTCCTTCAGCCAACGCTCCAGTCTCTCCCATTCTCCAGGCGCGATCCCTTGATCCAAAGTCCGCACGCACGTGTTTACGTATCCCTCAGGAAAGCTGCCCTTTAGCTTCATCCCCGACTTATAAACGGCAAGATCTGCGTGATAGTGGTCGGAATACACCCTTTTCCCCTTTTCGAAGGGAACGTTTTTATAAAACTTAACCGCCGTGCGATACTGCTCAGCGTTAAACTGATACCGCTCATAGCATTCGTCAATCCTTTGGGAAAGGTGCTTTTGCACGTCCCTTGAATATTCCGTGCAATAATAACTCCCATCCGGATTTTCACGGCATTCGCAGAAATCATACACAAAGGCATCCTCCCCAAGGAACTGGCCATTGTCTGCAAAATAATCCAGAACAAAGCCCTTCGCTTCCGCTTTGACGTATTCAAGGGAGAAATAATAATCTGCCAGGATCAGCGCATCCAACGGAGTCAGTTTACCTCTCTTAAGGTTCTCCCACGCGTTATCTGCCTTATTTCTCAAATGCCCGGCATATCCTTCCATGAGAAAGTCCCGTTCAAGGAGCCACCCCATAAAATACGCAAGCGGAGTTGCGGCATACTCCATGATCTTTTCCCGTTCCTCGTTCGTCAGTTCCTCCTCCGTCTTACCCTTCAGGCGCATATATTCCGCCTTGGCATCAAGGAAAACGGCCGTCTCGGGAAACACGTAATCCAAAAGCCGGATGTTTTGGGGCAGGGAATCGTAGACGTCGGATTTCCTTCTGACAAGATAGCTGACAAATTCCAAAAGAAGAAGCACGCCTGCCGCCAAACAAACGATCGCCGGAGCCAAGGCATCTTCCATGCCATAAAAATATAAGGAAAGAACAATAAGCCCGATCGCCGCCTTTAGCGCGATCTCTCTTTCAAACGGAATGTTTCTTTCGGGTTTTGAACAAATCTTAGTAATGCCAAACAAAGCGATACAGACGGCCATGGCGGCAAGGATTGCCGGAATCCCCTCGCCCCTCCGTATAAAAAGAAGTGGCACGCAAAGTATGGCTGCCGTAATTTCCAGTTTTCCAAGAAATTGCCGAAGTTCCTCAAAAGGATCTTTTTTCACGTCGAATCCTCCCTCCTTTCCCTGCATTTTACTTATCGTACCACGTTCGTCACCTCATGAAAAGAAATAATTGTCAGCTTTTCCTTCTTGTGTTATAATGAGTGCGGTTTTGTGCAAAACCTATGTTATTCTAAGAATATTCAAGGAAAAGAGGTACGAAAATGCAAGAGATCCCTTACAAGATTTATCTGGAAGAAAACGAGATGCCTACGCAATGGTACAACGTACGCGCAGACATGAAAAAGAAACCCGCTCCCATCCTTCACCCCGGGACCTTACAGCCCGTGACGGTGAATGATCTGGCTCCAATCTTTTGTGAAGAGCTGGCAAAGCAAGAGTTGGATGATACCACTCCTTATATCGAGATTCCCGAGGAGATCCGCAATTTCTATCGCATGTATCGTCCCTCACCCCTTGTTCGCGCTTACTGTCTGGAGGAGAAGCTTCAGACGCCCGCGCATATCTATTACAAGTTTGAGGGTAACAACACCTCCGGAAGCCACAAGCTCAATTCCGCCATCGCGCAGGCTTATTACGCTAAGAAGCAGGGTCTGAAGGGCGTGACGACCGAGACCGGCGCCGGCCAGTGGGGCACAGCGCTTTCCATGGCATGCTCCTATTTCGGCCTGGACTGCCAGGTATACATGGTAAAATGTTCTTATGAGCAGAAGCCTTTCCGCCGTGAAGTCATGAGAACCTACGGCGCCAAGGTAACCCCTTCTCCTTCCATGAACACAAACGTTGGACGCAAGATCAACGCTGAGTTCCCCGGCACCACCGGAAGCCTTGGCTGTGCCATCTCCGAGGCAGTAGAAGCTGCCACTACTCAGGAAGGCTATCGCTACGTGCTCGGTTCCGTATTGGCGCAGGTACTTCTGCATCAATCCGTGATTGGCCTGGAGACCCACACCGCTCTGAAGAAATACGGCATCAAGGCTGATACCATCATCGGCTGCGCCGGCGGCGGTTCCAACCTGGGCGGTCTCATTTCTCCCTTCGTTGGCGAAATGCTCCGGGGCGAGGCAGATTACGAGATCATCGCAGTTGAGCCCGCTTCCTGCCCGAGCCTGACCCGCGGTAAATATGCTTACGACTTCTGTGATACCGGAAAGGTTTGTCCTCTGGCGAAGATGTATACCCTTGGCAGCAGCTTCATTCCTTCCGCGAACCATGCCGGCGGCCTTCGTTACCATGGCATGAGCTCCATCGTTTCCGAACTGTATGATCAGGGACTGATCAAGGCTCGCTCCGTAGAACAGACCTCCGTCTTCGAGGCAGCCACCACCTTTGCACGCGTGGAAGGCATTCTTCCCGCGCCCGAGAGCAGCCACGCCATCAAGGTTGCCATCGATGAAGCACTTAAATGCAAGGAAACCGGCGAAGCAAAGAACATTGTCTTTGGCCTCACCGGAACCGGTTACTTTGACATGTATGCATATCAGGCCTACAATGACGGCACCATGAGCGACTACGTGCCCACCGACGCAGAGATCGAGAAATACCTCTCCTCTCTGCCTACCGTTTAATCCGTACTTAAATTCAAATCAAAAGGCCCAGATGCCCGCCGGATCACCGGCCTGCGCCTGGGTCTTTCTTATTGTTCTTTATATGCCCGCACGGCAAAGGTTCTGTCCGGCGGCTTCAGATAAATCAAATACATTTCATTCCCCACGTCGACCGAATCATAGACTTCCCTGGGAACAATCACGTATTCTTTTTGTTCAGGAATCACGTGCCCGTCAAACCACAGGTATCCTTCTTTTTTGTCATTCGTCAGATCACCTTTTTTAATGATCCACGCGCGCCTGTACTGAAACTTTCCGTTCTTTACGTCAGAAACTCTCTTCGTGTTCTGACAGGCCGTGCCAAAAGCCAGTATCAGGAAAAACAACAACAATGCGCCGAATAAAATCAAAAGGCCCAGGTGTTTTAGACTGTGCTCCAGAATCATATATCCCAACATGTATAACACCATTACCGCGAAAGCTATTCCCAAGCTGAAGCAGGTAGATGCCAGATTCCAGTATTCAGAACGTTGATACTCATCCTTTATTTCCTGAAGCGCCAGTTCGTCATCCAATTCCGTTCCCCATGCTAATTCCATTCCTACCTCCGCGGCGCCTGTTTCCAAAACTCAAAACGCGTCTGCAGGCGCGCCCGCAACCCAATTATGCCTTGAAGAAGTCCATGGTCTTGTCCAACATGACGGAAGTTTTGTTGAGTTCATCCACCTGTTTGTTGATGTTCTCAATGTTGTCAACGATGCTGTGCAAGGAGTTGGATACTTCTTCATTGGACGCCGTATTCTCCTGCGAGATTGCTGACAGGCTTGTCACTTTGTCAATAATGTCGTTTCGGATGCTCTCCAGGGATTCCGTCTTTGCATTGATGCTGGTGATCTCATCCACGGATTTTGTGATCTCATTCGAAAGCGTGGCAAAACAATTCTTCGTCTCCGTCAGAATCTTCTTCGCCTGCTCCAGCGATTTCTCCACGTCCTTCGAAAGAGCCATGGTGCCGGAGGATTTGGCGATGATCTCTTCTGCAATCATCTGGATTTCCACGGCGCTTTCATTGCTCTGGTCGGCGAGCTTCTTGATTTCCTCCGCCACGACTGCAAAGCCCTTGCCCGCTTCGCCCGCCCGGGCCGCCTCGATGGAAGCATTCAATGACAACAGGTTTGTCTGATCCGCAATCTCCTTGATCATGTCAATGGCCTCGGAAATCTTTCCGACGGCCGTATTGGTATTGCGGATCTGCTGATTTACGTTTTGGATGTATGACGCAGACTGATTCGAGCTACGCTCCATGGAAGCAATGTAATCCGCCGCGTCACTGTTTGCCTTCTTCATTTCCGTCGCGGAATCTCCTAAGGTTTCCACTGCAGACACAATGTCATTGATGTTGTCACTCATGACGCCAATCTGGGAATTGACCTCCTGCACGTCCTCAGCCATCTGGTTGGAAGCCAGTGACAACTCGTTCACTGCCACGGAAACCTTGGTCGTGGACTCATTGCTGGCAGTAATCTTGGCATTCACGTCATCTGCCGTCTGTGCGACAAAGCTGACCTCATCCCTGATCTGATCCACGATTTCCGCCAGCTTCTCGCGTAACCTTTGCACGCTGCTTGCAATTTTCGCCAGTTCCTCGATGTTAAAGTCCTCCGGCACGTCCACCCGAATGTCACCGTCAGCCATCTTTTCCACCATTTTGACAAATGTGTCACATTTCTTATTCAGGATGATGGACATTATCGTGATGAACGTGGCGCATGCGATCAAAATCCCAAAGCTAACCATCACGGTTCCAAGATTTGTGTGCTTTACCTCGTCATAAATGCCATGGGCGGAGCGATACATGATCAGAACCATGTTGTTCTCCGGCATTAGCTTGACGGTCACGATGGATTTCACGCCGTCCATCTGATAAAAACCCTGGAGGGCAGATCCCTGCTCCAAAGCTTCGTTGATCAAATCCACGTGCTCCTGATTGCTGATCGTCGAACAGCTCTTATAGCGCTCGTCATTGGTCAGCACGTAAATGTCCTGGGCATAATCGGCAAGAATGAACGTTGCGCCCACAAGCTCGCCTTCCTTTACGTCCGCCAGTTCACTTCCCAACTCCGTAAGGAACGGGCCGCCGCCAACCAATCCAACGTTATTTCCCTTATCATCCTGAATCGATTGCCGAAGATTTAAGATCAGCTGCTGCGAAACGGGCGAAGGGAATGCGCCTCCGTTATAAAATCCATCCGGTTGCATGGTCATCGTCGTGCGATAGTGCGCCAGGTCAGCTCCAACCCTTGTCTGCATGCCGACGGCGGATGCATTGGAATGCACCTGCACCACCGTTTCCCAGTTGCTCGCATAGATTCCTTCCCACCCGGGAATCTCTTTATAAAAGCTCTCCGTATACTTTTGTGCCTTTTTCTGCAGCTCCGCATACTTTGCCTGATCTCCCTGATGCAGCGCGATCAGCATTTCCCGGATGACCGGTGCTTTTCCATACTCGCGAAGAAGCGTCTCCGCCCCGTCAATATAATTCTGGATTGCTTCAATGCGGTCATCGAGAATCAAGTCCATCTGCCGGTATACGCTCTTTTCGCAGGATTCCTTGGCGCGATAAATAAGCGTCGCCATGGTGCCAATGGTAGAAATCAGCAACGGGATCATGCAAACCATGGCCAAAAGCCAACCGATCTTTATCTTTCTTTTCTCACCAACCATATGCAACTGCCTCGCCTTCACTCATACAAATCTTATGAAAATCACGACTCGCAAAACGCGCGCCATTGTCAGAAAACATTAGAAATTATCAATTTATTTTATCATATTTATCAAAAAAACGCAATAAAAAAGGTTCCGCACCATGACGATGCGGAACCCCAAAAAGAAGGATCAAAAGAATTATTTGTTCTCGGGAAGATGCCATTTCCAGTCGCGAACCTCAGGAAGATCCTGACCATATTCAGCGATGTACTGGTCGTGTGCAACCAGCGTGTCACGCATCTGCTGAAGCAGATATGCGCCGCGGTTTCCGAGCTGAGGCAGATGATTGATGATATCCATTACAAGATGGAATCTGTCGATCTCGTTCTGCACTCTCATGTCGAAAGGAGTCGTGATGGTACCCTCCTCCTGGTAACCATGTACGGAAAGGTTACGGTTATGACGATTGTAGGTCAGTTCGTGAACCAGCTTGGGATAACCATGGAATGCAAAGATCACGGGCTTATCCTTGGTGAACAGTGCATCATATTCCACGTCGGTCAGGCCGTGAGGATGCATGGTGTGGGGCTCGAGCTTCATCAGGTCTACCACGTTGACAAAACGGATCTTGATCTCAGGAAGGGCATCGCGGATGATGGTAACTGCCGCAAGTGCTTCCTTGGTAGGCGTATCGCCACAGCATGCAAGCACTACGTCAGGCTCCTCGCCCTGGTCATTGCTTGCCCAATCCCAGATGCCGATACCCTGGGTACAATGCTTTACGGCCTGCTCCATGGTCAGCCACTGATGGCTGGGATGCTTAGATGCAACGATCACGTTCACGTAGTTCTTGGAACGGATGCAGTGATCAAATACGGAAAGCAGGCAGTTGGCATCGGGCGGAAGATAAATGCGTACCACGTCTGCCTTCTTATTGGCAATGTGATCCATAAATCCGGGATCCTGATGGGTAAATCCGTTGTGGTCCTGCTGCCATACGTTGGAGGTAAGGATCAGGTTCAGGGAAGCGATCTCCTCTCTCCAGTAAAGGTCGTTACATACCTTCAGCCACTTAGCGTGCTGTGCACACATGGAATCAACTACGCGGATGAATGCCTCGTAGGAAGCGAAGAATCCATGACGACCGGTCAGAAGGTAGCCCTCCAGCCAGCCCTCGCACATATGCTCGGAAAGGTAGGAGTCCATGATGCGTCCGTCATGTGCGAGATCCTCGTCCATCTCATGATACTCACCGTTCCAGTCACGTTTGGTCTCCTCAAACACCTTGTAGAGACGGTTGGACATCGTTTCGTCGGGTCCAAAAATACGGAAGTTCTTTGCTTCCTTGTTCAGCTTGAAAATATCACGAACAAATCCGCCAAGCTCGATCATGTCCTGCTTCTCAACGCAGCCGGGCTTAGCAACCTCAACCGCATAATCCTTGAAGTTCGGAAGACGCAGATCGCGCAGAAGCTTTCCGCCGTTTGCATGGGGATTTGCGCTAATTCTGTGATCGCCCTTGGGAGCAATGTAACGCAGTCTCTCAACAAGACGTCCATTCTCATCAAAGAGCTCTTCGGGATGATAGGAAAGGAGCCACTCCTTCAAAAGGTCAAGATGCTCAGGCTTCTCCATGGTAATGGGTACCTGATGCGCACGGAAGGAGCCCTCCACGGGAAGTCCGTCCACAACCTTGGGACCGGTCCAACCCTTCGGGGAACGCAGAACGATCATGGGCCAGAAAGGTCTCTCCTCGTTGCCGTTCTCTCTTGCGTCCTTCTGGATCGCCTTGATCTCTTCGATACAATTGTCAACGGCCTGTGCCATGAGCTTATGCATGGTCATGGGATCGCTGCCCTCTACGAAGTAAGGCTTCCAGCCACATCCATGCAGGAAGCTCTCGAGCTCCTCATGAGAGATGTGGGACAATACGGTAGGATTGCTGATCTTATATTCATTCAAATGCAAAATAGGAAGTACTGCGCCGTCGTTCTTGGCATTCAGGAACTTGTTGGAATGCCATGCGGTTGCAAGGGGGCCGGTCTCAGCCTCACCGTCACCAACGATAACGGTAGCGATCAGATCCGGGTTGTCGAAAGCAGCACCAAATGCATGAGCGATGGAGTAACCAAGCTCACCGCCCTCGTTGATGGAGCCGGGAGTCTCGGGTGCTACGTGGCTGGAGATACCGCCGGGGAAGGAGAACTGCTTGTTCAGTCTCTTCAGTCCTTCGATATCCTGAGAAATGTTAGGGTATACTTCGCTGTAAGTGCCTTCAAGATAAGAGTTTGCCACGAAGAAGTTTCCGCCGTGACCAGGGCCGGAGATCAGGATCATGTCCAGGTCATACTTGTTGATGGCACGGTTCATGTGCGCATATACGAAGTTCTGGCCGGGAACGGTTCCCCAGTGTCCTACGATCTTCTTCTTGATCATGTCCTTCGTCAGAGGCTCTCTGAGCAAAGGATTGTCCAACAGATACAGCTGGGTAGCCGCAAGATAGTTCGCTGCACGCCAGTATGCATTTAAGTCGGACAGATACTCATCAGTCATAAATTTGTCAACCGACATTCCAATGTCCCTCCTATGTATGTTGAATACGTTAATTTTTTAACCAACAAAATTATATGCAATCCCTGTTGAAATTGCAATATCATATATTGTGCAAAAATGACGAAACAATGAAGAGTTTCCTGTGATTTTTTACCAAAAGAAAAGTCATGAGAACGTGTCACCAGACACGTCCCCATGACACAAACCATGGCTCAGTCGTTAATGAGATCCAAAATATTTCCACAGGTTTCCTTCGAGATCGGTAAAGCCCGTCAGATCCTTCGTGAATTTCTTTTTGCTTACGGCGACCACTCGGCACAAGCCGTTTTGGCCGTTCGTCTGTCCGTTTTTCTCTTCAAACGTGAAATCGATTCTTTTCCCAAAGATCCCAAATGCCTCGATCTTTCCGTGACCCGCAGCTTCCTCCGGGCCTTCTGCCTGCACAAAGTAAATCACGTTGCCCTGCGCGTTCTCATCTATCTGCTCCAAAATGGAATCTACGCCGATGCCGCTCTTTTCTGCAAACACTTTCAGCTGTTCCGGGCCTGTCATGATCCAGTTCCCGGCCACCAAATCGGCAATGTCCTTCTTCACTTCCAGTTCCAGCACGTGGCTGTCCGTACGGGAATAAACCGTGGGCGTCAGGTAGTATTCTCCCTCGCTAAACTCCGCATTGTTTTCCCCGCTTTCCGACGCAAGTCTTTCCAGCTCATCTTCAAATAATTTGACGATCTTTTGGGCGCTCTCATTCTTCGGCGTATATTCCACGTCTCCGTGACTTTCGCACTTTAAGAGTTCCTGCGTCTTTGGCTGCCAGAAATAGAGCGTATCCTGGCCATAATCATACATCATATGCTTCTGATCAAACTCATCCTCAGCGCTGAGGTTCTCCCCCAGCTTCTGAACCTGCTTTACAAATCCTACGCTAAAAAACCGTTCGCTCTCACAGTTGTCGCGGATGATCTTAAGGCGTTCGATGAAGGAAAGATCCTCCTCCCCGCCGAAACCAGGATACGTGTCATTGAAGTCAAAGAAATAAAAGCCTCCCTGCGCGTCGATGAACCATCCGCCGTCATAATGTCCCCAGGCGAAATTGGTTCTCCTGTTGACAAGTAGGATCTCATTCTCCTCACTGACAGTAGTTATGTCCTCCTCGGCGCCGGCGTTACCACCGGGAATTCCCGCGTCGTCGGAGCCCTTGCCCTCCGCGGGAGCACCACTCTCCGCCTCCCCGGCACTATCGTCCGGAAGGATGATGACGTCGATCAAACCGTTTCCATCCGTTGCTTTGGCGTCAGCCGTAGCTTCCTCAGCCCCCGCGTTCGTCTGCGCCTCAGCCCTGCTTCGTGTTCGCGTTTGCACTTCCGCTTCCGCCTGCGCTCCCATTTCCTCCACGCTGCCCGTTTCTGCCGCGCCCGAGGCATCCCCGACGTCCGAGCATGCCCCAAGCAGGCTGCAGGTAAGCAAAGCGGCAACCATCGTCAAAACTCTTGTTTTTCTACTTCTAAGCTTCTTTACGTTCACGCGTTTTCCCCTTCCTCGCAGAAAATCTCGTCTTTGATCTCAATCGTTATCAGTCTTCGATCTGGGCTCTGGAATAAAGATACAGGAACTCCTTCTTGTACTCGTCCTCGTTCGCGCCGGCCGTCTTTTCCAATCTTGCGATAACGCTCTTCATGTCAGAGGTGCCGGCAAATTCAGACTTCTTGAGGAGCATGCCTGCCTGTGCCACGCCTGCTGCCCAGGAGAGATTATCGCTCATCTGCTCATGATAGTCTGCTTTCGTTACGGGATATACCAGGAGCTTACTTACGTCGCCGTCAGGCTCCTTATAGCGTACGTTTACGGTGAGATACTCATCCGTCAGGGCTGAATTGGTTTCTTCCTGACTGCCGTAACGGGACTCAACTTCGGGGATCTCCTGCTTGGAATCCTTCAGTGCCACTTCGTACAGAGCCGTAACCTGGTGACCTGCGCCGATCTCGCCGCCGTCCTTCGTGTCGTCTGCAAAATCTTCCGCTGCCATTGTGCGGTTTTCGTAACCAATCAGACGATAACCCTTAACAAGATTGGGATTGAATTCCACCTGAAGCTTTACGTCCTTTGCCACGGTAAAGAGCGTTCCGCCCATCTCCTCGATCAGGACCTTTCTTGCCTCAGCAATGCTGTCGATGTAGCTATAGTTACCATTTCCGTTATCCGCAAGGGCCTCCATTCTGCTGTCAGAGAGATTTCCCCAGCCAAAGCCAAGCACTGACAGGAACACGCCGCTCTTTGCCTCTTCCTTGATCAGTCTGGTAAGGCTTCCCTCATCCGTGATGCCGATGTTCAGGTCGCCGTCCGTTGCAAGGATCACGCGGTTGTTGCCGCCTTCGATAAAGTACTTCTCAGCGATCTGATATGCGGACTGGATGCCCTTGCCGCCGTTGGTGCCGCCGCTTGCAAACAGATCCTCGATCGCGTCGCAGATCTTTGCCTTCTCGTCACCGGTGGCGCCTTCGAGCACGATCTTGTCGCCGCTGGCGTAGGTTACGATGGATACGCGGTCACCGGGGCGAAGCTCTTCGCAAAGAAGCTTAAAGGAACGCTGTACCAAGCCAAGTCTGTCCTCACCTTCCATGGAACCGGACACGTCGATCAGGAACACCAGATTGGAGTTGGGAACCTCGCTCATGTCAAGATCCTTTGCCGCAAGACCCACCATGAGAAGCTTGCTGTTCTCATTCCAGGGGCAGGGCGCCATCTCCGTCGTTACGGAGAAAGGCTCGCCGGCCTTGGGCTGCGCGTAGTCGTAATGGAAATAGTTGATCATCTCTTCCAGGCGGACTGCGTCAGCGGGAACGGTCTGGTTTCTGGTCAGCATGCGTCTTACGTTCGCGTAGGAAGCCGTGTCCACGTCCGCCGCAAAGGTAGAGAACGGGGAAGTTTTCACGCTCATCCAGGAGTTCTCCTTCAGATACTTGTACTCCTCCGTATTCCATTCAATCTCAGGGAACTCAACGCCAGGGTCAAAATAGAAACCTTCCAGGGCTTCCGCGTCCGCCGTTGCTGCATTCATGCCTTTTGACATCATCACGTAGCCGCCGTCAAGCTCATAGGTTGTCTCAGCCTCATCGTAAGTTTTCAAGAATTCCTCAAGGACGCTGGTTCGCTCGACTGGTTTTTGATCGTCTGTCTTTTGTTGCTGGCTTTCGCTTTTGTTTTTCGCGTCCGCATACTTCACGCCGTCCGCATTATCGCTGCAAGCCGTAACGCTAAGGCTTAATACCACCGCCAAAATCAAACTCACTATTCTCTTTTTCATATGAAATCCTCCCTTATTTTTGGAAATCAGGTCATTGTTTTGCAAGCGCTCTTATCCCAATAGACGATCTCTTTTTCCAAAGGTTCTCCGGAGCGGAAATTTTTTTCAATTTTTTTCAAAAAGATTTTCTTGACTGCCTCATTTCTTTTGATTAACATGAAACTTAGTAGCTATCGTCTGCGTGGAGGAATCAACATGGGAGCCTTGATTTACTTAATTTATCCTGTCATGGCCGTCCTTCTTTTTTGGGGATCCAAGAAAGCAGGACCGGGAGAATGGAATGAGGATGCCTTCTCCATAAATCAAATGAAGGCTTTGCAGGGCTATTTCGCCCTGTGCATCATGCTGCACCATATCGGCCAAAAGACCAGTGCGTCATGGTTGCCAAAGGAGAACTATATTCCGGGATTGGAGTTATTTGTTCCCTTCGGTTATTATTTTGTGGGCATTTTTTTGTTTTGCTCCGGCTATGGGTTGTGGAAGAGCTACCATAACAAACCGCATTACTTAGACGGCTTTGTTAAGCGAAGAATTCTGCCGCTTCTCGTCGCCTTTTACGTATCGGCGTTTGTCTTCCTGCTCGTCCGTTTTCTCCTAAAGGAACCCATGAGCGCGTGGAAGGTATTCTGCTATGCCTCCGGCCTGCAGCTGAGCAATCCCAACACTTGGTTTATGATCGCTTTGCCGATTCTGTATCTGTGTTTTTATCTTTCCTTCCGCTTTTGCCATACGGAAAGGAAAGCCGTCACCGTCCTTGGCCTTTGCGTTCTGGCCTACGTTCTGATTGGAACGTGCATCGACCACAATGACTACTGGATGCGGGGGGAATGGTGGTACAATTCCGTGCATTTCTTCTTCCTCGGCGTCCTCTTTGGAAAAAACGAGGAAGCGGTCACGGCCCATGTGAAAAGGCATTACAAGGCGTATTTTCTTCTCCTTGCGCTCGGGATTTTTGTATGCTACGCCACATCCGGCTTCGCTCAGAACGTCTTTTCCTATTACGGGGAAAACTGGGGCGCGCCAGACAAGATCCCCCGAAGGTGGATCTGCCTGCTCTCCCAGGTTCTGTCCTCCTGCGCTTTTGTCTTCTGGGTGTTCCTGTGCTCCATGAAGCTGCGGGTTGGCAATCGTTTCCTACGTTTCATGGGAACGATCACGCTGGAATTCTATCTGATCCACGGACTCTTCTTAGAGCTCTTTGCCTATAATTTTGACGGTGACGTAGCCAGCCTGTATCACCTGCGGAACATACCGTTACTACTGCTGATCGTGTTCCTGCCCTCCATTCCGGCAGCTTTGCTACTCCAAAAGACCGATCGCGCGATCACGTCACTCCTGACAGGGAAGAAGAAAAAAGCAGAGTAACCACTTTTTTAAGAAAGATTTGAGGAAAAAGTCATGCAAAAAGTTATTTATCGAAGTGAAATTGAAAATTACACGAAGCAGATGGAACCTGTCGTGGTAACCTACATTGAGGAAGGTCAGATCGAGACCTTTGAAGGGTTCGACACCTTCAGCATCGTCGCCTTCGACTGGTACGACATCAAGGACATGGAAGCCGATCCCTCCCAGATGCTGCTCTATCTGGACAAGGATGACCTGTTCATCATCTGTGAAAATGAGATGAGCTATAAAGCCGCTTCCGGATATTTTACGGAAGCCCCCTCCAATGAGCGGGCCATGTACCTTTTCTTCAAGAATCTGTTCAAGGGTGACACAAAGAACCTGGAGGAATTGGAGGATCGCATTTCCGACTTGGATGACGCCGTGATCCACGACAGCAGCGAAACCATCCGTGAAAAGATCCTGGACACGCGCTACGAGGTATTGCGTCTGAAGAAATATTACGAGCAGTTTGAGGAAATCTTTGAAGACCTCTGCGACAATGACAATGAGATGATCAGCGAAGAGTTTCTTACATATTTCGAAGTCTTGAGCAACCGCTGCGACCGCCTGCTCCGCCAGGTATTGAACCTAAAGGAATACATCGTGCAGGTGCGTGAGTCCTATCAGGCCCAGATCGACATTGAGCAAAACCGCCTGATGAAGATCTTCACCCTGGTGACCAGCATCTTCCTTCCGCTGACGCTGATCGCCGGCTGGTATGGCATGAACGTAAAGATGCCCGAATTCGAATGGGCCTACGGATACCCCTTCGTGATTATCATCTGCCTTGTGACGATCGCCATCTGGGCAATCGTGTTTAAGAAAAAGGGATGGTTCAAATAAACCATCCCTCAGATTGAAGACAAAGTCCGAGGTTGAATGCCTCGGACTCTTCTTTTTTTAATGCAAAAGTGCCATTGAGCCTTTTATTTACTGGCTTTTTGGCACTTTTTGTGATATAATTATCTTATAAATCAACTAGGAGGTCCGGCCCATGATGACACAGAATCCTGACAAGAAAAGGGAACAGATCGTTATGCTTTGCATGGACGACATGGTTCCGCAAGA
>JAILLF010000026.1 GCA_024693365.1 Acetatifactor sp. | reverse complement strand
TGTGCCACTGGGGACGGTTCTCTTTGGCACAAATGTGCCAAAAAGAACCGTCCCCAGTGGCACGTGGTTCATTCGCGGTTTAGTTTCACGCGGCTTTCCTCACCCAATGGATTGAAATCGATGGCGTCACAATTCGTCACGGTTCCTTTCGCCCAGGGGCTGCCCACGTCGCACCTGCCGAGGTGGTGTTGCTCCTTGACAGTGCCTGCGTCCTGCGCCTCCGTAAAGTTCACCTTGAGCCTGCCAACGCCTTCCTCCATCTTGCCGTCGATCATCTTGATCAGATCTTCAATCTCTTTTTCGTTCATTCCTTCGCCCTCACTCATGTCTCTCTTTTCCTCCTTTAGATTCAGAGCATTGCAAAGTACTTCCGTGCCTTTTCGAGAAGATATCCCGGATATTTTTCCTTGAATGATTTTTCCTTCGCGATCGCGTCCGTGTAATACCGAAGCCCCAGTTCAAAAAAGAGTTTTTGCACTATCGTAGGAAGGAGTTTTTTCTCCGCGTCGCTAAGTAGCTCAGGAGCTTCTGTCACATATCCCTGGATCAAAGTCCATGCGGCGGCCCGATCCAGCTTCCCGTCTTGCAGGCAACAAGAGCGGATGCAATCCGCCACGTCCTCAAGCAGCGACCCCTGCATGACCGTGTCAAAATCCAGGAACGCCATGACCTTTCCGTCCTGGAACAGAATGTTCGCAAGCTTCGGATCCCCATGGATCACCTTGGTCTTGTCAAGTTTCAACTCCAGAAACTCTGTGATTCTCTCCTGGATCAAGGCTTCTAAAGCCACATCTCCCGGCGTTTCGCAGCGCTTCCCCGCTGCGCCCGATTGGTGGCCCGCTGCGTCCGAATCCTTGCCCGCAACGCCCAAGCGCTCCCCCGCATCACCGATCACGCGCAGGTACCGATCATAATAATACGACAGGTCACGCAACATGGGATAGGTCGCCTGCGGCTTCTCCGAAATGGTCTGCAAGGTCGCATGGATCCTTGCAAGGCCTCGCCCGCAGGCGATCAACGCTTCTTCAGAAAGAGGTGCTTCCAAAACCTCGCCCTCGATCCACGGATACATTCTCCAGTGCTCGCCGCTTGGATCCGCGAAGAAATATGCTCCTGCACGGTTTTTCAACCAGGTCGGGAAGTATAGACCAGCGGCTTCGCACGCGCCGGCATAAAGCTTGTAATTGTGCTCCAGCTTCCCAATATCAATGGCCTTTCGCACGTGCTGCAGGACATAAACCCCGTCGCTTGTCGTCGCGCGGTACGTGTCATTGATGTGCCCGTCGCCAAACGGGACAATGCCAAAGATATCGCTCTGTATGAATTCCCTGCAGATCTCCCTCATATCCACCTCCATGTGCCACTGGGGACGGTTCTTTTTTGCTCATTGCTGCTCGAACCATGCGATGGCGCGTTTGGGCCAGCCTTCCATGCACATGCCCGTGCCGTCGGCAAAGCCGTGTCCACCCGTCGGGCCAATCTCCAGCCTGCACGGGATCCCCAACTGATCCAGCGCTCTCGCCAGCATCTTGGAATGCTCCGGATTCACCAATTCATCCCCGGCCGCAACGAAAATCGCCGTCGGCGGGAAGCCCTCCGCGTGAGAAGGGATCTCAAAGCAGCTGTTACAAGCTTCCTCCATGGTACAGCCCAGGCCGCTACATGCAAATTCATCCTTGTCCTCGTCTTCCGCCCAGTTCTTCTCGCTTAGCAAACGATAGGAGGTTGCGGGATAGATGGGGAAGCATGCCTTGGGCTTTGCGAGATCATATGCCGCATAGCCTTTCTCCGTATTCCAAAGGCATATGATATATCCGCCCGCCGAGAATCCGCAGGTGATATATTTGTCCGGATCCACGCCAAACTGATCCTTGTTTTCCTTGATGATCTCCATGGCGCGCGCCATGTCATCCATGGCCTTTACGGCAGAAGCTTCCGTGGATACACGATAAGTCAGGATGAATACATTGTACCCCAGCTCATTAAAATGCCTTGCCACCGGCCAGCCCTCCGTAAGGCTCCAGACATTGACAAATCCACCTCCCGGAACCAAAAAGATAAAAGGCCTGTCTGCGGAACCTGCGCTGTCCGAAGGGAAATAAACGATGTTTCTCCCCACCTTCTCAGGCGCTTCCTTGCATTCTTCGGCGGAATACAAAGGATAATAATACTGGCCTCTGTCCGCGATCTCAAACAATCTGGTAAAACCAAATTCCAGGATGCCCCAACCCATCTTGTCGGCAATTTCCTGCAGCGTCCAGTTGTAGAATTCTTCTTTCGACAGGTCCCACTTACTGATCGCATCCGGCGCAATCTGCGCGATCCTTGGATCCTCCAAGATTTCCCCCAGCGTCTTTTCCATTAGCATTGCTTTTTCCTCCCTTTCCGGCCAGATGCTGCCCTCGTCGAGCCCTTGCTCCGTAAGCCATGCATCTGCAACCGTTACGTATTTTACTTCCCCCTGATCATTCTCAACAGTCACCGAAACCATCATTTCTTCCTGCCCCGGCGCCCGTTCCTCACATCCAAAATCACCGTCAAAAATATGCTTGATCATCCACATGTCCTCACCCTTTCGGAATCCGGATCACGATCCCAAACAATCCGTCCTTTAATTCTGCCTTGATCTCGCCGCCCATGTGCGTCACAATCTTTTTCGCAATGGCAAGTCCCAGCCCCGTTGTCTTTTTGGAACGCGACTTGTCCGTCGTAAAGAACCGGTCAAACAGCCTGTCCAAATCCTCCAATGCAATATCCCCCGCATCATTTCGGAAACAAAAGGCATAAGCCTCCGGCTCTTGCCAGGAGGCTATGGAATAGTTCGTTTTTCCATGCACCAATGCATTGAAGATAATGTTGGAGAAGACTCGCGTCACGGCATCCGGATCGGCCATGCACCGGAACTCTTCGTCCGCAATCTGAATCTCAGGCTCTTCTCCCTTTGCCTCAAAATTTGAATAGAACGAAACCGCCGTCTTCCGGAGAATTGCATTTAAGTCTAACGACACTTCGTGATATTCAAAGGAATCTGACTCAAGCCTTGCAAAGTCAAAGAGCTGGTTCAAGAGTCGCTTTAAGGTGTCCGACCGCTCTAATATGGTCTCAACCGCCTCCAAGTCACCCTTCGAAAGATTGCCGGAATTCTTTAGAATCTTTGCATATCCTTCAATGGAAGTCAGCGGCGTTCTCACGTCGTGCGCAAGATTCGTGATGGTCTCCTTGATGGTCTCATCCTTGTGCCTTAACTCCGCAATGCTCTTTCGGTACTGATCCACGAGAAGATTGATCTCATCCACCAGTTTCCCTATCTCCGGCGTCTGAAAATCAACCGGAACCGTGATTGACGTATCGCCCTCCTGCAAAGTTTCCACAAACTGCCTGAGTCTAATAATCTGCCGCCGCATGAAGATCAGGCAAAAAAACAGAAGGAGGCAAAGGAGCCCCAGAATTGTCATTATGATTCCCGTCTCCAAGCTCACTTCTTTCCCTCCTTAAGTCTTTATTCCACGTCGCCGCGCACGCCAAACAGGATGACTGCCAGGCTGCATGCCGCAAAATACGCCGCGAAAACAATCAAAATCCGGATCCATTCATCCGCGCCTACGAAGCTCACGCGCAAAGGCTGTGCAAAGGCAAAGCCACCCGTCAGGGCGTCGCCAAGCGATAAGGCCTTCTCGATTTTGGAAAGTGCCATAGTTCCAAACATCAAAAGGACCGTGTTGACCGAGGATGACACTTCACTGATCTTTATCAAAAAATAGATCGTCAGGATCAAAACCGCTGCGGTGCCGTGAGCAACCGACTGCAGAATAAAATATCTTATCAAAAGGACTGCAAAGGTCGCGTCATACCGCATTCCCAACATAACCACGCCGTAGGCCGCGCCAAATGCAATGGCAACAAAGCTAATCATTACGGCAAGCGTCAAGATGCAGGGCAATTTGGAAAAGTAATAGCCCGCCCTGGAGATCCCCTTTGCCACGAATAGTTTCCAGGACTTATCCTTAAACTCCGAAGTAAACAGCACAATGGAGCTTACCAGGAGTGGTACCATCACGGCGTGGTAACCCATAAAATCTCTCCAGTATTTTTCTGCTACTACGGCATCCGACGCGTCGAGCTTTCCGTCTGCAATCCAAGTCAGCATCACGCTGACAAAAAGCGACCACGCCGCAGTTCCGGCAAGGCTGATCCACGTCGCCTTGTCGTGAAACAGCTTATAGAAAGAGGCTCTGATCATGTTTTTCATTGCTCTTCCCTCGCCGTCATCAAATTGTTGAAGAACTCTTCCAGGCTCTCGCCCACGCGCACCATCTCATCCACTTCCACGCCGCCGCGCACCATCGCCGTAACAACCTTCGCAGACTCATCCACGTAATCAAAAAGTCTTACGTACTCGGCATCGATCACCTCATAATTGTCCGTGCCAAGCTCTTTTTCACAGACCATGGCTGCTTTCGCAGTATCAGAAACCTTAAGTCTTAAGCAGGTCTTGCTCTTCTCCTCCAGCTCCTCATTGGAAAGCTCCTGAATCAAATGGCCGGCCTTCATAAATCCATAGCGGGTCGCCACCTTGGACACCTCGTCCAAGAGATGGCTCGAAATCAGGATCGTCGTCTGGTTTTCCGCATTCAGCTTCTTTAAGAGCTGACGAATCTCCTGAATTCCCATGGGATCGAGTCCATTCATGGGCTCGTCAAGGATCAGGAAATCAGGGGAACCCAAAAGCGCAATGCCGATCGCAAGTCTTTGTTTCATGCCAAGAGAGGTCTTCTTAATGACCTTGTTGGCGTTAGCCTTCATGCCAACCAGCTCCAGGATCCGGTCCACCTCTCCCTCCTTATGGCAGCCAAATGCCCTGGAAAACATTTCCAGATTGTCGCGTACGGTAAGTCTCGAATCCAGTGCCGGGGAATCTATGAGACAACCCATGCGGAAACGCGCCACCTCCGGGTGCCTGTCCTCGAACAGAATTACCTCTCCTGAGGTTGGAGCGGCAAGACCGCTCAGCATTTTCATCAAGGTGGATTTTCCTGCGCCGTTCTCGCCGATCAGTGCGTATACGTCGCCCTTTTCTATGCTCATGTTTACGCCGTCCACGGCGGCAAACCCATGATATTTCTTCGTCAGTGCCTTTGTTTTTACAATGTTGCTCATCTTTTTTCTCCCTTCGTCTGCAACCTCTTTTAAGATCATTATCCCGTGAGAGTTTAAGGAAAGCTTTCAAAAATGTTTAAGGAATTTATAAAGTTTTACATTGCAAAAACCAGTCAATCTATGTCTTTACGGCTCAGGAAAGCAATTGCGGCCAAGCTGCAGATCACCAGATGTCCTAGAAACGAAATCAATATCCTTCCCCAGGCAACGGGACCGTCAAACTCCACAAATGCCGTCTGGGAAAAGGCCCAGAAATCCGTGATCACCTCTCCTAAGGAAAACGCTTTTTCAACGCCTGAAAGCATCACGTAACCGAACACCATCAAAAACAAACTAATGATTGAAGCAATCTCACCGCGCTTAATGATGCAAATCAAGGTGATGATCAGGACTGCGATGGAAAAATGCGCCGCGGTCTCTCCCACAAAGAATTTAATCACGTTTCCCACGTATGCCGCGTTTATCGTCGCATGAAGCAAAGCCACGTTGCAAATTGCCAACGTCAAAATGGATATGAAACTAATGATCACGGTTAGGCAAAGCATGCTGATCAGCTTGGAAAAAAAGTAGCTGGACTTGGAGATTCCCTTTGCGATCAAAAGCTTCCAGGATTTGTCACGGAATTCACCCGAGAACAGAAGCACGGCACTTACGATCAGCGGAACTTCTATCACGTGCAAACCCAGAAACCCATACCAGCGGTTTGCCAGTTGTGACACGTCATCAATGCCGCGCGCATGACTGGTAAGCACCTGCGCCATGATCACGATCAGCGCCCAGCCTGCCGTCCCAATCAGGCAAATTCCAAAAGCCTTGTCGCGAAACATCTTGTAAAATGAAGCCCTCATTGCGTTTAACATATGTTTACCTCCTTAAACCTTCCTTTATCTTCAACGGGTTTTGCTCTTTACAACTCTCAGAATACGGGAAGAGTTTAAGAAAATCATTTACAAAAGTTTAAGGAATTCATAAAGAATCCATCTTAAATCCAATGCCCCAGACGGTTTTAACATAGGAGCGGTCCGGTTCAAGCACGGAAAGCTTCTTCCGGATGTTGCTGACGTGAACGCTGATCGTGTTATCGCTGGCGTCCGGCTGTTCATTCCAGAGCTTTTCATAGATCATCTCCTTCGTAAACACAACGGAAGGACGCTCCATCATCATTTCCAAAATGGCAAATTCGTTCTTCGTCAGCGCCACGGACTGGCCCAGCTGCGTAAGACTCTTTGCCTCGGGATCCAGCTCCAGGTTTCCATAGGAAAGTATCCTCTTTGCGGGTACCGCGTGATTGCGCCGCAGCACAATCTCAATCCTCGCAAGGAGTTCCTCCGGATCAAAAGGCTTTGTCACGTAATCCTCCGCGCCGCCCTTTAGAAGCACCAGCTTACTCGCCACGTCATCCTTCGCCGACAATGCGATCACGGGCGTCGGACAATTCTTGACAATATAATCCAGGACCTCCTCCCCCGTCATCCCGGGAAGCATCAGATCCAAGACAACCAGCTCATACCGGTTCCTCTCCAGGCACATGACTGCTTCCGTCCCGGAATATGCGCCATCCGTGCGATAGCCCTTGCTCACAAGGTACTCCCGCACCATCTTATTGATCGCCTGATCGTCATCTACCACCAAAATGCTTCTCATTCTGCGCTCCTTCATGCATCGAAAGATTCCTCTCCTAGACATTTTACCAATTTTGCAGGCAAAACTCAACCCA
>JAILLF010000013.1 GCA_024693365.1 Acetatifactor sp. | reverse complement strand
ATGATGGTAGCGCTTGTCGGCCCCACGGGCGTCGGAAAAACCACGGCAACCCAGTTGATCTCAAGATTCTACGATCCCATCGAGGGCAGGATCTTGATCGACGGACAGGACATCAAACATGTTACGCTCGAGAGCCTTCGGCATAATATATCGCCCGTGCTTCAGGACACCTTCCTGTTCAACGGGACCATCGCTGAAAACATTGGCTATGCCCGTCCTGATGCAACCCGCGAGGAGATCGAGGCCGCCGCAAAGGCTGCGAACATTCACGAGGATATTCTCCACATGCCTGACAAGTACGAAACGCAGGTCGGCGAGCGCGGCCTTCGCCTTTCCGGCGGACAAAAACAGCGCGTAGCCATTGCCCGCGCCATTCTAAGAAACAGTCCTATTATCGTGTTGGATGAGGCCACCGCTTCCGTGGACGTACGCACGGAGCAACAGATCCAAAAAGCCATCGGTGAGCTTGCGGGCAAGCGCACGATCATCGCCATCGCGCACCGCCTCTCCACCATCATGAACGCCGACCTGATCCTGGTCATCCATGACGGCGAGATCGCGGAACGCGGCACCCATGCGGAGCTGATGGAGAAAAAGGGAATTTACTACAACATGCAAAAAGCGCAGCTGGCCTGACTTAGGCTACTGCGCTTTTCCTTTAACCCACGCTGTTACATACGTATTTCCCGATCAGCAAACACACTGCGATGATCTTTAGGATCGTATAGGGGATGCCCCATCTTACGCGGAATAAACCTTCGAAAATGAGTCTTCCGTGCCTTTTCTCATACTCTTTCGCAACGGAAAGGGCAAATCTTTTATAGGTATGCACGGCAATCATATAAACTCCTGCCGCCGTGAACGTAAACCACGTCCACGTGAAATTCCATGCAATCACTAACAAAATCAAGGACACAAAGAACAAGGCGTACTGCTTGCAGTGGTAAAATATCTCCTCCCTGCGGATCTTTTTCATGCGCTGATCACACTCGCGCATGATTGGATTCCCTTCATTTTTCAAAATGTTTTCATAGACGCCAATGACGTCCTTTTCCTTGATGAGCAACACGTAATTTCCCGGCAGTTCACGGACCATAAAATAATCCGGCTCGATCTGATGCAACGTAAAATCGCCTTCTCTCGTACGTTCCGCCAAAAGGAGCTTTCTCTTTTTCTGAAATAACTTTTTTGCTTCCGCTCTGAGTAAAACCGCTTCCCTTGCCACGGCATGATCACTCAGGATCGGTCCTTCTAACTCTTGCTCCGCGGGAAGCTTTTCCTCAGGTTCCAAAATTTCTTCTTCAAAATGCCCTTCCCTGTAAATTCGATAAATCGCGTCCGCGGGACTGGTTGTCGAAAGCTCCGTCATGACGGATCTGCCGTAAAACCACTCTTCCTCCTCGGGATCGCTTTTCTTCGTTTTCTTAAGGGCCATTCCCTGAAGTGCCTTCACCTGCTGTTCGGAGACTCTGACAACACCGGACCGAAGTGCCTTTGCGACGTCTACGATCTCCCACGGGTAATTCTGGGCAAAGATTTTTTTCTCCTGCAAACTGTATTCCGGATTATTTTTGATCGCCCTGTTTGTATACTTATCCCCTTGATCATTCACCTTATGCCCATAACGGCTCCAGTCCCGCTTAGGCGAAGGAGAAAGCTTTATGGCAGTGATAATTCCAAAAATCAAGTAACAAATCCTTCGGATCCACGTTGCCGTCTCTGAGAAAAAATCCAATTCCTCTTTTAGTTTTTTAAGCAAAAACTCTTCTTTCTTGTAAATACTGCTGGAAAAATAGAAGTTTTTTCTGTTACCCGAGCTATACAAATATCCCTCTATTTCCGCCATATCCTCCGTCAACTTATTAATCTGGGATAAGCTAAATCCTTCTCTAATGTCGTCCAATTTAACGAAGAATTCGTATTCCATGCCATCGAGCACGGCTTTACACTTTACCCGCACATAAGGCCGGGAGGACTCGTTTCGCACAACGTCAGCGTCAAGGAGCTGAATCGTCTGCATCGTTCCTTCTCTTCGAAATCCCTGAAATTTCAATAATCCCGGGAAATGGAAAACGATCAGCAACAGTAAAAACGCTACTTCCGCCGCCAAAATCCACCAGACCAATATCGTAAATTCAAATGATTTGCTGATTTTTTTCATATTGTCTCCTGATGAAGAGCTTCCTGTTCCAATTTACAATCATGCTCCAACATGTACCTAAGGGTCTCTGAATAATCCTCTGTATTGCTTTCCTGAGATTGCCTTGTCAACAATAATTCCAAAAGGTGTGTAATCCTCTTCCTGTCGATTTCCGTCAACCTTTTGCAATCCACAGCGTGTCTTTTCAAGGTTGACACATTCATGTGAATCGTCTCAAACGGAATTCCCGTCCTCTTTTTGAGATGTTCAAAAATGTAAAATCCCCCGGCATCAATATCACCGAAATGCCGATATTTTTGCATGGGATTATCTTGGTACAGGAATTTTAAAAAATCCCTCTTGGTACGATTATGAAAGCCTCCGAGATAGATTACAAAATCGCCATCTTTCTCTACGGAATAATCATGAAAGGTTGTCAGATTCTCGATGGTCAAAACCCTTTTGCCACATATCTCAACTCTTGTTACTTCCTTTAGGGAAGCGGTGGAAAGTGCAATGTCTCCCTGCATCCTTGAAAGATCAATCATCTGATCTCGCAAATGTAACTTTGCGTTACCTTTCATACAGATATAGGTTGGCGTATTCACGACACCACACTCTTCTAGCACGTTTTCCTTTTCCACGAACGCATCGCCACTATACTGAAACAGCAACGCCTTGGCTTTGGATGCGAGCTTTTCCACCCTTTTGGAATCTCGAAAAAGCCTTACGGAAAAATCTCGTACGTAAATCTCTTCTTCGTTCTCCAA
>JAILLF010000058.1 GCA_024693365.1 Acetatifactor sp. | reverse complement strand
TTCTTACCTCTCAGAACCTTTGCAACCTCTGAAGCCAGACGGCCCAGAGTCATATTGGTAGCATCTACCACGTACCATTTTCTTTCAATGGTAGCAGGACTTGCCATAAAAGTCTTCATTGCGATTTCCTCCATTATTTTGTTAAGAGCTGTTTGCTTTCTCGCCTTGCGGTCCCGCAGATGTCCGGCCACGAAACGGCAAGCTTGAAAAGCGACCTGATTCTATCTTAAAATGCTTCGCCGGGGCTTTGGCTAGGCATTCTGATACATCGTCACATTGGGATATTATAGGATATGTTGCGTCTCCTGTCAAGCCCATTCTTACGTCATTTCAAAGTTTTTTATTACGACGTTTCTAAATTTTCCTACCCGTTTTTCTTACTTATAAGAAATCCTTTTCCTTGTTTTTCGCTCAATTTCACGCGATTTTTCCATTTTCTATTGGAAAATAAGGATTTCTGTTATAAAATAGAAATAGCGCCGTTTTGTATTATAACATATTTTCGGCAAAATGGAAGTTAAAAAAAAGCAATCCCAATATAGTCCCTATACTATTTACGGAAAGGAGAAAGCCATGGCACAAAAGATCACTTGTCCCGTTTGTTTTACCAAAATGAATTCCGTTGGGCACGATCTGGTTTGCCCTGAATGCGGATACAAGTATTGCGAGGATCGCATTCCTTATGTCTACGACGATCATAATCACAACAGTTATGAGAGTTATAATAAGAAAACAAGTTACAGCACCGGCTATACTTCGTCTCAGGGAGGCAAATCGTCAAGTACGACGTATTCCTCCTCAAAGAGTACGTCCGGATCTGCCTATTCTTCTCAAGGTAATCAGGCGAAATCCACCTACTCCTCTCAGGGAAATCAAGCGAGATCCACTTACTCCTCCCAAAGTAAGCAGACTTCGTCCGGCTATGGCAAGGCGGCAACGCAGACCTTCTCAAACGCATTAGAGCAGCGCCGCCAGGCGTCTTCCTCCGCGTATCAGCACCGTTCTTCGAAAAAGAAAATTTCCGTAGGGAAATTCCTGTTTATCATCTTTGTGTGTTATTTTATCATCGCCGCCATAGCTTCAATGTCCAGCATCTTTAAAGGCTTCTTTGGCGACAGGAGCGACATTATGGATTTCTTCCGGAATTTCAGCACGGAATCGGAAAGCTCCGCGTCCGAAAGAAAGGCCGGCAAGGATGAAACCGATTCCCCTGCAAAGGAGTCCTACCCCATCGTCAACGTCTCACACGTTACGCCGGATTACGTGCTTTCTACCTTCCAAGGAAAGACTGCGCCGGAGACGTTCCTGCAGGAGCTTCTGTGCCAGGCAACTTCCAAGACGATTGGCGAAGTCACCGCAGATGACTGTCTAAGCATTACGGAGATTTATTACTTTCCCACAGAATCAGTAAATTACGGCCAGTACTCCCTCGCAGATGGCACGACCGACATTTTTGAAATTACCTGCGCTAAATTTGACAGCTCTGAATTATGCCTGTTTGGCCATCTGCAAGTCTTTATTGCAGAAGGCAGTGACGTGATCCTCTCACCCGGAGATCTGTTGGGATTAAACGACCTCTACGTTCTTGGCTGCTCCAACACCCCTGTTGAGCTGCTAAGCATTGTTGATACCCGCTTTGTAGAATACTTATTTCTTACCACGGAAGGCGACTTAGACGTGAGGGGCATTGAGGAATTTCCTTCCCTCCAATTTCTAAGCATCCACGCAAACAACCTATTAAATGAGGATTACGTTAGCCGGATTCCTAACCTAAAATCCCTTACCATTACCGTTCCGGGGGCTCCCATTGACTATTCATTCCTAAAGCCGCTTAGCACCTTAGAACAGCTCACCATCGAAGCGCCATTTTTTACTGACCTTAATTTTTTGGAGGGTATGCCCCATCTTATCAGCCTCGAAATTCTGGGTAATGGCATGCTGACAGACATTTCTGCCTTGACGTCTTGCCCGGACCTAAGTCTCCTTACGATTACGGATGCAGACTTGGTTCAAGATTTTTCCGTGATTGGCAAACTCGAGAATCTCAATTACTTAGAACTGACGAATTGCAGGTTAAGCGACCTATCCTGGGCATCCTCGCTCACCGAATTAGTTAACGTCCATCTGGAAAGAAACATTCTTACCAGTTTGGCTCCTCTTGAAAATCTTCCGAATCTGAAGAACGTGTTCTGCGCCGACAATCCTATCGAAGATTACGGCAAGTTGGACGATTCTCTGATTAAGAATAATTAAATAGAATTACGTATACAAAGGATTATGAATCATGTTAAAGCACTTAAGTAAACGTCTATGCACCGCAGGTGCTGCGCTTTTCCTTCTTTGCAGCGCGGCACTTGCCGGATGTACTGAATCCAAAGACCCCGATTCGCTTCCCTCCGGCAGTTCCGCCGCGTCAGCAATCATCGGAGAACCAATCGTTACGGCCGCTCCCATCGAGACGCCTGAGCCCACAATTGCACCCACGCCGGAGCCAACGCAGGCGCCGGAGCTTACGCTGATGGCCCTCGGAGACAATCTTATGCACATGGGAATCGTCCATACGGGCGAGAATAAAGATGGCACCAGAAACTATGATTTTCTGTTTGAAGACATAAAGGACTTCATTGACCTCGCTGACGTGAGCGTGATCAATCAGGAGACCATCTTTGGAGGAAACGAGCTTGGATTCTCCGGATATCCTTATTTCAACTCTCCCACGGAAGTTGGCGATGCCATTGTAAACGCCGGGTTTGACGTCGTGCTGCAGGCCACGAACCACACGCTCGACCAAAAGCAATCTGGCGTTGAGCACTGTATTAACTATTGGAAACAGCACCCTGAAATCTTGATGGTGGGATTACATGACCGTCATGAGACGGAAGACGGAACGCCTCTCCCCATGGAAGATTACATTCCACTGATCACAAAGAATGGCATTACCCTTGCCATTTTGAACTACACCTACGGTCCCAATTTTGAAACTCTTCCCGCCTATGCGCGCGGCAGAATGGACGTGCTGTGTAACTGGGATGAGAAAAACGGACATTTGAATTTCACCGAGATTCATCCCAAGGTCTTGGAAGAAATTGCAGCAGCTGACAAAATAGCAGACGCCGTCGTTGTCTTCCCGCACTGGGGTGCTGAGTATTCCACGACGCCCTCCAAATATCAGAAAAACTTTGCAAAGCAAATGACGGAGGCCGGTGCGGATCTGATCATCGGCGCACACCCTCACGTCACGCAGCCCGTGGAATGGGTAAAGGCCGACAATGGAAACGAATGCCTTTGCTATTACTCCCTTGGGAATTACGTGTCCACCCAGCAGGATCCCATTTCCATGCTTGAGAACATGGCTTGGGTCACCTTCCGCATGCAGGATGACGGAACCGTCGCGATCGACGGGGAAAAGACGGGAAGCATTCCCCTTGTATGCCAATACTCAGCCGGTCCCTTGCGCTTCAAGGCCATCTACCTCTTAGAGGAATATCAGCAGGAAGTGGCCGACAAGCATGGCATCCGCAGCTGGGGACACAAGAACCTCTACGTGACTGACCTTAAGAAATGGGCCGACGAGATCATGGGCGACAGCGTAAAACCCGCCTACGACCTAACCGGCCTTCGCAGCCCCATTCTTGAACCCCAAGGCCCAGAAGGCCCGTAAAACTAAAAAGTGCCAGGGGGGCGGTTCCCCTGCTTCTAAACAATTAGCCGACAGTTCTTAATGAATCGGAGCTACGTGGGCGGCGCCATCTTTTATAGCGCCGCCTTTTACGTTGCGAACGATGAATTTAGAACTGCTCGAGCCGTTTAGAAGTAGGTGAACCGCCCCCTAGGCACTTACACAATACTCTCTTATGCCTGTGGCTTAATCTTCATGGTAAGTCCGATTCTCTTCTTTGCCACGTCCACGGTGAGGACTTGCACCTCCACAATGTCTCCAACGCTGACTGCCTCAAGCGGATGCTTGATGTAGCGGTCGGTGATCTGGGAAATGTGTACCAGACCGTCCTGATGCACGCCAATGTCCACAAACACGCCAAAGTCAATGACGTTGCGCACCGTTCCCTTCAGGATCATGCCGGGCTTTAAGTCCTTCATGTCAAGCACGTCGCTTCTAAGAATGGGCTTGGGCATGTCCTCTCTGGGGTCACGCGCGGGCTTCTCAAGCTCTTTCAGGATGTCCGTCAGCGTGATCTCGCCAATGCCAAGCTCCTTTGCAAGTGCTTCCTTATCCTTTACGCGCTTTTCAAGCCCGGATGCAACAACTGCTTCACCTGCGTTTTGCTTCTCCGTCACGTTTGCCACCTTCGCGGGAGCCTTCTCCTCAGGCGCTGCAACCACGAAATTCCCCATGGCTGCGGCAAGTGCCTTACCCATGGAAGTGTTGGTATTCTTTACCACAAGCTGCTTGCCCTGTCTCTTGTCCTGCTTTTTTCCCTGTGCATTCTGAGCGCCGCCGGCTGCCTTTGCGCCGTCAGCCTTTGCCGTGCGTCCAAGCTTCTTATCTTCTGCCGCCTTCTTCTGCATCGCCCTTACGTCATCCATGGTAAGTCCAAGCTTGTCCAGAAGCTTCTCAGCCGCTTCATAGGACTCAGGATGCACGCTGGTGGCATCTAAGGGGTTCTCACCGTCCAGAATGCGCATAAAGCCTGCGCACTGCTCAAATGCCTTAGGTCCAAGCTTCGGAACCTTCAGGAGCTGGCGGCGATTTGTAAACTTACCGTTCTGTTCACGATAATCCACGATATTCTTGGCGATGGTCTTATTAATGCCGGAAATATACTCAAGAAGCGGAGCGGATGCCGTGTTGACGTCCACGCCGACCTTATTCACGCTGCTCTCCACGACGCCGCCAAGCGCCTCGTCAAGCTTTTTCTGGTTCATGTCATGCTGATACTGACCAACGCCGATGGACTTCGGATCGATCTTTACAAGCTCTGCCAGCGGATCCTGCAGTCTTCTTGCGATGGATGCCGCGCTTCGCTGTCCAACGTCAAATTGCGGGAACTCTTCCGTCGCCAATTTACTTGCAGAGTAAACTGACGCGCCTGCCTCGTTCACGATTACGTACTGCACGGGACGGTCCAACTCCTTTAAGAGATCCACGATTACCTGCTCGGATTCGCGGGATGCCGTGCCGTTGCCAACGGAGATCAGATCCACGTTATACTTCTTAATCAGCTTCTTCAGTTCAAATTTCGCTTCTTCCACCTTATTCTGCGGCGCCGTCGGGTAAATGACCTTTGTGTCCAAAACCTTACCCGTGGCATCCACGATCGCCAGCTTACAACCCGTACGGAACGCGGGATCCCATCCCAAAACAACCTTTCCGGCAATGGGAGGCTGCATGAGAAGCTGCTCCAGATTCTTTCCAAATACGTCAATGGCACCGTCCTCGGCCTTCTCCGTGAGGTCGCTTCTGATCTCTCGCTCGATGGCAGGAGCAATCAGACGCTCGTAGCTGTCCTGACAAACCTCCTTCAAAACCGGCGTCGTAAATTCATTGTCAGAAGTAATGGTCTTCTTTTCCAGATAACGCAAAATGCGCTCCGTTGGAGCCTCCACCTTTACGGTCAGGATCTTCTCCGCCTCGCCGCGGTTCAGCGCAAGAACCCTGTGTCCCGCAAGCTTCTTTACGGGCTCGCTAAAGTTATAATACATCTCATAAACGCTCTCTTGCTTTTCATCCTTGGCAACGCTGGTGACAATGCCCTCTTCAACCGTTGCGTTACGGATGTACAGGCGATGCTCCGCCTCGTCGGAAATGGACTCGGCAATGATGTCCTTCGCACCCTGCAATGCCTCGGCTACGGATTTCACCTGCTTCTCCTCAGGCACGCCCTCTCCGGTGACGTATTTTTCCGCTTCCTTCTCCAGAGGCTCCGTCGCATTCTGTGCCAACAGATATTCAGCCAGGCCATCCAGTCCCTTTTCCTTAGCAACGCTGGCCCTGGTCTTTCTCTTCGGACGGTAAGGCCTGTACAAATCTTCAACGACAACCATGGTCTGGGCAGCCTTAATCTTCTCCTCCAGCTCAGGCGTCAGCTTTCCCTGCTCGGCAATGCTGTTGAGTACCTGCTCCTTCTTCTCTTCCAAGTTTCTCAAATATACCAGGCGCTCATGAAGGTTACGAAGCTGTTCGTCATTTAAGGATCCCGTTGCCTCTTTACGGTAACGGGAAATGAAGGGAATCGTGTTTCCCTCGTCGATCAGCTTAACCGCTGCTTCCACCTGCCATTTTTGAACCTGTAATTCTTCCGTGATTTTTGCAATTACGTCCATCTTTCTTACCCTTCCGTTAGTGATAAAAATCCATTGACTATTATACCAAATCAATCGCAAGAAATCAATTTTATAATTATTTCATTTACTTCTATTTGCTTTCCCACGGAATTCGTGCTAGAGTAAAAGGGTATAAGGAGAAAAGCCTATGAATCCATCTGAAATCAACAATAGCAGCATACGAGCTTTTGCCACTGCTTCCCTAGTCTTTGGATTTCTCTCCGCGTTGACTTTTTTTACGGGATTCCTTCCCCTGATCAACGGCGGATTGGGAATCCTGTTTGCCACGCTCTCACGCAGGGAAGACCGGCCCTTTCCCTCTTCAAGCTGGTGGGGTGCGGCACTCTCCTTCCTTGGAATCTTTATGGGTGTGATCATTTTGTCCTACGCACTCATCACCATGGTCATTCCCATGATGACGGATCCCGCGTTCTATGCAGAGATGAAGGAAACCTACCAGAACCTTTACGGCATCAATCTAGACGAGATGTTAAACGCGCAGTAATCAAAAAGAGACGGAGAATACTTCATGAAAACGTCAGCGAAGTGCACCATCTTAAAAAACACGGCCAAGAACGTCATGGCGGGCAAATACTACTTTGCCATCATGGCTTTGCTTTTTGCGGGCTTGATCTCGATTCTTTTCAACCGCTTCACCTTTAATTTGAACCAAAGCATCTGCCTGTCCCTGATCAACCTTTTGAAGCTTTCAGCCGGCAGTATCGGCATTATCGTTCTTTCCTATCTCTTGCCTTTCCTGCTGTCCATCGTGCTGAACGTCCTTCATCTTGGCATATGCCTTTTCTTTCTGAACCTTACTACCAACCATCCCTTTTACACGTTTGACCTTACGTACGGATACTTTCATGATTTTGGAAAATCCTTGCGTTTGTCCGGCGTATTGACCCTTCTGTCTTTCTTATGCTACCTGCCGGCGGACGTGTATTTGGACCTTCGTGACCAAGGTTTTAGTCTAAACACAACGGAATTGCTTCTTTTCGGCGTCATACAGCTTTTCCTGATCGCAATTTATCTTCCGATATCCTTGGCATTGTCGCAATCCTATTACGTCATGTTGGACTATCCTGAGCTTTCCACGAAGGAAATTCTTAAGAAAAGCGTCCAGATCATGAAAGGAAAAAAGAAGCAGCTGTTTTACGTGCGGCTTAGCTTCCTGCCTTTGTTTGTTATATGCCTGCTAACGTTTGGACTTGGCCTGTTCTGGCTGATCCCCTATTATCACGTAACAATGGCTTTGTACTATCTGGACGTCATGAAGCCCGCGGATCCCGCATAATACCGCTCCTTCGGCAAAAGCATAATGAATTTCAATAGCATAATAAAAACGCGAGACGATTGCCTCGCGTTTTCTTTTTGCATGATTAATCGATGTCTTGGGATATGGACTTCGGCTGACCCATGCTCAGCCACTTCAGATATCCGTTCATAAACGGATCCAAAGCGCCATCCAACACGGCATCCACGTTGCCCGTCTCCACGTCCGTTCTTAGATCCTTCACCAGCTTATAGGGCTGCAACACGTAGGATCTGATCTGGTTTCCAAAACCGATTTCTTTCACTTCACCGCGAATGTCGGAAAGCTTTTCCACGTTGGCTTCCTGCTTTAACAGGAACAGCTTCGCCTTCAACATCTGCATTGCCTTATCCTTATTCTGGAACTGGCTACGCTCGTTCTGGCAGGTCACGACCGTGCCCGTGGGAATGTGCGTGATGCGGATTGCGGATGACGTCTTATTGATGTGCTGACCGCCTGCGCCACTGCTTCGGTACGTATCGATGCGCAGATCCTTTTCATCGATGTCTACGTCCAAATCCTCTTCAATCTCAGGCATAACATCCAATGACACGAAGGACGTCTGGCGCTTTCCCTGCGCATTAAAGGGAGAGATGCGAACCAGTCTGTGCACGCCCTTCTCCGACTTCAGATATCCATACGCATTGATGCCATTCACCTGGAAGGTAACGGATTTGATGCCCGCTTCGTCTCCGTCCAGGAAATCCAACACTTCAACGCTAAAGCCCTTGCGTTCCGCCCATCTGGTATACATGCGGTAAAGCATGCTGCACCAGTCACAGCTCTCCGTACCGCCGGCACCGGCATTGAGCTTAAGGATCGCGTTATTCTTGTCATATTCTCCGGAGAGAAGGGTACTGATCCTGAGCTCCTCATATTCCGAAATGAACTCGTCCAGTTCCGCGCGGATCTCAGGGATCATGGACTCTTCGTTTTCCTCATAGCCCATCTCGATCAGGGTGAGAATGTCTTCGTACTGCGTGGAGAGCTTTTTGCACTCATCCACCACGTCCTTTAAGTTTTTCAGCTCCTTCATCTTCATGTTGGAACGATCAGGATCATCCCAAAAGCCCGGAGCCTCCATGTCCATTTGAAGCTCTTCGATCCTCTTCTCCTTGTTGTCCAAATCCAGGGAAGCCTTGACTTCAGCCAATGGCTTTTCATACGTGAGGATCTCCGATTTCATTTGATCTAATTCAACCACAAATCTTACCTACTTTCTTAGGCTTTGCGTCCGCAGCACTGCTTATATTTCTTGCCTGATCCGCAAGGACAGGGATCATTTGGATATACCTTTGCGGTCTGGCGCATCTTCGGCGCCTTTGTCACGGTTTCATCCCTGTTGGTTCCAGTCACCTTACCAACCTGTTCACGCTCCACCTTCTGCTCAACTCTTGCGTGGAAGAGGATGCGGACGGTTTCCTCGCGGATGTTCTGCGTCATCTCGTCAAACATTTCATAACCGGCCATCTTATACTCCACGATGGGATCCTTCTGGCCATATGCCTGCAGGCCGATACCCTGACGCATCTGCTCCATGTTATCGATGTGATCCATCCACTTGCGGTCGATCACCTTCAGCAGGATCACGCGCTCCAGTTCACGGATCGTTTCAGGCTCAGGGAACTCAGCCTCCTTGCTCTCATAGAGCTTCACGGCCTCTTCCTTCAGCTGTTGCTTCAGATCATTCTTCTTTCGCTTTTTCACTCTCTCAGCCGATACGGGCTCCAAAGGAATGGTGGGAAGCAACAATGTGTTGAGCTCCGTGTAATTCCAGTCTTCAAAGCCCATGTCGTCGTTAATGCAGATGTCCACGGAATTCTCCACGATGTCCGTGATCATCTTGTAGATTACGCCGCGCATGCTCTCGCCGTCCAGCACCCTGCGACGCTCGTCATAAATGATCTGTCTCTGCTCGCTCATGACGCGGTCATATTCCAACAGATTCTTTCTGACGCTAAAGTTGTTATTCTCAATTTTCTTCTGTGCGGATTCAATGGCATTTGTCAGTGACTTGTGCGCGATCTCCTGTCCTTCCGGCACGCCAAGGGCGTTAAAGATCTTGATCAGGCGCTCGGAACCGAACAGTCTCATGAGATCATCTTCCAGGGAAATGTAGAACTTGGATTCACCGGGATCTCCCTGACGGCCGGAACGGCCACGCAGCTGGTTGTCGATACGGCGGGACTCATGACGCTCCGTTCCAACGATCTTCAAACCGCCTGCAGCCTTTGCCTCGTCGTCCAGTTTAATGTCCGTACCACGACCGGCCATGTTGGTGGCAATGGTTACGGCGCCGTGAATTCCGGCATCCGCAACGATCTCCGCTTCTCTTTCATGGAACTTTGCGTTCAAGACGTTATGAGGAATGCCGCGCCTTGAAAGTCGTCTGGAGAGCTCCTCACTGGCATCAATGTTGATGGTACCAACAAGGACGGGCTGTCCCTTGGCGTGAGCCTCTTCCACCGCATCACAGATGGCGTGAAGCTTTTCTTCCTTCGTCTTGTAAACGGCATCCTGAAGGTCCTGACGGACCACGGGACGATTGGTCGGTATCTCGATAACGTCCATGCCGTAAATCTCACGGAATTCGTTTTCCTCGGTAAGTGCCGTACCGGTCATGCCGCACTTCTTTTCAAACAGGTTGAAGAAGTTCTGGAAGGTGATGGTAGCCATGGTCTTGGACTCCCTCTTCACCTTAACGTGCTCCTTCGCCTCGATTGCCTGATGCAGGCCATCGGAATATCTTCTTCCAGGCATGATACGACCGGTAAATTCATCGACGATCAAAACCTGATCATCCTTCACCACGTAGTCCTGATCGCGGAACATCAAGTTGTGTGCGCGCAGGGCCAGGATGATGTTGTGCTGGATCTCAAGATTCTCGGGATCCGCATAGTTTTCGATGTGGAAAAATCTCTCCACCTTCTTAACGCCGTCTGCCGTCAGGTTGATGACCTTATCCTTCTCATTCACGATAAAGTCACCCGTCTCCTGCTGTTCAATGCCCATGATGGCATCAAGCTTGGACAGATCCTTCATGTCGGCGCCGCGCTTCATCTGACGGGCCAGAATGTCGCACATCTCATACAGGGAAGTGGACTTCCCGCTTTCACCGGAAATGATCAGAGGCGTTCTCGCCTCATCGATGAGCACTGAGTCAACCTCGTCGATGATCGCATAATGTAATCCACGCAGAACAAGCTGTTCCTTGTAGATGACCATGTTGTCTCTCAAATAGTCAAAACCAAGTTCGTTGTTGGTCACGTAAGTGATGTCGCAACCATACGCCTGTTGTCTCTCCTCCTGCGTCATGGAGTTCAGCACCACGCCAACCTTTAAGCCCAGGAACTCATGTACCTGTCCCATCCATTCCGAGTCACGTTTTGCCAGGTAATCATTGACCGTGACAACATGTACGCCCTTACCTTCCAACGCATTCAAGTATGCAGGTGCGGTAGAAACCAAGGTCTTACCTTCACCAGTCTTCATCTCGGCGATTCTGCCCTGATGAAGGATGATTCCACCGATCAACTGAACGCGGAAATGTTCCATCCCAAGCACGCGCCTTGCAGCCTCACGAACCGTGGCAAATGCCTCGGGAAGAATGTCGTCAAGGGTCTCGCCGTCGGCAAGTCTTTTCTTAAACTCCTGGGTCTTCCCGCGGAGCTGTTCATCGGACATTGCCATCATCTCATCGCGCATTCCCTCGATCTTGTCTACGATGGGATAGATTCGCTTCAGCTCTCTTTCACTGTGAGTTCCAAAAATCTTTTCAACGATCTTCATTTCTTTTCCTTATCTGCTTTTACGGCATGATGCCGCATTATTTTACAAAATACAAAGGCTATTTTAACGTAATTTTATGATCGTTTCAATAAAAATCACGTTAAATAAATGTGAACAATTATTTCTTAAACAGCGTATTCAAAAGTCCGCGCTTTAAAATCTGGCCGCCGGTGCTGATGAGTTGGGACTCGATCTTTGCCTTTCTGCGCTCTGCTGCGGCATCCTTCTTTTTCTTCTTGGCCTCTTCCTCGCGCTCCTTTTTCTTCTTGGCTTCCTCTTCTTCCCTTTCCTTCTTCTTGCGGGCTGCTTCCTCTTCCCTCTCGCGCTTCTTGCGGGCTTCTTCCTCTTCCCTCTCACGCTTCTTGCGGGCTGCCTCTTCTTCCTTCTCGCGCTTTTTGCGGGCCTCTTCCTCTTCCTTTTCGCGCTTCTTGCGGGCTTCTTCCTCTTCCTTCGCCTTCTGCTTCTCCCACTCCTCGCGCTCCTTCTGAAGCTGCGCGCGCTCCGCCTCGAGCCTTGCCTCTTCCTCTGCTTTTTCCTTTGCCGCGGCGAGCAATTCATAAGCGGACTCATTGTCCACCATGACGTCATACTTGCTCATGCCGTCAGCCTTCATCATCATTCTTCTCACGGAATCCTCACAGGGCGCCATCAGGCTCTGCGGGCAAATGATCTTGGTGTACTGAACAATCGTGGGAATACCCTTCTCGTCGAGGAAGGAGGTCAGCGCTTCACCGACGCCAAGTTCCATGATCACTTCCTCCGTCTTAAACTCCGGATTTGCGCGGAAGGAAGTTGCCGCAGCGCGAACGGCCTTCTGCTCCGCAGGAGTGTATGCCCTCAGTGCGTGCTGCACCCTGTTGGAGAGCTGTGCCAAAACGGAGTCAGGAATGTCACTCGGGCTCTGGGTTACGAAATAGATGCCAACGCCCTTTGAGCGGATCAGCTTCACGAGCTGCTCAATCTTCTGAAGGAGCACCTTCGGCGCGTCCGTAAAGAGCATGTGTGCCTCGTCAAAGAAAAATACAAGCTTGGGCTTGTCGGCATCGCCTGCCTCGGGAAGTCTCTCAAAGAGCTCCGCCATCAGCCAGAGCATAAAGCTGGCGTACAGCTTGGGATTATGCACCAATTTCACGCAGTCAAGCATGTTGATCATGCCCTTCCCGTACATGTCGGTGCGGATCCAGTCAAATATGTCAAGGTCAGGCTCACCAAAGAAAAGATCGCCGCCCTGGCTCTCTAAGGGCAGGATTGCCCGGATGATTCCGCCGATGGACTGTGCGGTAATGTTTCCGTACGTCGTAAGGAATTCTTCATGATGGTCACTTAAGTAATTCAGGAGTGCCTTCAAGTCTTTTAAGTCAATCAGAAGCAGCCCCTTGTCATCGGCAATCTTGAATGCAATGTTCAAAACGCCCTCCTGCGCCTCGGAAAGGCCCAAAAGGCGGCTCAAAAGGTCGGGACCCATGTCGGATACCGTCACGCGGATGGGATGCCCGTTTTCGCCGTATACGTCCCAGAACGTGGTGGAATAGGGTTTGTATTGGAATTCATCGCGGATTCCAAACTTATCGATTCTCTTCTCCATGCCTTCGTTTCGTTCGCCGGCCGTGGCCATGCCCGACACGTCGCCCTTCACGTCACACAGAAATACGGGAACGCCTGCGTCCGCAAAGGACTCTGCCATTACCTTCATCGTGATCGTCTTTCCGGTACCGCTCGCGCCAGCAATCAAACCGTGCCTGTTGCACATGTTAAGCGGCAGATAAACTCTTTCGCCGTTTGCCAATCCCATGTAAATCTTACCCTCAGAATACATACCTTCACCCTCCAATTTCACGTTTTGTGTCACGGGGACGTGTCTATTGACACGTTTACCGCGAGTCCTTTCTTCACGGACTCACTTTTTTTATCATAACAGATTTTTCGGCTTCTGTCATCTTTTTCTTAACGTCCCCGTGACACGTTTTGTCAGGAGAAAAAAGCCCTGCCGTCCGGCAGGGCTCTTCAAAATCATAATGGAATTAGTATTGCTTTGCTTCCTCTTCGCCGCGAAGAACGCGAAGTCCGCCCTGCGCCAGTGCCAAAAGCTCATCCTCGCCGGGATATACGGTGAAGGGTGCGATGAAGCCACATCTTTCCTTGATGGCCGCGCATACGTCCGCGCCGTAAGCAATGCCGCCGGTCAAGATGATCTGATCAACCTTGCCATACAGAACTGCTGCCATGGAACCAATGTTCTTGGATACCTGATACAGGAAAGCTTCCTTTGCCGCAGCTGCCTGCTTATCGCCGGCATTTGCGCGCTTTGTTACCTCACGCATGTCGTTGGTGCCAAGGTAAGCGTTGAAGCCACCCTTTCCAACGATCTTGGAGTATACTTCCTTCTCGGTGTACTTGCCGGAGAAGCACATCTTGATCAATGCGCCGCCGGGAACCGCGCCCGCTCTCTCGGGAGAGAATGCGCCGTCGCCGTCCAGTGCGTTAAATACGTCAACAACCTTGCCATTCAAGTGAGCGCCAACGGAAACGCCGCCGCCCATGTGAACCACGATCAGGCGAAGGGTCTCGTAAGGCTTGCCGATCTCCTTGGCATATCTCTTTGCAACTGCCTTCTGGTTCAGCGCATGGAACACGCTGGTTCTGGGAAGCTCGGGAACGCCGGAGAAACGGGCAACGGGAGCGAGCTCGTCAACAACCACGGGATCCACGATGAAGGAAGGGATTCCAAGAGAATCACCGATCTCTCTCGCCAGAATGCCGCCAAGATTAGAAGCATGCTGTCCCTGCCTGCCGATCTCCAAGTCATGAAGCAGGTCATCCGTCACTGCGTAGGTACCACCGGGAATGGGCTTTAACATGCCGCCGCGGCCAACAACCATGTTAAGGCTCTTCATGTCAAAGTTCTTACTTGCCAACAGATCCGTGATAATCTTTTTTCTAAAATCCTTCTGGTCCACGATCGTAGGGAACTGGGAAATCTCCTCCGTCGTATGACGAAGCGTCTCCTCAAACAAAAGGTTCTCATCATCAAACACGCCAATCTTCGTGGACGTAGAACCAGGATTAATGATCAAACTCTTAATACCCATGATAAATCCTCCTAAATTTTCTAGTGAAACCTATTTGGTTAGCGTCTGCCGGATGAACTCCCTCTTTGGAACGGCTCGGACTGCACTAAGCTCATCGACCGTCCTCACGGAGTGTTCGATTCCGAGGCAAACTCGGAGCTAAAGCTCCTCAGACATGCCTCGAAATCTCACGTGAGGCCAGCCGATTCGCTAAGTGCTGCCGGCTAATTGTTCCCAAGAGGGAGTTCATCCGGCAGACGCTTTGCAAATTGCTGTCATCGAAAGCTTTAGGACCATTTCGTCATGCGACAAACGTTAAATGAATCTCTTATGGTGATAAGACGTTGGAATGCCTTATTTATTGAGTTCGTGGGCAACGACTGCTGCCAGCGCGATGGAGTTCACCTTTGTTTCGAAGGTGTCGGAACGGCTGGTCAGGATCACGGGGACCTTGGTTCCGGTCAGGATGCATCCGTTCTTTACGCCGGGTACGGTGTGAACGAGTGCCTTGTAAACAAGGTTGCCTGCATGAATGTCAGGGAAGAGCAGAACGTCTGCGTCACCCTGGATCTTGCGATCGGTTGCTCCCTTATGCTTTGCAGCCTCGGGATCAATGGCAAGGTCAAGGGACAGCGGTCCGTCAACGATGCAATCCTTGATCTCGCCGTTTGCACACATCTCGGTGAGCTGCTGAGCCTCAACGGTCGCGGGCATCTTGGGATTTACAACCTCAACTGCCGCAAGGGGTGCAACCTTCGGATTTACGATGCCGCATGCATTACATACGGGTACGGTGTTCTTGATGATGCTAACCTTGTCCTCCAGCGTAGGATAGGTCATAAATGCAACGTCGGTAAGGAACAAAAGCTTATCGATCATGGGAATGTCAAACACGCATACGTGAGAAAGGGGACCGCCGGTACGAAGGCCAACCTCCTTGTCGAGCACGCTCTTCAAGAAATTCTTGGTGTCGATCAGACCCTTCATGTACATGTCAACCTTGCCGTCATGCGCAAGCTTCACTGCCGTCAGGGAAGCCTGGATCACGTCGGGCTCGTTGATGATCTCAAAATCATCAATGTTTACGCCGATCTGAGCAGCGATCTCTTTGATCTTTGCCTCGTCACCAACCAGAACCGCATCTGCGATGCCGCGATCCTTTGCCGCGCGAACTGCCTCCAGCACTGCGCTGTCCTGTGCAACGGATACGGCAACCTTCTTCATGCCACACTCTTTCACCTTTGCTACAATGTCGTCAAAACCCTTCTTCATTTCTCTCGTTCCTTTCCTGCGCGATCTCATTTTCCGTCCGAATAGGCTTCGCGCCTTACTTTATTCTTTCACCGTAATCTTTTACGGCACATCCTTTGAAATGATATCATTCCCCGTCATAAAAGTCAACGTTCACGGGAAAACCGGAGTCAGGATTGACCTAATATCCATATTTTTTTAAGGAATTCTCAATGTCTTCACTGGTATTTTGCGGCATTTGTACTTAACCGCTGAATAACGTCATTTCCGTACTCCTCCATTAAAAACGTGATAAGGCGAAAACCATACTGATATTCCGGCTGCTCTTTACTTCTTCCCCCTAGGTTATACTCACGGAATTTTCCTTCCGGATCCGCCACCACGGCTGCTTCATCAAATCCGACGGCGGACGATTGAAGAAATTGTATGCAGCACCAGCAAGGCGTATCCAGCAGCTGCGCAACGTGATATTGTGCGTACACTCCTATGCCCTCCTCCAAAACTTTTCCCAAAAACAAGCTATGGCGAAGGCGCAGCGCGTGCGCAATTTCATGATAAACCATCTCTCGCGAGCTATAGTCGGGATCAAAATCCGAGTCAAACAGCATGATTTCGTTTCCATCCGTCCACGGAATGGCTCCGTCATTTTCATCCTTTGCCAACATCACGTGAATCTTATCCTGATATTTCGGGATCCCCCGAAAGACGTCTCCGTAATATACCTCGAGCCAATTCTTGTTTTCCACTAAGTCCGTTACGGAAAAGCTAATTCCCAAAACCTGCTCGTCCATAAGCATGATCTCTTCGATTTGCCTTTTCAAATCACCCGGAAACGAGGTATCTTTATCAAAATAAAGGACATAGCGCTCTCCTACCAAATACCCATAGTCTTCCATACGTACCTGATCCTTGGAAGCTCCGTCAAAAAAACTAGAAACGTCCTGCGCCTTGATTTTTATGGCTTCGTCCTGAACGGTTTCCACCATCGCCAGCTCCTGACTCTCTTCCGTCTCTATAGACGTCACGATCGTTTGCCCGCGCGCCTCACCGTTTTCCAACGCAGAACCATTGCAGCCCGCAAGCATCGCGATCATCAATATCCACGGCAAGGACAGTACCATGTCTTTTCCATTCACGTTATGCGTCATAAAAATCCTCTCCTCAATCATCCATTTGTAGTTTCCCCACGTCATCCAATCTGGGAACGCATGCAAACAAATACTTTTTCAGTTCCTCCGTCGGCCCGGTCTGATCTGGCACCATGACAACTCTCAGGCCTGCGCGATATGCTGCCAGAATCCCATTGGGCGCGTCCTCCACCGCCATGCATTCCGACGGATCCAGTCCAAGCTGTTCACACGCGTACAGATAGATATCCGGAGAAGGCTTCCCTTCCTTCACCTGCGTTGCGCTGATAATCTGGCTAAAGTATGGACGGATCCCCGTGAGATTTAAGTATTTCTCCGTCCGCTCCGGCGGCGTGGCCGTAGCTACGGCGGCAGGTATTCCCCGCCGCCGCAATTCTTCTAATATTTCCACCGCTCCCGGTTTCAATTGAACGCCTTCTTTGTCTAGGCACTCCTCCATGATCTCCGTTCTGCGGGCACGGATGGCATAGTAATCTAAATCCTCACCGAACCACTCCTTTAATCTGGCCGGCGCAAAGGGGCGTCCTAGACTCCGCATGGACAGCACCTGCTCGTCCGTCATCTGATATCCAAATTCCGCCATGGCCATGGGCCAGAACTTCCTGTAATATTTCTCCGTATCGATCAACGTCCCGTCCATGTCAAATAGAACTGCTTTTATCATTTGTTTTTTCTCCCCGATCAAGCTTTAGACAAGTGTCCCCGTAAACATCCATTGGAACAAGCAACCCGCCAAAAAAGAGGCAGCGTTTGCAAGGTACGTCACAGCGTAAACCCTTCTCTTGTATGCCTTAGAGATCTTTGCATACGTCCATGCCTCTGACAGCGGAATCCAAATAAACTCAGACAAAGCGATCCAGCCGTACGTCAGGCCCTCTGCGTAAGTTCCAATCGTCTCCGGCAACTGTCCAATACACCCATCCCAAGTCAGACAGCACAAGAAAAACGCTGAGCAATAGCAGCAAATGCCCAATTGTTTCGTAAGGGATCTTCTTGTGTTTGATGATGAAATCACCGTTTTCCAGTACTATGTCACGTTTTTCCGCGAGCTCCTCATTTTCTGAACTTATTTCGCCATAATCACCATATCTTTCTTTATGAATCTCTCTTCGGATTTCTCTCGAAATTCCCTTTATGGAAAGAATCACAATCACAATGAGGAAAGCTGGAAAATAATTGAAATAACTGACTAGGTCCCTATTTTCCAAAAAATTGTGAAAAAAACAAATACTATTCCAAGAACATAAAGGGAAGCTCGATCATGATCATGATTCTCTGCGCAATTACGTATACTACTAAAAGCGCAAATTCAATGACAAGTTCAATGGCAAGAATGAACATAATGCTCCGACCTTCTATAGCCTCTTCTCGATCTCCTCGATCAGAATTTTCAGCGCCTTGATCCGGGCATACTTCTTGTCATTGGACTCCAACACGTACCAAGGTGCCGTCGTGGTGTTGGTCTTTTGGAGCATCTCATTGATGGCCTCCTCATACTGGTCCCACTTCTCACGGTTTCTCCAATCCTCATCCGTGATCTTCCACTGTTTCTCAAGCGTGTTCTGGCGCTCCGTAAAGCGTGCAAGCTGCGTGTCCTTGTCGATCTGCACCCAGAACTTGATGACAATTGCGCCCCAATCCGTCAGTTCCTTTTCAAATTCATTGATTTCGTTATAGGCTCTCTGCCAGTCATTTTCCGAGCAGAACCCTTCCAGACGCTCTACCATAACACGCCCGTACCAGGTGCGGTCAAAGATGGCCACGTGACCCGACCTCGGCAGCCTCGTCCAGAATCTCCAGAGATAATGCCTGGCCTTCTCATGCGGCTCGGGACTCGCGATCGGATGTACTTCAAAGCCCCTCGGGTCAAGCGCTCCGGTGATTCGCTTGATGTTTCCGCCCTTGCCGGCCGCATCCCAGCCCTCATACGCGATGATCACGGGAATGCGCTTGCGATAAAGCTCGTTGTGTAATTTCGAAAGTTTCTTTTGGAGCTTATCCAGTTCTTGCTTGTATTCTTCCTCTGGAACGGATTTGTTCAGCGGGATCTTGTCCAGCTTTGGAGTCTTCCGGAGTGGAAATACGTTTTGCAGGATGGGCACCGCCTGTGCACCGCGTGAAAGCGCCATGTCAATGCCATTCACCATGATCTCAAGCACCTGAAGCTCCGCCCATTTTTTATTCTTTGCATCGATCACGTACCAGGGCGCCTGAGACTGATTGGTCTCGCGCAGATACTCCTCAAATGCATCCATGCACTTGTCATAGTGTTTATTCTGCCAAAGGTCCCAGTCTGACACGCGCCACTTTGTATTCTTTTTCTCCAGGAGTCCGTCGATGCGTTTTTTCTGCTCCTTCTCGTCGATGTGGAAGAAGAATTTCAGCACAAGATATCCGTTGTCCGTCAGTTGCCGCTCAAATTTCTTGATACTCTCCATGCGACTTTGATAGTCTTCCTTTGACAACTTTCCCTGAAGATATTCGCTTGTCACCTCATCCATCCAACTGCCGTCTAAAAATTCAAACTTTCCAGCCTCGGGAATCTTCACAAAATGACGGTACAAAAATGGCTTTCTCAGTTCATCCTCGCTTTTGGCCTGTGTGGTCGCCGTCTTAAAAAACCTGGGATCAATATTTCGGATCACCTTTCCCAGAATGCTCCCCTTCCCGGCAGCTCCCCAGCCTTCCAGTACAACCAGCACCGGCAACTTATGATCTCGGATCTCCGTCTGCTTCGCAAACAGTCTAGCCCGCAAGTCCTCAAGTCTTGCCTCCACTTCCTCGTCAGAGGGTTTTTCCGACTTCTTAAAATCCTTTAGCATCCGCGTAACCTCCTCTCAAAATCTGCTTTTGCCCCAATCATTCCGTCAAAACAAGTCCCCCGCCTGTCAAACGGTCTTCAAGATCATAATATCATGAACCCAATCAGTTTTCAATGTATTCAAGGTCATGGCACGTGTTAGGTACTCGTTGGCAACTTGCTTTTCACTGTCAACCTTAGTATAATGATTACATAATAAACATAGGCAGAAAAGAGGTAACGTCATGTCCGATTTTACAAAGAAAGCGATCAAAACCACATTTCTCTCCCTCTTAGAGCAAAAGCCCCTAAATCAGATCACGGTGAAAATGATCGTGGAGGAATGCGGCATCAATCGCAATTCCTTCTACTACCACTTTCAGGATCTTCCAACCCTGATTGAAGAAATCTACCAGGAGCAAGCCGATGCCATCATCGAAAGTCATCCAACAATCGAATCCATCGAGGATGCCCTGAAGACTGCAGTTGACTTTGCGTCCAGGCAGCGTCGCGCAATCCTGCACGTCTACAATTCCGTAAATCGTGACATCTTTGAAAAATATCTCTGGCGCGTGTGCGATCACGTGGTAACAAAATACGGCGAAACAATCGCGGACGGAAAAAATGTCTCAGCGGAAGACCGTGAACTCATCGGACGTTTTTACAAGTGCGAATGCTTCGGCATGATCACGCTCTGGCTAAACGAAAGCATGAACCGCGACGTAGAAAAGGACATCGCCCGCTTCTGCCAGCTTCATCACGGCATGGTGGAGGAGATGTTCCGTCGAAGCGCCGGACAATAAGCGCCTGCGCCGCGTTTACCGTCCCCCGTGACGATCACGGCCAAACATGCCGGCTTTATAAATTTAGACAAATCCGCTCCCGTGCCTAAAATTTGGGCACGGGATTTTTTTTGCCCGTTTTCATTCTCGCTCCACTGCGATATCGTAAGGTTCAGCAAGGGAAAGCCCATAAAGTACCCGTTTCCCGATACCATGGACGGTCCATAAAAGGAGGTCAGATAAATGAAATTTTCAAAGGCGGTCGTAAAATACCGCATTCCCATTTTGATCGTCACGCTCATCCTGATGATCCCCGCGGCGCTGGGTTACGTGGGCACCAGAGTAAACTATGACATGCTGGATTACCTGCCGGCCGACATGGACACGGTCACAGGCCAAAATGAATTGATGAAAGAATTTGGAAAGGGTGCTTTTTCCTTTCTGATTCTGGAAGACATGAAACCGAAGGACGTCGCCGTTCTGAAGACACAACTTGAGAAAGTGGAGCACGTTGAGACGGTGCTTTGGTACGACTCCGTCGCAGACCTCTCCATTCCCATGGAGCTGTTGCCTGACAAGATATATAAAGCCTTCAACACGGATCATGCAACGATGATGGCCGTCTTCTTTGACAGCTCCACCTCCGCGGACGTCACCATGGATGCCATCCGCGAGATTCGCTCCGTCGCCGGCAAGCAGTGCTTTGTCTCCGGTATGTCCGCATTGGTAACGGACCTAAAGGATTTGTGTGAAAAGGAAGAGCCCATTTACGTCGGCATCGCCGTTGCCCTGGCCCTGGCAGCCATGCTACTTCTGCTTGACAGCTGGCTGGTGCCCTTTGTATTCCTCGTCTCCATCGGCATGATGATCCTGCTAAACCTTGGTTCCAATTATTTTCTCGGCGAGATCTCTTATATTACAAAGGCCCTCTCAGCCGTGTTACAGCTGGCCGTGACCATGGACTATTCCATCTTCCTTTGGCATGGCTACAATGAGCAGCTCAGCGAATGCGGCGATCAAAAGGAAGCCATGGCAGCAGCCATTCACAAAACCTTGACGAGTGTTGTCGGAAGCTCCATCACCACCGTTGCGGGCTTCATCGCCCTCTGCTTCATGACCTTTACCATGGGCCGTGACCTCGGCATTGTCATGGCAAAGGGCGTCATTCTCGGCGTGATCGGCTGCGTCACGGTGCTGCCTTCCCTGATCCTTTGCTTTGACAAACCGTTGCAGGCAACAAAGCATCGCTCCCTCATTCCGGATACCGCAAAACTGGCAAAGGGCATCGTGAAAGCATTCCCAGTCTTTCTGATACTGTTCGCGATGATCATCCCTCCTGCTTACCTGGGCTACGGGAAGACCAACAGTGAAGTTTACTACGACATGGGCGAATGCCTCCCGAAAAACATGGATTACGTCATCGCCAACGGAAAGCTTCATGCGGATTTTGACGTTGCCTCCACGCACATGGTTCTCGTGGACGCATCCCTTTCCAAAAAAGACGTAAAGGCCATGACAAAGGAAATGGAAAAAGTTTCCGGCGTGAAATACGTCGTAGGCCTGGATTCGCTGGTGGGCTCCCGCATTCCGGAAGAAATCCTTCCCGAATCGGTGACTGGCAGGCTAAAGAGTGGCAAATGGCAACTGCTCCTCATCAACTCTCAGTATAAAGTAGCCAGCGATGAGGTTGGAAAGCAGATCAATGAACTAAACTACGTTTTGAAGAAATACGATCAGGTGGGCATGCTCATCGGCGAAGCTCCCTGCATGAAGGACATGATCGAGACGACGAACCATGATTTCCAAGTGGTCAATGCGGTTTCCATCTTGGCCATTTTCGTCATCATTGCTCTGGTGGAAAAGAGCGCGTCACTGCCCTTCCTTCTGATCTCCGTGATCGAGGCTGCCATCTTTATCAACTTAGGACTTCCTCATTACCTTGGCCAGAGCCTTCCCTTCATCGCGCCGATTTGCATCAGCACGATTCAACTGGGGGCTACGGTGGACTACGCCATCCTAATGACCACAAGATACAAAATGGAACGAATTTCCGGGCAATCGAAACGGGATTCCGTAACCACCGCATTGCACGCTTCGATTCCTTCCATCATCGTGTCCGGCATGGGCTTGTTCGCCGCGACCTTCGGCGTGGCCCTCTATTCCGACATCGACGTCATCAGTTCCATGTGCATGTTGATGGCAAGGGGTGCCGTGATCAGCGTCCTCATGGTCATCTTTATCCTGCCTGCCCTGCTTATGGCATTTGACCACATCATCTGTGACACGACGGCACGTATGCGTCACGTATGGCATCAGCCTCCCAAGAATTGGGAAAAGCTGCCACAATAACGTAATTTTATGGTTGTTAAAAATATGGAGGTATCTGTCATGAAAAAGAAAGCCGTTATCAAACTTTTAACCCTGTGCCTTTGCGGCACGTTAACCATAACCGGCGCTGCCACCCTTGCACGCGCCGACGCAGGCACCGAAACAGGTGGTCCCGCCGCTTCGGTTACCCAGAATCTCATTAAAGAAAAAAACATTTCCTCTTCTGAAGACGGCCCAGCCGTTGCCGCCATGAAGGACGAAACCATATACGTCCTTGCAAATGCTGACGGCAGTTCACAAAAAATCATTGTCAGCGACTGGCTGAAAAACCCTTCCGGCGCTTCTTCCCTAAAGGATCTGACGACTCTTGCGGACATAGAAAACGTGAAGGGCGATGAGACCTATACCCAGGGACAGGATGGCATCAACTGGGAAGCCTGCGGAAACGACGTCTTTTATCAAGGGACGTCCACAAAGGAATTGCCTGTCAGCGTAAAGATTACGTATCTCTTAGACGACAAGATTGTTACCGCCGATGAGCTAAAGGGAAAGAGCGGCCACGTGACCATTCGATACGAATTCGATAATCATCAGTCCACGGCCATGGAAATTGGCGGCAGGCAGGAAACAATTTACGTTCCCTTTACCATGCTGACCGGCATGATTTTGGACGGCGACGCATTTCACAACGTGGAAGTTACAGGCGGGCGGCTGGTTAATGACGGCGACCGCTGCGTGGTCGTTGGCATCGCCTTCCCCGGCCTGCAGCGCAACCTGAACCTGGATGCCGAAACCTTCAAGATTCCGGATTATCTGGAAATCCAGGCGGACGTGACGGACTTTTCCCTCGCCCCTTCCGTAATCGTTGCCACCAATGAACTCTTCAGCAAGCTTTCCGTCGACAAATTTGATTCCATGGGAGATCTGCAGGACGCCATGACAAAGATGACGGATGCCATGAGTCAACTGTTGGATGGTTCTGATCAGCTCTCTGACGGTCTGAACTTGCTTCTTGAAAAGTCCGGCGAACTCTCCGGCGGCGTGGAAAAACTGGCGAGCGGAGCTTTGGAGCTTCAAAAGGGAACCCAAACTTTGGATAATGGTGCGGCGCAACTCGCCACGGGCACGTCAAAGCTGAGTTTGGGGCTCGATACGATTGCCTCCAACAACGATAGCTTAAATGGCGGAGCCCGTCAGGTGTTCTACACGCTCCTTACTACCGCAAGGACGCAGCTTACTACAGCAGGGCTTGACGTTCCTGAGATGACTCCCGAGAATTACGGAATCATCCTAGACGGCGTCATTGCTTCCCTGGACGAAAACGCCGTTTACGCTACCGCACTCCAAACCGTAACGAATGCCGTAACGGAAAAGAAAGATGCCATTCAAGAGCTGGTGACGGCCGCCGTGACCGCAGAAGTGGAAAAAGGCGTGACCGCGGCAGTTCAGGCGCAGGTGGAAGAAAAAGTGACAAACGCCGTAATGCAGGAGATTACCGCAAAGGTGGAATCCGCCATCCGTCAGAATGTTTTCGCACAGGTTGTTCTCGCCGCAACTAACATGGATCTTGACGTTTACAACGAAGCCGTTGCCGCCGGGATGATTCCGGAGGAAAACCAACAGACAATCCTCGCGACCGTTGACGCAAAAATGTCTTCTGAGGAAATAAAGGCCATGACAGACGCCAAGGTAAAAGAGCAAATGGATTCCGAAGCAGTACGCGGCCTGATCGCGCAAAACGTCAAGGCCCAGATGGCCTCCGAAGAGGTACAGGCAATCATTACCTCCAACTTATCTGCAAAATTGAGTGAAGCTTCCATCCAACAGCTCATCGTCCAGAACACGAAGGCTCAGATTCAAAAGGCGATCACGGATGCCATGACCGGCGAAGAAGTTCAGGGCAAGCTTGCAGCAGCCAGTGAGGGCGCAAAATCCGTCATCAGCCTAAAATCTTCCCTCGACAGTTACAACACCTTCTACTGCGGCATTCAGAATTACACGGCGGGCGTTGCCCAGGCTGCCGCGGGTGCGGGACAGTTAAACGCGGGCATGCAAAGTCTTAAGGATGGCACCGCTAAGCTTTCCACCGGAGCGCAACAGTTAAATGAAGGCTTGACGACCTTAAAGGAGTCCCTTCCCGCACTTGTGGATGGCATGACGAAGCTTCGCGACGGTTCCTTGGAATTACGAAATGGCCTGCAGCGTTTTGATGAAGAAGGCATCCGGAAGCTGGCAGACGCAGTGGACGGGGATTTGGAAGGCTTGTACGAACGGCTGAAGGCAACCGCAGACGCGTCCAGAAGTTATCGGAACTTCTCCGGCATCTCCGAAAATGAGAACGGTCAGGTAAAATTCATCTACAGGATCGCCGGAATTGAAAAATAAATGCCGTAAAGAAAAAGAATGGCGTCGGCAAATTGCCGGCGCCATCCCTAATAAGAGGTGGATACATCTATGAATGAGTTAAAATGTTATCCATTAAGGAAGCATGTCAGAGCTGCCAAAGAACTCGGTCCACTTCTCAGTACGCTCGTCGATGATTGCCTGGCCGCCAGCGCTTAAGTAGTTCTTAAGCTCTTCGTCCCAAACCTTATCGAAGTCAGCGGTAGAAGCAACAACTGCCTTATCGTATGCGATGTCTCTCTTGGAGCTCAAGGTATCACCAACGCCCTCTTCTGCAGAGATCACGCCAACGTTAACGTTCTTACCAACTCTCAGATCGGTATTAGCCAAGGTATGAGCCTTGATTACGTCCTCAGCAGGAATGCCAGGATAGTTAAGTGCTCTGGACTTGTTGGTCAGATCCTCACTGGTCAGCTTCAGTCCGTTTACGGTGATGGTATAGTCGATGTTCATACCGGAGTTCATGATTGCATTGCCGGTAGCTGCCTGGGTCTGAATTGCACCGTCAGCGGTCTTAACGTGGGTAACGCCCTCTTCACCGATCTGCAGATACTGGATGTGCTCAGGATCGCTGATCCAGTCAAGATACAGCATGGAAGCCAGAGGCTCCTGGTTGGTTGCAGGGAAGAATACCTTACGGTCGATAGGACCGGATACGAACTTGGTATGAGTACCGTTCTTGTCCTCGAAGGGATCAATCGCTACAAATCTTGCATCAGAACCAACGTTTCTCTTAAGGTTTGCGTTGATGCTGTCATCACCGTTTCTGAAAGGATAATCCCAGTTGTGGGTGAATGCGCCTACGAAACCAGCCTTCATCATGTCGTCCTCAGTGGTGTCGCCGCTGCCATACTGAGCGAAATCATTCCACATAAGACCCATGTTGTACCACTTGTTCAGAAGTCTAACGCCTTCCTTGGTGCCGTTCTGGGTAAGCTTTCTGTCATCGAAACCGTTTACGTAGTATTCCTTGTCGGACATCTTGGGATCCAGGAAGGACTCGATCAGGGTAGCTGCTCTCCAACCTACGTCATAGCTTACGGAGTAAGGAACCATCTTGTCAGCATCTGAACCAAGCAGGGTGCTTGCGTTGTCCTTAAATGCAACGAGCATCTTCTCGAACTCAGCCTTGGTGGTAGGAGCCTTCATGCCAAGCTTGTCCAGCCAGTCCTGACGAACGAAGGTCAGCACGCGGTTAGAAACTGCAAGCTTTGCCTCAACGCACCAAAGGTTGCCGGTCTTGGGATCCTTATCCCAGTTGATGTTGGTATCGCCCAGCCAGTTCCACAGGTTAGGAAGATCGTTCTTGTACTGCTCAACGTAAGGAGCCAGATCGATCACGCCGCCCATGTTAGCATAGGTCTGGATGGTAGGATAGCTATAGGTTACGCATACGTCAGGAGCGGTACCTGCAGCAAGCAGGTTGTTGATCTCATCAACCTCGGTCCAACGGGGAACCTTCTTGAAGGTTACCTCTACGTTGTGATCCTCAAGCATACCCTTCTTGATGTACTCAGTGTAATCATTGTTCTCAGGATCGGAACCGCCGTCATTTCCGCGGTCATAAATCTCAACAACGATCTTCTTGGTCTCTTTGAACTTTCCGTTCTCGAACTCAGCTCCGGCCTGCTTAGCCACTTCTGCCTTGCTCTCCTGAATGGAGCTAACGTCCCCAGTGTCTTCCCCGCTACCATCGCCGTCACATGCTGCCAAAGAAGCCACCATGCTGCAGGCAAGCAGGATTGAAAGAATTTTCTTCTTCATTTTACTTGTTTCCTCCCTTAATAAATTGTTGACGTGTTACATATAATTAACGGGGTTCCCCGTTAGTTATCCCAAATTATTCCTTTACTGCGCCAAGGGTTACGCCCTGAATAAAGAATCTTTGCAGCCAAGGATAGATCATCAGAATGGGCACCGTTGAGAACATAACAACGGCTGCCTTCATGGATGCCGCCAAACCGGGGGAAGAGAAACCTTCCTGCGTGGCAACCTCCATCTTGTTCGTGTTGTTCATGATGTTGTACAGATATAACTGCAGGGGATAGAACTTCTCGTTCTTCATGTACATCAATGCATCGCCGTAACCATTCCAACGTCCTACCGCATAGAAGAGTGCCAGCGTTGCAAGAACGGGCTTTGACAGCGGAACGTAAATCTTCAAAAGAATCTGGAAAAAGCTTGCGCCGTCAATCTCCGCCGATTCGCGAAGGCTGTCCGGGATTCCGTAGAAAAAGCTTCTCATGATGATCATGTTGTAAATGCTAAGGCAACCCGGAATAATCAGAACCAAAGGATTATCCAACAACTTGATTTTTTGCATCAGCAGGTAATTAGGGATGGCGCCTGCATTAAAAAACATGGTGACCGTGATGAATACGTTGATTGCGGAACGCCCCTTTAATTTTTCAAAAATCAAAGGATACGCGCAAAGCGTCGACATGGTGAGGGACACCAACGTACAAACAAAGGTTAAAAATACCGTCCAGAAAAAGGCCCATACGTACTTGCTGTTTTTGAACACCTGCGCGTACGCGTCAAAATTCAGTCCCTTGGGGAGCAAATATACGTCATTTCTCACCAAGGCTTCCGATCCACTCAGGGATTTTGCCAAAAGATTGATCATGGGGAGAACGCAGACCAAGCTGACAATCACGCAGATCCCAACAAAGACCCAGTCTCCTATTTTGGCTTTTGCTGACTTTATCTTCATCTTACCCTAACCTCCTTACCAAATACCGCGTTCGCCAAGCTTCCTGGAAATAAAGTTCGCTCCCAGGATCAGGATCACGCCGATGACGGACTGGAACAGACCAACTGCGGTCGTCAGGGAGAACTGCAGGCCCTTGATGCCGACTCTGTATACGTAGGTTGCAATTACGTCCGCCTTATCCATGACGAGGTTGTTGTACATTGCCATGGGACGCTCCATGCCGCCGCCCATGATGTAGCCAAGATTCATGATAAGCAGGACAACGATGGTGGGTTTTAATCCAGGCAACGTAATGTGCCACATTTTCTGGAATCTGCCGGCACCATCCATGGAAGCAGCCTCATAAAGGTCGGGACTGATGCCCGCGATGGCTGCAAGATATACGATGGAGTTCCAGCCGAAGCTCTGCCAGATTCCCCAGCCGATATAGTTTCTAACCCAGTGAGAGCTCTCCGCAATAAAAGGAATGGACTCGCCGCCAAGGTTCTTGATCAGCATGTTCACCATACCAGTGTTCTGTGCGAACAGTTGCAGGGAAAGGCTTCCAATGATAACCCAGGAAAGGAAGTGCGGCATGTATGCAATGGTCTGCACGATCTTCTTGAATCCCTTGAAGGGCAACTCATTTAATATCAAGGCAAAAATAATCGGTGCCGGGAAACCAAAGACCAGATCCTTCAGATTCAGAAGAAGGGTATTGCGAAGCGCGTTGATAAAGTCTCTGTCCTTGAATGCCTTGATATAGTATTCAAATCCGTTCATCTTTGCCAAAGGCATCGCCCACACGCTCTTGTTCAGCATGTATTTCTTAAATGCTATCTGCACGTAGATCATCGGTATATACTTAAATACCAACAGATAGATCAACGGCAACGCCAGCAAGGCATATAACTGCCAGTAACGCTTAAAGTAGGCTCTGCTGTCTACTTTCCTCACTGCGTTTTCAAATTTCGCTTTCTTTCTTCTAGCCACGAAATGCTCCTCCTTTCGGAATGCGGCAACGTTTCTTTTTCAAGAAACCCCTTCCATAAAACAAATATGTCATTTGAATGAATCATACCATTTTCAGAAGTACAAATCTTTGTAAAAAGAGAATTAAATATTGCAAAAATCATCCATTTGTCCTAAAATGAAAGTGGTTACAAATTTACGTTCAATTTAGTAAAACGCTTTACCGTTCTAGGCGTTTTCCAACTTTTGCAAGAGGATAAAGCCATGGAAGTATCTGTAGTTGAATACCACAAAAAAGATAAAAGGATTTACTCCCAGATCGAAGGTCACTGTCACTCCGTCTACGAAATTTATTATTTCATTTCCGGAGATGCCGAGATCATGGTGGAAGGAAAAATCTACCCCCTCACCCCCCATACGTTATTCCTGATTGCCCCAGGCGTCATGCATGGCATTCAGGTCAATTCCCGTGCGGATTACGTAAGAGACGTGCTGTATATTTCACCAGATCATCTTTTGCCGGAACGGCGCCATCTGCTCACCGGAATCATGCCGACGCACAAAAAAAAGCCAACCCGGGAGCTTCTGTACGAACATACGGAAGACTTCCACTTGGATGACTTTTTTTATCGCATTTACCAGTTAAAGGATCAGCCACAGGACGTGCAGGACATGCTGGCTCCAATCTTTAATGAGGCCCTGCTCGCGCAGATTCATCTGCTCGGGCGGGTTCTAAAGCCTGCCACGTTTATCAATCAAATGCCAGACAAAATGATAGAGATCATCAATTACGTCAATGGACATCTGACGGAAAACCTGTCTTTGGATAGCATTGCGTCTCATTTCTTTATCAGCAAAAATAACCTGAATGCCAATTTCAAAAAATTCCTTGGCAACACCGCCATGGATTACGTGCGCTACAAACGCATCATCCTTGCAAAGCAGGCCATTGAGGCAGGAGAATCCGCCATGAGCGCTGCCCTGCAAAGTGGTTTCACGGACTACAGTTCCTTCTATCGGGCCTACGTAAAATATGAAGGTACGTCCCCAAGAACCAACATGTCCGCAGGCGTACGTTCCTAAAAGCTGACACCCAAGATCAGAAAGGTCTGACAATCCGAAGCGGGATCTTTGAAAGCTCTTTCTTTCCCTTCACAAGTAGCTTTTGGAGATCCTCTTTCCACGTAAATTCCGTCATTTCCCATTCCCCATTTTCGTAGTCGTAGCCGTCACCAGCATCCTCGTACAGGCTAAAACTCGCGTCCCGTCCGGAGTAGACTGTCAGCGTTACGTCCTCGCCCTGCTCTTCCACTGACTGCGCAAACGCCTTCTTGGGAAGGATGGAACCCGATCTGACAAAGACGGGAATCCTCTCCAGCGGCGCATCCGTCAGGATCCACTGGCCACCCTCGTAATATGCCTCACTCCAATAATCAAACCAGCCGCAGCCCTTCGGAAGATATACCTTTCTGACACATCTGTCACCTGCATTCCTTTTCCCGTCACTGCCAAAATAAAATGGTTCCGTCACCGGGCAGATCATCATGGCATCTCCGAAAAGATATTGATCCATGATCCCCCAGACCTCGCGATCCTCGGCAAACCCATAAGCCAGAGGCTTTATGATCGTTTCATCAAAGGCCCAGGTTCTTCCGGCAAGAGAATATACGTAGGGCATAAGTTCATAGCGCAGGCGGTTGGCGTTAATCAGTGCCTGATAAAAAGGCGCCTCCGGATGGTCAAACTCCCAGAGCTCACGGCGGAAATCCGTGCCGTGCACGCGAAACACGGGAAGAAATGCTCCCCACTGAAACCATCTGGTAAAGAGCTCACAGTACGCGGGATCCTTGGCCCCCCCGTCATACTTACCATCCCAGAACCACTGCAACCCTTTCTTTACAAAGAACGCCCCCACGTCCACCGTCCAATACGGCAGACCGCTCGCGCAAAAATGTAGTCCTGCGGCGATCTGCCGGCGCAGGGTCTCCCAGGACGCAGAAATGTCTCCGGACCAAAGGATTGTCCCAAAACGCTGCTGCCCAAGATATCCACTTCGCGTCAGATTCACCACGCGCTTCTCTTTCACCGCGCCCTTACCTAATTCCGCAAGGCCGGTCTGCTCCCTGCCCTCACTCAATCCCGCCGCCTTAAGGTTCGCATAGTATCCCCTCTGTCCCTCATAAATCGCCTGTGCATGATAAAAACCATAGGCGTTTGTCATTGTGGCGGGCAAATGCTTTGACGCCACATCCTGATATTCCTCTTGGCTCTTTGAATTCTCAGGTCTGACAAGATGATTCCACTCTGGCGTAAAGGGTTCGCTATTGTCGCACCACCAGGCATCCACGCCATGTCTAAAAAGGCCTCGCTCAGTCTGCTTCCAATAGGTTTTCCTGCCCTCCGAAAGCAACGGGTTATAATTGTTAATGCCTAGAAGAAGCAGTCCCTTTTCGCGGAATTCCTCGTAGTTTTCCGTTCCTTCCGTCAGATTCGGCCATATGGAAATCATAAAGTGCACGTGTTCCTCATGAAGCTTTTCCGTCATGGCCAGGGCATCCGGAAAGCGATCAGTGTCAAAGCTCTTCTGGCCCCACTGTCCCTCTGGCCAGGAGCACCAGTCCAAGACGATGCAGTCAAGGCCAATGCCGCGCTTTCGATACTCTTGCACGACGCTTAAGATCTCCTCCTGCGTTTCATAGCGCTCCTGGGACTGTACGTAACCATAGGCCCACTTGGGCAGCAACGTCGCCTTGCCCGTAAGCATGCGGTAACCGCGGATCACGCCCTCCATGGCACGATCCCTGCCGGCGAGCACCGCACCGTTGATAAAAAAGAAGTCCATCTCCGGATCCGCCTCAGAGTAGAGATAAGTTCCCTCCTCCGTATCGTTAAAAATGGCGGGCGCGTAAGTATTCCACAGGATGCCGTATCCCTTTGTCGAAGTCAACAAGGGTATGGCGATTCTCCGGTTCGCCTGATGCAAGTAAACCCGTTTTCCCCGAAGCGAACCATATCCTTCCTCATGTTGTCCAAGCCCATACAGGGCTTCGTCGTCAAAGCACAGATGCATCCTTGCGTGATAGGCCGTTCCAATCTGAATCTTCGCGGCAGACCTGATAATCTCCTTGCGTCCGTCCGGTGTGTCCACAAATTCTTTCTCAGCAGTCTTGTCATCCATGCGGAAAATAGGATATTCCTCCAGTTCCTTGCTTCGTTCCGCGCGGTCAGCAAGCAGTAGCTTACCCTGCTCGTCATAATAGCGGAACTGGTTTGTCTCACGATCGATTTTTGTTGTGAGTCCCTTCATCCGAAGCGTCACCAAGTGCTCCGACACCTCATATGTCCATTCCGGGAAGGGTTTCTGCCCAAGGATTCCCGGTTTTTCATCAAGAGAAAATCCCTCTTTTTCCGTATACAGAATGCGGAGGATCCCCTCCCCGACCGGCGCAAGCTTCTGAAGACCGCATTCAAGCTTCAACCAAAGACAGTCTTCCTCTCTCCACGCGTTTATAATCTTTTTGCTTTTGCATGGCGTGCAGTATAACATGCTTCTCCTCCCATCCATGGCCATTCGTCACTTCAAAAGATCGAATGCCAAATTGCTTCCGCCAACGTGGCAGGAATTCCAGCCACCACTTTCAAAAACATCATATCACAAACTTAGCATTCACAAAAGTGTGTTTTCCAGTCTTTGCATGGCATAAATTATACCGTCTTTACGTTGCAATAAATTTACCGTCTTTACGTTGCATTAAATTTTACTGTTTTTTGCATGGCAATTGACAAAACCTTATTTTGAGAATAAAGTATTACGTGAAGGATTTGAGTTTGAAAAGCTCAGATATTTAAATCTTACATATCTTTTTATTTTCGATTGTCTGATTCTCTACGTTTCCTGATTTTCCTTTTAATTCTCCTGCAATTACGGCATCCCAAAGGATTACTGACGTTTTGTCGTGGTCATGTCGTTTAAGGGGCTACGGGCAGAAATGCCAAATCGGCAATTGTGCCCGTAGCAGGTGTTCAAAGACTACGGGCAAAACTGCCGAAACGGCAATTGTACCCGTAGCAGGTTTTCAAAGGCTACGGGCAGAAATGCCAAATCGGCAATTGTGCCCGTAGCAGGTTTTCAAAGACTACGGGCAAAACTGCCGAAACGGCAATTATACCCGTAGCAGGTTTTCAAAGGCTACGGGCAGAACTGCCGAAACGGCAATTATACCCGTAGCAGGTTTTCAAGGACTACGGGCAGAAATGCCAAAACTGCAATTGTGCCCGTAGCAGGTTTTCAAAGGCTACGGGCAGAACTGCCAAAACTGCAATTGTGCCCGTAGCAGGTTTTCAAAGGCTACGGGCAGAAATGCCAAAACTGCAATTATACCCGTAGCAGGTTTTCAAAGGCTACGGGCAAAACTGCCGAAACGGCAATTATACCCGTAGCAGGTTTTCAAGGACTACGGGCAGAACTGCCAAATCGACAATCGTACCCGTACCGATTCAAAAAAATGAGGTGAAATGAAACAACGGAGGTGAAACATGAAGAAACGATTGAACAAGTCAGCATTAGAAGCCATAAGGAATTATGGATTTACAAAGGATGTTTACAGAGAAGAGCTGATGACACAATTAGAACAACTGAATATTTTAAGTGAAGAGATGGAGAAGGTTATGATGGCCGGCAATGGGCATGCGGGAAACCGGGAAATAACAGGTTTACCTGGCAGAGAACGGATTCAGGTGTCAAGCAGTAACGGATGCAAGCAATACTATTTTCGGGATCCCAAAAGCCATAAAAAGCGCTATGCAAAGGTATCAGAACTGCAACAGATTATTGAATCGGCACAAGCGGAGTATGATACGAAAGCCTTTGAAAAAATTTGCAAATTAAAAGATACGCTTCAAAAATTTCTGAAGAAATACGACATAGAAGGCATTGAAAAAATATATAACAACTACTCCAAAGCAAAACAAGAAATCATAAATCCATTAATTCTTCCAGAAGAAGCCTTTGTTAAAGCTTGGCGCGAAAAGCATCCGGGGAATCAAAACACGTATCCCGCAGAAATACTCTATCAAACAACTTTAGGAGAAAACGTACGCTCTAAATCAGAAAAAATCATAGCGGACCTTTTTTCTCAATATCACGTGCCATACCAATATGAACCTGAATTGATTTTAGATAATGGATACAAAGCATATCCTGATTTTATCGTACTAAACGTAAGAAACAGAAAAACTTTCTATTGGGAACATTTGGGCATGATTTCAAATTCAGAATATGCGGTAAAGAGCTTGAAAAAGATTTCGTTGTATGAGCAAAATGGCCTTTACGTCGGAAAAAACCTAATTGTCTCCATGGAATCAGAAACAATGCCTTTTGATGTAAAAATCATTGAAAGCAAGATCCGCACCTATTTAACGTAAAGAATCGCTCGCGACGTACCGTATTGCGGTTCCGAAAAAAGAGTTTGCGGGAGTGTGCGCATGCGGATTATCTTGCTTTTTCCCCATACATCCTTTACAATAAATCCATGGGAAGCAGTCCTTTCGCATCCCGATTTGATTGTCACTAAAAGGAGGCCTCTCCCATGAAAGAACAACTTTACACCATCCCCTTAAATGATGCCATAGACGCAAAGGATGAATGTCCCTTTTGCTTTATCGAGCGTGCCGTAGAGCAGGATCTCATTGATTTTGTACTTGGCAGCAGCGCTTCCTACATGGAGGCGGACGTGCGCGACATGACGGATAAGGCTGGTTTTTGCCGCACGCATTTCCAAAAAATGTTTGACTATGGAAACACGCTTGGAAACGCCTGGATTTTAAAGACGCACTATCGCAGGATCATCAATGAATTCAAGGAGCAGGCAAGAGGCTTTGCACCAGGAAAGCTTTCCTTTAAGGAGAAGCTCATGCGTCCGAAGGGAGACGTTCCCGTCTCCTCTTTTGGAAGCTGGGTACAAAAAAAGGAAGCATCCTGTTACGTATGTAAACATTTTCAGGATACCTACGAGCGCTATATGGACACGTTTTTTTATCTCTACAAACAGGATGACGTCTTCCGGGATAAGATCAAAGACAGCAAAGGCTTTTGCTTAAGCCACTTTGGTGATCTTTGCGACGCGGCGGAGCTAAAGCTCGGCGACAAGGAGAAATCGGAATTTTATGCCATGGTGCTTCCCCTCATGGAAAAGAACTTGGAACGCGTCTCCGAGGACGTGGCGTGGATGGTAGAAATGTTTGACTACCAGAATGCCGGCGCCGACTGGAAAAACTCCAAGGATGCCATCCAGCGTGGCATGCAGAAATTAAAGGGCGGTTACCCCGCCGACGGCCCTTACAAGATGAAAAAGTAATGAGTCCAAGCACGCAACGATAAAAGAGGCCGTTGAATGCTTGCATTCATAAGGCCAATTTTATCGTTACGTATTTGGCGAAGCCAAATCATGAGCAAGGCAGCGAAGCTGCCTGCGAATGCGCTTGGACATAATGCAAAAGGCAGCGAAGCTGCCTGCGAATGAGCTCGGACATAATGCAAAAGGCAGCGAAGCTGCCTGCGAATGAGCTTGGACATAATGTAAAAGACGGCGAAGCTGCCTGCGAATGAGCTTGGACATAATGTAAAAGGCAGCGAAGCTGCCTGCGAATAAGCTTGGAGAATAATAGATTGGAGAACATATATGAAAACATTTCGACTCGATCTTTGGAAACCAGGAGAATACGACTATGCCGCAGCCTATGGCTTCATGCCCAACGTGCGCGCCTTTCTGCATGACGAAGACGAAAGCGTACGCAAATGCATGATCGTCGTTCCCGGCGGCGGATACTGCATGCTGGCACCTCACGAGGGAGAGCTGGTTGCCATGGAATACTATCGCATGGGATTAAACGCCTTTGTATTAACCTACACCAACGACATTACCATGTGCGTGCCGCTGAAGAAACAGCCTATGTCAGATCTCTCCAGGGCCGTGCGATTGATCCGGAAAAATGCCGGTGAATACCATTTAGACCCTGCAAAGCTTTTGATCTGCGGATTTTCCGCCGGCGGTCACGTGTGCGGAAGTCTGTGCACGCATTTCGAGGACGTCACCGATCTCGATCCTGAGCTGAATGCCATCTCCAACCGCCCTGACGCGGCAATCTTTGGTTATCCCGTGATCACCTCCGGAGAATACACCCACGTATTCTCCATGCAGGCACTTCTTGGCACGGAGCCTTCCGAAGAAGAACTGGAATACTTTTCCATTGAAAAACAGGTGAAAGAGAACACGCCTCCCTGCTTCCTGTGGCAGACCGTGGAGGATAACCTGGTTCCCGTGGAAAACACCTATCTATTTGCAAAAGCCTTGAAGGAAAAGGGGATTCCCTATTGTCAGTATGTATATCCCCATGGCTATCATGGACTGTCCACCGCGAGCATGGAACTGTTCTCCGGCTGGCACGGCGGGGAATACGTCCAGGAACAGGTTTGGCTTGCCCTGGAGCACGTCAAAAATGACACTGCCGTCAACATGAATCCCCGGCGCAAGGAAGAACTGATGCAACAATTCTTTGCACCAAAGGCTTCCAATCAGGCACCTCCCTCCTTTCCGAAGCCAACCACCAATCCATTTGCCGACGTAAACACCTGGGTAGAACTCTCTCGCATCTGGTTTGAGCGATTCCTGTAATACGCAAAGTAAAGACTCCCCATGCATTAATACATGGGGAGTCTTTATCTCGAAAATACCATTTTTTTGATGACCGCAACATACTGCAACACTTCTGCCAGCACCATGTCCGCCTGAAAGGAACCGTCTTGAAAATGCTCCTGGATCAAACCTTCCGCCGCATGGTTCATCAGCTGAAACAGAAGGCGCCCGTCATTTCCGTGCGGCAGGGAATTGAAATTGATGCGGCGGTAAATGTCCTGATACGCATTATCCAAAATGTCCTTTCGCTGCCCGATGACAAACAGTACCTCGTTTGCATCCTCATAGGAGCTTCTCGTCAGGAACTGTTGCATGTAGGGGTAGCCCTTCATCGCGTCCAGGCGCGCAGACTGGATCTGCTTCACGATCTCGAACAGATCGCGCTCTTTGTTGCCCACAAAGGTGCTGAGCTCCAGAGACATGTATCTTACGCTGTAATCATATGCAAACTGGTAGACACCCAGTTTATTCTCAAAATAATGGAACAACAGTCCTTTGCTGATCCCCGCTTCCTTCACCACGTCATCCGTGCTCGCATGGCGGTACCCGTTGATGGCAAACACCTTCAGTGCCGCGTTGATCATTCTGTCCTGTTTTTCTTTTTTCAGTTCAAAAAACTTAGCGTTCATCTCCCTGCTCCCATCTTCTGCGCTGCCTAAAGCATAACACGTGGAGGGGGAGCTTTCAAGTGCAAATTCCCCGCGTCAGATGCCCGATATTTCATTTTTTAGAAAAATTAATGGATATTCTCTTTTCATTTTCAAAAAATAGTATTAAAATAGGAATACAATCCCATTACAGAAAGGAGTATCAAAATCATGTCAAAGAAATTTGGAAAGTTTATACTGACTGCAGCTGCCGTTACTACCGCTGCCGCCGCTGCATATTATTTCTCACAGAAAAAGAAGAACGAAAGCGCTGAGTACGAGGACGAGGATCTCGACGATTTCAGCGATGACGCTGAGACCAATTACGTTGAGCTCGACATGGACGGCGACGGTGAGACCAAGAAGAAGGTTGACCTTGAGGAAATGGCATCCAAGGCATCCGCTAAGATCTCTACCGTAGCAACCAAGGTTGCCGAGACCGCCAAGGGCGTTATGGGCCGCACCATCGAGAAGGTTGAAGAATTCTTCGACGATGAAGAGGCTGACGCTGAGGAAGCTGCCGAGAAGGCTGCTGATGCCGCTGAAGACATTGCCGAGAAGGTTAGCGACGCTGCTGATGATCTCGCAGATAAGGCCGCTGACGTTGCCGAAGCCGTTGCAGACAAGGTTGAAGAGACCACAGAGAACGTTGCCGAGGCTGCTGAAGAAGCTTCAGAAGAAAAGGAACTGTAAAGAATTAAATGACGAAAGCAATAACCCTCAGCCGACGCTGAGGGTTATTTTATGGCTTAACTAATTTTCATAACAAGTTTATTTCGGGAGCACAAACGAACTCTTCAGGGAGACGATGCGGTTAAATACAAGCGCGTTCTCCTTAGAATCCTTTGGATCCACGCTAAAGAATCCCTGGCGAACGAACTGGAAGCGATCGAAAGGCTTTGCGCCTGCAAACGCCGGTTCAAGGTAGCCTTTCATGACGGTCAGGGAATTCGGATTTAGATATACGTCTCCATTCTCATCATAGACGCTTCCTGCCGCCTCTGCCTTCTCTTCGTCGATCAGGTTCTCATACAAGCGGATTTCCGCCGGAATGGCCGTCTTCGCCGCTACCCAGTGAATCGTTCCCTTCACCTTTCTTCCGTCCGGGCTGTTGCCGCCCTTCGATGCGGGATCATAGGTACAATGCACTTCCGTCACGTTGCCGTTTTCATCCTTTACGCAGCCCGTGCACGTTACAAAATAAGCATTCATCAGACGCACTTCATTTCCGGGGAACATTCTGAAATACTTCTTCGGGGGCTCCTCCATGAAGTCCTCCCGCTCGATGTATAATTCTTTTCCGAAGGGAATCTTTCTGGTTCCAAGCGCTTCATTCTCAGGATTGTTTACGCCGTCAAGTTCTTCCGTCTGATCTTCCGGATAATTATCAATGATCAGCTTCACGGGATCAAGGATCGCCATGTATCTCGGTGCCTTTGGCTTTAGGTCCTCGCGGATGCAGTACTCAAGTGCCGCGTAATCTGCAACGGAGTTGGCCTTGGAAACGCCGCACATCTCCACAAACGCTTTGATGGACTCCGGCGTAAAGCCTCTGCGGCGAAGAGCTGCAATGGAGACAAGCCTCGGATCGTCCCAGCCGTCCACCTTTCCGTCCTGGACAAGCTTCTTGATGTATCTCTTACCCGTCACCACGTTCTTAAGGTACATCTTCGCCTGCTCGATCTGGCGGGGAGGATGGGGGTACTCCAGCTCCCTTACCACCCAGTCATATAAAGGTCTGTGGTCCTCAAACTCCAGCGTGCAGATGGAATGCGTAATGCCCTCGATCGCATCCTCAATGGGATGTGCAAAATCATACATGGGATAGATGCACCAGGCATCTCCCGTGTTGTGGTGCGTCATGTGTGCCACGCGGTAAATGACGGGATCCCGCATGTTGACGTTGGGGCTTGCCATGTCGATCTTGGCGCGAAGCACCTTCTCGCCGTCCGCATATTTCCCGTCCTTCATCTCTTCAAAAAGACGAAGGTTTTCTTCAATGCTCCTCTCGCGATTCGGGTCATTGACACCTGGCTCCGTAAAGGAACCTCTCGTCGCCTTGATCTCCTCCGCAGACAGGTCTGAAACGTAAGCAAGGCCCTTCTTGATGAGTTTTACCGCACCCTCATACATCTGTCCAAAATAATTGGATGCAAAGAAGAGTCTGTCCTCATAATCTGCGCCAAGCCACTGCACGTCCGCCTTGATGGATTCTACGAACTCGATATCCTCCTTGGTCGGATTGGTATCATCAAAACGCATGTTGAACTTTCCGCCATACTGCTGCGCCAGCCCATAATTTACAAGAATGGACTTTGCGTGTCCGATGTGCAGATATCCGTTGGGTTCCGGAGGAAAACGGGTGTGAACGGTATCGTATACGCCCTCCGCCAGATCCTTGTCGATCGCCTGCTCAATAAAATTGCGGCTCACGACGACTTTCTCCTCTTCTGCACCTGCCACGCCGGCCTCTTCTCTTTCCAAGTCTGCCATGAATCTATTCCTTCTTTCTTTTTCCTAGCTGAATGCCGCTTCCATTCCCGGAAGCTTCCGCAAAGATCTTAGTGGTGGAACAGACGGATGCCCGTAAATGCCATCACCATGTTATACTTGTCAGCGCACTCGATCACGAGGTCGTCGCGAACGGAGCCGCCGGGCTGTGCAATGTATTTCACGCCGCTCTTGCGTGCTCTCTCAATGTTGTCAGAGAAGGGGAAGAATGCGTCGCTTCCGCAGGTCACGCCCTGCATCTTGTCGAGCCATGCCCTCTTTTCCTCGCGGGTGAACACGGCGGGCTTTACCTTAAAGGTCTTCTCCCAGACGCCGTCAGCAAGTACGTCCTCATACTCATCTCCCATGTATACGTCGATGGCATTGTCGCGGTCTGCGCGGCCAAGGCCGTCCACAAACTGCAGACCCATTACCTGGGGAGACTGACGAAGGAACCAGTTGTCGGCCTTCTGACCAGCAAGTCTGGTGCAATGAATTCTGGACTGCTGGCCTGCACCGATGCCGATGGCCTGTCCGTCCTTCACGTAGCATACGGAATTAGACTGCGTATACTTCAGCGTGATCAAAGAGATCTTCATGTCGATCAGCGCGTTCGCGGGAATGTCCTTATTTGCGGTCACGATGTTGGAAAGAAGGTCGCCGTTTACGTCCAGCTCATTTCTTCCCTGCTCAAAGGTAATGCCGTAAACCTGCTTTTTCTCAATGGGTGCGGGCACGTAATTGGGATCAATCTGGATCACGTTGTAATTGCCTTTCTTCTTTGCCTTCAGCATCTCCAGCGCCTCCTCGGTGTAGCCGGGAGCAATCACGCCGTCAGATACCTCACGCTTGATCAGCTTTGCGGTGTCTGCGTCACAAACGTCGGACAACGCAATAAAATCGCCGAAGGAAGACATCCTGTCAGCGCCTCTTGCCCTTGCGTACGCGCATGCCAGGGGAGAAAGCTCTCCAAGGTCATCTACCCAGTAAATCTTAGCCAGCGTCTCGGAAAGAGGCAGGCCCACTGCAGCGCCGGCAGGGCTTACGTGCTTGAAGGAGGTAGCAGCGGGAAGACCGGTTGCCTCCTTGAGTTCCTTTACAAGCTGCCAGCCATTGAAGGCATCCAAAAAGTTTATGTAGCCGGGCTTACCATTCAAAACGGTAACAGGCAGTTCGCTTCCATCCTCCATGAAAATTCTGGAAGGCTTCTGATTCGGGTTACAACCATATTTCAATTGAATTTCGTTCATGATTTTCTCCTTTATAAATCGCTTCGCGATATTATAGCTCCATTTATTGTTTCTTATTAACAATTCTGGTCTCGTACTTGCCAGTCTCTACGTCAATAAATCTCACAAACAGGGATACCTTATTATCCGCATTCAGCGCATTCCATACCATGTTGGTAAAGGTATCAATGTCTCCGGAAATTTCCACCTTGGTGGGTTCACCTGCAAAGCTGGGCAGGGGATTGCCGTCATGCTGGTAGGTATGGATGAATCTGCCCTCGCCGGCCTTCGGATTGTCATAGGTGAAGAGATAACGGTTACAGCAGTCAGGATCGCCGTCATTACTCTTTAAGATGGACATGGCGAAGTCATACGCGCCGCCCTCCACGTGCATCAGTCCGGAAATTCTGGGGGTGAAGTTCGGTCCGTCTGGCTCAAACTCGCGGCATCTCAGCGTCTGTTCAAAGGTCATGCCATTTTCCATGCCTTCAAAGATGGTATCCGTCTGGTCTCCATTTGTGACAATCGTGTCACATCCAAGAACCCTGACGGGAGCATAAATAATCAGGCTGGGATCCTCTAACTTGGAAGGATCGAACGCCTGCGTTCGAATGCCCTCTCCCTCTTTTACAAAAACGCGGTTGCGGCTGTTAGAGCTTCTTCCCATAATGAAGTAAGCAGTTACCGCATACTTTCCGTCTGCAGACCTTCCGATCACAATGCCGCGTCCGGGATACTCGTTGCTTTCCAATTCCTGTTTCAGTGAAACCATTGTTCTCCTCCTTCGCTTTTCTCTTTTCTGAAATCATGCCTTCCGTGCCTAATCTGTCATGCTAACGCATTACAGACGAAAACCGCCTGAGCCCACAAAAGACCCGCAGGTCCATGCGTTGCCCAGGCGGTCGGCTTTTCTTTTGGCATTGCGCCGCATCCGGCGCTTTCACCTTCCTCTGCACTCCCTCGTGGTTCTCCACTTTTTCCGCCAGTTGTGCAGCTCATGAAATTATCTTACGTGATTTCCCGACGTTTTTCAATACCAAAATCACGTCATCCAGTGAATTTTTATTCCTCCTTTTTCCCCTTTGACGTCAGCTTAAATCCAACAAATCCGCCGATGCAGCATACCGCCACGGCCAGCAAAGCGATCACCCATACGCTTACGCCAGACTTCGACGGATTGTCAGGAACTTCCTTTTCGTTGCTGATGGTCGGTCCGTCTCCCTCATCCGATCCCGCCTGCGGGTTCTCTTCTTTTTCCGCGCCGGGTGCCTCAACGTTTTGGGAAAAGCTTCTTGCCTGGCTGATGGCGGCATCGGGGTTCTCGCCCTCTTCCACGGACTTTCCTTCCTCAGACAGCCTCAAGGTTCCGAAGCAGGACGCATCCGTTCCCGCATCCTGCGTCGCGTCACACCAGCTTAAGGTTCCAATCCTAGTGCCATCCGCATTCGCATCATTTACGCGAAGGTCAAAACCGATCGCATCATTAGCCTTGGGCTTTTTGTCCGTCCATTCAAAGGATGCCTCGATCACATAGCCGCCGGCAACGGACCGTACCTTAGATTCCACCTTCTTTTCTGCCGCATTTGTGCCAAGACAGCTCACCGCGTTTTCGGCATTAATGCGGTATCTCTTGTCATCCTTGTCATATGGATTGCTCTTCGCATAATTCTCGTCGATATAGATTTCCAGGGAATCCTGCTCATAGGCTTCCTTCCCCTTGACAGACACTTCCGCATCCTGGATCTGGGCATATACGTAGAGCTTCTTTTCGTCCCAGAGAACCTTTACCTTCGCCGCACACTGCGCAGATCCGGTATTTACGTTCAGCCAGAGCGTCTGGGCCGTCCCCCATATTTCATCAGGTTCTCCGTCAATTTGGGGGCTCCCCTGGTAAGCATTCGTTAGCGCAGGCTTCAGCGTACAGACCGCATAGTTCTTGCTGCTGGTCTCCTGCTTCATCTGCGCGTCGCCAAGCGCCAACTCCGTTCCGCTTCCGTCCGTCACCTTCACGTCCAACAGGAACTGTTTTCCAAAGTGTAATTCCTCCAGCGGGATCTTGAAATTCGCCATGTAACCGCCCGCCATGGCAATGGATTCCGGCCGCTTTATAACATAGGTCTTGGGCTGGATGCCGTCGCGCCCCTCCGTCTCCTCCGTCACGTAAACCGTCACGTAATCATTCTCGCTGTTTAAGGTCTTATCCTTTACCTCCACGCGTACCTGCAGGCCCTCCAGCGTCCATACGGGATATGCAATAGCCGTTGTGTCTCCCGAGCGGAACGGATACGTAAGCGCACTGTCGTATCTTCCGTCATAGCTTCTTCGCACTTCCACCTTTTTCTTGAGGATCTCAATCTTCGAAGGATCCACAAATGCCCAGAACGCCGGTTTTGCCATGTAATTGCCGTCAAACAAGAGCGGGCACTGGCTTCTCAGTCCGTCAGCACCGCCGCCGAGATCAGACTTGTTCTGAAGCCAGGACGTGGGATCCGTAACGCCCCAGAAGGTGATGCCGCCCACCTCATATCCGTCTATTGCATCCAGCTTCTTTAAGCATTCATAAATACTCTGGTAAACCAGCGCCTGATCCTGATATTCCTGGTCCTTTGTCGCTGCCGTGCCGTCATAATTTGAGCTTGCGCCCATGTCGAGCTCCGTCAGCTGGATCTTGCCGACAATGTCAAGATACTGCCTGGCGGCAGTCTCAAAATTCTGAATGCTAAAGCTGTCCAGTCCATAATGTGCCTGCATGCCAAATGCGTCGATCCTGGTGCCCACGCCAGGCGCGCCTTCCTGCTCCTTGACTGCCTTTAACAGTGCACAGATATTGGGAACCTTAACGGGCCAGCTGTCATTGTAGTCATTGTAATAGAGCTCCACGTTTGCGGGCGCATATTTATTGGCATACTTAAAGGCATTGATAATATATTCATTGCTCTGATAAATATGCCACCAGCTGGACTTGGTGGAATGCGTCGAGTCCGTCAGTTTATCGCTTCCGCCCTTGTCGTCACGATAGACCATGGAAGTGCTGTCGGAGCACGCCTCGTTCACCACGTCCCAGCCATAGAACAGATCCTTATACTTGCTGTCCTTGCCGACGTAATGCTCCAGCAGGCTCTTGATATACCATTCCAAACGCTGATCCATGACTTCCTTGGAAACGTAATCCTTTTGAGGATCATAATCCTCATGGAAGAACCATTCCGGCGTCTGTGCATGCCATACCAGCACGTGACCGCGCACCTTCACGGGATGCTCAGGATTTGCCTCGTTATATTTCAGCACGGCGTTCAGGAGCTGCTCACCCCTGGAATAATCAATCTTGGGAACCAAGAGCTTCTTCCCGTTCAGCGTCACGGTCTCCGTGCCGGGACATTGACCGTTGGAATACCCAAAATGCGCGTCCGGCTTCAATTCATTTCCCGTCGTAATGGCGTTGGCGTGCTTTGTCAGAATCGCCCATTCTTTTTTGTTATTCACGGGATGCGTCACCATGCCAACTATCGTATCCGCGCCAAGCTCTGCCGTGATGGCATCCCGCAGAATGGGAAGCTCCGCATCTTCCACGGGCAGCTGCTCCGAAGCCTTTAATTTCATGGATACGCCAGTGATGGAATAGGATCCAAGACTTGAGCTGCTCTCCTCCTGAAAGCGGACTACCACCTGATTTGCTCCGTCTGACACCTGATAGGTACCGCTCAGTTTTACCCACTGGCCGGCCGGAACCTGCTTTAACAGTTCTCCCCGGACCTCACCGCTGTAGGCCTGGCTAAGATACTTCGTCACGCCGTCCTCAACAACGTAGGGACCAAAGAATACCTGTCTTTGGTTTGCACCCAGATCCTTATAATCCTCCGAGAGCTTTACGTAAAAGGAAACCTCGTATTCCTCACCAGGGATCACGACATCCGTCACGTCCTGGGAAAAGCCCTGGTAGCTCTGCGTTCTTCCGGAGATGGTGGCGTAAGTCTTTACGTCGTCAAAGACAGGGTTATCCTGCGTCTCGCAGGTGATGGTGGCACCCGTATCCATCCAGGAATCCGTTCCACTCTCAAAATTCGGGTTTTTGATCAAGTTTTCCCCTGCTGCCTTTACCTTCCCCCCAGGCATAAGCACCAGGCTTCCCAGCACCAACGCCACTGACAAAAGCAGGCTGATCTCCCGGCGAACACGTCTCCAATGTTTTCTCTTACCGTCATTCATCGTACAAAAAACCTCCAAGTAATATTTTCCGCGCCAGCTTATGCTTCACCCTTGCGCTCCACGATTTCCTCGTACAGATCCAATCCAAAGCTGGTAAGCTCAGGCGCATGCTGGATCATCTTGAACGTCCGGATGCCTCCGGGCTTTCTCTCTGCTGAAAGGAACTCGATACGAGAGTTTTCGCTCGCCGACCGCTCCTGATATGCTCTTTGGGCAAAGGACAGCAGGTGCGTGACCGTCAAAATCTTTACTCCCGCCTCTCCCAAAGCTTTGATAATGTCGTAGGCAATAACGGAGCCTTCCTTCTCCGTGGTTGTTGCAAAAGATTCATTTAACAGAAGGAGAGGCCGCTCTCCCAGATTCTTGATGATCTGATCCATGCGGTTTAACTCCTCATCCAACCGCCCACTGTTCATCTCGCTGTCCTCACGCCTGGTAAAATGCGTGAAAAGATCAGGAAAAATGGCACTCTCATATTTCTGTGCAGCGACCATGAGTCCGGCCTGCATCATAACCTGTGCAATTCCAATACTTCGGAGGAACGTCGACTTGCCGCCCTGATTGGCACCTGTCACGATCAGCAGCATCTTGTGCTCCATTTTACAGGTATTTCCCACGGCACTGACGCGCTGCTCCAGGCACATGACAAATTCCTTTAACTCCTTGAAGGACAACTTATCCTTCTCACAGACCGTCGGGAAGCAATAATCCAACTGAAATCTTCCCATCTGATGCCGCAGGTTTACGGCTCCGAGATAAAAGGCTGACTGCAAATGCAGACTGTCAAAAAACGTTCCAAAATCACTCAGGATCGACGCCATGCTTCCCACCACGTAGCTCACCACCTGGAGCTCCAGCATGGCTGCCTGATCCTTGACGGCCGTCTCTTTGGTTGCGGAGAAGGAATCCGGAATTCTGGAATGCTTGAAATCCTTGATCTTGCTCATGGTACTGCCCGGTTTATAAAATTTCTGTCTGTAAGAGGAAACCTCCTGAAGCTTTAAGGAACTGAATTTCAGTCCGTCCTCCAATCCACACTCAACAACTATCTTTGGCCGGATTACTTTATTGTCTGCGTCCTCCGTCTCACCGCCATCCACGTAAAAGCTCACGTCCTCCAAAATCTTTTTCACGTAAGCCTCCCGCTCCTCGGAGAATTCCGCATCCAACCGCTCCGCAAACCCACGTAACCCGCGGGAATGCAGGCTGCACTCCTTTAATCTGCCTCGGATCTCACTGAGATTCTCCGTCATCAGCGTGATCACGCGAACGTCCGTGATCAGCTTCATCATGGGGTTGGCGTTACTCATCTTTTCCATAACGCTCCGTCCAAGCTTATTCCACTCCGCCAGGACGCGAGAACTGATCTCATAAAAAGCTTTGATCAGATCCTCGTTTTTTAGGAAATCCCTCAGGATCTCCTGCCGGTACAGGATCTGATCCTCCTCCCTAAGCGGGATCATCATGACCTTGCGCATGCAATCCTGAATATAGGGATCTTCCTTTCCGATCTTCTTAACATGCTCCTGATCCTCATCATAAATCACTTCCTTCGCGGCTGCCAGAAACATGGAGCGAAGGTTTAGGTCCTGAATGATGCTTTTTGCGTCAAAGTACTGCGGATCCATCAGCTTGTCCGTTTGCTCATATAATAAAAAACTGTTCATAGACGCTCCTTTAGCTGTTCGTAGGTCAAATGATATTTGTTGACCACGCTGGCGGCACACGCGGATTCCTCCGCCTCACTTCTCGCAATCTCAAAGGTCTGGATCCGGTCTGCATTCAGCATGGCGCGGAGACTCACTACCTTTGGATGCACCGACGCAAGCTCCTTTAAATGCGTGACGTAAATGCCCTGGCAATTCTGTTCTATAAAGTGTGTCAGCACCTTTTTCCCCATAATCTCCGCGTCATACGTTGCCGCCGTGGTAAAGAGCTCATTGATGACCACGAAATCGTTCTCTTCCCCGTCCTGCATCATGGGCGACAGCCTAAGCAGCTCCTCCTTGAGCTTGCCGCGTCCCGTCTCAATGCTCTCCTCCACCGAAAAGTGCGTCAGAATATTTTTGTAATAACGGACGTTTGCCTTTTTTGCCGGAACGTCCAAGCCCATTTTGGTGAAGAACACCAGTTGTCCGAGACTGCGCGCAAACGTCGTCTTACCGCCCTGATTGGGTCCCGTCAGCACGAAGAAGCTCTCACCCTCCTTGTAGAACATATTGTTGCTGATGACTTTCCGTCCCTCGCGATTGGCAACGATGGCAAGCGCCAAGTCATATAACCCTTCCGCCGAAGTCTGTTCCTCCTCCAAAGTAGTTGGCGCACAGAACACGTAGCCCTTTTCTTCCATCTCCAGCTGGAAAGCGCGATAGGATAAGTAATAGGGAATCTCACGAATAAAACGGAAACAGAATTCTTCCCCAAATTCCCGATACTTTTTCGCAGTCTCCTCCAATGCCCGGAAAAGCTTAGGATGCTTTCCCGCGAGCAGGTTCAGGCATTCCTGTTCCAAATCACAAAGATTGGGGCTTACCGAAAACGGGCTCTTAAAAGAAACCTTGTCCGCATCCCCGTTCTGGGTCATAAAGTTCTCGTAATCCCCGGGAGCCGTCCCCTCCGTGACCACGATCCGATCCTTGTCATACGTGAGAACAAAACGGAATCCCGTCAATTCCTCTAAGATCTGGTCCACGTGATCCCGCATTTCCGTGAATTCCTTAGAGGTCAAATGCTTCTCCAAAAGCTTTAGGAATTCGTTCATTCCGTCCGACGCAGGTCCAGCCTTCTTTAGAGCTTCAAACAGTTTTCCAAATGCGTCACAATACGCCTTGACCGTCCATAAATGCCACACGTCCTTTTGTATGGGCCTAGTGACGGCTTCTTCCTGCGCACGTTTCTCTTCCATCTTTCCAATTGCATCCCAGAAGCAGCATAACGCCTCATAGCAGGCCGGCTTTTTGACGTCGCCGTACGTGGCCCTTCTGTACGCTTCACATTCTTTGTTTCTGGGAAAATAAAGAAATAGTTTTCGCACCTGCGCGCTCCACTGCATCGTCACCTTATCCAATATTTGATTGAGGTTCAGATCGAGGTAAAATACTGGTCTTGGTGCATCCGTATGAGGGCTCTCTTGCAAATCCAAGATGCTAAATTCCTCTGCCATGCTACCTTCCTTTCCAAAGTCCTTGGATACTATGAGGGCACCCTGCCTCCCGGCGGGAATGCCCCCATTCGTCTTTCATTGAATAGTTTACTTTTTCCTTGGCTGTATCGTTTTCTCCACTTTATCGCCCGGCTTGTCTTTTGACTTTTCTGCGGGCTTTGCCAATTTCTTTTCCGTGGATTTCGCCTGAGTTTTCTCAGCGGGCTTAGCCGATACCTTCTCCGTCTTTACGTTGGGCCTGGCCTGAGCCTTCCCTGCGGTTTTTCCCAGGACTTTCTCCGCCGTCTTTTCAGCGGTTTTTTCCGCTTCAGCATCTGCCTTCGCTAGCGCAGGCGCAGGCTTTTCTTCTGCTGCGGCCTTTAAAGCCTCCCTGCAGTATTTCCTGTCAAAATCCTTTGCAGGCATGGGTCTGTCAAAATAAAAGCCCTGAATGTATTTTACCTTCATATCCTTCAGAACGTTATATTGTCTCAGACTTTCAATGCCTTCCACGCAAATGCTTGCGCCCAGCGTCTTCGCCAGTTCGCTCACCAATCGGATGAAGCTCTTTGAGTATTCATCCTCTGCCAGGCCTTTGACAAAGCTCTGATCCACCTTGATCACGTCAAAGGAAATCTCATGCACGTGATTCAAGGAAGAGTATCCCGTTCCGAAATCATCCAACGCAATCTTTACGCCAAGCTCCCGGATCCGCCCAAGAATCCGTTTCATGCGCTCCATGTCGTTGATGGCAAGGCTTTCCGTTACCTCCAGCGTCAAATGCTCCGGCTTTAGACCCGTCTCCTTCAACGCATTTTCCACAATCTCCACGATGTCATTTTGCAACAGCTGAATCACGGATAGATTTACGTTCACCTTGTAGTCAAAGCCCTTGTCATTCCATTCCTTACACTGCATGCAGGCCTTGAGCAGCACGTGATTTCCGATGGGATTGATCAGACCAAGATATTCCGCCAGCGGAATGAATTCCGTAGAGGAAAGGAATCCAAGATTGCTGCTGTTCCACCGAACCAAAGCCTCCGCTCCCGAGCACCTCGGCTCACCCTGCTCCACGTCAATGATGGGCTGATAGAACACTTCAAATTCCCCGAAATTCTTCGCCGTTGCCTCCCTCATGTTCTTTACCATGTCAAGTCTTCTGCGATCTGAGGAAGAATTTCCGTCGTTATAGAACTGAATACGGTTCTTTCCGGCTTTCTTCGCCGCATACATGGCAATGTCTGCCTTCTTCACCAGATCCGCCACGCTGTCTCCGTTATCCGGGAACGTCACGGCGCCCATGCTCATGGTACAATAATAGTCCGAATCCTTCAAAAACCAAGGCTTACTGAAGATCTGCTGGATGTCCTCCAAAATAATCTCCAAACGGTCATAGGATTCCGGCGCAACCAAGATCACAAATTCGTCTCCGCCCATGCGGTAACAGGTCCGCTCGATTCCCGGAATTCGCTGGAAGGCATGGGAAATGGCCTTCAGCAACGCATCCCCGTAGCGATGCCCCAGTCCGTCATTGATATGCTTGAAATCATCTAAATCCAGATAGAGCAACGCGCCCGTCTTCTTCTGCTTAACCGCAGAGTCGATCTGCACGGCGAGATCTCTTTCACAGCACATGCGGTTATACAGGCCTGTCAGGAAATCCGTGTATGCCTGCTGCTCGATTCTGCCCTGATAATGCTTTTTCTCCGTGACGTCAAACAGGGAATACATCTTGACCATGCCGCCGTCCACCCAGCGAACGTAAGTCACGGTGAGGTCATACCATCGATTCTTCTCTTCGTAATAAACCTCACGATGCTCCAGGATTTCGGGATCCAAAGCTTCCTTTTCCGCACCGTCTTCCGCCGCGCCATCCTTGACAGAGCTCTCTTTTACGTCCCCTTCTTTTCCATTCTCCGGATTCTTTCCCTCATTCTTTAGAAGCCACTCAAAGTGATCCTTCTTCAACTCCACCGGGAAGGTATCCTGCATCAGCTTATTCACGTAGATCAGCTTTCTTCCGGAAGAACTGCGCACCATGATGCAATTGCTGATGCCGTCGAGCACTGTCTCCATGGATACGTAAGCGCTGTCCAAGGAATTTCTCTGAATCCTGCGCGTTAATACGTTGTCCAGGATCTTGATCGCATCCGAAGCAAAGGTTTCCTCCCCGGCGTCAAACACGTGCACGCGCCTGTGATTTAGGGAAACCATCATGCCGCCCTCCTTCGGGCCTACCGGGAATAGCATCATGGCCTTTACGCCGATCTGATAAACGTCCTGATATTCCGGATCTAAAACCGTGTCTGCGTTTAAGATCACGGAACGGCGCTTTCTCAAAAAAGAATACGTGGGAATGTGCGAAGTACGGTCAAAAAAGGAAAGAAGACCCGCACCGCGCCATTCACAGATCACGTCCATAAATTTATCATTTTCCTGCAGCTTAAATATCTGTGCGGTATCCAGCTCCATAAAGGAGCTAACCGTCTTTAACCATTCATTCATGATGGTCTCGATGGGATCACTGCTCTCCAGCAAGTGGACCAGTCTGGCCATTGCCTGATTCAGCTTAAGGCTGTGACTCATTCTCTGCGCATTTGCCTGATTGCGGACGTTCTCAGCCTCCGCGCCGTAATACTGAAGCTTTCCCTGTAAAAAAGTAATGCTGGCATCCCGCAGCAGTTCCAATCTCTGATAAAACTCGTCCTCCGCCATGTCCTCCGGCTTAAAGACGATCCAAAACAATTCTTTCTGTCCGCGCGCCTTGATGGCAATGGCTGCCACCAGCTTACGGCCCTCTAACTCTTCCACGGCAAGATCTTCCAAGGAATCCTCTCCCATAACCCGCTCTAAAGCCATGCGCTCCTGCATGCAGTGAAGATAACGATCATCCCCGGAGATTCTGGTGATCTTCAATCCCTCATGATTCAGGCAATAGGCAGATACTCCCGAAATCTTACAAAAACCATCCTGAAGCCTCTGTAATTCATTCTTGTCCAGCAATTCCTGTAATGCCATGGATTTTCCCCGCTTTCCATTCTATTTTGATGGAAATAAAAAAACTTTACGCGTCTACCTAAATAGACTTCGTAAAGTTAATTTTAGCACAATTTACACAATCTGTATACTAAAATCAAGAAAAATCGTGCATTTTTTACCTATCTTCCCGACATAAGCATGGATTTTGCGCGACTCCGGTTGGCCTTGCTGATGGAAAGAATGGTGCCGTCCGACAGCGTCACTTTTTCATAAGTGAAATAGAGAACGTGTTCCCTGTTGACAATAAAAGATTTATGGATTACCAGAAAATCCTTGGGAAGCGTCTTTTTTAAGTCGCGAAGAAGTCCATTAAACTCGTAATTTCCACGGGTGGTCTTCACGTGAATGCGTCTAAGGTCACTGCACATATACAAAACATCCAGTTCCATCCCCGCAAAAAGATCATCCATCAATTCTTCCACGGTGTCCCAGACTTGCATCTCGAGTTTTAGCTTTTCTTTTTCTGAATAATGACTAATTCCCCTCTCCAAAACCCCCCTTGCCTTTACTTCACATATCCCAATACGGTACATTAACTAACCCCTTATCGTCGAGTACGTGCCCTAAACCATGTAGCCTTTCTGAATGACTTGCCAGTGGCAGCCATTCAGAAAGCCCAGACCTGATGCAACATCACGCCCGTATATGGTTTGCTTGGATGAATTTGGTGATCATGTTATGTGAGATATAACATGTGAATAGAATATACCAAATAAATGCTGCAGTTGTCAATAGAAAAACAAAAAATAAATAAAATGGCGTGGAAATCGCAATCATTTTCGTAATTTCCACGCCGCATGTCGACAATACTCAACAAATTACTCTTACATCGGACCTACGTCTATCCAATCCGTCACCCAGTATTCATAAGTGAGAGACCAAAGTCGTTTTTGAATCATCCCGTTATGGTTCCGATAAAACCACTTAAATACTTCCGCGCGGTCGCCTTCCACAACCGTGAATTCTTCGCCGCCCTCTCCTTCAGGGCTGTTTGCCAAAACAGGCATGCCCAAAAGCATCGTCGCGATCATGATTCCCAAAAGTAATTTTATACCCTTCTTCATCATTTGCTCTCCTCTCTATGGCATTTTTTCATAGATCGGAAGACCATTATATGGCGGCTCACTTAATTCCGCCTCCGTAATCCTGCCCTGCTCCGTCATGCCAACCACGTACAAGAACGATCCGTCTGTCATCTTCAGCAGGAAACAATCCGTTTCTGCAAACCTTTCTTCTACACTGCTATCAGAAACCAGATCCTCAATCACGTCCTTAGGCATACCCGCCGGTTGTAACACAAAGGAGTATGATAAGCAAAACAGAAATACGCTCAAAAAGGCGAGCAGATAAGTCACGCCTATTGACTGCTTTTGTACGGGATCAAGTACGGCAAGAAATCTGCGTTTCATGAATTCTCCCGCATGACTCGTACCATAGCCCATGCCGAGCTTCGGTTCATTCTTTCCGTCATCAGCCAAGACTTTTTGAATGGCTCCCAGATATGCCAGTCTCTCTTCCTCGTCCATTCCCTGGCAGGATCTTTCATCACATTCCAGCTCCAGCATCTCTTCCACGCCGTGCTTTAGGTAATGAACTACCGGATTCCACCAGAACAGGCATTGCACCACGCTAAGCGCCCATTGCTTGCAGACGTCGCCCCGAAGATAATGCATGAGTTCGTGCCGGATTACGCACTGTAATTCCTTCTCAGGATAATCCATCATCTTGCCAGGAATGAGTATGATCGGATGAAATACTCCGACGGACACGGCAGTTGAAAAATCTTCCGTGATCGCAATCGTGGCATTTCCCAAGTAACCAAGTTCCCTTGCCACCCTCTCGTAATGGCGACTCAGATAATCCCCCGGCACGGAAGGCTTTGCCCTGCTAATGATGCCATTTAGCTGCAAGAGCTTCCAAAGAAATGCCATCAGTAATAAGCCAATTCCGATCAGCCAGACAGCCCCTAACGTTTCTCCTAACGTCATTCCCCATGGGAATTCATATTTTGCCGCCGTGAGAAGCATCGGATAAATTCGCCACGAATTGATTTCCCTGGCCAGAAAAACCTCGAACGGTAATACAAGTCTGGCGAATCCAAGAATAATGATCAGTAACAACAATCCCCACCGCACCTTCCTGACGTGCGATATCAAAGAACTTGCTGCAAAAAGAATGATGCTTGAACATCCAAGGCTCATTATTACGGAAAATACTGAAAATAACATACCTTCCTACTTTCTCTTTCGTTATGTCATGATTCTTATCTCAGCAACTCAAGAAATCATTATTCTTATTTCTTTTTCCTCTTACGCAGCTGCGCTCTCTTTTCCTCCAGCATTGCCTCCAGGAGCTCGATGTCCTTTTCTTTCACCTTACTTCTGTCAACCAGCGCCGATACTACCCCTAACAGCTTTTTCTCATCCATCTTCTTGGACAACACGTCAAAAATGCTGAGCATTTTTTCTTCAACGGTTCCCCCAGGCATGCCCTCCTCGATACATTGAATCATATGGTCTTCCTTCGTGATCAGCGCCTCATAGGTCCGGCCATACTTCTTTTCCTCATCGGTAATCTTGATCGCACCCTTCGACAGCATGCTGTTTAGAATCAGGTGGATGGAAGCGGGATTCCAGTTTCTCCCTTCCGTACCTCTCAAGATCTCCGCGCGGGACAAAGGACGATCTTCTTTCCAGAGAAGCGCCATAATCAAATATTCATTGTGAGAAAGTTGCATTTTTTTACCTCCCATTTTTTGAACATTTATTATGCTGATAATCACTAATCTCATCATAACAAATGTTTATTTTTTCATCAACGTGCTACAAGTTATATCCTTAAACTGCTTGAGCTCTAAACTCCATAGATTCATTTTTTCAAAAAAACACGTTAGTCCCAAAAAGGGCAGAGATTATTCTCTGCCCCGTGTTATGTCTATTCGTCCACGCTGTAATTTGGAGCTTCCTTGGTAATGTGTATGTCATGAGGATGACTTTCCTTTAAGGACGCTGCAGAAATCTTAACGAATCTGCCATTGTCCTTCAACTCCTGAATGTTATGAGCGCCGCAGTATCCCATACCGGATCTAAGACCTCCCATCAGCTGGAATACGGTATCCTCAACGCTGCCCTTGTAAGCCACGCGTCCTTCCACGCCTTCGGGAACCAGTTTCTTTGCATTCTCCTGGAAATAACGATCCTTGCTGCCATGCTCCATGGCTGCAATGGAACCCATGCCGCGATATACTTTGTATTTTCTGCCTTGGAAGAGTTCATAGTCTCCCGGACTCTCCTCACATCCTGCGAACATGCTGCCCATCATGCAGACGTTGCCGCCTGCAGCCAATGCCTTCGTGATGTCTCCGGAATACTTGATGCCGCCGTCAGCGATGATGGGGATGCCATATTCCTTTGCCACTTCATAACAATCCATAACTGCGGTGATCTGGGGTACTCCAATACCTGCAACTACGCGGGTCGTACAGATGGAACCCGGTCCGATGCCAACCTTGACCGCATCAGCGCCAGCCTCGATCAGCGCCTTGGTAGCCTCACCGGTTGCCACGTTTCCCGCGATCACGGGAAGATCAGGATAGGCTTCCTTGATCATCTTTACGCAATTGATCACGTTCTGGGAATGACCGTGCGCGGAATCCAGAACCACGACGTCTACCTTTGCCTTTACCAGTGCCGCAACTCTGTCAAGCACGTTTGCGGTGATTCCAACGGCTGCGCCACACAGGAGCCTTCCCATGGAATCCTTTGCTGCCAACGGATATTTTACGGTCTTCTCAATGTCCTTGATGGTGATCAGACCCTTTAAGTTATAATCCTTGTCAACGATGGGAAGCTTTTCCTTGCGGGCCTTTGCAAGAATCTTCTTTGCCTCTTCCAGGGTGGTTCCCTCGGGAGCGGTGATCAGTCCCTCGCTGGTCATGGATTCTTTAATTTTCTTGGTGAAATCTGTTTCGAATTTCAGATCGCGGTTGGTGATGATGCCAACCAGCTTTTTGCCTTCCGTGATGGGAACGCCCGAGATGCGGAACTTTGCCATAAGGGCATCTGCATCCGCTAAAGTATGTTCAGGCGTTAAAGAAAATGGATCCGTGATAACTCCGTTCTCAGAACGTTTTACTTTGTCAACCTCTTCAGCTTGCGCTTCGATGGACATGTTCTTGTGGATGATGCCGATGCCGCCCTGCCTCGCCATGGCGATGGCCATGCGATGCTCCGTAACGGTGTCCATTCCGGCACTCATCATGGGAATGTTCAACTTGATCGTCTTCGTCAGGTAGGTCGTAAGGTCAACCTGATTCGGAATGACTTGAGAGTAGGCAGGTACCAAAAGTACGTCGTCAAAGGTAATGCCTTCACCAATAATCTTACCCATTTTCTTTCCTCCTGTATTCTTATTCTTTTGAAATTATATCCAATGATGATAGCAAAGAATTGCCCGCCTGTCAACACCCATTTTAAATTTTAAGTTTCTATTTTTTTAATCCGAATAAACCTTTCTGGGGTTAGCGTTTTTCATGACCTTGATCATCTCTTCGGAGGGGCTCAGAATGATTCGCTGTCCTCCCTCATAATAGAATACGTAGCGCAGATCCGGCTTGTCTTCGAAGCCGATGCTGTAGTCCACGTCCTTGGTCTGACGGTTCTTGTAATTGTCCAGGCGGTAGGATTTAATGGGTGCCATGATCTCCACGCGCTCCATGGAATAACTTGCCACCCGCTTCCTGCTGTTTTGAGCAAGAATCTTGTCCACGGTCAGTTCCTTGTCCACGTAGAGATATTCATATTCCACTTCCGCAAGCATTCCAAGATAATATCCGCCAGCCGCAAGCGCAAATCCCAAAACAAGGCCGATGGCGCCCAGTCCTACAAATATAATGGATCCAAATCCAAGAATTGCAAGAAAATACATAAAATATCTCAAAAACTTAAAGATTATGGGACCTTTTCCCTTTACCAAACATTCAACGTAAGCTTCGTTCATTTCCTTAACCTTCCTTATCCAGTCATTTACCTACTTCATTATCATATCGCATTGGATTCGAAGTTTCAAGTTCTTCACGATTTTTTAAGAAGTTGGTCACAAACCTTTCATTGACATTCCGTGGACAAAACATTATGATTACAATGTTATAAAAGTTTTTAAAAAGGATGGTGATTTCATGCCTTTGATGGATGAATTTAAGGAAGAGCGCGAAGAAATGAAGCAGCGCAGCTTTAAGGAAAGAATGGCCTATTTCTGGGATTATCATAAATGGCACGTCATCGGATCCGCCGTCGGCATTCTGGTTGTGGCGTCACTTTTGAATTCTTTTCTTAACCGCAAGGAGATGGCATATTACTCGGCCTTTGTCAACGTGGCGCAGACCATTTACTCTGAGGACTACAAAAGCGCCTTTGCCGAAAAGGCCGGCATTAACCCCAAAAAGCAGGCCGTTTATTTTGACTCCGACTTAAGGGTTGACTTTAAAAAAATGGATGAGGCGACCTCTTCTTCCATACAGAAGATCATGGTCTACATGGCTGCCGGAGACATGGACAGTATGGTGGGCGATCTGGAAATCACCAATCAGTACGCTTACAACGGCGTTTTTGCTGACCTTCGTGAATTTCTCACTGAGGAAGAGTTCCAAAAATATGAGCCCTATTTTTTCTATGCGGACAAGAAGCTGATTGCGGAAGCGGCAGGCGAGGTTTCCCTGGATTTCGAGTTTCCTGCAAATCCCTCGGATCCTTCCGGCATGGAAGAGCCCATTCCCGTCGCCATCAAGCTGGATCAGTGTCCCAAGTTTAGGGAATGCTACTTGATGAGCAAGGACCAATACCTCGCCATTACGGTCAACAACAAGCACCCTGAGCTAAATCACGTTTTCTTAAACTATCTCTTTGAGAACTAAGCATTTAATTCTTCCTTCAGCATAGCCGTGACGGCCGCAGGCAGCACCTGCCCCCTCACGGCTTTCATTGTCTGTCCCACAAGATACCCCAAAGCTTTTTCTTTTCCATTTTTATAGTCCGTCACGGATTTCTCATTCTCTGCAATGACTTTTTTCACCGTCTCGCGAAGAAGGAAATCATCCCGCATGGTCATCAGTCCGTTTGCCTTTACGTAGCTTTCCGGGTCCAGATCCTCATCTATTGCCTTTGCAAAGATCTCCTTCGCAACGGCGTTTGTGATCTCATCTTCCTCATTCATGCGGATCAATGCCGCAAAGTGCTCCGGGGAAAGTCTGACGTCCCCGGGATCCATTTCTTTCTCCCGCAAGAGTCTTAGTCCCTCTCCCATGATCCAGTTGCTCACCTTCTTTGGCAGAATGTCAAGGGCTGCCGTCTGCTCGAACCACCTGGCCAAATGAACGGATTGCGTGATCACGCCCGCATCATAAGCGGGAATGCCATATTCCCTTACAAAGCGTTCCTTCTTTTCGTCCCGCATCTCCGGCAAGGCATTCCTTACTGACTGGATCCATTCCTCGGAGATCACCACGGGCGGCAGGTCAGGATCCGGGAAATAGCGATAATCCTGCGCATCCTCCTTGGAGCGCATGGAGTAGGAAACGCCCTTTTGGTCATCCCATCTTCTCGTCTCCTGAAGGATCCCCTCCCCTGCATCCAAAAGCTCCTTTTGTCTTTTCGCCTCTGCGTCTATGGCTCTCGTAATCGCGCGGAATGAGTTCAAATTTTTCATCTCCGTCCTCGTTCCCATACGTTCGCTTCCAACCTCGCGAAGAGACAGGTTGACGTCCACGCGCATGGAGCCCTCCTGTAGCTTGCAGTCGCTGGCCTCCAAATACCCGATGACCATCCGGAGCTTCTCCAGGAACGCGATGACCTCCCCGGCATTTTTCAGGTCCGGCTCCGTCACGATCTCGATCAGCGGAACGCCCGCACGGTTATAATCCACCAGCGTCTCCCTTCCCTCTTCGTCATGCGTCAGCTTCCCCGCGTCCTCCTCCGCATGCAATTCGTGAATGCGGATCTTCCGTTCTTCATCACCCTCTCCGATCCCAAGCCATCCGTTCCTGCAGATAGGCAGGTAGAGCTGCGATATCTGATAATTCTGGGGATTGTCCGGGTAAAAATAATTCTTCCGGTCGAAACGCGTCGTCCTCGTGACGTCACAGCCCAGCGCAAGTCCCACGGCCATGGCAAGCTCCACAACCCTGCGGTTTAGAACGGGAAGCGTTCCCGGCATTCCAAGGCAGACGGGACAGACCAGCGTATTGGGCGGTGCGCCAAAGGTCGCGGCACACCCGCAGAAGATCTTGGTGCGCGTTGAAAGCTCCACGTGAACCTCAAGTCCGATCACGGTTTCATATTCTTTTTTCGTGCACTTTTCATTCATGCCGTTTTCACTCATTCCGTTTTCCCCTGCCAGTTTCTTGAATTACAATCTGCGACGTCCCGCTTTTGCGACTGCCTTTTCTCTCTGGCCTGCTCCCAGGCCATGCCTACCCGGAAAAGTGTTTTTTCCTGAAACAGTGCGGCAGTGAACTGCACGCCGATGGGAAGACCCGTCGAATGTATGGCGCAGGGCAGGCTCATGGCTGGCATCCCCGTCAGATTTGCGGGAACCGTGTAAACGTCAGCGAGATAGGATGCCAACGGTTCCATGCCTGTTTCTCCAAGCTTCGGCGCAACTATCGGAGAAGTTGGGCCAAGCAGGACGTCATACTTCAAAAATGCCTTGTCATACGCATCTCTGATCAGGCGCCGCACTTTCATTGCCGTCAGATAGTACTCGTCGTAATAGCCCTCGCTCAGGGCAAAGGTACCCAGCAGAATTCTTCGTCTTACCTCTGCGCCAAAGCCTGCAGTCCTTGTTTTCCGATAGGTTTCCTGCAGACCGTCCGCACTTACCCTCAGGCCATATTTCATGCCGTCATACCGCTCCAGGTTAGAGCTTGCCTCACCGCAGGCAATGGTATAATAAGCCGGTACGACGTATTTCGTGATTCCCAGATCAAATTCCTCCAGTAAGGCTCCCCGCTCCTTGAGCGCCATGGCAACGGACCAGATGGCTTCCCGGATCTCAGGATCCAGTCCATTCCCGGAATTATCTGCCGGAATTCCAATCCTAATGCCTTCCACGTCTTGTGGAATATCCTCCATGAAGCTTAAGTCGTCGCGGTGCAGGGACGTGGCATCCTTCGGATCACGTGCCGCAATTACGCCAAGGATTGCCGCACTGTCCCTTACGTCCCTTGTGACCGGTCCAGCCTGATCCATGGAGGAACAATATGCGATAAGGCCGCTTCGCGAAACCGTTCCATAAGTCGGTTTTAGGCCAACCACGCCGCAGTGCGATGCCGGCTGGCGCACGGAACCGCCTGTGTCCGTCCCGATGGCTGCATAGCATTCCCCGCTTGCCACTGCTGCCGCGCTGCCTCCCGAGGAGCCGCCTGCGCTTCGCTCTTCGTTCCACGGATTACGCGTCAGGCCAAAATACGAGGATTCCGTTGTATTTCCCATGCCAAATTCATCCAAATTCGTCTTTCCAAGTATGATGGCATCCGCGTTCCTTAAATTCCATACTGCCGTCGCGTCATAGGGCGGGACGAAATTCTCCAGCATTCTGCTTCCGCAGGTGGTCCGCATGCCCTTCGTACAAAGATTATCCTTGACCGCCACGGGCACGCCCGCCAGCAGCCCCAAGCCCTCGCCCGCGCTTCTTCTTTTTTGCAATTCCCTTGCCTTGGCGCGGGCTCCTTCCCTGTCGAGAACAAGATAACAGTGAAGCTGTTCTTCCCGCTCGGAAATCCTCTCAAAAACCGCTTCCAGGGATTCCATCGCGTCAATCTCTCCCCTGCGGATCCGCTCAGCGAGCTCCACGGCCGTTAAATCCAAAATCTTCATTGTCTGCTCCTTTTTCGAACTATGCGAAGGTCTTCGGAACCGAGGCAAATTCCCCGCGCCTCTTTGGCGCATTGCCCAATAATGCCTCTCTGGCCTCGCCCTCCGTGACCACGTCGTCGCGAAGAATGTTTTGCGTCCCCGCCCGTTCCGCCGTCACTTGATACAAAGGCTCCACGTTTTTTACGTTCAATTCCTTCATCACGTCCACAAAAGTAACCATCTTCTCAAGGTCTTGGCGCGCCGCCTCCCTCTGATTCTCTGGTATTTCCAATTCTGCCAGCCGGCCGACCCGCTCCAGCGTTTCCATGCTGATCATCGTTTTTCTCCCCTTCGCGTTTTCCCGCAAACGCTTTTCGTGAAAAAAGAGAGATCAAACGCCCTGTGGCTTTTGATCTCCCCATCGCCTTTTCTTATAATGCCTTGATCCTGTCGATCGCTTCCACGGTATTCTCGTAGCTTCCGAACGCATTCACGCGGAAATAATGCTCTCCGCTCGGTCCAAAGCCTGAACCGGGCGTACCCACTACGTTCGCCTTGTCAAGCAGATAATCAAAGAATTCCCAGCTGGTCATGTTGCCGGGCGTGCGCATCCAAATATACGGTGCGTTTACGCCGCCGGAAACGGTATAGCCGGCTTCCTTCAGCCCATTATAAATATACTTTGCATTCTTCATGTAATAAGCAACCTGCGCCTTGAGCTGCGCCTGACCGGCCTCGGAATAAACTGCCTCGCCGGCTCTCTGGATAATGTAGGGCGCACCGTTATACTTGGTTCCGTGCCTTCTTGCCCAGAGTCCGTGAAGAGGAGTCCCGTCAATCTTTAAGTCCTTCGGAACTACGGTGAAGCCAAGGCGAACGCCGGTAAAGCCTGCGTTCTTGGAGAAGGAACGAAGCTCGATCGCACAGGTTCTTGCGCCCTCGCACTCATAAATGGAGTGCGGTACGCCCTCCTCGGAAATGTATGCTTCATAGGCAGCGTCATAGATGATCACTGCGCCAACCTTATTTGCATAATCCACCCACTCCTGCAGTTGCGCTTTCTTGATGGTCGCGCCCGTAGGATTATTGGGGAAGCAAAGGTAGATCAGATCCGGAATCTCCTTCGGGATCTCGGGAACAAAATGATTCTCTGCCAGGCAAGGCATGTAAATCACGTCACTCCAAGTCTCCTTTACCTTGTCATAGGTTCCGGTACGGCCTGCCATGACGTTGGAATCCACGTAAACGGGATACACGGGATCGCCCACGGCAATCTTATTGTCCAGGCTGAAGATTTCTTGGATGTTGGCAGCGTCAGATTTTGCTCCGTCGGAAACAAAGATCTCGTCCGCACTCACGTTGCAGCCCCTTGCCTGATAATCCTTCTTCGCAATGACGTCTCTCAAAAACTCATATCCCAGATCAGGTGCATAACCGCGGAAGGTCTCTGCCTTTCCCATCTCATCCACTGCCGCATGGAGGCTCTCGATGATTGCAGGGGCCAAGGGCTGGGTCACGTCGCCGATGCTCAGCTTGATCACCTTCTTGTCAGGATGTACCTCCTGATACTCGCGTACCTTTCTTGCAACCGTGGAAAACAAATAGCTTCCGGGAAGCTTTAAATAATTGTCATTTAACTTTGCCATGGCTTTCTCCTCTCTTACGTCAATACCTTACGTCAATACCTTACGTTACGCCTTCAAATACCGTCACCGCCTGTCCCGTGAGGAAATAGCGGCCCGTGGAAGGTTGCCTGTAAACCTTAAGTTCACCGCCTAATAGTGTAACAGTTATTTCGTCATCCGTCAAACCCTTTTGCATGCAAACTGCTGCCGCCGCACATGCCCCGGATCCGCAAGCCAGGGTTTCGCCAACGCCCCGCTCCCAAACCCTCATGGAAATTCTCTTCCGGTCCAGCACCTTCACAAACTCCGCGTTCGTTCCGTCAGGGAATTCTTCCGCCTTTTCCAACAAAGGCCCTGCGGTTAATACCGGCCACTCGTCTTTTTGCCTAAGCAGGACAACCGCGTGTGGATTTCCCATGGAAACGCAGATTACCCTCCACCCGTTCACGATCTTAACCGGCAGGCGGATTCCGGCACTGGCCAGTGACCAGACCGTGGCATTTTCGTCACTCGTCCTGATTTCAAACCAAGGGATGCCCATGTCAACGCGTATGACGGCTGCCTTTCCCTCCGGCGTCAGTCTTTCTGCCGTTTTTAATCCTCCGTCGCTCTCGATCTGGAATTGCTTTTCCTTCGTCCATCCGTGATCCCAGGCGTATTTTCCGGCACATCTAACGCCATTCCCGCAGATTTCAGCGCGGCTGCCGTCCGCATTATAGATTTCCATGTCCATTTTGGCCGGCGTTCCCTTTCGCAGGATCAACAGCCCATCCCCTCCGATGCCATAATGCCTGTCACACAGACGCCTGGCAAGCTCCTCACGGTCTTCTCCCGCCGTCAGTTCCCTTTCCTCCACGATGACAAAATCATTTCCGCAAGCCTGCATTTTAGAAAAACGCATAAAAACTCCCGCATTTCACGTCTTTTCACAGCGTATGAATGCGGGAGCATAAAAATCACTATATTTATTGCTGATACATAACCAATACCATTTGCGCCGTTTCCACCAGACTGGTGCCACTCTCCATGCTACTCTTTTGGAGATATCTGTGGGCCTCCTCCTCGGTGACGTTATTTCTGTCCATCAAGACCTCTTTCGCCTCCTTGACCAGCGCTTCCTCCTGTGCAGACCGCTTTTGCGGCATGCCTTCCTTCTTCTTTCTTCTTCTCGCAATGTCGTCCGTCATCATGCCGACGGTATTTACAAAATCGTTTAACTTAAGCGGCATGGCAAGACAGAGCACGTCATCACCGTAAACGTCCGCCAAGATTCTTTGGGACGCAAGAAGAAGCAGTTCAAATCCAGGGGGCAGAAAAACCTTCAGTTCATGATACAACATGTCCTCCAGTTTATATCCGCAGATCACCAATCCGTCGTGCAGACCGTCTGCCAAGCTGATTGCCTGGGCTCCAGTCGTACAAACGCTCGCCACGTGGAAGCCGCTTCGCACCAATATGTTCTTGATCGTTTTTGCTTCTTCCAGCTTTGGAAGCGCCACGATGACGTTGACCAATGAAATGTCCTCCTTTACCCAATCGGGAATCTGGAATCATCAATATTTATTAAGATACTCGTCCAGCTCCCACTGCGTTACGCTCTTGCGATAACCCTCGATTTCACTTCTCTTAAGGGCAATATACTTCTTTGCCACGTGTTCGCCAAGCGCGCTCATCAAAACGGGATCATTCTCAAGCTCATTTAACGCGTCCGTCAGAGTCTTGGGCAGGGTCTCAATTCCAAGGGCCTGCTTTACGACGTCATTCATCTCAAACAGGTTCTTTTCCATCTTTTCAGGCGGCATGATCTGGTTTCTTATGCCGTCCAAACCGGCTTCCAGGCAAAGTGCCAAAGTAAGGTAAGGATTTGCTGCGGAATCCGGGCTGAGCATCTCGATCCTGGTTCCCTCACCCCTGCGGATGTTAGGAATCCTGAACAGCGTGCTGCGATTGCATTTGCTCCAGGCAATGGACGTGGAAGCATCCGTATCGTAATTCAGACGCTTGTAGGAATTGATCAGCGGGTTGGCAATGGCAGTAATGCCCTTTGCGTGCTTCATCAGACCGCCAAGGAAGAAATACGCTTCCTTCGTCATAAAGTTGGGATCGTTCATGTCACGGAAAACGTTTCTGCCGTCCTTCGTCAGATTCATGCTCAGTCTCATGCCAGAGCCATTTATTTCCTGTACGGGCTTGGGCATAAACGTCGCATGCAGTCCGTGTCTGCGCGCAATCGTGCGCACCGCAAGCTTAAAGGTCATTATGTTGTCGGACGTGTTCAGCGGATCATCATAACGGAAGCTGATCTCGTGCTGTGCCGGAGATTTCTCATGATAGGAGCTCTCAGCCACAAATCCCATGTCTTCCAATGCCAAAACGATGTCTCGTCTTGCATTCTCGCCGCCGTCCAAAGGTCCAACGTCAAAGAATCCGGCCTTCTCCACGGTCTTGGTCGTAGGCAGCGTATTCTCATCCGTATTGAACAGGAAGAATTCACACTCAGGCCCCACTTCAAATCCGTAACCCATTTCGTTCAGATGCTCTACTGCGCGGCGAAGCACGTATCTGGGATCTCCCTCATAGGGTTCGCCGTCCTGACGATATACGTCACAGATCATTCTTGCAACCTTACCCTGCTGAGGTCTCCAAGGAAACGTCTCAAACGTTCCGGTGATGGGATGCAGATACAAATCCGGTTCGTCGATTCCGGTAAATCCTTCCACTGCAGAACCGTCAAACTTACATTCATTCTTCAAAATCTTGCTCAGCTGGCTGGACGTCACTGCCATATTCTTAAGATTTCCAAGGATGTCGGTAAACTGAAGGCGAATAAATTCCACGTCCTCTTCCTGTACCATTGTTACAATGTCTTCCTGTGATAAGTTCCTCATGTCGTACCCTCCCGTTCCCTGTTTTTTATAAATCGTTTCATTCATTCTTACAACCAAAAAGCGTGCTTACCCTACAGTAAGAACGCTCTGTTCGATTAATATCATGATACTATTTTTTGCTTGTTCTTGTCAATGAAAATGTCATAAACAGGACTGGTTTTGAATATATCTGAACTGAAAAGATATCCATCGAATTTTCCTGTAAGGAGATCTCCCATGAGCGCAAAAACAAAAAACATCGTACTTCACGCGAAGGATTTAATCTTGGCCGGCCTGCTGACAGCCGCGGGGCTCTTTTTGATCCTCCTGATGATCCTTCTTTTTCTGCCCAGGAAAGAAAATAACACCGTGCCCACGGCGGCCTGCTACGTCCCCGGCATCTACAAGGCCGAAGTCTTCCTCGGCGGCAAAGCCATTGAGGTAGAGACCGTATTGGAACGCGACCGCATTTCCTCCATCCGGCTGGTCAACCTGGACGAAGCGGTCACGACGGCTTATCCCCTGCTGTTGCCCACCCTGGAGCACGTCCGCGAACAGATCTATAAGACCCAGTCCGTGCAGGACGTAACGCCGGAGCCAAGCGCAAAATATACTTCCCTGGTTCTTTTGGATGCCATTGGGAATTGCCTGGAAAAGGGCCGGATCAAAGAAGATTAATCTCTGGTAGCCCTGGCGTGAAGCGCCTTTAATTCATCCGTGGAAAACTGATAATGCTTCCCGCAGAACTGGCAGTTCACCTCTACTTCCTTGCCATCGTCGATCATGTCCTGCAGTTCCGTTTTGCCAATGCTAATGAGCGCCCTCTCCACGCGCTCCTTGCTGCAGTCACACTGGAATGCCACGGGGCCTTGATCCGTGACCTGAAGATCGAGGCCACTCAAAACCGTCCGCAGAATCCCCTCGGGATCCTTTCCCGCATCCAACATGGTTGTCACGGAAGGAAGACCTTTTATGTTTTCCTCGAGCCTTGCGATGACGTCCTCTTCCGCAAACGGCATGAGCTGAATGATAAAGCCGCCCGCCTGCCGGACGGTATTATTCTTTTCCATAAGGACGCCAAGTCCCACGCAGGAGGGTACCTGCTCCGACGCCGCGAAATAATAGGTCAGGTCCTCGGCAATCTCGCCGGTCTGCAGGGCAACCTGCCCGGAATAGGGCTCCTTCAGACCCATGTCCTTGATGACCGTAAGCGTGCCGGCGCCCACTGCGCCCGCAACGTCCAGTTTTCCTATGGAATTGGCCGGCAAAATGACGTCAGGAACGATCGGGTAACCCTTTACGTGACCATTGGCGTCTGCCGTCACCGTGATCCCCTTTACGGGGCCGTCACCCTTGATCTGCAGGGTTAACAGGTCATCTCCCTTTAACATGCTGCCCATCATGGCTCCCGCGATCATAAGCCTGCCCATGGCCGCCGTGATCACGGGGCTGGAATTGTGCGCCGCCCTCGCGGTCTCCACCATGTCACGCGCCGTGCACGCAAACGCCCTGATCTGTGCATTTGCCGCCGTCGCCCTCACTATGTAATCTGCCATTTTTTCTTCTCCCATTTCACGATCCTTTATTTCTCCACTTCGCCTCGCAGCGCTTCTTTCTTGCTCACCTCGCGGGCAACGACGTAAACCCGCTCGGAAACGTCCCTTACGTCCGCGTCCGTATCCGCGTCTCGCATCAATACGACTTCAAGCCCTGCCTGCTCAAGCAGCGCACGGATCTCGGCCGGCTCGTAGCCTCTCTGCAAATGTGTTTCCGTCACTCGCTCGAACAACTCCCCGTCACGGCGCAGAAACATGGTCAGATCATATTCATTGATCCGCCCCTCCGGATCATAGTAATTCTCCCAGATAAAGCTGCAATCCTCCCGGTTCTCTGCGATCACCGCATCCCCGATGACCTCACGGTACTTGTAATCCGTATTAAAGTCAAAAATAAAAACACCTCCGGGAAAGAGGTAATTGTTCACCAAAGAAAAAACCTGCAAGAGTTCTTCCTCTTCCAGGACGTAATTGACGGAGTCACAAACGCTGACCACGGTTCCAACGGTACTGTACAGAGAGAGCTCTCGCATGTCCTGCAGGAGAAACAAAATCTCCGATCCGCTCGCATCCCGCTTCTCCATGGCCTTCTCCAGCATGGCCTCGGAATTGTCAATGCCGATTACGTCAAAGCCTTTCTGATAAAGCATTTCCGAGAGCGTTCCCGTTCCGCACCCAAGCTCCACGACAAGGTCGCGTTCCGACGCCAAAATTGCATCTTCATCCAATTCGTCTTGCGCTTTATCAAATGCTTTCCCCGCAGTTTCGCCCATTGTCTTCTCCAAGCTCTCCGGGCGCTCATGCGGCTTGGACTTGCCATACTCACGGATCAGCTGCGCGATCCGCTCCGTCCATTCTTCGTAAGGCGTTGCATCCATCAGTTCATCATAGACGGATGCAAAATCTGAATACGCCTCTGCCATGTTTCATCCTCCCGCTCCTAGGAAACCAGCTGTTTGTATAGCTCCACAACGCCCGTAACGCCAACGCCCATGATCAGGCCGGCCAGGATCACGCCCAACATTACGGCAATGATGCTCTTCTTAAAGTCCATGTCCAAAAGGCTTGCTGCCAGAGTTCCCGTCCACGCCCCAGTGCCCGGAACAGGGATCCCGACAAACAAGAAGAGCGCAAAGTACAGGCCCTTGCCCGCTTTCTCCTGAAGCTTCGCTCCTCCCTTGTGCCCCTTCTCCAAACAGAAGGTAAAGAATTTTCTGGTATATTTCTTGTCCGCGCCCCACTCCAAAACCTTTCTCGCGAAGAAAAAGATCACGGGCACCGGCAGCATGTTGCCGATGATGCAGACCACGTAAGACCAAAGCACGGGCAAATGATATGCGTTGATCGCCATGGGCACCGCCACCCTAAGTTCGATCAGCGGCACCATGGAAATGAAGAACACGATGAGATAATGCAATAACGTTCCAGACATAAATCTACTACTCCAATTTCTTGTTTATTTTCCTGCCAAATACTTTTTCAAAAAGCTGATCAGCGCGTCCATCTCTTCATCCGTACCGATCGTAATGCGGAGACTATTGTCGATTCTGGGCTTGTTCCAATGTCTGACGTAAATGTCCTGCTCACGCAGCGCCTCAAAGATCTCTTTCGCGGGAACCGTCCTGTGAGATGCAAAGATGAAGTTTGTCTTGGAATCCGGGAACGTAAAGCCAAGATCAGAAAGCTCCTTCTTTACTCTCTCCCTTGTCGCGATGATCTTTCCCGTCACCATCTTAAAGTACGCATCATCCTTCACCGCTTCCACGCCAAGCGCCAGTGCGGGGCGGTTCATGGTGTAGGAGTTGATGGAAAACTTCACGTCATTCAGATACTTGATCAGCTTCTCGCTGCCGATGCAAAAGCCGATGCGCAGACCAGCCATGGACCTCGATTTTGAAAAGGTCTGTACCACGAGGAGGTTATCATATTTCTCCACGAGAGGCAATGCGCTCTCGCCGCCAAAATCCACGTAAGCCTCATCGACGATCACGACCGAGTCAGCGTTGGCCTTAATGATCTCCTCCACCTTTTCCAGTGGTTCAAACACGCCGGTGGGCGCGTTCGGATTCGGGAAGATCACGCCGCCGTTTGGCTGCTTGTAATCCTCTGCCACGATCTTCCATTCATCGTCCAAGGGACAGGTCTTAAACGGAATGCGATACAGATTGGCCCATACGTCATAAAAAGAATACGTTACGTCCGGGAACAGGATCGGCTTGTCGCTGTTAAAGAAGGTCAAAAATGACGTCGCCAGAACGTCGTCAGAACCAACGCCTACAAACACCTGCTTCGGATTTACGTGATAATACTCTGCCAGCGCGTTTACAAGGGAAGTCACGTTCTGGTCCGGATAAAGCCGCAGGTTTCCCAGATTCATTTCTTCCTCAGCCTTCTTCACCCCTGGGGCAGGCGGATACGGACACTCATTCGTGTTCAGCTTGATCATCTTCGCCTTTTCGGGCTGTTCCCCCGCCACATAGGGCACGCACTTTCTGATATTTTTCTCCCAACTTTGTTCCATCTCGCTCATCGCTCAACCTCGCGCTTTCCGTCTTATTTTTCTAGTTTTTCCAATGCGCCAAGATACTGCGCCGCACGGTCCTCCAGCCCCATGGACTGATAGCAATTGACCAAGCCCCTTAGCGGCTCCAGCTTACCGCTCGCCACGCTAAGGATCGGTTTTGCCTTGTATGCCGCCTTATAATACCAGGTAACGGCTTCTTCCAAATCGCCCGCGTCCTCGTAAAAATGTCCCAGCTCACAGCAAATCTCGGAGCAGGCCTTCTCCGCGATCACCTTCGACGCATACTTAAAAAAGATCACGGGTTCTTCCGTCATTCTGGCAGCCCTGGCAACTACGCAACACGCCTTTGTAATCTCTTCCTTGTCCCTGCGTTCGTCCATGGCGGAATCCATGAAATACGCCATGCCTTCCTCAAGGTCCGACTCCTTTCCAAGAAGATACAGCTCCTTGGCATACATGTCGTGAAGACGCTTATTCAAATGGATGCCCCTGCGGATCTGATTGCGGAAATTCTGCAGATTTCTTGCCTCGTGCGCTTCCTGAGGGAAATGCGTAATTGTGACGTCGCTGTCATAAATAACGGGTTCCAGACGGACCATCTCATGAATGGACCCCTCCCACGTAAATTGTCTGACGCGCTTAAACAATTTCAGTCGGAATTCCTCGTCAAAAATGTGATCCACGTCCTTTTCCATGCGGGTCACGTACTTCATGCGCACGATCTCGATCTCGGGCAGAAGGCATTCCTTCAAGAGACGGAAATGCTTTTTCTCACTGTCCTCGAGCACCTCGTCCGCATCCATGGTCATCACGTAATCCTTGGTAGCATGGGAAAATGCAAAGTTTCTGGCGGCACTAAAATCATCCACCCACTTGAAATCAAAAATCTTGTCAGTATACTTTTTCGCGATCTCTTTCGTACGGTCCGTGGAGCCCGTGTCAACAATCACGATCTCATCCATCATGTCCGCAACGGAATTAAGACATCTTTCCAGTACTTTTTCCTCATTTTTTACGATCATGCAAAGAGAAATCTGTATCATCCGCATGCCTCATCTTTCTGTTTCATTTTATTCTATAGCTTCCCGAAAAAGAAACTTCAAAACCATTCAAATATTATAACAAAATCTGACACGTGAAACAAGACATAAATCCGTTACGATTTCCAGCCGAAATACGAAACGTTAACGTAGCCTGCTTCTTTCAGCCGCAGTGCCGCCATCTCGCTCCGGTATCCTCCGTCACATCCCAGAAGGATGGGCGTTTCAGGATCGGAAGCCGCCCGCTCGGGATGGCTTATCAGCTGAAGGAGCGATAAGTTTTCCGCACCCTCCAGGGATCCCGCCGCATACTCACCGGGAGTGCGTACGTCCAAAAACCGTATGCCTGCGCATCCCTTAAGCATGCACAGCGCCTCTTCCTTTGTAAGCTTCTTCGGCGCACTTCCCCGTTCCGGAAAAGCTGCCGCCTTTTTATCTGCAACACGTCGCGTTCCAGGTTCCAGAAGCCTTCGAAATGCCTCCTTCGCCTCCAAGCCGGTCACGTGCTTTCCTCTGACGAAAACGCCATCCTTAGCCGTCATGATCCCCTTGCATACCATCTGCGCAACGTGCTTCACGCAAACCCGGCAGTCATACAGATCCTTGATCTCCTTCGCTGCGCCCCAGTCCTCTTCATCTGCCTCTCCCAGTTCCCGCTGCATAAACTCGTGCAGGATCCGCGCGGCATCGCCGCGGCAGATAAATTCTTCCTTTCTCATGGCATCCTGAGGTTCCAGCCAGCCATGCAAAAGTGCGGTCTCCATTCCGTCTCCGCTCGTCTGCGTCATCCCCTGGCCTTCCCGCCACTTCGAAAAAGTCTCCCACAAACCTTCCGCAAACTCACGGATGCTCAATTCCTGATCATCCAATCTATTCTCAAGCATTCGGCGTAACCTTTATGGTGACGTTGTCGCACGCCTCCAGACGTGATACCGCAAAACGGCCGGTTTCACTGACCGTCGTCTCACCGGTCCAGAGATCCTTTACCGTAAAGCTCTTGGCCTGTGCAAACGCGTCACGGCCAGCCATCTTTTCTCCCAGATACCGCAGGATCAGGGCAACGTCGACTGCAATTTCATCCGTCTTTTCGTTCTGGCTCACGTTGATAAACGAAAGAGCTACGCTTCCGTCCGCCAAAGGCTTCGCAAGAACGTCCACTCGGTCATTGTCCCTTACGTAGGTCTGATCCGGTCTCGTTCCAAGCTTTCCGGATTCTTCCGTCATTTTCGACGCGTAAATCCTCTTTGCCTGCACGCCGAGCGCATCCTGATTCAGCGCAATGATCTCCTCATTGGACACGATGCGGTGGCATGCGTCTCCCTTTTCCATTCTGCGCAGATCCATGCCCAGCATCAAAGGCGAATTCATCATGGACCACATGGTAAAGTGTGTCTTACACATGGTCTCCGTGAGGTCATCCATGCCGATCATCATCATGTCGGGGTCATTCCAGCCCTTGTCCAGCCCGGCAAATTCATCCATGATCACGGCCTTGTTATACTGAGAAGTCACGCTGGTCGTATAATCACTCTCCCACGCACCGTGCCCGGGATCCCCGTCCGCTCCGACGCGGAACGTAATGTCATTTAAGATTCGCCATGAGTCGCCAACCTTCCAGCCCCAGTTCTGCGGATGCGTTTTGCCCCACTCGCAGATGGACAGAATCACGTCTCGCCCTGGCTTCGCCAGATTTAATCCCTCCAGCATTGCCGCATAAGAATGCAACGTATTCTCCTGTCTTCTGTGATTCATAATGCGCAGGAGATTTTCTCCCTCCTTAAGGTGAAGCTGAATGGGCGCCGAAGTCACAAAGTTCTCAGGCCCGTCCGTCTCGGGAACAAACCCGTCCCAGACTAGCTCTGCCCCGCTTCCTTCTCCAAGTGCCAGCTGAAGCCAGGAACCAACGCCCTCTTCCTTCCCGGTTGCATAATCAATCGTGAGTTCACATTTCATCTCCTTTGGCGCACGGATCACAAATCTAAGCTCACCGCTTCGCATGCCCACGGGAGATGCCGCAGGGCCCGTACCGTCAAAGGTTCCGATGCACGTAACGCAGGTTTCCTTCTTCTCCGCGCGTTCACCAAAAATCTCTCCATCCTTCACGGCGGAAAGCGTAAGGTTCAGTCCCTCACCCTTAATGCTGATCCCGGCAACATTTGGAGCATATACGTACCTCGCGTTCGCCGCGTCCGAAAAAGTCGCGTTGTCCCAAAGATAATAACAATTATCCACCTTCAGAAAATCCACGTCCCACTCCGCGTAAGAAGCCGCGTCGGTCTTCTCGTGCCCACAGGTACCAACTGCAGCTCCGGCGCACAGGTTCGTGCCAATGTCATTATACATGCCAAATTTAAGACCCATCTGATGCAGTCTGTCCGCTAGCGCGCGAAATCCTGAGGGGAATTTTGTCTCCTCGTTTTGGATCTTGCCGTCCTTGCGATACGGCTGATAGCAGCCGTCATCCAGAACCACGTACTTATATCCCAATTGGTCCAATCCAAGTTCACGGAGCTTCTCCGCCATGGCAATGGTCAGGGCCTCCGTATTCCCACTGCCAAAGGCATTCCAGCTATTCCATCCCATGGCAGGCAAATGGCCTTTTTTCTTACCGTGGAGCACTTCTCCATTCGTAAAGGCGTCAAAACGCCACGCCGGATCCTTTAGCTCACCGGGGCCCTTTGCGATCAATTCCCGGACTTCTTCTTCAAAACTCATCTTTTTTCCTCCGCCAATTATCATTCAGATCCCGTCATGCCTCTTTCGCATGCCTGCCATATGAATACAGGTCATACAGCATGTCTGCCACTTCCTCGGCACTGTCCTGCTTCCCCTCTTCCTCCCATTTGAGGAAGGTGTTCAGAAGACCTCCGGCATAGGAATACAGCTCATAGACGGAAATCTTTTGGGTGGTCTGAACGTTCTCTTCCATAAAACGATTTACGCCCTCTAACATAATACCATGAAGCCCATGCTTTGCCAACGTCAAAAAACATTCTGCATATTGATCAAAATAATTCAGGGAATACAAAATGTGATCCCGTTCCATATAGGTGTCCCTTGGCTGAATTCCCTGATTCTTTTCCACGTAATCTGCAATGATGATCTGCAAGTAATCCTCCAGCGCTTCATACAGGGAATTATAATACTTATAAAAGCTGGCACGCGCGACGCCCGCCCTCTTCACCACCTCCGAGACCCTTAGCCTCGTAAAGTCTGTCTCCTGAAGCAGGGACAGGATGGCTTCGCCAATGCATGCCCTGGTAAACTTGGTCTTTTGATTTACGTTTGAGCTTATGATCATGTTCTTCCCCCTACGTCTTTTCAGCAGCGGACAATTGCCGCACTCCACCCTACTCTTTCAGTTTCTCCTATTTTTCGAAATATTGCAATGCCTAAAATAGACAAAAACGGCATTTTTGTCTATTGTAACGTTTTGGGTTTTATAATACAATATCACATAGTTATGTAAACTATGTAGAAAATAAAAAATCAAAGGAGTTCCCATGTACAAAATCGTAGCCGACTCTTCCTGTGACTTAAAATCCTTTCCGGACGCCCCTTTCGTAACGGTTCCCCTGTCCCTCTCAACGGACGAAAGATCCTACGTGGATCAGGAGGACTTAAACGTAAAGGAAGTTCTCGATTATCTTTATTCCCATCACGGCCGTTCCTATACGGCCTGTCCCTCCACCCAAGGCTGGCTGGACGCTTTTGAAGGTGCTGACGAGATTTACGTTGTCACCATCACCAGCGGCCTCTCCGGCACCTTTGCCAGTGCAAACGCTGCAAAGGAACAATATCTTTCCGAGCATCCTGAGGTAAAGATCTGCGTCGTGGATTCTCTTTCCACGGGCCCCGGGCTCGTGCTTCTCATCGAGAAAATCGCTGAGTACAAGGCACAGGGCAAAACCTTCGAAGAAATTGAAAAAGACATCGTGAATTACCAGAAGTCCTTAAAATTATACTTTGCGCTCCAATCCCTCCACAATCTTGCCGTAAACGGCAGAGTCAACAAACTTGTGGCTTCCGCCATCGGCATTATGAACATCAGGATCCTCGGCACCGCAAGTCCCGAAGGAACCATTGATCCCGTTGCAAAATGCCGCGGAGACAAACGGGTTTTGGAAAAAATGATCGAAGAGATCCGCTCCTGCGGATACCACGGCGGAAAGATCCGCATCTGTCACGTGGAAAACCTCGAATTCGCTAACGTAATTGCAGAAAGAATCCGGGAGATCTTCGGAAACGTCGATCTTCGCATCATACCCGCCAGAGGACTCTGCAGTTTTTATGCCGAGAGGGGCGGCATCATCTTAGGCTGCGAACGATAAACTAATTAGGTCGGGCGTTGTGTCAGAAAGACGTGTCACCAGACACGTTCACCTGATCCAACGCCCGACCCAGTTTTATCAAGCTTTTCTCTCCGGTTCCACCGGTATCTGCATGGCTTCCTTCGCAGCTTGTTTCTTCTTGCTTCTCTTGACGGTATACTTGATGAAATTGACGATCGACAGCAGGATTAAGAGAAATAGTCCCATGGACGCCACCAACATAATGGCAAGCGCTATGAAAGGAAAATTCTCCCTTCCCAGGATCAGGTTATTGAGCATTGCCCCCAACTCGACGACAATCACGTACAATACAATCTCACAAGGTATTTCCAACAAGTAAAAAATCGGTAATTTTTCTCTCACTTTTCTTTCTCCAAACAATTCTTTCTTATGGTTTTTCCTCTTCCGGAACAGCCTGCTCCTCATGCCGGTAAAGCACTTCCTTTACTTCTTCCTCCGACGCCAGAAAAGCTTCCACGACCTGCGGGTCAAAATGCAACCCGGATCCTTCCGTTATGATGCTTATGGCCTTCTCATACGAAAATGGCTCTTTGTAGCATCTTCTGGAAACTAATGCGTCAAATACGTCCGCAACCGCCATGACTCTGGCTGAGAGCGGGATCTCCTCGCCTGCAAGTCCGTAAGGGTAGCCCTTGCCGTTCCATTTCTCATGATGATACGCGGCAAGATTCATGGCTTCCTTCAGGTAATCCGCCTCCGGTATGGTCCGGATCGTCTGCTGGATGATCTTTTGTCCAGCCGTTGTATGAGACTTCATGATCTCAAATTCTTCATCTGTCAGTTTCCCTGGCTTATTCAAGATGGCATCCGACACCTGGATCTTGCCAATGTCATGAAGCGGCGCGGATTTCACCACGTCTTCCATGTATTCGTCCGTCAGTTCCTCTGCGTGATACCCCATCTTCCGCATCTTTTCCAGGATGATCCGCACGTAGGCCGCCGTCTTTTTGATATGGTCGCCCGTGGACTAATCTCTGTTCTCCACCATGTCTGCAAACACCATGATCAGTCCGCTTTGCAGCATGGAAATCATTTCCGTCTTATGCTGCATCTCGGCGAAATATCTCTCAGAGTCCTCCGTCGTCTTCACAAACGCGTGATACAGATTCTCCAGTTCATCTCCCGTATGAATGTCCAGTTCCTTGATGCGCTCAACGTTTTTCTCGCGAGCCTCCTCACTGTTGTATGCAAAAATGTTTGCCTCATGCGCCATGGTATTGATCGGGTAGATCAAATGATAGTTGGACAACCACAGCCCAATGGCCAAAAGCAAAGCAAAGAATCCAAGGAACAGCGACGCGAGCTTCACCAGAAAATCATTTTCATAATGCTGAATGTCATTCATCGATACGTCTGCGGCAGCATAGCAAACACATTTTCCGTTCCGATCGTACACTGGTTCATACTCCGTGAGGAGCCAGCCGTACTTGTCATTCGAGACAATCGTCTCGATTTTCTCCCCCCGAAGCAGTTGATCCAAATAAGGCAAAAACAAAGGATCAAACTCAATCACGGTTCCGGGTTTTTCTCTGGGCAATTCCTCCGTATCCAAATCAAACACCACGTGACAGCCATCCTCTTCAATGCGATACACGTAAACATACTCCACGTCCGAGTAGGTTTCGCGGATCTTTGTCAGCAATTGCTTTGTCTCAGCATAGCCTTCGGCTGCCTCTCCCTCCCGCAGATAAGCATCTACCCTGTCGGGATCGATCACCTCTGCGGCCATTTTCGCCACGCCCTTTGTGAGAATGGCATGCTGATCCTTGGAGAAATTGCGGAACAGCATAAGGCTGATGCAAGTGACTACAATGGCAATCGTAAAAAAGGCAAGCATCAACACGGAGATGATCTTGGTTCCCAGAGAGACGGAAACACTCTTCATCGCCTTTACTTCCGCCAGTTCTTCCCCTCTTAAGGGCTTTTGGCGCCAACCGTCGTGATGGTCTTGTCCGCCAGATCGCAGACCAATGCTGCGGCAAACTGTGCCCAAAACGGCGTCCAGTGACAATTTTCATAAAAGAAACGGATGACAAAGCCGTTACTGCCTTCCATGGAAAAGCCACTAAACACCCAGGTCTGAATGGCTCCGATGCCACCTCCAATGAAGGAGATGACCAAAATAAACAGGGCAAGCCATCCGAGATGACGCCTGCGTTTTTCCTTCTTCACCCAAAACGCCGTGATCACCGCGATCAAAACGTTGAGGACACCAAAATATATGGTTTCAGCATTGCCAAAGCCAAGCACCAGATTGGTAAAGAGCGCCACAAAAATGCCTGAAGCGCACCGCCAAGTCTGGCGGTAAATATGGTTCCGATCGTATCCAGGTACAGCGGTGCGTGGATTATCGTCACCAGAATATTGCAGATCACGTTCAGCGCGAACCCAAAAAGGCACATGATAACAATCCACATGAACTTATTATTGTGAGTCTTTTTCAACACTCTGTGATCATGTTTCTCCATGCCGGCCCTCCTTTGTAACTCTTTCGCTGCAAAGCCCTGAACCTTGATCAGTAAGAACGTCTTCCCTTTTTATTCAATGCGTATCCGACACTTGCACCCACAAGTCCGCCGATGATATGTCCCATGTTGGAAATATTGTCATTTAGCGTAAGTCCTTGAACGATCTGCTGCCCAATGTAAATGATTGCCACCAAAATAAAGGTCAGCGGAATCTCACCCTCACGGAATCCCGTAAAGGACGCCAGCAGGATAAAGGCAAACACGACGCCGCTTGCGCCGCAAAGCGCCACGTCCGGGAAAAAGATGAAATTGACGATTCCCGTGATAAATCCCGTGATCAAAATGATCTCCACGATGACCTTCGATCCATGCTTTTCCTCCAGCATTGGTCCAAGGATCAGCAGCATGGAAGCATTCCCCAAAAAGTGCTCCCAGCCGGAATGTCCCAGCACGTGTGAAAAAAGACGCACGTAGGTCAACGGACTTAGCCAGGAGGACCGGTAGGTCGCGAACAAAAGCTTCGTGGCATTATTCCCGGTAACGATTCCCAGGATGGTCGCCATAAAACACAGGAAAACAAAGATCAACACGGCCTTGGCGTTTAAGGCGATTTTTAATTTCAGTTTTTTCATCTTTGACTCCTTCCCCTTGCCGCACGCTCACGCACTATGGTCTGTACGGCTCATACAAAAAGGTCACGTTATTGTTTTCATCCAAATACAGTTCCATCAGGTAGGAATGGTCTGCATCCATCAGTTTCTTGTGGAACGCACTCTTGGTTTGAAGTTCCGAGAACGGTCCCTCTTCCGGGAACTGCACGTAGATGGGACAGGACTCGCTTAGAACATACGCCTTGTATTCCTCCACGTCATTTGCAATGGCATAATCGTCCGTCAGATCCTCCTCCGTCAAATGATATTTTGCCATAAGCTCCTCATCCCCGGAATTGATCCACGTTACCTCATCCGCAAAGATCTGAGAGGCATCTGATCCGTTGTTGATGACGATCGCATGAATCTTTTTCACAACTTTGCCGGGATTCGCAGAGGAAATCTTATCTCGATCTCCCGAGAACGTCAGGGAAGAAAGGAAAAAGGATCCCGCCTCTCCCTGCATCAGTTCGTCATACTCACTAGAAGAATACCCGTAAGCATAAACGAAACGTCCAAGCTTCGTGAGCCTGGCGACGTAAAATCTCGTATCTTCATTGTTTCCGGCAAGCCAGCTCGCCACAATGGAAACGCCTCCGCCATTTACGTAAGACAGATCCGGAGCGTAATCCGCATCCGACGGATCAAGAAAGCTGACGTCGCGAAATGCTTGTCCTTCCATGAGATGCGATATGCAATCATTCACGAAATCTTCCTGTCCGCCCCAAAGATTTAAGCCCTTCTCATCAAGGTAGCAGAGATTGTATACCAAGTACAGCCCGTCTTGCGACATATCCTGATAAAAGTACGTCCCGTCCTCTTCATGAAAATCCGAGCGAATGGACGCAAGCCCCGGGAAAGATGCCCGGTTCACAAGGTAGGTAAGATTTCTTCCCGACACGTTCTCGGAAGCAAAACCATATTTCGTCGCCGGATTATAGATCCCACAAAACGGAAGTTCCGAAGGCACGTTGAGATAATACTGACCGCTAACGCTAACTCCAAAACGTAAGTTTTCAATCCAATCAACGTATTCCTTCGGGAGCTTGGCGGTCTTTGCGCCCGGAAGATAGATCTCAACCTTCTCCGTTCCGCTGATGCCGTAGGCTTCCCGATATACGTAACGAACACCATCCTTGATTTCTTCATCGCCCGGCTCTTTTTCGTACGTAAGATCCGTTACCGTTGCCTCATATACGCCGCTTGTCGTTCTGGCGACGTTTGTAAAGCGTCCGGTAAAATTGCACAGGGAGATCGTACCGTTTTCATATCCCGTTCCCACGTCTCCTGCATCACTGTCATGATACTGACCGGAAAAGCGTCCTTGTTCATCTACCGTCAGGTACGTGCCCCATGCACCCGCACCGCTCTCAAAACAGAAATCCCAGCCCCGGACGGCATCAAATAAATATGCCGCATCCGCGCTCAGTTCTTCCTCTTCCGGTACGGACGTACTCTCCGTCTCCTCACCGCCATCCGTTGAAGTTTTTGCCGCGCTCTCTTCTTCCGGCAAGGAAGATGCTTCCGTCGCCGTCTCCGAAGGCGTCTCGCCAGGCCCGCATGCCACCAGGGAACAGCCAATCGCAATAAGGGCGGCAATGCTCCTAAATACGTTCTTTTTCATTTCAAGTCATTCCTCTCCGTCAAGTCAAATGCACCTTATTTTTCGTCACTCATGACGTCATTCAGATCAAAATCCTTGGAAAGCAATACGGAGAGCTCTGCCTCCGGCTCCGCAACCAGGCGCTTGGACTGATTCAGAATGGCTTCCTCAATCTTATTTCTGGCGAGACGGCCATTGCCCGCATCCGAGGCGCGAACTGCCTGTACGGCATTAAAGTAAGCCAAAAGCGCAGGATCCGCACCCTCGTCAATGGTATAGCCCTTTGACTTTGCAATGGATTTGGAGATCAGCAAAAGCTCCTCGCCGGTGTAATCCGGGAAATGGATTACATTCGGGAAACGGCTCTTAAGTCCTGAGTTCGAGGTCAGGAACTGCTCCATTTCCTTGGAGTAACCGGCCAAAATAACGATCAGGTTCTCACGGTTATCTTCAATACCCTTTACGAGAGTATCGATTGCCTCCAGACCAAAGTTGTCATCGCGGCCGCGATAGAGACTGTATGCCTCGTCGATAAACAATACGCCGCCAATGGCAGAGGAAATCACCTTGTTGGTCAGGGGCGCCGTGTGACCCACGTAACGGCCCACCAGGTCTGCCCTGGAAACCTCAACGAGCTGTCCGCCTGTCAGAACGCCGATGGACTTTAAGTACTTACTGATGATGCGGGCGATGGTCGTCTTACCGGTACCGGGATTACCCGTGAAGATCATGTGCTTGCTCAGTTCGCTGACCTTGAGACCTTCCTCGGATCTTCTCTTTTGCACCTTGTAATACTCTTCCAGACCCATCACGTATTCCTTGACCTTAGCAAGGCCAACGATTGCCTCCATCTCCTGACGGATCTCGTCGATCTCTCCGCGATAGCCCTCCGGAAGAAGTGCGGTCAAGTCGATCTCGCTCTCCTCATGCTTCGCCATAACCCTGCCGCCTTCAATCCTAAGAAGCATCTTGGCATCCTTGGGGTAATCATTTTCCAGCTTCGCCTGGGCAAGCGCCCTCAGCACGCCTTCATAAAAGTCACTAACGCCCTTAAGTCCCGCCTGGCGCTCTGACTTGGAAACGCTGTAATCCAAAAAGTCTTCCGACACCTCAACGTCAAAGAAAAACCTCTCCTTTGCACTTTCCTTAAGGTCTGCAAGCTCACCCTCCGCAATCCTTCGAATGGCAGCCTCATCCAGCTTCGCCGTAATGCAAACGTCGCCTAGTGCATTGATAAAAGGCGCGCCCATGATGCCTGCCACCTTGTCGATGGGCTTCTCCGTCACAAAAATCAGATATTTTCCGGACGCCGCAAAGGTGCTGACAACTTCGGAAGCCAGGGAATTCTGTACGTTCACAAGCTGGCCCTTTTGCATCACGTAGCGCTCTGACAGTCGGAGCTGTCCGTCAATCACTAGCGACGCCACGTGCGTCAGGAAGGAGGGATGACAATTCTCAAAATTCTCGAAGAGCAGAACCTTGGAATTGCTGGACAATGCGGAATACATGTCCTGCAGGAACAGCTTCTCCATGGAAGCGTCCGTGTAAATGCCAAGATCCATCACCTTGACGTCGGAATTCTTAAATACGCCTCGCTTTGCCAGCTCCTTCGCCGTCTCAAACAAGGCAAAATGCTTACCGGTGTCATTCTTTCCGGAGAGGAACACGCAGTTGAGCGCCTTTGGCTCTGCGGGAGGCATAACAAAGGGACGCTTAAAGGCAATCACCAATTTCTTGATAAACTCCTCCTGCCCAAATACCGTCTTTTCGATCTCTGCAGAAAGTCCGTTAAACTTCTCGAGAATCTCTTCCCTGGTTGCTTCCGCCTGGGCAGGTGCCGTCTCAAGACGATCCAATGCCGAAGTGGAGGAAACGCCCGCGCCGATGCCAAAATCATCCTGCAGGTTCTTAGTCAGACTTGTGAGCTCCTGGTTCAGCGCCTCCTGATTCTTGAAGAGCTGCTCATTGACGCTACTTAAGTCACTCGTCTTCTTCTGGGTGCTCTTCATCCTTGCCTGTGCTGCCTTGAGCATGGCCTCCATCTGAGCGGTCGCTGCATTTGCCGCGCTTGTCAGACTGTCAAAATCCATGGTGAGTGATGAGCCCTTGTTTGACACCTTTGCCAGGTTCTCCATCAGGGTACCGCCGTTCTTTTTCTTTAACTTCTGCGCTGCTTCGATCTCCTCCAGCGTGTAGTTTCCTACGTTTCCAAAGGCAGATCCACTTAACGTGTCCTTCATGTCTTGTTCCTCCGTTTTATTTTATGGGATGACTCGGGGTATCCTCTCGAGATTATAGCCTGTTAAAACATTTCAAGATATTATACCACTTTTACGACGCGACGTCATTAATTTCCATGTTGCAATTATGAACTTTACGAAGATCCTCCAAACGCATGCCATTCTCCGCACGTCCTTCGGCTAGGAATTGCGGTTGACGACAGAAACGAGTTCCCGGAAGACAGGGGCATTTTCCTGTACGATGACGCAAAGCCGTTCCTTTGCGCGGGAGACGTTTTGATACAGGAGCTGTACGTAGAGATAGTCTGCGTCCGGTGACTCCTCACCGAGCAGGATGCCTGCCTCGTCGTAATGAAATCTTTGATCCAGCACCACCTGCACCCTGTCAAATTCCAACCCGATCACGTCATGGGAATCCTCATATTCCGGGGGAATGTAGCGATATCCCCTCCTCTGACAAATGGCTACCAGCTGCTCCTTTTCCCGAACGTTTCCCGCCCAGAGGACGTCAATGTTCGGGAAGGAAAGATTGGAATGCTTCTTGAGATCCAGCATTGCATTGATAAAAGCATAAATTTCCTTGCTGGTGCGGATGGTCTTTGCGAGCCTAAGCTCCTGAAAACTCAATATCTGATGCAATCTTTCCGGATTATTCCTTGACCGCTCCGACTTGGAGAGCACCTGCTTTAAGTCATATACAAAAAGGCATGCCTTGATCCTGCCACTCCCATATGCTTCCAAAACCGTTTCCAGCTCCTCCTGCGAAAGACGCTGTGTCTCATCCACGCAGACAATGTCGTAATTCTCCGTGTTCTCCGCCGAACACAGCCCGCCGATCCTGGCATCTCCGGCCTCGATCACGTCGATTCCATCCAGCATGTTCTTGAGCCGTTCATGCCCCTCGGAAAGCTTTCCGCAATGGATCACGCAGATCCTGTAATCTCCTGCCAGGGACTTTGCCACGTCATACAAAAGAAGCGTTTTCCCCGTACCGGCCTCTCCGGTGATTCCCCAGAGCGTTGCCGTGGATCTGCGGATGCCGGACAGAATCTTCTCCTTCATCTGCTGCTGATGCTCCGTCAGGAAATACTGTCCGTTACAAAAACGCTCCGGCTCACTAAATGGAGAAATCAAATAATCTCCGGGGCGGAACAGCTCCTCGATCTCTTCCCGGATGGATTGTTTAACCATGCCAAGACGGCGGACTAATTCGCGGAAGGTGCAGATTCTGAGCCCGTCCTTTCCCAGCGCGTAAAGCTTTCCCCGCCTCTTGCCGTCGCTTACGTAGGTAAAGCTATAGATTCTTTTTCCAATCAGTGACAAGTAATAAGCGTTCCGCTCCAGTTGTTTTTTGATCCTTGCCTGCGTGACGCTCGGGCTGACACTTTTCAATTCCACGTTGACAACGCACCCGTTCCGCCCCGCCTTAAGGAGATCAAATTCTCTGGAGATATGAGGGATCGTGAAGGAATAGAACCAGTCCTCAAAGCAATCCGCCCCAGCTCCTGACTTCTGCAATTCCTCAACGATCTGCGTGATTTGGTCAAACTCCTGCTCCTTGATCCGAAGCTTTTCCTCACGATGAGACAACGCCTTTTCAAACAAGGGCTTTACGTCATTTTGTACTTTTCTGGTCATTGTATAGATATTGACGGCTCGCATGTTTTTACCCTTTCCGTACGTCGATCTCTCGTTTTAAGCGGTTCAGCGTTCCTCCGCCAATCAGGCCCTCATACTGAAGCCTTCCCACCAAAATGCCGGGAGCAATCCCCTGCCTGGCGGCAAAGCTTAGGATGCTCTGCTCCGTAAACTTCCCTGCATGCCGGAAGGCATCAAATTCTTTCCTGGGAAGGAGGGTATTTCTCGCCCACAGGTTTGCGTCGCGCTCGTCCTGTTCCACCGTCCCTTCCTCCTGCCATACGTGGCCTAAGATCACGTGGGCCAATTCATGAAACAGTCTGGAACAAAATTCATGATCGTCCATCTTCTTTTCCGTGAGGGCAATGACAATTCTGTTGCCGGAAGGAAACGCGGCAGATTGGATCGTCAATCCGCGAAGTCTTGGCAGAAAGACCAGAACAACGCCCATCTGCGCAAGCTCCTTTTCCAGTTTTGACGTAAAGACGTTGATCCTCTCCGTGGTCCACTCGGGGATCCTTTGCACCAAATCAGCCAGTCCCTTTAAATTTAAGGGCTGTGACGGCGTATTTCTCGCCTTCCTTCTCGCTTCCTGCATCCACGCCATCAGCGTCAGGTCATCTTCATCCCTTACTGACAACGCTTTTCCGGCAAATCCGGTGAGCTGCCAGTTTTCAACCAGCGACAGCTCTACCACCTCAAAAAAGTTGCGCAGGTTTTTTGCCTTCTCCTTTGCGGACCTCGTCTCCGGAACCCAGCCTAGCTTTGCCATTTCCGCATAGGGGAAGCACTGCGCCAGCGCTACGTCCTTTTCCAATCCTTCCTCTGCCTGGGCGCGGAGAAGACTCTCCCGATACTCTGCCTCAAGAGCGCTCCAGACGGACGCAGGGATTCCAAGCACCGTGGCAAGCCTCGTTGCTATGTTGGGCGTGAGCAAAACCTCCCCGTTGATCAGCTTGCTCAGATGCTTTTCCGTGATCCCCATGCGCACGGCAAATTCCTTTTGCAACATGCCGCGGCTAAGCAGTTCCTCGCGGATCTTGCTGCCGGGCGTCTTTACCTGCACGCCCTGCAGGTCTTTCGCATTATTTGAACTTCCGTTCACTTTATCAGCACTGTCTTTTTCCTTCTTCATCCCCGGCCTTACCTTCTTATCCAAGTTTTCGCGACGGCAAAGCGTTTGGGGCTAAGCGTCGCCAAATTTGATTTACCGCATTGGTAAATCAATTATAGCACGCATTTCCTTACACGTCAAAAGAGGGAAGCCATTCCGGCTTCCCCTTTCGTTTTGAAACGTGTCAATAAACACGTCCCCGTGACACGCTTTCGTTTTGAAACGTATCAGTAAACACGTCCCCGTGACACGTTTAGCTTCGCTGGGCACAGTCCTCGCGGATCTCCTGAAAGCAGTCCTCCTCGTCCATCATGGCATTCATGGCAGAGGCACTTCCGCACCTGCGCATTTTGCTGACTGCTTTTTCAAGAACGGAGTAATTGAGTGCCGTACCCATTGCGTCACATTTGTAGTTCACGGCACGGCTCGCCTGGATGCCCATGCGGCCTGCTTCCTTTGCCGCGTCAATGTTGGCGCCAAGGAAGATGAACTCCCAATTCTTTGCCCTGCGCTTTTCGATCATGCTCTTTACCTTTGCGTAGGAATACTTTTGGCTGGCGTTCTCCATGCCGTCCGTCGTGATGATAAAGATGGTCTTCTCCGGGCGCTCTTCCTTGGGAACCTCCTTGCGCACCTCCTTGATATGCTCAATGGCACCACCCACCGCGTCAAGAAGTGCCGTGCAACCGCGCACGTAATACTGATCTTCCGTCATGGGTGAGATTGTCTTGATGTCGACGCGGTCGTACAGCACCTCCGTCCGGTCGTCAAAAAGCACTGCGGAAACCAGCACGTCGCCATCCTCCTTCTTCTGCTTCTCGATCATTCCGTTAAATCCGCCAATGGTGTCCTTCTCCAAACCTCTCATGGATCCGCTTCTGTCCAATACAAATACGAGTTCAGTTAAATTCTTCATAAACTTGTTCTCCTTTCTGATTTTCACGTTCCCGCCCCTCCTGACACTCCATGCTGCCTTGCCTTTCGGGACGCCGTTCCTTGTTTCTGAACTCATCATATCACGCGGCACGAAAAAAAAGGTCGCCCGGAAAGCGACCTTTTCTTTTTTGAAAAATATTTATTTACGGCAAGGTTGCCGCCTGGCACGTTCTTATTTCTTGCGAAGACTCAGCTCCATGATCTTGTCACACAGATCCCCAAAGGATATGCCTGCTGCCTTTGCCTCCAAAACCAGGTGCGCGTCCTGATAGAGCTGTGGCAGGGAATCGCATTCCAGACATACAAAAGAGCCATCCTCCCTGACAATGAAATCCACCTTGGAATAAGCCAGCACTCCCAGTACGCTTGAAACCTTCTCCGCCGTCTCGCGAAGCTTTGCGGCCAGCTCCTCAGGAATGTCTGCGGGACACTTTTGCAGCTCTACGCCTCGAAGGGTCATGCCAACTTCCTTGTTTCTGGTCTCCAAGGGAAGCACCTCAATCACGGGGAATGCCTTACCTGCAACGCTTCCCACGGCAAACTCACGGCCTGCCACGTACTCTTCCACAATGATCTCGCCCTCCCAGCGGAATGCTTCCTTCAGGGCCTTCAGATAAGAATTCTTGTCATTGGCAACGGAAATGCCCAGGCCAATGCCTCCGTTGTTGGGCTTTACGATCACGGGATAGGAAAGTCCAAACTCCTCAGGATCGCCGATCTCCTCATTCTTAAAGGCACAGAAGCCCTTCGGCACGGGGATGCCCGCCTCTTCCAAAAGCTGTTTTGCCACGGACTTATTGGAGGATACTGCCGAGGAGAAGTAATCACATCCGGTATACTGAATGCCCAGGAGGTCAAACGTCGCCTGGACCTTTCCATTCTCGCCGCTCGCGCCGTGCAACGCGATAAATACCAGATCGGCCTGACGACAGATCTGAAGCACGTTTGGTCCAAAGTAGGCGCCGGACTGATCCTTTCTGCGCTTTCTGACTGCCCAGAGATCCGGGATGTCGTCCGGAATGTCCTGAGGCTCCAGGGAGTATTTTACGGGGTCCTCGAACGCATTGGGAATGATCATCTCCTGCTCGTCATAGCCCATGTAGGCATCCAGCAGAATCACGTTATGTCCTTTTTCCGCAAGCACCTTCGATACCACGTAACCGCTCTTTAGCGACAAATTTCTTTCATTGGAGAGACCGCCCGCAAGGACCACGACGTTCATGTTTGCGGGAAGCTCATATTTCGACTCCTCTCCCCCGTCAACGTCCTCGACCACCACATCGGAGCCGTCCATCTCAAGTTCCAGAGTCTTAAGCATTTCCTTTGTCATACCCACGATCTGCAGCACGCCGCGCACCTGATCCGCAGTAAGCTCGATGCCGTACTTCTTTTTGCAGACGTTCTGCACCTGCTTCACCACGATGCCATTGACGTGCATGATCAGGAAATTGGAAAGATCGATTATGGCATTCAGCTTCTTTGAAGTCACCAGATCGTCAAACATGTCGATGACCTTGACTGCACCCTCCATCTTGAAGTTCAGCATAATGTCCTTCAATGCCTTCAGGAAATCCGTATTCTGGCGTGAATACTTGATGACAAAGGCCAAAAGGTATGCCGTATTGTCAGAATACGTGGGGTCTCCTACCAAATCACAAAGAAGATTGATATATTCCGTAACGGTATTTTCCTTGCCGATGGCAAAGGCCTTCTCCACGAGAATGCCCACCAGCCGGTTTGTCTCCGCCTGCTCCTTTGCGCTGACGCCGGAACGGATCATGCTGTTGATAAACTGATCCATGATCTGCATCTCCGGGCGCTGTCCGTTGGGGTTCACGCGCATCTTGTATTCCCCGTTCTCGCCAAAGTCAAAGAACGTATTGGGGCTGTGGCTCTCGGCAAATCCAAACTTGCCGTAATCATAACCGACGTAATAGGTTCTCTTACCCACGTCATTCATGAGAATGTTGACGTAGTCAAAGTCAATGTTATGATTCTCGATGATGCCCTGGCGCCTTATGATCTTCTTCTTGTAATGCTCAATGAATTCGTCCGAAAATCCCTGCCCGTCAAAGGATACGCAGCGCGCCGGGGTTTCGTTCAAAATGGTGATGTATTTCGCCTTGTTTCCGCCCTTGGAATGTCCGATGATTGTTACCGTATAGTCTTCCAAATGGAGCTTTTCATAGACACTCTTATACCACTCCATCGCATTGATCTGTTGGAGGGAATCCACCTGGTTCGCCCCGACAAAATCATCGACCCACTCATTGCTTGCCGTTCCGCGGAAGGCAACCACGGCCTCCTTGGTCTTTTCATTGATGAAAACGGCGGAAATGCCCCCTCCGCCGCCGTATGCCGTGTCCAAATGCGGCTCAATGATATATGCGTCCAGAATGTTTGGTTTTTTCTCCCAGGCCATGATGATGTTTTTCCAGTCAAAACCATTCATGCAGGAATTATAGACCACGTCATCCTCGATCTTTGCAACGTCAATTCCATAGACGTATTCCCTGACGGTACGGTCATCCGCGCCCAGCACGGAGACAAAGGGAAATTTATCCGGCAGGTAGGTTAACAGCTCCAAAAGAAGCAATTCATCCATCTTGTACAGCATCGCTTTTTCTCCTCGCTTATTCCTTTACGTGGAAGCATCTAAATCCGGCACTGACAATGTTGTCTGCATTTTTCCGGTTCCTCGCGTAAGCATTCAATTCCAGCACGTTTTTCGTTTCCGCGTCATCCAAGCCGCGGAGATAGAAAACAATGCCGCTTCCATAGACGCCCTTCTCTTCAAAAAGCCTTTGTACCTTTCCCGCCATGGCTTCCGCCTCTTCATAGCTTGGCAGCTTGTCCACGGGGAGAAAGAGCTGCATGGTTCGTCCGAGATGCGGGCGATGCTCCATCAGATCCCGTCCCGAGTGAATTTCTTCACCGATCAGGAATGGGAAGGTCGTATAGACCCTTGCGTCAATGCCGTCCTCCCTCAGGATCTCCTCGACCAAGGCGTCATATTCCCTCTCGAAGGGCACGTCATAAAAATTATCCACGTATTGTCCGTTCTCGTATTTCAGAAGATATTCCGTCGAATCCAATCCCGGCTGAACAAACTGCAATGCCACGCATCCCTTCTGCGAAGAAGGCTGAAATGAAATGATCCGGAATTTTTCCTTGGGATATCTGCTCTTCAGGTATTCATTGCAGGCGCGAAGCTCCGCCAGCGCCTTTTCCTGATAGTCAAAGAGCTTTCCCTCCAAAATGCGTTCCCCGTCCGTATATGCCAGATCCAGAAGCGCCTTTTCTTCATCCGTCATCTGAATGATCGCCATGCTGCCTTTTCTCCTTTCCTTCCGTCATTTTATCTTACGATCCGTCACGCACCGTGCGCTTAATTTGTCTCGATTTCTTCGATCAGAGCCTGATAGACCATTTTTAGATTATCGTTTTCCGTGCGGATGTTTCTCACCAGATTGATGCTGATGAGGCGTAAAAGCTCCACGCCGCTCTGGGGGTGCTCGTCGCAGAACTTATCAAAACTCTTGTGATCGATGGAAAGCGTCGTGCAGGCCGTTTTCGCCTTGACTGTGGCAGATCTTTTGTCATTGTCCACCATGGCCATCTCTCCAAACACGGCGTGCATGCCCGCATCCAGCGTGGCAACCACAAATTTGTCCCCAAAGATCGTGGTCTTGATGACGTCCACCGTTCCTTCGATCAATATGTACATCTCAGAGCCCGTGTCACCCTCCGTGATCACGTCCTCTCCCGCCTGTGTCTTCTGCACCTTAAGAAGACCTGCCAAAATCTGAAGGTCCTTGTCCTGAATCTTTGCCAAAAGCGGAAATGCCCGAAGTTCTTTTACGTAATCCATGCTTTGCCCTTTCTGAAATCTGCTTGCTTTACCATCATGCCACTTGCACTTTAAATCTCGTCGCCCAAAATAATGGCTCCCATGTTTCTGCCAAGCACGTACTCATCCGCGGGATTCAGGTGCGGGCAATTTGTCTCCATGGTCTTGACGGATTTCAGCCGCTGAATGATCTCACCATAGTTCGTGGATTTCTGTGCCTCAGAAAGGATCTGATGCTTTAACTCCTTCTCGACGCCCATGTTCTCCAGAATGCCGAGGAGCAGAATGTTTTGCTCTTTCTTATACCACTGGAACAGCTCGCCGTAGGTCTTTCCAAACCATTTTTCCGTGATGGGCGCGATCTGAACGGACACGCCGTCACCGTTATCGAGGAAGGAGGACATGACCTTGGACATGCCGCTGTAGTTCGTGGAGGTTGTCAGAATATATCTGGTATACTCGTCCACGTATACCACCTCCGCGCAATTCTGACTCTCCAGATAATTCTTGTAGCGCTCGGTTTTTACCTCCGCGCAGATATGACATTTTGCATTGAGCTTCCGGACCAGAAGCGCACCGACAAACACGCGCGAATCCACCAATTCATCATCCAGATTGTCCTGATTCTCGCCGATGATCAGGATCTTGGAGGCTTCCTTTACGTTTGCGTTGAGAAGCGTTTGTTCCTCGGTAAAATCGCCGCGCAGGAGATTTAATCCCTTCAGTTCCTGATCGTCGCGCAGGCTTTGCAGCTTTACGTCATCCGCATTATTGATCAAAATAATGTCAGAAAGCTTCAGGTCTTTATTCTTACGCAGAATCCCCTGGATGAGGATCTTTACGTCATTCTTCCAGCCACAGATGATAATGTGTCCTTTCATGTTCTGCATCTTCTTTACCCCTCTCTCCAAATTGAGCCGCCTAGCCACAAAGGCTGACGATACGTAACCGGTGATGGAGGAAAGTCCCACCATGCCAAGGATCAGGACAAAAATGCCTGCCACCCTGGTCCAGGGGCTGTCCACGTACATGTAATCATTTCCCGTCACCGCCAGGAGATTAAACACGACAATGTCCCAAAAGGGCGTATCCATTCCTTCATTTTTCAGCACCAGAAAGCAGAAAAAACAAAGCAAGAGATACATCGTAAGGATCAGAAAAATCGTATGCAGATGTATGAGCTTAAAAAATGCAAGAACGTGCTTGCCTATTTTCTTCATCGCCATCCCCACCCCATCTCAAGTCCTCGATCGATCGCAATGACCTTCGATATGGTACATTGTAACACAAAAGAATATCCGCCTCAATAGTCACTTTCGCTGTTAATGTCTACTCTGGCGGGCAATTTTACGTCATGACGAAAAAAAGCGCCTGACTGGCTGTCAGACGCCTTTTCTTTGATTCATTTGCCATGCTTTCTCAGCAGATCGTCAGCGTAAACGCCGCATCCTTTTTGCCGGTGAGCTTTGCGCTGCGTGCGTCAGGAGCCTGGCCGCCTACGTAAACCTTCACCTCTCCGCCAACCTGAAGAACGCCGTTCTCATCAAATGCCCCGAGCGCTTCGCGGGAAAGCTTGATCTGTACGTCTGCGCTCTCGCCAGGCTGCAGGTGAAGCTTCTTGATGCCCTTTAGCTGCGCGTTGGGCGTTTCGTCCTTGCAGACCTTTACGTAAACCTGAACGGTCTCGCCGCCGGCCAGCTTTCCGACGTTCTTTACGGTTGCCTTGACGGTGGCTCCGTCTGCGCCTGCGTTTTCTGCGGTCACGCTTACGTCAGAATATTCAAAATCCGTATAGGACAAGCCATATCCGAAGGGATACAGTGCATCCTGCTGCATGTAGCGGTAGGTTCTGCCCTTCATGGAATAATCCGTAAACTCAGGAAGGTCGTCCGTGGACTTATAGAAGGTCACGGGAAGCTTTCCTTCAGGGTTCTTTTCGCCAAAGAGCAGGTCAGCGATCGCGCGGCCGCCCTGTGCGCCGGGATACCAGCCCTGGATGATCGCGGGCACGTTCTGATCCGCCCAGTTCACGGCAAGCGCGGAACCGGAGAGAATCACAAGGACCACGGGCTTTCCAAAGGAACAGATCGTCTCAAGCACGTGCTGCTGCAATCCGGGAAGCTCCAGGTTCGGTTTGTCGCCGGAAGCATATTCGTTGCCCTGGTCGCCCTCTTCGCCTTCCAATCCGGAATCCAGACCCATCACGGCGATAATCACGTCACTTGCCTCACAAACGCCCTTCACTTCTGAAATTCTGTCATCCTCCTGGCCAAGGCCCTGAGCCTTCTTATGGCATAGATGACAGCCCTCGCTGGCCATCATGCGCACGTCGTCTCCAAGATATTCCTGAATGCCCTCCAAAACCGTCCAATAGCGGGAAGCCGTTCCCTCATAGTTGCCGACTAAGGCCCTTCTGTTGTTGGCATTCGGTCCGATCACGCCAACAGTCTTGATCGCCTTCTTGTCCAGCGGAAGAGTCTGATTCTCATTCTTCAAAAGGACAACGCACCTCTCAGCGACCTTTCTGTTGAGCGCCTGCATCTCCTTTGTGTCAACTTCCGTATAATCAATCTGATCAAAAGGATTCTTTCCCTTTTCGTCAAACACGCCAAGCTTCATGCGAGTAGTAAAGAGATTTACCAATGCCTCGTCCAGACGACTCTCCTCCACCAGTCCCTCTTCCACGGCCTGCTTCAGATAGTGGAATAAGTTACCACAGTTCAAGTCACATCCGTTGTTCATGGCCATTGCCACGGACTCCACGGGCGTTTCCGTTACGTGATGTCCCTCATGGAAATCCTTGATCGCCCAACAGTCACTGGTCACGTGACCGGTAAAGCCCCACTCGTCGCGGAGGATATCCTTTAGAAGAGTCTTGCTGCCACAGCATGGTTCGCCATTGGTACGGTTATACGCGCCCATGACCGCTTCCACGCCAGCCTCCTGAACACATGCCTTGAACGCAGGCAGATAAGTCTCCGCCATGTCCTGCTTGGTTGCAATGGCATCAAAGCTGTGACGTATGTCCTCGGGACCGCTGTGCACCGCAAAATGCTTCGCGCACGCTGCTGCCTTCAGGTAATTTTCGTCATGCCCCTGAATGCCTTCCACGAAACGCACGCCAAGGCGGGAGGTCAGATAGGGATCCTCGCCAAAGGTTTCGTGGCCGCGGCCCCATCTGGGGTCACGGAAAATATTTACGTTGGGAGACCAGAAGGTCAGGCCCTTATAGATGTCGGTATCACCGTATTTCTGTTGCATGTTGAACTTTGCGCGGCCCTCAGTGGAGATGGCGTCAGCCACTTCCTCGATCAGGTCCTCGTCAAAGGTTGCGGCAAGACCAATGGACTGTGGGAAAACCGTTGCCACTCCTGCGCGCGCAACGCCGTGCAATGCCTCATTCCACCAGTTGTATGCCTTGATTCCAAGCCGTTCTACCGCAGGTGCCCAGTTCAGCGTCTGCCCTACCTTCTCTTCCAGCGTCATCTGCGCCACAAGCTGCTTTGCCCGCTCGCGGTACTCCTGCACCTTTTCCTTGTTCTTCGCGATTTCCATAGGTTACCCTCCATCCCAATCATCCCATTTATCGTTTTCTAACGATTCACAAATGCTCTCATGATACCATTGTATCTAGGATTCCGCCTCTTGACAAGAGATAATATTGCCTTGTGTTTGTCTGATATTGTTATTTGAAAAAAGCCTAAGGATGCACCGAAGTGCTTCCTTAGGCTCCTGATCACTTCAAAAAGAAATCTACTAATGTTTCTATGCCAAATGCTTCGGCCTCAACAAGTTGATCTTGATACTCACTATAATTTATTACGTCACCGTTCGCGTCCTCTTTGCATTTTACGTAACCGCCATAACCGTATATTCCCAAATTATATCCATAAAGAAAGTCCATTCGGCACTGAGGATTTCTAGCCCTTTGATACTGATATGCATGACGTAATTCATGTGCAACGGTTTTTGCAATCATAGGTCCTGCCGCCACATAATTTCTCCCCAGTCGAAACACGTCATTATATAGGCCCGGATTTATATACACAGTATTTTCGCCATTCTTGTAGACCCCTAACGTATGTTTGGGATTACAATTTTCCGGAAGCCCCTTAACAATATTAGGTACTCGCGAAAGTCCATACAAGCGGGCAATTCTTGCAGCCAAATCCTTTACTTTCTCGATTCTTACGTCCTCTGGTTGCCCTATCCAGCTTTTCACCCTAAACATCTCCAACTTGCTGGCAATCTTACTAAAGTCAACGTCATACGAAAATGAATCGCCAAACCGATCATATATCTCGGATCTTTTTGCCCATATGGCATATAACGTTACGTTGCTTTTAAACTTGTATTGATTATTCAATAAATATCTGGGATATGGTGCGTTTTTATCCTTATCAAAGCCTAAAAGTACGTACCCATTCCGCGCTATCGAAGGAGGCGCCAATCTTACGCTGGTATTATATTTAACTGTCTGTTTGGTTCCTTCCGGGCCGGTTGCGTAAACCGTTCCTCCATTTGCCTGATAAGTAATCGTTACGGTTGACGTGGCCGCCTGGACTGGCGTGGTGCTCTTGAACGCAAGCGTAAACATTACAACAAATAAAGTAGTTGTAACGATTCGTTTTAAGATTTTATTCATTCGTTTCCTACCCCCTTATGAGATGTTTTCTTAAGTTTCCGGCAATGGGCGTATTGCAATTTAACGTATTGCAAACCAATCACTTATTCTTTTAAAGGCTTTCTCCGGTCTTTCTCTTAGCTCGATCAGTAAGATAAATGCCCCTTCTCCCTTTATTAGATCAGACAGTGCCGCTAACTTCTCCGCAGTGTATCCCTTTTCCTCTACCCCGCCGCGTTTGAATTCTCCATTCGTTATCCAATATTCAAATTCCTTGGCAATGTCGGGATTTCGTTCAAATTTTTCCAGTTTTTCCGTTAGCAGTTCGCCAGTGATACCCGCTTTTTCGTAATACTCCCTTATCAAATCACACATTATTACGCCTCTCGAAAATCAACTCATTACTTCAAATGGGGGATTAACAACTTTTCAACGCCAAATGCTTCGGCCTCGATAATTTGATCCTGATACTCAATTATATTTAGTGGATTCCCATTCACGTCCGTTATAGGATCGATATAATTATTTATTCCATAACCATAGAATCCATAATTATATGCAAAAAGATAGTCGATTCGTGACCGAGGATTGCAAGCCCTTTCAAACTGATATGCATGTCGCAGTTCATGTGCAATGGTTCTAGCGAGCAAATGACATGCCGGCATCTCCTCTATCTCTGTCCCTCTATCTATCACAAGCCAATCGTCCACATATAGTATCGGATGTAAGTATATAGTATTAGTTTCAGCTTTATAGTACCCGATGTCACCTTCAAGCGCATCTGCCGGCAACCCCTTAGCAACTTTAGGTAAATTTGAAATACCATATAAGTTGGCCAGTGCCGTAGTCAACATAGTTACCCTTTTAATTTTAGTATATGTTGATTGTCCGACCCATTTGCGTTCTGAAAACAAGTCTAACGTGGAAGAAATCCTACTCATGTCAAGACCATAAGAAAAAGAATCGCCATATCGATCATATATCTCAGATCTTTTTGCCCATACGGCATATAGTGTTACGTTATATGAAAATTTATATGCATTACACAATAAATAGCCAGGATATGAAGCGTTTTTATTCTGAGCATAACCTAAAAGTACATACCCATTCCGCGCTATCGAAGGAGGTGCCAGTTTAACATAGGTATCTTTTTTTACCGTTTGTTTGGTTCCTTCCGGACCAGTTGCTCTAACAGTCCCTCCGTTCGCGTTATAAGTAATCGTTACTGTTGGCGTGGCTGCCTGGACCGGCGTTGTACTCTTGAACGCCATCGTAAACATTACGACAAACAAAGCAGTCGTAATTAATCGTTTTAAAATCTTATTCATTCAATTAACCCTCCTCATATTCTCTCTCTTCAAATTCGGCACGTGTTAATCTTGATCCTATTTAATGATCTGACTTTCCGTAAATCTCTCCCCCCTTTCCGGAAACTATCACTCTTATATTCCATAAAAAATCAGAGCATGCATATTCGATCAGAATCATATAACACGTAGTAAATTTTATCACAATCAATCGTTTTTTCAACGGAAACCTTTCGCTTCAGAATACCTTGTCTGGACGGTAAATCATGCGTCCTCCCCCATGATCCCATAGCTTTCTTTGGCCTGTTTCCTGCGCGTCTCAAGATCTGCCTTGAGGCCTAAGGAGGACATTCGCATGGCGCCGTCGCCCCAGATGATCATCTGCTCAAGGCCATCGGAAGTGGCAACGGTAATCTGATATTTCGAGGCCATCTGGTGCACCGTCTTTTCGATGTATTGATCGGCGGTCTCCGCCTCCTTCGTGTACACGACAAAGATATTGCCAGACTTGTCAATGGTTCCAACGTTCCCCTTGACCTTGTACGCGTCAAAGACTAAGATCAGCGTCCCGCCGACGTAGCCTTGGTAATCACTCATCTCATGGATGAGGCGGTCTCTGGCGCTGCCCACGTTCATCTTCATCAGATCCCTGAGCTCCGGCCAGGAAAAAATGACGTTGTAACCATCCACAAGGATGCAGCTTTCCTTCTGCACGGGAGCCTTTTTGCTGCTTTGCGCGTTCTTGGCACCGTCCGCGCTGACGGTTTTTGTGCCCTGACCCGTCTGGCTTTCCCCTTGCGATCCATACTCCGGCGGTCTGCGGTTTCCGCGATGGTATCTGCGATATCCCCGCTTGTCATTTTGCTTCTTGTTGGAATTCTTCCGGCCCTGGGCAAAGATGGCGTCGATCTCCTCCTGGCTGATAAATCCCGCATCCGCCGTTTCCCGAGGCCTGGGGTTAAACACTGCCGCCTCGCCGGTCACCCGCAAGGGCAGCTCCCCGTCACGCGTTGGATCTTCGTGATTTTTGCCGTCTCCGTCTGCCGGATCCATGGCATTTTCTTTCTCCTGCCATCTTTTTGCGGCCTCGAGATACTCCGTGCGGAGCGGCAGATGCGCCCAGCCGCACGTCTCATTCCAAGGCACTAAGGTGCCGGCGCCGTGGGAACAAAATACGGAACCCGTCGGATTGTCCAAGTCCCCTTCCGGGTCATAACCGATCCTTGCAATCACTTCTTCCGGATTCTGACAAGGTTCATATCCCTTCACCGTCAGAGTAAGCTTTCCCATGCCCTTCGTGTAAGAAACGACCTCTCTCGCGTAATCCCACATCTTCGCCACGGAAGCCGTTCCCGTCAGCGTGGCCGTATCTCCGTATATTTCAGGTGGTTCAAAGCTCCCGCCCATTCTCGTTACGTCCGACATGGCACGTCCCACGCATTCCTGTGGGAGCTCCAGCCGGAAGGCATAGACCGGCTCAAGCAAAATGCACCTGCCGCTTCTTAGGCCCTGACGGACGGCGCGGTAAGTCGCCTGGCGGAAGTCTCCGCCCTCCGTGTGCTTTTCATGCGCGCGGCCGTCCAAGATGCTGATGCGAAGGTCCGTGACCTCGCTCCCCGTGAGCACGCCGGGATGTGTCCTCTCCTCCAGATGCGTCAAGATCAGCCGCTGCCAGTTTTTGTCCAAATCATCCTCACTCACGTAGGAAGCAAACTGCAGTCCGCTCCCGCGCTCGATCGGCTCCAACAAGAGTTGCACCTCAGCATAGTGTCTGAGAGGCTCATAATGTCCTACGCCGATCACTGGCTGCGCAAGGGTCTCCTTGTAGACGATGCTGCCATTTTCAAAGGATACGTCAAGGCCGTACCGCTCCATCATAAGGCTCTTTAAGATCTCGATCTGCACCTCGCCCATCACGGACACGTGGATCTCTTTAGCACGTTCCTGCCATCTTACGCGAAGGAGCGGCTCCTCTTCCTCCAGCTGCCGAAAGAGTCCCAGCGCAGTCACGGGATCATAATCCTCCGGCAATTTCACGCCATAGTTGAGAACCGGCTCGAGACTGGGCCGGGCGTCCTCTTCCTCCATTCCGAGGCCCTGACCGACAAAGGTCTCCTTCGGACCTGCCAGCGCATAGACTCCTCCCGCATTTGCCTCCTGTAGCGTTTCGAAGGTCAGACCATTATATAGGCGAATCTGATCTACCTTCTCGCCAGTGCCCAGAATCTGCTTGGCAAGGAGCTTTCCGCCCGTCACCTTGACGTGTGTCAGGCGGTTTCCCTGTTTGTCACGATTGATCTTAAACACTCTTGCGCCAAACATTTCCGGGTACTCCGGCTCGGGCGCATATGTCGTCATGGCGTCAAGAAGCGCGTCCACGCCCTCCATGCGAAGCGCTGATCCAAAGAATACGGGGAACAGGGCTCTGTCGGCGATGGCATCCTCCATGCTCTCTTTCGAGATCTCTCCCGTCTCCAGATATTCCTCCAGCAAGGCTTCACTGCATATAGAGACGTTCTCGTAAAACACGTTCACGTCGGCCGGCCCGCCAGTCACGCCTTTCCCGCAGGCCGGCGCCGCACCGAAATCCACGCAGGCAGCGTCGAGCTTTTCATGGAGCTGCGCCATCAGTTTCTCGCGGTCCGTACCCTCCTGATCCATCTTGTTGACAAAAAGGAAGGTGGGAATCCCGTAGCGCTTTAAGAGTCCCCAGAGCGTCAGCGTATGGCCCTGCACGCCGTCTGCACCGCTCACGACCAGAACGGCAAGGTCCAGCACCTGGAGGGTTCGCTCCATCTCTGCCGAAAAGTCCACGTGTCCGGGGGTATCCAGAAGCGTTACGCAAAGCTCCTCTTCCGCTTCCGGCATGCCCCAGTGAAACAGTGCCTGTTTCGAAAAGATCGTGATCCCACGCTGTCGCTCAAGCGCAAAGTGATCCAGAAAGGCATCCTGATGATCCACCCTCCCCGCTTTGCGCAGCGCCCCTGACAGATACAGAAAAGCTTCCGCAAGGGTCGTCTTTCCTGCGTCCACGTGAGCCAATATTCCGATCACAAGCCGTTTTTCCTTCATGTCAAATTCTCCAAACCCTTTAATTCCTTATCTCTCGTCGCGCCACTTTTCATCCGTCTCCGTACTGGAAGCCGTCGCCTTTGTGAGCTGGTAAAGAATCTCACTCATGTATCTTGCCGGTAATTCGCCCAGCTTTAGCATCTTGTCATTCTTATGCTTTATATAGGTGTAGCCGCAGTTCTTGTCCACGTCCTCCGCCTTGTAGAATGCGGCGTCATAGACCGTCACTTCATCGTTTTCATCCGCAACGTAGGCACCGGAGAAAAGCAGTTCCGCGCCATATCCCGCCTCCACGTCCTTACGCCAGTAGCTATAGTAAACGCCCGCATCCTGCGGCGTTCCCTTGTTCCATCCCAGTCCGGTAAGCTTCCCTGCCAGGGACAAGCCGTTTAAGAGCTTTCCGCCAAAGCGGTCTAGGGTCTTTTGTCCCTTCTCTTCCTCTGTCAGCGTGAAGACGGGTCTGTCCAACTGCTCCACTGCCTGCGTGATCTCATAGTCAGAGAGCTGTTCCTTCCAGGCATCTATGGTGTCCTTCGTAAGCTCAATGGGATGCACAAGCCCGATGAGGCCGTCCTCCGAAAGCTCATACTCCTCTTCCTCCACCGTGTTGAACGTGCCGTCCTCAAGATAACGGAAGGTCTGCTCAAGCTTACCGTCCTTGTAGGTGCCCCAGATCAGACTGATCGCAAACTGATGCATCAAAGGGTTCTTTACAAAGAGCTTTTTCCAATTCTCCGCCGTCCACTTTCTGTCCAATGACATGGCAAGCTCGAGACGAAGCGCCTGGGTTTTCACCGTTGTCTTCATCTGCTTCTTTAGCTCCTTGAATTCCTCAAGGGCAGCCGTTGCCTTCGCCTCGTCATCGCTCTTTCCAACGGCCGGCAGGGACTTTAACTTCTTACCATTCTCATCCTTTACCTCAATGTCAAGGCTCGGGGAAATCCTGACGGTAAAGCTTCTCGTGCCATAATCGAAATGGCGCTCTAATCTCTCGTCAAATCCCAGGTCCGGAACGATGCGGTCTGCAAGCTCTTCCACGGAAAGGCCAAGCTGCGCTGCCGCAAAGGCCATGGCATCCTGCGCCGCCTTGCGCACTTGTTTGAATTTATACTTTCTCGCCATACCGTCCACGATCAGAAGCGCCGTCGGGCTGTCGTTCAGCGCGAGCGCCTTCACTGCCTCCGCCGCAATGGCTCCCCTGGCATTCTCCGCCCACTCGCCGATCTGATGCTGGAGTATGGAAACCATCTTTGCACCGCCATGGATGGAAGATACGTACAATACCCACTTCTTCTTTGCCTCCGCGCCGGATGCCATGAATCTGTTATAAACCTCGCAGACGTAAGCTGCCAGTTCTGATTTGTTCAGGGAATCCGAAAGAATCCGCACCTCCTTGCAGATTCCGGGAATGGGCATGCTTGCATAAGCCAGCAATATTGCCTGGAGATACTCCTCCGACGCAACCTTTGCCTCACCTGCCGCCACAACCTCAGCGCTTGCATTTTCCACGGCAACTTCTGATACGGCTTTTGCGTCTGCATTTTCCGCTGATTCTTCCCCTGTCTTAAAATGCACTTCCGGCATGGGCGTTTCGTAGATCCATGCCAGGCCACGCTTCTTTCCGCCCTTATGGCATTCCTTCACGTAAGCGTCCGCCGTCAATACCGGCTGTTCGCCGCCTGCCGCGCCGCCTGCCGACTCCGCGCCCTGTGCGCCGCCGTCCGTCAGAATGCCGCGAAGCACGTCTATGACCTTCTTACTCTTTTCCTGTTCGATCAGGGCAAGCAGTTCCTCCTTATGGCTTGCCGCATCCTTATAATTTGCCAGAACGGTTGCAGCGAGCTCACGCTCCGCTGATTTCTTGGAGGTCTTCAGGATCCGGAGGAAGTCCTCCAGCCAATCCTCGTGCGAAGCATAAATCTTTACCAGTTCTTCCTTCACCTGCTTGGAGCTCTCGCCTACGTACTTCAAAAGCTCTTCCTTATTGCCCCGGCCGTCCCTGTTCAGAATGCTGACGCCAAAGAGTCTCCCGTCCACCGGCGCTGCCAGGAATGCTGCAAGTGCTTCCTCGCGATGCTCCTCAAGCTCCTTTGCAAAATACTCCTCCAGCGCCTTTCTCTTTTCTTCCTTCTTTCCGCGGTAGGATTCATAAATGATGGCAGCGACCCGGAGCCTTTGCAGAATGGGCATGCCGCCACTTGCCATCACGCCCAGCAAGGCCTTCACGTGATCCAGACTGATGCCGTAGCCCTCACCGCAGAATGGCAAAATGGAGTACTCCATCTGCCTAAGCCCAAGGAAGGTAACCGCGCGGGCATAGAAATCATCCGTGCCGTAGGTCTCGCCGTAATTGATCACGTAGCGGCTCAGATCCTGATAACCGTTACTTTGACTCAGATTATTCTCCCATTTCAGCGCCGCTTCGATCCCATTCGTTCCCGTCAGGTAAGAGATGCAGTCCGTGCGGAGCTCGGAGCCTTCATGCGTCTTCGGCATGATTTCCTCAATGATCTTTTGGCGGTAATTCGTGCGCTCCGCGCTTAACAGCGGCTGTAATTTACCTTGGATAAACGTGTTGTTTCCGCTGGCTTTTGCCGCACTCACCAGAACCTGATAGCTGACGGCATTGGCCGATTTAATTGCCTCCAGATAGGCATCGGGACTTACCTGCGTCATGTATGCCATAACCTTTCCAACGTTGGTCACGGTGCTCTCTGCCACCGTATAGTTGGCATTTTTTTGCTTGCTTGCAAGCCAATGGAGGAAAACAACGTCATTTAGGCCAAAATCAACGCGCCAGCGCTTCATCTCCTCTGCCACGCCTTTTTTGTACTCCACGCCTGCGTACATGTGATCTAACACTCTGAATACGCTCTTTCCGCTCAGGGCGATCCGAAGGAATTGGAAGATCACGGGAGAGAGTCTGTAGGTTGCCGCTGCGCTGCCAATGATATGATCTGCCTTACGGTCATTTAAGTCCGTTGCCGCAGTAAAGTTTGTGACTTCAACGGGAACCGGCCTCTGCAAGTCTTTCCCGAATAGGAACGCAGCCATAACCTGCTTTACCACGGGAGGGATCGCGTTAGCGTACAATAGGGACAAAAGCTCCGGGAACATTTCCACGTAGCGTTTAAATTCCTGCGGGTACTTTTGGGCGTAAACATTGGTTTCAAATTGGGAAACCGCTGCGCCGTGCGCCTGCTCATTGCCGGAATTCAGGCCCAGAAGATTGCCAAGAAATCCAAGCACGCCCTTTTCCGCCTGCTTGTTTTCTGCAGAGGCAGGAGACGTTCCGATCGGCTTGCCATCCCACGCCTTACCCTGGGAGCCGTCTAAGAACATTGCCGTAAGGATGGCAAAATCAGCCCCGTCCGGCACCTTTTCCGTATACCTCATGGCCGCGCGCAGTACCTCCCTGTCGTCGGTGATCTGCAAAATGCTCCTTACGCTGCGATAGGCATGCGACGCCTCCAATGCAATGCGCGTCACCTCCGGTACGTATTTGCGGGCACCGTAGGTGTGATAATAAAGCGGCATAAGGCTCACGCCAAAGATCTGGAACAGTAATTCAACGTACCGCCCGGCCATTTCATTTTCCTTGTGTTTTTCAAGTTTCTCCACGCACTTTTCCAGCTTTTGGTCTCTTGGGGAAGCCCCGCTTCCTGCCGTATAGACAAGCTTCGTCTGAACCCCAAGATCGCACGTTGCCGTCTTTCCGTCCAAATACTGTTTCGCCAGCTCCACCTGCTGCTCCGACAGTCCGCAATCCTCCAAACTGCTGATTATCGTGTCCTTCCGTTCTTCGTCTGGATTTCTCATTTGATTTTCCTCCCCTTCTTAGTCTTCCTGTTCCCATTCTTTTTGACTGATCCGGATCCCGGCCTCGTCAAGGCCGCTCTGCCGGATCCCTTCTTCCACGAAGGCAGAAATCTTGCAAAACAGGCTGCAAACCTCCACTGCGTTCTCACTGCCGATCACGTGTCTTCGTTTCTCCAATTGTTCCAAAAGCTCCTTAAGTCTGTCTGCCAGCCAGTCCATGCCATATTGCCTTACGTACGTTTCCTCCCGGCTAAGCCGTTTTTGCAGACTCTCCGGCGCATTCATCAGTCCGCTCTGGAACAGATCTGCCAACAGTTCCCTTACGTTTGTCAGTTCTTCCCGAATCCGCCTCTCCTTCACCTTCTCTTCGATCCTTTCCCCTTCGCCTTCTCTATGATTCCTTTCCCTTCACCTTCTCTTTAATTCCTTTCCCTTCACGCGATACGTGGAATGCCTTATTCCATAAGCCTCTTTCCCTCTATGGTTTCTATGGGATAGAAGCAGCACTCGCCCTCCGATGCATAGAAAATGCCAAGGAATACCGGCATTTCTTCTTCCTTTCTCTGAAGCTTTTTCTCCAGCCTCTCCAGGCTTCGGATGGCCATTTCCTCCTGTTTGGAATAAGCGAGTTCACCCCGAAGCCGCCTGCCGCCAAGGTCTTCCAGCCAAAAGACAAGCTTTTGGTTTACCTCGTCATAATGCACGTCAAGCATCTCAGCGGGTCTTATGAGAAAAAGCTTGTCCGCCTCCGGAAGCTCTTCCTCCGTCTCCCTAGTCTTTGCAAGGTAAGCCTGCCAGAGCGCTTCAAAATCATCATAGATTGTCTCATCAATCCCCTCCGGCAACGTGCCGCTCACCGTGATCAGGTCCGCGTGCGCCGCGCTTGTGGAGGACAGGCGCCTGCCTGCGTTGGCCTTGCCGCCGCGAAGCCGGACCGTTGCCGTGGAAAGCTGTGAGAGCGAACAATTTAGCCCCCAGGGAACCGACTCCGCCGCACGGCCTTTTCTCGTCCCCTTCTCATAGATTGTCGGTCTTGCAACCGTATACGTGTAAAACATTCTCGATTTTTCTTCGAAAAAGTAGAGCGTCTTTCCCGCATAACCGGTCGCACTTTCAAACGCGCGCATTCCAACGCCGTGGAGCAAAAGCTCCGGAACGTCCACGTAATCCGAGCGGAAGGCTCCTGCAAGGGAATATACGGGTTTTCCCTCTGCGATCATGCTTTCCATGCGCTCCGCAAGTCCATAGCATTCCGCGATCTTGCGCATCAGGTCAGATGCCGTAATCTTTGCATTTCTGCCAAGATACCCTGCAACGCTCTCCGCAAGGACGCGAAGCTTCTCCTCCAGATCCGGGAGCCTCGCGTTATGAGCCCGGAGCGCCAGGCGTTCCAAGCCAAGGGGCGTTTCGGGCGAAAGCCTTGCGCTTCCCGCCATCAGAAGATCCTCCAGAAAAATGCGAAGGTCCGCAAGCGTATCCGGCACGCTCTCTTCATCAAACTCTTCCGTCTGCTGCGCCGCCGCGTCCATCAATTCTTCCACGGCCGTCGTGCCCTTTTTCACCTGATATGCCAGGAGCGCAGCCGCCTTGTGAACGCAGAGCTTGTCATCGTGGCAGGCGCTGCAGGTGGATAGCTCTAATGGAAAACAAAGCTTTACCGTCACGTTCGTTTTCAGGTTGCAAACGGTGAGCATCTTCCCCTCGGTCATCTCAAAGTCCTGCGCAAAGTCTGTCTGTGTCAGAAGTTTGATCCAATCCTTATTGCCAACGCTCTTTTTCATGCGCTCCACAGGAACTTCAAGGAGCTCGTCCTTGGGTTCGATTTCCGTTCGCCCCACGTTTTCCATGGCCTGCATGGCAGCCAGGTCTGTTTCCACGGTGCTCCCTGCGACCTTTCCCTCGGTGCTCTCCGAGGAACTTCCCGCGGGATTTTCGGCGGCCGAACCTGCCTCCACGGTGCTCCCTGCGGCTGTTTCCCTGGGGCTTCCGGCATTTGCGGCGACCGGGCCTACTCCCATGGCGCTTGCGGCGACCGGGCCTACTCCCATGGCGCTTGCGGCGGCACTTTCCCCGGCACCTGCGGCGGCACTTTCCCCGGCACTTGCGGTGGCCGGGCCTGCTCCCCCGGCGCTCTCTGTAGCCTTCCGTGCCGCGAGGATTGTCATGATCACGTGCTTGCAGATACTGGTTGAGGGGCAGCTGCATGCACTGTTTGTGATGGGGAGCCTTAGCGTGACCTGCACGTCTCCGCACTGTCCCAGGATCTCTTCGCCCTGCTCCGTGACCTGCACGTCCGTAGTCTCCAAATCCTTGTAGGAGCGCTTTACAATGCCTTTATTTGACAGACCGATCAAGTATTCATCATCAATTGTTTTCAAAAACCGCAGAATGTCACTCATGGATGATACCTCCCACCCACGCGGCCAATTCTCCCGGCGTCATGGCTCCCACGTGTGCCCCGAGAGACGCCATCTTTGCGGCAGCCGACCTGTTGTAATTGGGATTGGCCTCTTTATCTAACGCAGTGAGGATCATCACCTTCACGCCTGCTTCCACAAGCCCTCTGGCGCAGGCATACATCTCCTGCGGTCTTCCTCCCTCGTAGAGATCCGTCACAAGCACAAAGATGGTTTTCTCCGGATTCTTTACCAGCGTCTCGCAATAGCGCATGGCCTTGCCGATGTCCGTGCCGCCGCCAAGCTGTACGCTCATCAGCGTCTCCACGGCGTCATCCACGGATTCGCTTAGATCCACCACGTTTGTGTCAAAGATCACAAGCTTTGTCTCCAGCATGGGAAGAGAGGCAAAGATGCCCGCCATGACGGAGCTGTGAATGACGGAATCCAGCATGGATCCGCTCTCGTCCACGCAGATCACCACGTCCCACGTAACGCTGTGCCTAACCCGGGAAAAAAAGTAGACCTTCTCCAGAACGAGTCTTTGCTTTTCCTTGTCATAATGCTTAAGGTTCCGAAGGATCGTCGTCTTCACGTCAAGATTTCTGGCCGTTGCCACGGGATTTTCATGGTTCTTGTCAATCCTTCCCGTAAGGCTCTGCCGGACCTCCTGCTCAAATTTCTTGCGAAGCTCCTCCACGACTCTTCGGACGATCTCCTTTGCCGCCTGCAGGACCTTGGGACTCATCAGTCCCTTTAACTGAATGATCAGCTTTAAGAGCTCCTGATTGGGCTCTAGCTTTTCCAGCACGGACTCATCCGTCAAAAGCTCCGTCATGCCGTAGCGGTCCAAGGCTTCCTTTTCAAGCACCTCGATGGTCTCTTTGGGGAAGAGGCGGTTCACCTCATTAATCCACTTGGACACCGTCAGCTGGGATTGCCCGTTTCCGCCCGTGAGTTCCTTGGGATCACGCACGCCCTCGTCCTCCCCGTACTCACGGGAATACAGATAGTCGAGCACATTGTCCATGTCCTGGAACGTCTGGCTTCCCTTGCCAAAGGAAATCTGTCCGTCCGCATAGCGTCCAAGCATCAGCCGCCATTTATTCAATTGTTCGGTATTCCGGACATGCTCCATTCTACTAAGCTCACCTTTCAACTCTTTGTCAATTCCACTGCCGTCTTCGTTCTATGTCATGTTTTTTTGCAGGATGCGCTCTTCCAGCGCCTTTCCGTAGGCAAACTCCTCGGCGCTGACTGCTTTCAGGTCCTCAAATTCCGCCGTCTTAAGACCGTATTTTCCGGCAACCTTGGATGCCAGGCGGTCCATTTCCGTCGGCGTAAAAAAGCTAAATGCCAGGCGGAGCTGCGGTAATATTTTCAAGAAATCCTCGTACCCCGTCCGAAGCAAAAAGTCATCCAGCATGTCGATCATGCCTTCCCACGCAAAAATCACGTCACGGGCCACGTAGAAAAGTCCGCGCACGAATTCTGCCGCCTTTCCTGCCTTTTCCCCTGATGCCAGAAGATATCCCCTCGTCGTCTCCGCGATCTCCTCCGACGAGACCTCTCCATACGCAAAGAGCAGTCCGTTTACGCCGCCGGAAAGCAAGGCGTTTAGATCTGCCGACTTCGACATCTTTTCAAGGATTTCGATAAAATACCTCTGCTCCTCCGCCATGTGGCTCCGGAGGAAGGTGCGGTAGAGCTCCTTCAATGCTTCCAACACCTTTTGCGCATCCTCATCCTTCACGTTCGTAAGATGCCCCAAAAGTGCCAAAAGCTTTTGCACGACAAGATCCCGCAGGGGGATCAGGTCCGTTTCATACCCATAGAGTTCTTTTACGTCAATGAGCATCCCCAGATTGGAAAAGGTCTTGGTCAGCGAGAAGAAATCCTCGCTCGCCTGTATGATCTCATTGAGCTTTTCCCATATCCCGGCCTTTCCAAAATCCAGGTCCATCTCAAACATTCTCACCACCAGAGAAGAAGCCGCGCCCGCGTCCGTTTCCTCCTGAAATTGCTTATCCACAAGGGACCGGCATGCCTCCTCGAGCGTTCCTCCGTAAACGGAAGCCTCGATCAGGGCGCTTGTCACCTGGGGCTTGTAATGATATTCCCAAATTTCTCGGATCAGGTTGCGATCCTTTCGAAGACGAAGGTTCGGTCCCTTCTTCCGGACGGCAAACTCCGTTCCAAGAAAATCCATGCGATACAAGAAGGCGCTGATTTCACGGTGCCGCTTTTTCCCAAAGAGGGAAAGCGTCAGTTCCTTCCTCGTCGATGCGTGCACGTCCAGGCGATACGTATGACAGAGCTTCTCAAAATCATTGCAAAGGGGCGGCAGCTTAGCACTCTCCAAAAGCTTTCCTATGCGATTGCCGGTAAGCCTTTCGCGGAGCACGCGCATGGGGCGGTCCGTGGCAAGCTGATACTCTCCCTTTACGTAATTGGACAGCACGGCGTCCGTAAGCTCATAAACGCCCGGGAACGGCTTTCCGCGAAGGCGCGCCAGGTTAAGGCACATGTTCAGCGCACAGATCTCGTCAAACGTGGAAGGATATCCTTCCTTTTGGCGCACGCGCTTTCCAACCTCCACCAAAAACTGCAGAATCACCTGCTCATAGATCTGGCCGGTATTTTCGATTTTCCCGGCATTTCCGGTTGCTTCGGCGTTTTCGATATTTCCGGCATCCTCCTGCAGATTCGTTCCTCCGGTCGTTTGCTGCTCCTGCATGGACTCCCAGATTCTTTGGTAAAACATGGGATGCGGCATGCCGCTGCAATACCCGTTCAAACGGTCCGCCGCCTCCATGGAATAGGACATGAGATACACGCCCTTATCCTGTGCGTCGATGGAGTGGAGCTTATTCTCTGCATGCCTTGCAAGAAGCCCTTGGGGAATCTCGTCGCCAAACAAGTCGCCGCCGATGGCAATCGCATTTGCGCCGGCTCCTCCCTCACGAAGCAGCCACTGCGCGGGATCCACAAGGCCCGCCACGTGGAAGCCTCCCGTCACGACAAGCACTTTTTGATGCTTTCCAAGCGCATCCGCAATCTGCGCGCGCATGTAAGCTTCCCTGGCAAGGCATCCGTCCTCCTCCATGGTCTCTGCGCCGGTATTGGCGCGTGAAAGCACGCAGTAATGAAGCACGTCCGCAAGAAACTCCTCCGTCTCCCCGATCATGCCCTGCATTTCAAAATGACGCTCCCAGAATTCGTCAAAGCTTCTGTATCCGCTGCGCTCCACGACGCCTTGGATAAAGGCATTCTCGGAGAGATACGCGTCATCGTTATAGCTATTTTTATCGTCCTGTTTTCTAAGCCCCTTGCCTTCCTTCTCCGCGATCAGAATCTCCTCATAGGGCAGATCCATAAAACGCGCCGGAATGCCTGCCGCCCTTCCCTCCCTGAGCGCCACAAGCTCGGGCGACGTATCCAGGAAAGGATAATAGCAACGGTAATCCCCTTTGTCTTCATCGATCAGGCCCTTCTTATCCCGGTAGGAATAATAGATGCAAAAAGGCGCCTGGGTCGCCGGATCCGTCATGTCGTCCGTAAGATCATTTGCATTTTCCGGACCTTCGATCAAAATGCAATCCGGCTGATATGATGCGATCACCTTTTTGAGGTGCAGGGAACAGGCGGGGCTGTGATGCCTTACCGGGAAATAAAAGGCGTTTCCCTGCAGGCTGCAGGCTGCATCCATCAGCCTAGATATTTCTTCGCCTCGTAATATGCGTTCCATATGCCGCCCTCTTTTGCACTCTTATCGCGAATCACCGTCTGGAAATAACTGCGGACCTTCGGCAGATCATCGCCATTTTCCTTCGCCACCGCGCCCACAAGGTTCTGCACCATCGCATCCATGCTGATCCTAGAATCACCGTAATAATATGCGCTCATCATGGTCTGATAATAGACGGAAACCGCCTCTGCCGTGCTCATAACTGCGGAAGGCCTGTCGATCTGATGTCCCATGGAGGAAACGCCCTCGCGCAGCTCATGATACGTAGAAGCCAGCACCTCTGCCGCTGCCTCGTCCACCGACATCTCAATCTGATTCTCCTTCGTCAGCTTCTCTACTTCCTGAAGGATGATCTGCTTTTCCAAAGCCACTTCCCGCACGGGCAGAACCGTCTCGAAATTGAAACGGCGCTTGAGGGCGGAGCTCATCTCGTTCACGCCCTTGTCCCTCGTGTTTGCCGTACCGATGACGTTAAAGCCCTGCTTGGCAAACAAAAGGCCGCCGTCGCCAAGCTCCGGCACGTTGAGCACCTTGTCGCTGAGCACGCTGATCAGGCTGTCCTGGATCTGCGCAGGCGTTCTCGTGATCTCCTCAAAACGGGTCAGGATCCCCTTCTCCATTCCCACGTATAACGGCGACGGCACCAGCGCCTCCTTCACGGGACCGCGGTCCAGAAGCATCGCGTAATTCCAGGAGTATTTGATCATGTCCTCCGTCGTTCCCGCCGTGCCCTGGATCGTATTGGTACTGCAGCCAGAAATGGCTGCGGACAAAAGCTCCGAGAGCATGGATTTCGCCGTGCCCGGTTCACCGACCAGCATGAGTCCGCGGTTTCCCGCCAGCGTCACGATGCAGCGCTCGATCAGAGTGTCGTTGCCATAGTATTTTTTCTTGATCGTGATCTCTTTGCCGTTATGGAGAATGGGCTTTCTGCTGCCCAGGATAAACGTCCGCACGGCCTGCGGTGAAAGCTTCCAGCCAATGGGCTTTCGCGCCGCGTCATTGGCAGCCAAGGCTTCCAGTTCCTCACGATATTGCACCTCCATGGGTGGTCTCATCATCTTCGTTTCGCTCATCTTCTCATCCTCATCTTCATCGGGTTTTCTGGATTGGTTTTTGAAATAGATTTGGTGCTTGGTTTCCTTCCTCGCTACAAAAATAACCGCTACGCCTTCGTGCATAGCGGTTCAACTCTAAAAAAATTATATACTTTACAGGACAAAGTTGCAAGCGTATTTTCATGAATGGCATAACAATTCCATGAGCAAATGTGAGATAAAAAACATGAAAAAGATGCTTGACAATTTTTGCAGGCTGATTTATAGTCATAAAAGTGACGCACGGGCGTCAGAAAAATATAAGCTAGGGGAGCACGTCGCTGAGATTTAAGGGATAGCCCTTGAAGACCCTCATTACTTGAACCGGATAATACCGGCGGAAGGAAGCAGAGCCAGCAAAAAGCGCTATTTATTTCACCGCGACGCGGAATATGCCAAAACATGGAATTTGCCAAGGCGAGGCATATGCCAAAGCGTGAGACGTGAAAGAGCGCAGATTAAGCATCGGCCAGACGTGATTCCTCCTGCAACGTTAGGAGGATTTTTTTATGAAAAAAACCAAAATTCTTGTAGAGGGCGCAATCATGCTTGCCCTTGCCACCGTTCTAAGCTTTATCCGTATTATCCACCTGCCTTGGGGCGGTTCCGTTACGCTCCTTTCCATGCTTCCCCTCGCAATCTTTTCCATTCGAAGGGGACTGAAGGCCGGTTTCGCGGTATCCTTCCTGTTTTCCATGATCCAATTTGCTCAGGGCATTAACGACGGTCTCTTTGGCTGGGGACTGACTCCCGGCATGCTGATCGCATGCATACTTTTGGATTATATTTTGGCCTTCAGCGTTCTTGGCATTTCCGGCATCTTCAGGAAAAAAAGGATGGCGGGCTGGCTCGGCGGCATCACGCTTGCAATATTCCTTCGCTTTTTCATCCATTTTCTGAGCGGCGTCATCATCTGGAAGAGCGTAGGCTCTCTTTGGGGAGATTTCACCACGGATAATTATTATGTCTACAGCATTCTGTATAATGGTGCATATATGTTGCCCGAGCTGATCTTCACGCTGATCGGAGCCATGGCGCTTCTCAGCGTTCGTCAGACGGAGCGTCTTCTGCTTTCTGAAGATGGCAAGCCGCTGACGTAACCTATTCATTTGTGTTCTGGTTCCTCTTTAATTTTTTAACCAAAAGGGAAGGGCACGTTTCCAGTCTCGGAGACGTGCCCTTTTCTTTCAGTCTTTTTCTTGCTTCGGCTTTCCGCATCACTTTGAGCTTGCCTCGTCAAAATGGAAGGAATACAGAATCCTTTCCTTCACGCGCTTTCCCGTCAGGCGCTCAAGCGCTTCCTGATAGTGATCCATCTGGGTCTCATAGCGTTGCCAGAGCGCATCCAAACTGGCAATGGAATCCGTTTTGTAATCCAGGAGCACGATGCCGTCCTCCTCGATAAAATAGGCATCGATGATTCCCTGAATCAACACCGTTTCGTCCACCGGGAACGTTTCTTTTAGTTTCGTTGCCGGAATGGAGAGGACAAATGGTTGCTCGCGATAAAGTCTCCCGTCCGCCTGAGCCCGGATCATCCGATATCCCAGCCGGGATTTCAAAAACTTACAGATCTTCTCCGTCCTGACGGCGCCCCGATACTCCTCTGAAAGCCTTAGCTGCTTCGTCTGTTCCTTTAGGAAATCATCTATGGACTTTCTTAGCTCTTCCTCGCGAAGCGCAGACACATAGGTTTCGTAATCGGAAAATGCCTCCTGCGTGATTCCTGCGAAATCCAGAAGCTCCATGACGCGGTGATAGGCATTTCCGCGAACGGTTCCCGTGATTTCCTTCTCGCCCCTTCGAAACTCCGGCACGTAGGATTCTTCCTCGCGCTCTTCAAATTCATGAAAGGCTGCCTCATCCTTTTCCGACATGGCAGCAATCTTCAGTTCGGAAACCGTGGTCTTTACGTAGAGTCCTGAAAGCGCCGCATGCGGATATTGAAAGGCAAAGCGTTCCCTCAATGCAGCAAGTGCCTGCGGATCTGCCATTTCTGCCGCGCGCAGCAGGCTATCTCTCGAAAGCTCCATGGACAACTGCTCCGCATCCCCCAGAGTCATAAGCTCCTGCGCCGGAATCTCCCGCACGGTGATGCCCGTCTGACTCAGGATCGGCTCGAGAAAATCCAGATAGGAATTGGCTTTCAGGAATTCCAGATAGGACAGCCTAACGCCTTTGCCCGAAAGCCACGCCGACGCCTGAAGCACCTTTCCGGGTTCCTCCACTTCCGCCGTCAGGATCAGCTTCTCCTTTGCACGGGTCATGGCCACGTACAGAAGCCGCAATTCTTCGGAAAGCGTATCCTCCCGAAGCTTTTTCGCCATGATGCTTTTCCTAAGGGTCTTGCTGCGAAAACGCCGCACGGGATCCACGTAGTCCATGCCAAGCCCCAGGTCTGCATCCAGGATTACCGCCTTGCTTGAATCCTGCAGATTGAATTTCTTGGCGAGCCCGGCAACGATCGTCACGGGGAATTCCAGACCCTTGCTCTTGTGAATGCTCATGATGCGCACCACGTCAGCATTCTCGTCAAGCGTCTCCGCCTCACCGTAATCCTCCTCATATTTCTCCAGCATCTCAATATACCGAAGAAAATGGAACAATCCAAAATAGGAAGTTCTCTCAAAATCTGACGCCTTGACGAGAAGCATTTCCAGATTTGCACGGCGCTTACTGCCTCCGGGCAGGGCCGTCACGTAATTCAAATAATCGTATTCCTCAAAAAGCGCTTCCAACAGCGTGCGGATGGTCAGATAACTTGATCTGTCGCGAAAGCTTTGGAGCTTTTCCAAAAAGGCCGTTGTCTTGGCCTCCCCTGACTCGCAGAGGCATTCATATAAGCTACGCTCCTTTTCCCCTCCCCGGAGCTTCGCGATCTCCTCCTCGGAAAATCCGCCAAATTCGGAGCGAAGGACGCCAAAGAGCGGCACGTCCTGTAAGGGATTGTCGATCACTCGCAGGTAATTCAGTACCGTCTGTACTTCCGTTGCCGTAAAATATCCGCTCTTGGAGGTCACGTAGGCAGGAATGCCACGTTCCTCCAAAACTGCCTTGAATGCGTCGCCCCAGCCGCTTAAGGTGCGGAGCAAAATGACTACGTCCCTGTAATGAACGGGGCGAAGCTCCTTTGTTTTTGCATCCGTCACTTTTCCGTTGGCAAGAAGATCGCGGATCCTCTCAGCAATGGCAAGGGCTTCCGCCTGCCGCGCCTGGAATCCCAGCTCCTTTCCGGGCTTTTCCACAAGGAGCAACTCGCTCTGCATCAAGCTCTCGGCTTTTCCGGCAATATCTACGGTCGGTTCCGCGTCCGGCATTCCCTGCGTTACTTCCGCATCCGGCATTCCCTGGGTTGCTTCCGCGTCCGGCATTCCCTGCTTTGCTTCCGTGCAATCCGGGTAAGTTGCGCCGAGATACAGCGCCGCGTCATCGTCATAAACAATGCCGCCGACTTCCCTGCTCATGGCATGCCGGAAGGTGTTGTTCACGCTGTCAATGACCTCTTTTCTGCTTCGGAAATTCTTTGAAAGGTCGATCCTTCGTTCCCGCCCGCTCTTTTGATACTGCAGGTATTTCTCCATAAAAAGCTCAGGGCGCGCGAGCCTGAAATGATAGATGCTCTGCTTTACGTCGCCCACCATAAAGCGATTGTAATGCCCATCTTCCTCGCCGGAAACGGCGCGCAGAAGATATTCCTGAACAAGATTGCTGTCCTGGTATTCATCGATCAGGATCTCATGAAAGTATTCGCGGTACTGCCTTGCGACCTGCGTGGGAAGGATCTTGCCGCTTTCCCTGCGAAGCAGGACGTCAAGGGCAAAATGCTCCATGTCATTAAAGTCAATCAGCTTCTTTTCCTGCTTTTTCTCGCGCATGCGTCGGTCAAATTCCAGAACCAGATCAATAAGCTCGGCCGCAGCCGCGCTACAGCCCGCGTTTCTCGTAAGCAGAACGGAACCCGGCAGTGCAAAGAATTGCTCGCGAAGCTCTCCTAAGATTTTTTTGACGTCATCGCGAAGGTCTTTTGCCAAATCTCGCTTTTTCGCATTTACGGAATCATCCTTCTTGCCTGGAAGACGCCCAAACGTGATGCCTTCGAGAAGCGTGCCGATTTCCTCCAAAACGTCCGCGTCCCTTGATTCTTCATCGAAATCGCCGGCATCCGGCTCTTGCAGAGTTCCCTTCTCTTCGGCATCCGGCTCCTGCGCGGCTCCCTCTTCACCGGCATCTGACTCTTGCGGGGCTTCTCCCTCCAAATTCACCTTCTCTTGCAACTCGTGCAGCGCTTCTGCCACGCTCTCAAGCTGCTCTTTTTCACCATCCAACAATTCTCCGTAAGCGTAGGGGCCGTCTGGCATCTGCGCAAGCCGGATGGCCTGATCCAGCTTATGGATGCATCCGTCCAAAACGCCCTCCGCGTAATGAAGAAAGTAATCTCTTAACTGTCCCGTAAGCAATTCTTCCTTACTCTCGGCCTGATAATCTTTTTTCCGCTCTTTGAGCCATTCCTCCGGCCAAGGAAAGCTGGCTGCGTAGCGTGACAGGTTGACGATCTGCTCCTCGAGAACCTTCTCCCGCCCTTTGGGACAAAGGATCTCCACGCAGTCATGAAACTCCGGTCTGCCTTCCGCAAAGGCATCCTCCAAAAGCTCTGCAAGGGTTTCCTGCTGCAGAAGCTTGATCTCCCGCTCGTCTGCCACGCGGAAGGCCGGATCCAAACCGATTTCGTTAAAATGATTCTTAATCAAAAACAGGCAAAAGCTGTCGATGGTCGTGATCTGGGCATTGTGAAGGAGCGTCATCTGGCGCTGCAGTCTCTCCGACCCGGGATTCTCCAGTAATCTGTCTCCAAGCTTATTCGCAATGCGTTCACGCATCTCCGCCGCTGCCGCGCTGGTGAAGGTCACGACCAACAGACGGTCCGCATCCACGGGATGAGCCTCATCGCAGATCAGATTCACGATGCGCTCCGTGAGCACTGCCGTCTTTCCGCTTCCTGCCGCCGCGGAGACCAATATGTTGCAATCCCTTAGATCGATCGCTTCTCTTTGCTGGGGAGTAAATTCCACGCTCATGCGCACGTTCTCCTTATCACTCTGCAACTTTTGGCCTAGACCCGTTTTCCGTAGATTACGCAATCCAGAATTCTGGTACCCTCTTCGGTAATCATAACGTTTTCCCACTTGAAACTGTTTTCGGTTATCTCTGAAAAGATCCAGTAAGAGTTTTCCTCATCCAGAACCTTTCCCACTAACCTGTCATCTTCCTTCGTGAAGCACAGTCTCTTCATGCAATGATCACAGGTATAGACCACGTCATAATGATTCTCAAAGTGATTAAACATTCGCAGGGAGGATCCATACTCGCCGTCCGGCTGGGGCTGTTCCTCCTTAGTCGCCCGGGAGGGAAAGATGAAAATATCCTGTATTCCAGCTCCCTCAAGCACCCTTCGGAATATCCATTCCCCTTTCACGTGCCTCTTCTGACCATTCAATTCATCATAATAATCACAATCCCAATCACCAAGAAGCGGTGCGAACCAGTCATACACGTCAGGAATTTTGTCTGTCTTCTGAGATAATAATGCATCCATGAAACTGTCCATCTCATACCTCCTCGTAATTTATGCCACAACTTTCTACCTGGGATGGATCTCGCTTCCGCCCCACTCAACCACGGTAAACCCTTTTCTCTCCATGGATGAGAGTTCCTGGGTTTGAAGCTTCACGGGTTTGTCGCTTCCATACCACGCCATATATACTCTGATCATCGCATCCGGCTTCGGACTTACGATCAATTTTGCGCTTTCCGCATAGGCCTCCGTCTGAAAACTGATCACGTTATAGTTGTTATTCTCCATCAGCGGTAACCAATATACAATAAATTCATTCGCTTCCCGTCTTGTTAAACCCAACTCGGAAAGCGCTTTTTCTAAGGATACTTAGGATACGTCGTTGTCAATTCTCCATCAAGTTCCAAACGGACGAAAACTTCCGCAGTCTCCTCCGAATAAAGATAAATCACAGGCTTTCTATGCATGTCTTGTGATTTCTCCCATTGACGGATCAAGCAAAAAATCACAACCAGAAGAATGAGTCCCGCAATCGCCGCTCCGCGGAGCCATCTCCAACGACGCCCCGCTTCCTTTTTCAGCTTTTTCTTCTCTTCCTTTTCTATTTCCAGACGAATTCTCTGTTCCTCTGTCAAATAGTATTCTTCATCCATTTCTCGCCCCCCTTTCCCTTATGCCTTACTGTCTTATTTGCCTTTCCCAATCCCATCGCAGCATCCCACGCCGTTTTTTTGTCTCTCAGGCAAGTATTTTCTGGCTCTCTTACTTGCCTGGATTCCTCTTTTCCTTCTCAGGCAAGTATTCTCCGGCTCTCTTACTTGCCTGGATTCCTCTTTTCCTCCTCAGGCAAGTATTCTCCGGCTTTTTTACTTGCCTGGTTGCTTCTTTTGTCCCTCAGGCAAGTATTTTCCGCCTCTCTTACTTGCCTGGATTCCTCTTTTCCTTCTCAGGCAAGTATTCTTCGGCTCTCTTACTTGCCTGGTTGCTTCTTTTATCTCTCAGGCAAGTATTCTCCGGCTCTCTTACTTGCCTGGATTCCTCTTTTCCTTCTCAGGCAAGTATTCTCCGGCTCTCTTACTTGCTCGCGCTCCATTGTTGCCTTTTGGGCAATGTAGATTTCCTTGAGGCTACGGCTGGATTTGTCATTTTCTGCCTTTCAGGGATAGGATTTCCAAACTCAAGGTTGGCGCGGTGCCCAGGGAACTCGCCTTCTGCTGGCTTTGCATCTTGCCTTCTACGGACTTTGCATCTTGCCTTCTACGGGCTTTGCATCTCGCCTTCTAGAGACTTTGCGTCGCGCCTTCTAGAGACTTTGCGTCGCGCCTTTTACGGGCTTTGCATCTCGTCTTCCATGAGTTTTAGGATTGTTTCCTTCGGAAGATCCTCTATCTTGCGGGTCTTGCAGCCAGGAATCCCGGGATCAAAACCGCAGACCTTCGCATAGGGACAATAGGTGCAGGCCTTTTCGTCCCCGCGCTCGTAGGGATTCAAAGCGATGTTGCCGTCCAAGATCTCACGGCCGATGGCGCGTAGCTTATGATCCACGAAACTGGAGAGTTTCTCCATGCCTTCCCTGCTCATCACGCTGGACTTTGCCGTAAAGGTGCCATCCTTTTTCCGCTCCACGGGAATGGCATCCGATTTTTCCTGGAACTCGCCGTCCAGAAGCCTGACCACGTCAGGATTTTCATTGACGATGCCCTTTGCGCGCAAAGCCTTGGTCAATTCCTGATCCAGTTCGTCCTCGGACAACTCCTGGGTACCTTCGATCACGGGATCCTCCACGTGATAATATAACAGCGCCGCCGGGATCACGTTCTTGTCCGGATGCCTTTTTTGTTCGCGACCTAACGCGGCATTTACGTATACCACAAGCTGCATCTGCAGGCCATGATACAATGCCACAAGATCAAATTTTTTGTCGCCGGATTTATAATCCATAACTTTGACGTAAACGTTCCGGTCATCCTCCGCCACGTCCAGTCGGTCGATCCTTCCGTCCAGCCGCATCATCTCACGCCATGGGGCATCGCCGCCAGCCTCTGGTATCTGACCTGCATCATCTGCCCGTGACACCGCACCTTCGTCACCTGCCTGCGGTACCTGTCCTGCATCATCTGCCCGTGGCACCGCACCTTCGCCGCCGGTCTGCAGTATCTGACCTGCATCATCTGCCCGTGGCACCGCACCTTCGTCGCCGGCCTGCGGCGCCGCGCCTCCCGCGGTCAGTTCCCGCCACGCACTTTCGTCAGCCTTCCTCGTAAGCTCCATCATCTTGTGGAAGTCGATCTCATAGGCCGCCGGGGTGAAGATGCCTTTCTTTAATTGCTTTTGGAGCGTCAGGACCGTTCGCAGCAAAATGCGCTCCATGCGCTTCATCTGATATTCATTCCGGTAGTTGGCCTTGAGAATGCTGCCGCCATATTGCACCGCCTGCTCTTCCATGAGCTTTGCGATCTCGCGGCTTGCGTAGGCTGCGTCAAAGCTAAACCAGGTCTCATTTGCCGTGGCCAGGCCCTTGGAAAATTTCTCCAAAACGTTATGATACAAGGAACCGAGATCTACGGCTTCCAGGCCAAACTCCTCCCGCTCCTTTAGCGAAAGGCCGTACTGCAAAAAATGCCGGTATGCGCATGCCGAATAAGTCTCCAGACGGCTTACGCTGTTTTGAAGGATCTGTCCGTACGTCAGGCGGGCAATCTCCCGAAGAAGGTGCTTCTCGCGATAGCGCCGGAACGCGGCACTAAGATAACGGTCCCTTGTCTTTTGCTGCGAAGGCTCGCCATAGGCCGCGAACAGCGTATAAAACTCCCTTTCCCGCTCCTTGGCAAGGATCCCGCCTGCATAGTCGCGAAGGGCTCCTGCGAGAAGGTCCCGTCCTTCTGCGGGCGTAAGGATCTGCTCCATGACAGGACGCATTTGCGGAAATTCCATCTTAAGCTTCGGGAACATCCGCTTTACGGAATCGATCAAATAGGCAGGGCGCAAGGCTTTTCCGTCACTTCCCTGCCTGGAATAAGTCAAGTACAAAGCTTTTGTCGGCTTCGTCAAATTCAAGTAAAGATAAAATCTTTGGATGAACGCCTGCTGCCTTGGCGTGGGTGCCAGGGCATGCTGGGAATCCTTCAGAAATTCACGCTCCACGTCGGAAATGATGCCGCCCTTGGAAGTGTTCCTCGGAATGTTGCCGTCGTTGACGCCTAGGAAAACCAAAACCTTCACGGGCTTAAAACGGGTGCGTTCCATGTCCCCCACAAGGATTCTGTCGACGCCCTGCGGAATGGTTCCCACCTGGATTTCTCCCAGGCCCGCGGACACAATGTCGGTAAACTCCTGAAGCGATACTTCCTCCTCGCCAAGGAGCTGATAAATCTGATTCAACAGATCCATGACCAGACGGTAGATCTGGGAATATTCCTTTGCGCGCACGGCGTCTCCCGCTTCTTCAAAGGCCTTTGCGCGCTTCTTTAGCTCCTGCTCTGCATGGGCATTCACCAAGAAATCATAAAGTCTGTCCACGTAATTGCAGGCCTTGTCCCTCGCCTTTTCGGAGAGAATTTCCACCTGCGCGGCAAAGGCTTCGCGCGTCTTGTTCAGTGCCTCCAGCGGCCCTTCCTCCTCAGAATGTTTACTCATGGCCTTTGTCTTGCGTGCAAAGCGTTCAAAATATGCCTTCTTCCCGCGAATGCCAAGCTCTATCACGTAATTTTCAAGCCGGTCGATCTCCGGAACCGGAATCCCCGACATGCCGCTTCTCAGATAATGGAACACGGCTTCATAGGAATAATTTTTGAGGGAAAGATTCAGCGCGCTTAACAAAAACTCCGTCAGCGGATTTAACGTAATGCTTCTCGTTCTGTCGATAAAGCAGGGGATTCCAAGTCGCTCAAACTCCGATTCCACAAAGGGCGCGTAGCCCTCGAGGTCGCCCGTGATCATCACGAAATCACGATAGGCAAGCTTCTCCCTCCGGATCAGGCGCTGAATTTCCAGCGCTGCCTGATGCACCTCCGCCGCAGGGTTCGTCGTCTCGAACAGACGGATCTCTCCCGTATTTTCTCCCGCATAGGTCTTTGCGTCGTATCGGAAGACGTGCTTGGCAAGGAAGGCCAACTCATGCTCGCATGCACAGGGCTGCGATGCGCGATTATCATCATGAGGCAGCGACGCATGATCAACAGCGCAAGGCTTCGATGCTTGATCATCAACACAGGGCTTCGATGCGCTCCCACCATCATGGGGGAACGTCGCGTGATTTTCATCGGTTGCAGGGCGCATTGCGTCCCCCGCGCCGCGGCGATTACCGGCTGCATCAAAAAACACGTCCGCGCCGCGATCCCTCGCAATCCCTGCCTCCTTTGCCGCACGCTCAAGATCTGCCACGGTTTTTTGCGTCAGATAAAAAAGCGCCTGCTCGCCGCCAAGCCGGTAAGGATCTGCGCCTTCGCCGCACGTAAGCGTCACCGTGACCTCACGGCCAATGCGCGCCAGCTCCTGTACCAGGCGGTACTGGATCGGCGTAAAGCCGGTATATCCATCCAGCAGGATCACGGAGTCCCGCACAATTCTGGATTCCGAGAGGTGACGGCACAGCACGTCCAGCGTCTCCTCCGCCGTGACAAAGTGATCCTTGACGTATTCCTGAAAGCTCTCGTAGATCAGCTGCAGATCCCGAAGCTTTCCGGCAAGGGCAGACTTATCCCTGGAGTACTCGATCAGGTCGCCCACGTCCTTGGGCGACAAGCCATATTGCATGAATTCCGAGATGGCGCTCTTCACCTCGTGCACGTAGCCCTGCTTATGCAGATAACCGCCAAGGACGGGGAGCCTGTCTGCGATCTGCGCCTGCACCTTTTGAAGCACCAGACTCTTTCCCGTGTCATCCAAGACGGGGATCTCCCTGCAGTCCACCTCCTCCAGTACCCTGTGGCTAAGACGTCCAAAGCTTAAGACGTCAATATTCAGGATTCCTCCGCGCGGATGCATGGATGCCAGTTCCTTCTGGGTCTGCATGGTAAACTGATCCGGTACGATCACAAGGAATCTCTGTTCCGGCTCATTCATGGAACGCTCAATGACGTCCTGATATGCAAATTTGCTTAATTTTCCATCTGAAGGACCAAAATAAAATCGAAGTGCCAATGTCTCTACCTCCGTCCTCTTGCTAGAATGAAAAACTAAAACCCGACTGAAATATCGCCTAATTACATGGAATTCATTTTAGGGGCAAATACGGGCCAAATTTATGGTGCATTTTTCCCAAAAAGATGCTATAATCCAATCATCTGGATGCGACACGTTATA